>JBCAWO010000009.1:0-94689 GCA_038534515.1 Cyanobacteria bacterium J06554_1
GTTTAATAACAGCACCACAACCAATGGTATTGGTTCCACATCGACCATTCCCGTTAGTGATAGGGCGGTAGCAACAGAGAATTAAACTTGATTCCGCTGCCGGTGCGGTCTCTGACTTTCGGCACCTGAATCTCCACATCACCCACCCCAGTGGTGATGGTCCGTTGGGGTAAATACCCGTTGCGAACCACACCTTGGCGACCGGTCTGATCTTTGAGATCGCCATAGCTCGATAAAAACTCACTCAGTTCCGCTTCAACCGCCTGGGCAATGATTTGGCGGGCACCTTGGCGGACTAATTCACTCAGCGCGTCCGTAAAGCTTTCCTGCGTTTCTTGTGATTTGAACTCAATTACTTTATCGTCAGTCATGGTGTATTTCCGTTCTGGTACTTGCTTGTCCAGAAGGATACGCCTTTTTTTATCTCCTATCTCGTACACCAGAAATAGTTATAACTCTTCCTTTGTGGACAGAAAAGACTCACATTCACGAACGCCAAAGTTATCGTTTGATAGTGGCATGTGCCTACGAACTAATGGGTGGTTCATTAGTTCGACTAAGTCCGATATTTCGACTGTGCCTAACTCTCTAAATTCAATATTCATATTCCGGTCTTGATACCCAACGGCAGAGTTGTGCGGCGGTCAGTATTTTTGATTTTAGTCAATAGCTTTGGCCCCGTCCGCACCGACGCAGTGTTAGGCGACTCAGCCAGGAAAACCAAATTTAGCTATTTTTGAGTCACTTCGCCAAGCGCTTCTTGCAGAACTTCATCGCTGACACCATGGCGTTTCAGACTGGCAATTAAGGCAGAGACGGTATCTCCCTCTAAGCGCTCTAAGTCAGCACGAAGACCTTGTCCAATGTAGGCACGAGCCAAGGGCTGATAACCAGAAAACCCGAGCATGGGTGCAATTCGTTTCAAGTCTTCGATCACATCTTCGGGCATCCGAATTGTGATTGTTGTCATTGGACGATTTCTGTCTAAACGCTTTTTCAATGCATCAGTTTTCATAGTATTCACGTTCCTTACGTGTAGCTTTACGGGCTGAAATGATGCGAATCATATCGTCTTCGCGCTCAATGAAAACGGCATACAAGAGATTCCAACGCCGATCTAGTCCGATAATGGCGTCTCGTGCTTCGTCATTACGACTCGCATCGACAACTACCAGAAGTGGATCAAAGAATGCCTCAGCTGCTTGCTGAAACGTTACACCATCGTGTTTTTGAGGATTAATTTGTGCTTTTCCATCGTTCCAGACAAACGTAATGCCGTTGAGTACAAAATACACATCCATATTGTGTAGTGTAAATAAATCGTATTTACAATGTCAATACACTCCCTCAGCAAAGGATTGATACGCCGCTGCGACATCGCCGCTTGTCCAATAAGCCAAACCGAGGAAGGCAGCGGTGACACCCCGTTCGTTATCGTCCTCGGAGGGTAACAGCGCTAAAGCCTGCTCAGCATGGGCAATGGCTCTAGCAAAATCGCCCAGCGCTTGGGCATGAAAGGCACGGGCATTGGCAATGGCCGCTGGGAGCGAGCGATACGCGGCTTGGTCCGCAACAGAACTCTCGGTCTGCGCCAAGGCTTGTTCAGCATCCTGCAAACGGTCTTCAACTAAATCTGTCTGTCCAGTATTCAGGAGTGCGATCGCATAGGCCACACAGAGAACCGGGTGTACACGCATGAGCGCATCAGGTAGCACCTTGAGCCAGCCCAGCACCGTCGCATCCTGCTGGCGATTGCGCATGGCGGGCCACACCTGTTCAATCAAACCTGCCGCATGTTCAAAGTCTTTAGCGGCCAGGGCATGACGAATGGCCTCAGAGAACAACTCATGCTGCTCGTACCATTTACTGGCCTGTCCGTGCAGAATGGGCAAGCGTTCTGGCGACTCCGTACCGGCATGGGCCAGCAGCACATCGGCAAACAAATGGTGGTAGCGGTACCACTGGCGCTTATTATCCAGCGGAATGATAAACAGGTTGCCCCGTTCCAGCGTTTCCAGCATGGCTTGACCATCGGCTTGGTCGGTAACCGCATCACATAGAGCACCGCTCAGAAGCAGTTATGCCTATATCATCACGCTTCTAGAGACCACTTGCAAAGACGTTCTGACACTTAACCCATATAGTCACAGCTATTGAGCCATCAACACTGATATTGCTTTCGCAGCACATCGGTTCGACCTGTTCAGTGACATTTGTCTGTGACCGGGGAACATTCTAGTCAGACCACTTCCCAAATCTCCCATGAGTCAGCAGGTTTTAAATAATTCAAGCCCGTCTGAATATAAGCGTCTGTTTCGCGTTGCCGTTTTAACCTCCACAGCCGCTGGCATGCTGGAGCGCCAGCGGACCAGGCTGCGAGAACAGGTAGAAATTTTAGGTGTGGAGATTGACAATATCTCTCAGCGTCAGTTTTTATCAGAACTTACTAAAGGCGTGATTTTTACACCCAATGTGGATCACCTAATGAAATTGCAGAAGGACGCTGAATTTCAAGCGGCCTACCGTCAGGCTGACTATAAGGTATGTGACAGTCAGATTTTGATGTATGCATCAAAGTTGTTGGGTAAACCCCTCAAGGCCAAAATTTCAGGCTCTGACCTACTGCCGCTATTTTGTAACTATCACAAAAACAACCCGGACATCACTATCTTCTTGTTAGGTGGAGCAGAAGGTGTGGCCAAACAAGCCCAAATTAATATTAATGCCAACATCGGACGAGACATTGTTATTGCCGCCCATTCTCCCTCCTTTGGGTTTGAAAAAGATGAGACCGAATGTCAAACAATTGTTGACATTATTAACGCCTCTGGGGCTACGGTTTTAGCCGTAGGAGTGGGTGCGCCTAAGCAGGAGCTATGGATCGCTAAATATCGCAGCCAAATACCGGGGGTGAACATCTTTATGGCCGTGGGGGCAGCCTTAGATTTTGAAGCTGGTAACAAACCCAGGGCCCCTCAATTTTGGAGTGACTTAGGGATTGAGTGGCTATACCGTCTGATGTCTGAACCCAGACGTCTTTGGAAGCGCTATCTTCTAGAGGATCTGCCGTTTTTCAAACTACTGTTAGAACAGAAACTAAAACAGATTACAAAAAAGTAAACCTTACAAGAATCGAGTGTACGTAGTAGGCCGCCACAAGTAAAACGGTGGAGTTTTATAGCTTGGCGCACATAGTTCAGGCCATTTGTGATCGCTGAAAGCTATAGGTGACAGCAGCTATGGGCATGGCAAACCGATGAATGCATTCATCGGTTTGCCATGCCACCACTGTGGGCTAAAAACATTTTTGGCTACCAGATAAAATCTTATGGGTGTTGTAGTTCCAGTCTTTTACATTAAAAATCGTGAAAATCAATGGGCAAAGAGGCCCCATTTTTTTCATGTTTCTTGAAACGAAGTTAGTATCTGAGTAATTTTGTTGCCCAGTCCAGGTTGGGCTTCAATGTACTGGGAACAGGGACTGGTATGGAAAATAGCGAGCGTGAGCGGCTGGTTTTAGTTATTGACGATCATCATGGGCATTTGGAGGTGATCAAACAAGTGCTCGCCGATAGCCCCATCCCTTGTCAAGTCGTTACTGTCTCTAGCAGTGACCAAGCCCTCGATTTCTTGCATCACCAGGGTAACTATCACCAGGCAGCTCGTCCCGATCTCATTCTCTTGAATACTCAGCTGCCTGATGGCAACGGTCAGACTGTTCTTGTAACGGTCAAAGAGGACACAGCTCTACGTCGCATTCCCACCATTATTCTGAGCCCTACCACCGATCACAACAGCGTGGTCAGACACTATCAACTCCAATGCAATAGCTACATCGTAAAACCTCAGGATCTAATTCACCTGAAAGACGTTATGCATGTGATCGAATCTTTCTGGCTTAACATTGTAACGCTGCCCATAGAGTAGACACATCAGCTAACGTAACCTGAGCTGATTAAATGTCTTTTTATGTGCACATAAGTATTTAATTGTCACAACAAAGACAATTGTTTTAGTGAGTCAACACGTTGCTGGAAGAACGTTTCAGAGGCTTTCTATTTATTTAACAATTCAAGCAAAGCGTTTCTTGAAATCCTGAGATATTGTTCATGGTAGCTATCAATCATTGAGCGTGCGCCAAGCGAACAGAGTCATCTCAGTCGTTTGTTAGGCGTTTATGTTCCTAACTACCTACGGAGCGCAGTATGGTTCGCACAAACCTGACCCCATCAGACTCGAGCTTGGCCGCCTTAAAACAACCCTCTATCAGTAGCTTGACCAAAATTCAGCCCCATGGTGTGGCGCTAGTGCTAGATCCAGCCGACTTAACGGTACTGCAAACGAGTACTAACACCATTGATGAATTTGGCTTAGATCCTCGGGATGTGGTGGGCAAGCCCCTAGATGAGATTCTAGACCCGTTTCAAGTCGATCAATTTAAAGTAGGGCTGACCGAAAAGAAGTTAGATTTTATTAACCCGGTTAAGGTGTGGGTGCGTCGGGACGGAGACGATTATCAGGTATTTGATGCAATCTTTCATCGCAGCAAGGAAGGCCTGTTAATTCTGGAATTAGAACCGGCCCTAACCCAGGAAAATATTCCCTTTTTGAGCTTTTATCATCTTGCCAGGGCGTCTATCAATCAGCTGGAATCAACGGCAGAATTATATGCATTTTGCCAGGTGATTGTGCAAGAAGTTCGCAAGGTGACTGGTTTTGACCGAGTCATGCTCTACCGATTTGATGACGATGGTCACGGTGAAGTTGTGGCTGAAGAAAAATGTGACGGGATGGAGCCCTATATGGGATTACATTACCCCGAGTCTGACATTCCCAAAACAGCTCGTCAGATGTTCCTTTCTAACTGGATTCGGGTGATTCCCAATGCTGCTGCCATTGCAGTGGATCTCTATCCAGCGGAGAATCCGGTTACCCAGCAACCTACCGATCTCACCCACTCCATCCTTCGCAGTGCCTATCCCTGCCATTTGGAATATCTCCATAACATGGGAGTGGGGGCCTCTTTAACAATCTCTTTGATGAAGGATAACAAGCTGTGGGGTTTGATTGCCTGTCACCATCGCACGCCCAAATATATCCCCTACGAACTGCGCAAAGCTTGCGAATTTCTCGGGCGAGTTATTTTTTCGGAAATTGCCACCCGAGAGGAGGTTGCCGATCATGCCCATCGGATTCGGATTGCTAACATCCAATCTGACCTGATCGACGCCATGTCCCAAGCAAATTATTTTGTTGAGGGTTTAGTGGGTGATCAGGCCAGTTTGCTGGAGCTTCTGGGGGCCAGTGGCGCAGCGGTATATTTTGGCAATCAGTGGACCTTGGTGGGACGTACGCCGTCAGAGGACGAACTTAACTACTTAGCCCAGTGGCTAAAGAAACATCTAGACGATGATATTTTCTATACAGAGTCCCTGCCCCTGGTCTATTCAGATGCCCAGCGATTTAAAGATGTGGCCAGTGGGTTATTGGCGATTCCCATTTCTAAACGCAGCTACGTGCTCTGGTTCCGTCCTGAAGTTATTCAAACTGTCAACTGGGGTGGGGATCCTAATAATGCCTACGCTGTAGAAAACTCTGACGAGGGCTTACGGCTGTCGCCACGGCAATCGTTTGCCCTATGGAAAGAAACGGTACAATACAAATCACTGCCCTGGAAAGCGTTAGAAGTGAAGGCCGCGTTAGAACTGCGCAAGTCGGTTGTTAATGTGATCCTCCGGCAGGCCGAAGAGTTGGCCATGCTAGCCCAAGATTTAGAACGCTCAAACGCTGAATTGAAGAAGTTTGCCTATGTGGCATCCCACGACCTCCAGGAACCCCTTAACCAGGTGGCTAATTTTGTACAGCTATTAGAAATGCGCTACAGCGAGGAATTAGACCAGGATGCTAAGGAATTTATTCACTATGCCGTGTCTGGGGTGAGTCAGATGCAAACCCTGATCGATGACGTTTTGCTTTATTCCAAGGTTGATATTCAGGGTATAGACTGTGCACTGACAGATGTTGATGAAGCCTTAGAAAAAGCTCTTAGAAATCTTCAAGGGCGAATCCATGAAACCGGTGCAGTTGTTACCCATGATCAGATGCCAAGGCTGGTGGCAGATGGAACGCAACTGATGCAGCTGTTCCAAAATTTGATTGGTAATGCCATTAAATTTCGACGTTCTGAGGCATCTCCTGAAATTCACATTAGTGTAGAACGTCAGGAAGACGACTGGCTGTTTTCAGTACGGGATAATGGCATTGGTATCGGTCCTGAGTTTGCCGATCGCATTTTTGTGATTTTTCAGCGTTTACATACCCGCGATGAGTACCCTGGATCGGGTATGGGATTGGCTATTTGCAAAAAAATTGTTGAATGTCACCGAGGGCGCATCTGGGTTGATTCTGAGGTGGGTCAGGGAGCTGCTTTTTACTTTACATTGCCAGTAGGAGGACGAAATCGTACTAGTGGACGCAGGACGCAAAGTTATTTTCTTGATCGAAGATAATCGCGGCGATATTCGCCTGATTAAAGAAGCCCTCAAAAGCGCAGGTACACCCTGTGATGTCGCCGTCGCTAGAGACGGTGTAGAAGCTATGGCCTATCTGCGCCAAGAGGGAGAATATCAACAGGCAGTATTGCCAGATTTGATCTTGCTTGATCTCAACTTACCTAAAAAAGATGGGAGGGAAGTATTAGCAGATATCAAAGCTGATCTCAGACTTCAACATATTCCTGTTGTTGTGTTAACCACATCACGGAATGAAGACGACATATTCAACAGTTATGACTTACACGTCAACTGCTACATTGCCAAATCCCGAAATTTAGCTCAGCTATTTACGATCATCAAAGGAATTGAAGAGTTTTGGCTGAAGACTGCTACGCTACCCGAACCCTTACAGACACTAGATTAGGGTTTAGAAATACCCGAGTGTTGCTGATCGAGGATAGTGCTGCCGATGCTCGACTCCTTCGAGAGTTTCTGAAAGAAACATTGCACGATACGTTTCAGCTCACCCATGTAGAACGTTTGGGCAAGGCGCAGCAGCAGTTGCAATCTGATGATTATGATGTAATTTTGTTGGATCTGACCTTGCCAGATAGTGATGGTCTAAGTTCGTTAAATACTCTGTTGGACCAGACGCCCAGTGTGCCAATTGTGGTGTTAACGAATACCAACAATCCTGAGCTTGCGGTGGAAGCCGTCCGTCAGGGTGCCCAAGACTATTTGATCAAGCGCCAGATGAACCATGAAGTGCTGGTAAGATCGCTGCGCTATGCCATTGAGCGGAAGCAACAGGCTGAGGCACTGCGGCTGGCTAATGAAGCCTTGGAACAACGGGTCCAGGCACGAACGCGAGAGTTGGAACTGACTAATCAACAGCTACGCCAAGAGGTGCACTACCGTCAAGCGACACAGGAACGATTGGCGCTGGCTCAAAAAGCTAGCAAAACCGGAATTTTTGAGTGGAATATTCGATCTAATCAGGTCACATGGAGTGCCGAATTAGAGTCGCTCTATGGGGTGTCGCGCGGTGATTTTGATGGTCACTATGACAATTGGCTTAAAACCATTCACGGTGACGATCGCTCTCGGGTTGAACAGGAACTTTGGCGCTCCATTACTGTGGGGATTGGGCTCAACACTGAATTTAGAATTTCTCATCCCATTGGTATTCGTTGGATTACGGTAAAAAGTAGTATTTTTAACGGTGAGGATGGTAAACCCTTGAGAATGTTGGGGATCCACCTCGATATTACCGAAAAGAAGCAGCTGGAAACTCAGTTTTTGCAGGCCCAGCGGTTGGAAAGCCTGGGGGCCTTAGCGAGTGGAATTGCCCATGATCTCAACAATATTTTGACGCCGATTCTAGGGGCTGGGCAGCTATTGCCGATTACCCTAACCAGTGTTGATGAGCGCTCCCTCAGGCTAATTGAAACCCTCAACTGTAGTGCACAGCGGGGTACCAAGCTAGTTCAGCAAATTCTCTCGTTTGCTCAGGCCGGTAGCAGTGTGAGCAGTGTGCTGTCCGTTGGTAAGTTGCTAGAAGAAACTAATCAAATTGTGCAGCAAACGTTGCCCCAGTCTATTGATATTCACCTGGATGTGCCCAGTGATTTGTGGTTAGTTAATGGTAACGAAACCCAGCTGCATCAGGTGTTTATGAATCTCTGCGTAAATGCTCGAGATGCTATGCCCAACGGTGGAATGCTGCGGGTATCTGCTAGCAATTTGTTGATTGATGAACCGTATCTAAAAATGCATGGTGAGGCTACAGCTGGCCCCCATGTGAAAGTCACTGTGGCGGATGGGGGAATTGGTATTGCTCCAGATATTCAAAAGCAAATTTTTGATCCGTTTTTTACCACTAAAGCACCCAATCAGGGTACGGGGTTAGGTCTGGCGGCTGTGCTCAATATTGTCAAAAGTCATGGTGGTTTTATTGATCTGAAAACCGCTGTGGGCCATGGCAGTCAGTTTCATATTTATCTCCCGGCCGATCCGCACTCAGTCAGGGTTACCGTACCTGCCCTAGAGTTGTTTCGAGGGAATCAGGAGGTGATTTTAGTGGTTGATGATGACCCGGCTATTTGTAATGTGCTACAGCTATCTTTGGAAGCCTATGGCTATCAGGTTCTGATTGCTAATGATGGGTTAGGTGCGATCGCAATGCTAGCTGAGCATCGAGCTTTGATCCGCTGTATTTTAATTGACATAGTCATGCCAGACATGGATGGGAGAACGGTGATTCCTCTTCTACAGCGGCTACACCCCCAGGTCAGCATTGTGACCATGACAGGGGCAATTACGCCGATACATCCACAATCGATCACCTTAGATTTAAACCTTGACGGCACCTTGGGCAAACCATTTACCAATCGCGAGCTACTGACGCTGTTGCAAAAGGTCCTGAGGCCACAAGAGTATGCTCAACTTTAGATACTTCAGGTGACAGAGCCCCGGTACAGCATTGGATAGAAGACGCTCTTGTTTACCAGGCACAACCTCACGTAGCACAACAGATTGATGGGGAGTATCAACAGCGGTCTCGCTGTCATCAGTCTTCAAATTGTTCTTTTATGTCTGGTGCCACAGTCAACGTCGGTTCTGGCTGATCGTCGTCCAGCAGTCGTTGAATTTCTAGCTCAATTTGGGCATTGCCAGCTTCAAAGAAGCGCTGAGAACTATTGGGGTATGACAAATCAGCGGTTAGCCTCGCCAACGTAGCCGGATCGCTGATGGCAGGCAATACCGGACCGGGAAGGGCTTGGGAGAAAGCTGGAGTAGAGCCACCCACAACAGCACCAATGGCAGATGCAGTAAGCACTAAAGGCAAGATAGTTTTTTTAGAACGCCGTCCCATGTATCCCTCACCCTAGACTTAAATCAGGGCATTAGCTCACATATTCATTTTAGAAAATCCGGTGGGCTGTTGTGGGCCATTGGCAGAGAAATTCCAACACAGCCATAGCAAACGCTGGATGCATTTAGCCGTTTGCTGTGTCCATAGCCGTGATGCCCTGACGCGTTCAAGTATTACCCATGATCTGAACAATGGGCACCAAGCTATATTTACTTTTCTCAAGGTAAATAACTTTTATATAAAGCACGTTAGTTTGTCGGCTTTTTCGACTTACATAGGTAGGTAGATTCCCATCGATAGGATTCCTGTCGTGGAACAATGCGCATATTGCTAGTAGACGATGATGAAGTGCTGATGGGTACATTGGCCGATCACCTGATTCATCAACGCTATGCCGTGGACATTACCACCGATGGTCGAAGTGCCCAAGGGTATCTCGACATGTTTAGCTATGACCTGGTGGTACTCGATCTCAATCTGCCCGATGGTAGCGGTGTTGACTTTTGCCAGGCCTTTCGCAGCGCCGGGTATGAACAACCCATCCTGGTGCTATCGGCAACGAGTACCCCGGCCCAAAAGGTGAGGGCATTGGATGCGGGGGCTGACGACTATGTAGTTAAACCCTTTAATTTAGATGAGCTAGACGCTCGCATTCGAGCCTTGCTGCGTCGTGAACAGGTGGGGCTACCCACGGTGCTACAGCTGGGGGGCATAAACCTGGACCCCAGCACCTGCGAAACCACCTATAACGATCGGCCAGTACACCTGACCCCCAAGGAATTTGCCCTGCTGGAGTTGTTCATGCGTCGCCCCAGCCGGGTCTATAGCCTGGATGCCATTATTGATGACCTGTGGGCATTTGAAAATTCCCCCAGTGAGGATGCGGTGCGAACCCACATTAAGGGGCTACGGCAAAAACTCAGTGCGGTGGGGGCACCGAAGGATTTGATCAAAACGGTCTATGGTTTGGGCTATCGCCTGAATGTGAGCGAGGACCCGGCTGGTAAACAATCTGTTAAGCCCTCAAGTACAACGGTGGCGGTGGAGCAGGCGTGGAGAAAATATCAGGGGGTGATGCAAGAACGGGTGGCGGTGTTGGAGCAGGCTGCGATCGCAATTGAACAGGGCAATCTGGGTCAAGAGCTATTTCAAACCAGTCAAATGACCGCCCACAAGCTAGTGGGAGCCCTGGGTAGCTTTGGATTTCCCCTGGGCTCCACCCTGGCCCAACGGTTAGAAAAGCTGCTGCAAATTCTACCCTCAACCAATATTCCCGCTGCCCAGTTTAATCAGCTGGTGCAGCAGCTGCGCCATGAAGTTGACGAAACCTCGGTGGAAGACGCCACTGAAACCGTCACTGCTGGGGCTCCCCTGCTATTGCTAATTGGCTCCGATGGTGAGCTGAGAGAGCAGCTCAGCCTACAGGCTACACAACAGTCTCTGCAGGTACGCCAGGCCAATACCTTGATCCATGGCCAGCGCTTGCTGCACCAAATCAAACCCCAGCTGGTGATGTTTGATCTTTCACAATCACTATTAGAGCCTCCATCAGATGCCCCGGCTAGCTGGCCAGCCGGCCAGCTACCACCCCAGCTGTTAGAAGATATAGCCGCATTTACCCAGCAATTTACCGGTCCGTTTTTGGTGCTTCTGCCACCGCTGCCCGCCCAGGCCCGATTACAGCTAGTACAGCAGGGAGCCAGTCAGCTGCTGGAGCGGGCCAGTCCACCCCAGCAGCTGATGGCAGAAGCCCTCGGGATGATGCGTAACACTCCAGTGAAAATTATTATCGTGGATGATGATCCACAAATTTTACAGGTGCTGCAGGTGAGCCTAGCGCCGTGGAATTTTGACATTACCCCCCTCACCGAGGGAAAACAACTTTGGGCTGCCCTAGAAACGATTGACCCCGATGCCCTGGTGCTGGATGTCACCATGCCAGGGATAACGGGCTTTGAAATCTGTCAGCTGCTGCGAGCAGATCCCCGCTGGCGCAGCTTACCAATTGTGTTTCTCACGGTGCATGAAGCAGAAACTACCCGAGGTCGGGCCTTTCGCTTTGGGGGTGATGATTTTATCAACAAATCTGTGGCCGCCTCCGAGCTGGCCGTACGCATTCTCAACCAAATCAACCATGCCCCTGTCAGCTAATGCCTACATAGCCATCCCCTGTGTCAGCTAACGCTCACACCAGGCTAGGCGGATAGTACCCCAAACCTTCAACAAAACGGGCACAAAACTCATGCAGTTCTGTCGGATCGGGCACACCGTGGGAGACCACCACCACCTGGTGTTCATTCATGACCTGGGTGGGCGTTTGCCCCTGACTCAGGGCCTTGAGGGTGGTGAGCAAGCGGCTAGAGGGTGTGTGGGGCATGCCATTTTCATGGAGGAAGGCGATCAGATCGCCTTCTGCGGCACTATCCAGAGAATTCCTCAGGCTCAGGTGCATCACCCAACGATCAACTAAATAGATGATCGTCAGGGATTTTAATGGCAGAGCTTCCATTTGGGACAAGCGATCCATCACCCTGAGGGTCAGACTGACGTTTGCGAAACTGTAGAGATATTGCATGGCCACGGCCTCCTAACCCCTACACACTAGACTAAGAATCTGAAGAAAATATGGGGATTGGCAAGAAGAATAGAGTTTTCTCAAAGAATAGACCTTTCTCCATGTTCTGTAACACCGTGTAAAGAACTGACCCATGACGCCCTGCTCGACCCACTAGTCTGGCTAGGATGGAGGCATGTAAATATTTGCGCCAATCCAAAGCACAGCAATGTTTTAAGCCGCTAGGAAATGGCTACGGTCCCTGGTCCATCCGGTGGGTGATTCTTGGGGACTTACTATTGGGTCATTACTCTGGGGTGATAGGCCTTATCTATGGTTAGTTTTGAGCATCACCAATCAAATCCATCACTGCTCCCACAAGACTTAGAGCTATTTTTTGCCATCACTCCCAATCTGCTGTGCATCATGGATGCAGATGGCCGTTTTAATCAGTTAAATGTTCAGTTTGCCAAGATTTTGGGATATTCCATCCCAGCTCTGGTGGGTCAGTCTTTTCTGGACCTGGTTCATGCGGACGACCAGGCGATAACCCATCAGGCCCTGGAGCACCTGATAACCCATAGGGGGACCCCCACCAGCTTTAAAAATCGCTATCGCTGTATCAATGGTGGTTATCGCTACCTGGCGTGGTCTGCGATCGCACCCTCGGGTCAGGCAACGGCCGAACCCCCAGCCCTGATCTATGCCACCGCCGTCGATATTACCGAGCAAAGGCAGGCGGAACAGTCCCTGAGCCAGGAGCGAGACTTTTCAAAGGCTGTCCTGGACACTGTCAACACCCTAAACGCCCACAAGCAAACAGAAATTGCCCTGCACTACAGTCAAAAGACCCTAGCCAGCATTTTTGACCTGGCAGGGGAAGCCATTATCTGTATCGACCAGCAGCAAAACATCCGTTTATTTAACCAGGCCGCTGAACGGATTTTTGGCTACCGGGCCACGGAAATTGTGGGTCGCTCCCTCGATCTGCTCCTGCCCGAGGCCCTACAGGCGATTCACCGACAGCACATTGCTCAATTTGGCCTGTCTCCAGTGGCGTCACGCCGCATGGGGGAGCGCCCTAGCCAGGTGAGCGGTCGTCGTAAAAATGGTGAGATTTTTCCTGCCGAGGCCTCCATCTCAAAAAGTACAACCAAGGATGGCCTGTGGTACACCGTCATGCTCCAGGATGTGACTGAACGTATCCAGGCAGAGACCGCCATTCGTCGCAGTGAAGAACAGCTGCGCACCACCACCAATGCACTGCCGGTGCTGATTGCCTATATCGATGCGGATGAACGCTATCAGTTTAATAATCAGGCCTATGAAGACTGGCTGGGGGTACCCTATGAAACCCTGAAAGGCCAGTCCCTAGAGACAGCCCTGGGCCCAGATATTTACCACACCATTCAGCCCTATTTACGCCAGGCCCTCAATGGCCAGACGGTTACCTTTGAAGTGGAGTTTCCCAATAGTGTTTTGCCCTACCGCTGGGTAAGCGTTAGCTATCAGCCCGATATGCATGAGGGCACCGTGCGGGGCTGTTTTGCCCTCACCCAGGACATTAGCGATCGCAAAGCCGCCGACCAGCTCAAACATGAATTTGTTTCAGTGGTCAGCCATGAGCTACGCACGCCGCTTACCTCAATCCACGGTGCCCTAAAGCTGATGACGACAGGGCAGTTGGGGCAGTTAGAACCCCAGGGGCAAGAGCTATTAGAAATTGCCCTCAGCAATACCGAGCGCCTCACCCGACTCGTTAACGATGTGCTCGATTTAGAACGGATCGAATCGGGCACCATCAAAATGATTAAGGTGCGGTGTCAGGTGGCCCAGGTATTGCAACAGGCGGCTCAGGCCATGATGTCCATGGCCCAAACCCAGGGGGTAACGCTACGGGTGGTGCCAGTGAACACCCACATTTATGCAGATCCGGACCATGTGGAACAAACGTTAACCAATCTGTTGAGTAATGCGATCAAATTTTCACCACGGGGGGAAACCGTATTGCTTAAAGCGATCGATCAGCCCCATCAAGTTCTATTTAAGGTGATTGACCACGGGCGAGGGATCCCTGAAGATAAGCTGGAAACTATTTTTGAACGATTTCAACAGGTCGATGCTTCGGATACGCGCAAACATGGAGGTACAGGTCTGGGGCTAGCGATCTGTCGTGAAATTGTTCAACACCACGATGGACGTATCTGGGTGACCAGCATCCATGGCCAAGGCAGTACGTTCTGTTTCACGTTGCCCAAGACTCCTAGCCATGACGACCCATGAGCAATCGCCGAAAGATTTTGTTAATTGATGATGAAACTGATATTCAGACTGTTGTCAAAATTGGTCTGACCTTAAATACTGACTGGATTATAACAACGGCGAATTCAGGAGAGACAGGGTTAGAGTTGGCGATTGCCTCCCCTCCTGATGCCATCTTGTTGGATGTTGCTATGCCGGGGATGGATGGTTTAGCTACCCTCTCAGCCCTACAGAAAAATACGGTAACGGCCCATGTGCCCATTATTTTTCTTACCGCCAAGGCCCAGGCTGCCGATCGTCGTCGTCTCTACGAAGCAGGAGCCTCGGGGGTGATTACTAAGCCTTTTGACCCCACCACATTGGCCAGTCAGATAGCAGGATTTTTAGCCTGGACACTATAATCTCTCTAAACGACGTCGCTGGTCCGAACAATGTTTAATCGCTGTTTCATCGACAAATAGTCCGGGTCAGCAATTGACCATTGGTAGAGTGAATCCAAGGGTAGCCTATTCAAAACACCTTTCAAAGTTTTATTTAAAGTTTTATTCAAAGTTTTTAATGTACAGTCTTGAAACCTTTACAAAGGCTGATCTTTACCAGTGCTCGGTGGCGCTTCGAAATTTGGAGTATCGGTCCCAGACCATGGAAGACACGGCCAATCGAATTGTTCGTTATCTTTATAACAACTTTCGTGACCCGCATACCGATCAACCGGAGCTAGCCCTCGTTCGTTTTTTTAAAACCCATCCGTTTCGAGATTTGAGCAGACGGCTCCAGGGGGAAGCACAGTCCGTTGTACCGGGGCAGTATATTTCACCAGCAACAACCTGTCTAATGCTGTTGGCAACCATTGGAGATGAGCCCCATTGGAATGTTAGACAGGAGTCTAGGGGGCATCAGGCGATCCCGCTCATCGATCAAGACTTTGTGCAAAAAGCACCAATGATCTCTCAGCTGATCCAGCAGTTTGGGTTGAAGATTAGCACGGTTGTTGAGACTAACCCGGCATTGATTACGGAAAATCCCCATCGGGCCTTTAACGTTTTTTATATTCAGGATGCCTTAAATAGTCCTTATATTCCTGCTCAGAAAGAGTTTGTGGCTCCCTATCGCTTAAGGTCAGTGATTGGCTTTGGGGGTATGCTGCCATCCAATGAGCTGTTTGCAGTTATTTTGTTTAGCAAGAAGATGGTTAAGTTTGAAATTGCGAATAATTTTAGGCTGATCTCCGCCTATGTTCGTGTGGCGATTGAGTCGTTTCAAGGGAGTGATATTTTGTCATCGGAAATTCTGCGGCGTTAGGTGATGTTTAGGCGTTTGCCGTACCCAGAGAAGTAAAAAGATACTCCTAGTACCAGGTATCGGATCGCTAGAAGCCTTGAAAATTAGTAGAGGGGCATCAAAATTTATGCCATCTCCACGCCAACTTACAACATCACCTAGTTTTTGATAGGCTTCTTTTGCTGCTTTAACAGCATTAGCAAAGTCAAGCTTGCCACCTACCTCTATCCAAATTTCTGTATAGGCAATAATCTCCACCTCTCGTCGGGTCATCTCTAGAGCCAGTGACTGTAACACCCGCTGACCATGCTCTGGCGACAGCAACATATCAATCTGTCTTGCCCGTGGTCGCTCTCCTAGCTGTAGTCGGCAAATCTCTTGATACAGCTCCGCCCGCTTACGAGGCAGCTCGCTACCTGGATAAAACCGATGAAATGGGGCAATCATATTTAGCAATAGCGGATTTGTTGCCATTGCCTGTAATTCTTCTCGCCTCTCAATCTGCTGAAACAAATCATCTGCCTTTTCATGACAATTGCTGCTACCGCTGTCGCATTAGCCTTACTCTGGCTTCGTCCATAGCGCTCTTGGCAGCCATACCACTTTCTGACAAAGTCGGCCTGCTGTTCTTTATTGAGTGATTTTGCCAAACCCACCCCAGGCCTGAATGGCAATTGAACGATTACGCGGATCTTGACGGACGCGTGCAAGAATATCCCAAATTGTTAAGGGTTTCTGTTTTACCTGCTTGTTGAATATTTTCTGAGCTTTTTCAGTAAGGCCACCCATCTGAAATGAGACCACATCCCCAGCTATATTCTTGCTAAAGCTATCACTGAGTCGTAAGGGGACAAAGACTTCTTCTAATAATGGAATTTTGATGTCTTCTGGCTGGCGGTGACCTTCAGTTTCACTACACAAACAGGTAGCTTCTATAAGCTTGCGATATTTGCTTTCGAAGTCTGAAAGCTGCCACCGTATAGTTCTATCGAATCAATTTACTCAGATGACCAACTTTATCAACATCCTTGCGTCCTCGTTCACTGCCGATTTCACGACAGCGGGCCACAAAGTTTTTAGTATAAGCGGCCCAAATACCCGTCACTACTGTGACTGGGAACGTTGCTACAGACATTACCCAATTTTGCTGAATCAGAAAATGGCCAAGCACACCAATGCCTCCGCCCAACGGTGCCCAACGAACAAAGACACTAAGCGCTTTTTCTAGCAAACGCGATTCTGGACCGGATGGCTGATTATCAGGAGAAGCCATAGACCCACAAAAAATCAACTTTTATGAATATGGCATTCATTGCCAAAATCTGCTGAAAATTATGGATTTTTGTAGAACGTTATATCTGGGGACGATGGGCTGTCCTCCAATCCTATGAACCAATTATCTTTTTGATTAGAATAGACCCATACGCAATCGCACAAGACTGAATAAATTACTATGCCTACGCTGTCTTTGCCATATTCTGAGGATTTATTAATCACGTCAGGTAAATCGCCACAGGCTTTAGAGGCAGAGTTGGCTTTTTTGCTAGCAGTCAAACTATTTGAACTGCGTCGATTGTCACTGGGTAAGGCTGCGGTATTTTGTCAAATGCCTAAACTGCAATTTATGTTTGAACTAGGACGTTTGCAGGTGCCTGTGATTAATCTGGACGATGACCAAATTGCGGATGAACTAAGCGATGACTAACGCTGCTATTGTTGCTGATAGCAGCCCATTGATTTCACTGGCCATCATTGAACAGCTAGATTTGTTACCACAGCTGTATCAAGAAGTATTAGTACCTCCAGCAGTTTGGCATGAAGTAACTGTACAAGGTATGGGACTACCAGGTTCTAAGGCAGTTAGCCAACTATCATGGCTGCGGATTCAAGCACCTGATCCTGTTATTTTAGAACCCTTATCTATTTTGGTAGATAGAGGAGAAGCTGAAGCTATCGCTCTGGCCCAGTCAATTCCATCAAGCACAGTCTTATTAGATGATGCTCAAGCACGCAGAGTGGCTGAACGTTTTGGTATTCGAAGAATTGGTACGCTTGGCATTTTACGACGAGCTAAAAAGTCAGGCTTTATTTCTGTGATCAAACCCTCCATAGAAAAACTCTGTGCCAATGGTATTTACATACAGGCAAAATTAATTGAAGTGATTCTCGAGGATGTTGGAGAAATTTAGGTTTCACCTGATGTGATTACTTACAATAGTCATACTCCACAGCTGGCAACCCAACCATGAGCCAAGCTGAAATTTTCCATTTGGTGGGCCATGCTCACCCTTCCCCCATGTCTCTGCTACCGCATCTTTCCCAGATTGCCAATCTCCGTCAGGCCCTCACCGCACAGCTTGACACCATTACCCATACGCTCACTCCCCTCCAAGACACCTTTGACCTCACCCAACCCTTAGCCGATCTTTCCGTTGCTAGCCAAAGCCTGCGCCAAGGTGTCTTTCGCCTTATGGTCCTGGGGGATATGAAGCGGGGCAAGAGCACGTTTCTCAACGCGCTTCTGGGAGAATCGCTTCTACCCAGCAATGTCAATCCTTGTACTGCGCTGCTTACGGTACTGCGGTATGGCCCCGCTCCGCGAGTCGTTGTTCACTTTAATGATGGCACTGATCAACAGCTAGATATTGACACCTTTACCCAGCGTTATACCATCGACCCGGCAGAAACTCGTCAGGCAGATGGCAACTCACCCTTTGCCCATGTTAGCCACGCCGTTATTTATTATCCGTTACCCCTGTTAAAAAATGGTGTAGAAATTGTCGATAGCCCCGGTCTTAATGATACTGAAGCCCGGAATAAACTCTCTCTGGGCTATATCCAAAGCTGTCACGCAGTTTTATTTATGCTGCGAGCGACACAGCCTTGCACCCTGGCCGAGCGGCGCTACTTGAGCAACTATCTGCAAAATAAGGGACTTTCGCTGTTTTTCTTGCTAAATGCCTGGGACCACATTAAAGACAGTTTGCTGGACCCAGACGACCCTGATGAGCTGGCCCAGGCAGAAACTCGGCTCCATAAGGTGTTTTATAGCACCCTCAGTAACTATTGTGACAACTACGAAGAACGGGTCTTCCCTATCTCTGCTTTACGGGTATTGCGTCAGCGCCTTAAGACCCCTGACAGACCAATTCAAGACCCAGGGTTTTCTCGATTTTTAACCACCCTTGATCAGTTTTTGACCTATGAGCGGGCCAGGGCTGAGTTTCAACCGGTGGTGGCGCTGTCTCAACGGACGCTAATGGAGCTGACCGAAAAGGTGGAGCTGCGGCAGACGCTGTTGGACCAGACGGGGGCTGAGCTCAAGCAAACCATTTTGCAGCTAGCGCCTGTGTTTGAACAGCTGGTGACGATTCGAGATGAGTTTCAAACGGAAATTCGGCAGAGTTGCGATCGCAACGCCACCGCCACCACCACCGCTTTCAAAGACTTTATCCTCAATCTAGAACACACCTTTGAAAAAGACTTTGCCCCCTACCAGCCCGATCTCTCCCTGATTGACCTAGTCAGCCCCGCCGGACGACAACAGTTTAACCAATCCCTAGAAACCGCCTTTCAACGCTACCTCAACGACCAGCTTCTCCGCTGGAGCCGCACCCTAGAACCCACCCTGCGCAGCGCTTTCCAAACCCTCTCCAAGCGAGCTGCCCACTACGGCACCTCCTACAATCAAATCACCCAGCAAATCCTCACCAGCCTCAGCGGTCAATCGGTGGCACTCCCCTTAGACAACAGCCAACCCAGCTGGGCCGAATGGGCCATCGACGCCCTCAACCAACCCACCGACACCCCAGAAATCAACGCCGTCCTCGCCAGTATCGACCTGCAGCGTATCCTCATCAACCTCGTCGCCGCCATCGGTGCCAGCCTGCTCGCGTCCAGTCTGATTAGCACCATCGCCGGACCCATCACCCTCGGCATCGCCAGCCTTGGCATCGGTGCCCTCCAAATAGACCAAACCCGCCGCGCCCTGGTAGACGCCGCCCGTCAAGAACTCAGCACCCACCTCCCCCGCATCGCCGCCGAACAGCAGCAACCCATCCACTCCGCCATCGTCCAATACTTTCGCACCTACGAACAGTCCGTCATCAGCCGCCTAGACACTGACATTAAAGCCCGCAAAAGCGACCTGGAAACTCTACTCAGCCAAAAACAAAACCAGGAATACCAAAGCCAGCACGAGCTAGACCAGCTCCAAACAGCCCTAAGCCAACTACACCAAGTAAATCAAACCATCCAACATCTCTACACCCAAGTCAGCCAATAAGTACGCTCTAAACCTTCCGCCCTAAGACGACCCCATTCACCGTAGGATTAATGCAGCCTGCACTAACTCCGATCCCATGCCCGACTTCAAACCCAACGACGGTCGCCTCTACGCCCCCGCCACCGAACGTAACCGCGAAGCCATCCTAGAAGTCCTGGCGCGAGTTTTACCCAACCCAGGCACCATCCTAGAAATCGCCAGCGGCACCGGAGAACATGCCAGCTTTTTTGCCCCCAAACTAGCCCCGCGTCGCTGGCTGCCCAGTGACATTAGTGCCCCTATGCTCAAAAGTATTGCCGCCTGGCAGCGAGTCACCAACGCCCGCTATCTGCTGCCCGCCATTGAGCTAGATGTGTGTCACGACCCATGGCCCCTTGAAAGTGATGAAAAACGCTCCATTGATGCCATCGTCAACATCAATATGATCCATATCGCCGCCTGGAAAGCGTGCGAGGCCATGATGGCAGGAGCTGGTCGGATACTCCCCACAAACGGTGTGCTTTACCTGTACGGGCCGTTCAAACGGGAGGGTGAACACACCGCCCCCAGCAATGCCACCTTTGACACTTGGCTCAAAGAACAAACCCCCGACTGGGGAGTGCGTGATCTAGAAGCTGTTGAAGCAGCAGCCAAGGACAATCAGCTAGCACTGCAAGAGGTGATTGCAATGCCTGCCAACAACCTTTCACTGATATTTCATAAACAGCCATAGGTTCTTAAGATAGACACGTTTGAATAAGTCGAGACGCCCTAGTACGATTACCTTACATATTTCTTTGGGCACACATCCTAATGCGTTATGGTCTCATTGTCGTTGGCCTAGCCTCAGCACTTAGTGTCGGTTTTGACATCGCTGTGCGGCCTGTGGCCCGTGGAGAAACCCTCGCTGCCCCCTGGCCCAAGCAAACCGATGATGTTATGGCTGAAATTGCCAGGTTGCGATCGCAAGCCGACGTGCAAAACACAGCCAATGTAGACTACCGCCAACAGATCAGCGCCCTGATCGAAGCCCAAGACTTTGCCCCAGTTGAGGCCCTCATACCGCCAGCTGTTACATCAGGGACCGAAGCCGTACAAGCCATACAAGCTGCCCTCAGCCTCAGCCAATCCCTTCCAGATGAGTCACTCACAGCAGAACTCTATGGCCAGCTAACCGAATATTATGGCAACCTCGGTGCCGTATACGATCTGCAAGCCCAGGCCTACGGCGCACAAAACCTCCTGGAGCAGCAGCTGCTCGCCCAGCAGCGCAACCTCCAGATCCAAACCCAACAGCTAGACGCCATTCTCCCCTCCCAAAACGAGACCCTGATCGTCACGTCTACGGTAGGTCTTACCATTCTCCAATGGAGCATCGGTCAAACCCATCAACAGCTAGGGCAAAACCTTGACGCCATAGATGCCTCAGAACTAGCCCTAGAGCTAGCCCAACAACTCTCAGCAACAAAGCTAGAACTGTTTACGCTGCTAAGCTTGTCTCACAATTATTGGGCCTTAGGCGAACAGACTAGAAAAAATGGTGAGTATACCCAAGCGCGTGAATACCTGACCTACGCCCAGACCTACGCCCAACAGATCATAGAGACCAGCGAACAACCCCTGGAGCAGTTCCCCCATCCTGAGTTCTTAGCCGACGACTTTATCATCAAAACCCTTGAAGACAAAACATACTTCCAAAATCTGGCCCTAAACTCCCTTTGGTCGGTTCTGATCAGTTTTGGCGATACCTATGTTGATCAACAGAGCTATAGTACAGCCCTAGAGCCTTATAATCATGCGTTAGAAGTGGTTCAACGCCTCGGAAAAAAAGATCAGGAATTTAATACGCTAAATATCATATCGGTTCAGCACCAGCGCCTGGCCCATTACAATAAAGCCATTGAAACTGCTATCCAATCAGAACAAATTGCCAAAGACACTAACTCTCCTCAGCTGTTGCTCCGTTCAACCGTTTGGTTAGCCCGACTATATGACGACCTGGGCGACTTTCCCCAGGCCCTACAACGATACACAGAGGCACAGACACTGGCAGAACAGTTAGAAGACATCAACACACAGCTGACAGTCTTAAACAATATGGGACTGATTGCCCTCACCCAAGGAGACTATACCTCTGCCCTTGATGCCCATAATCAGGCCCTAACAACCAACCAGTCTCTACGCCATCAGCTAACTGCACCAGATGCCATTGACAACCTGGGAAAAAGTTGTTTCCTATGGACCTACACAGATCTTGATATCACTGACCGTCAGGTGCAACAGCTAGCCGAACAAGCTCGTCAGCTGTGTATAGAAAGCACCTGGGATTCAGAACACGTCATCCTTAACAATATTGGTGGTGTCTATGCAGAACAGGGGCGTTATCAAGACTCCCTAAATCTCAGAAATCGTGCCCTGGAGATTGTTAGGAAGCTCAATGATCCAGCAGCTGAAGCTCAACTGATCAACAACATTGGTAATATTCACCAAGAACAGGGTAATTACACCCAAGCATTAGCCTCATTTCAAGCAGCACTGGCCATCGAAGACGCCATCGATGCCCGTTCTGGTATGGCCACCAGCTTAAATAATATTGCCATCGTCTACGATAGCCAGGGAGAATATACCCTTGCCCTCGACTATTACCAAAGGGCACTACAGCTAGTCACAGACATTGGTCTCAAGCCGCTAGAACCGACTACCCTAGGCAATATTGGCACTGTCTACCAGGCCCAAGGAGACTATGATAAAGCCGACCAATATCTGCAACAGGCGCTAGAGCTAGCTCAAGAACTCATGTTTTTGCCAACCCAGGCCACCCAGCTGTTGAACCTTAGTAATTTGGTCAGCTATCAGGGCAAATATTCTGAGGCCCTCGACTACGCTAATCAAGCATTAGAGATTCATCAGCGCATCGGGCAGCGCAGTCGTGAAGCCAATAGCATGCGAATACGCGGTGATATCTACCTCAGCCAGGGTGATTTTTCCACTGCATTAACCGATCAACAAACGGCCCTCAGCATTGCTCGAGAACTCGATGATCTTGACGACATTGCCTATTCGCTACAGGCATTGGGTCAAACCTACGAAACATTGGGGCAACCGGACCAGGCAATTCCCCTATATCAGGAGGGCCTACAGATTTTCAAAGAGATTGGCTCAGCGACAGGTCAAGCCGCCATTTACAATACCCTGGGCAACAGTGCCGCAACCCAAGAAAACTATGCTGACGCCCTAGATTACTACCAGCAGGCCTTAGATATCTACAAAACTGTTGGCGCTGTCGGCGCAGAGGCCCTGACGTTGACCAACATAGGCTATGCCCAATACAACCTCAACAATTTGGACATAGCTCAAGATGTCTTTACCCAAGCATTAACCATCCAGCGACGGATTGGCAGAGCCTCAGATATGGGCTCATCCCTTAAAGGGTTGGGGCTGGTAGCTGCGGCCAACCAGCCAACCGCAGCCCTGGAGCTATTGCAACAGGCCCTAGCAATGTATCGGGAACAGGGCAATCGTCCTAGCGAAGCCAGTACCCTAGCGACCATTGGCAACCTACTCAACGACCAGGGCCAGCCAGAACTTGCCAGCGTGTTTCTCAAACAGTCGGTCAATACCTATGAAACCATTCGAGAAACGATTCGTACCCTTGACCAGACTCTGCAGTCCTCCTATACCGAATCCATTGCCGATACCTATCGACAGCTAGCCGATGTTCTCCTGACCCAGGGGCGTATACCCGAAGCTCAGAGGGTTCTAGACTTGTTAAAGCTCGAAGAACTGCGAGAGTTTACCGCCCAAACCCGGGCCACCTGGACCAGTGAGGGGATTTCCCTTACCCCCCTTGAGCAAGACATACAACAAACCTACGGCAGTTTGATTGCCCTTGGTCAAGCGATCCAAGACTGTAAGGAAAACCGATGTGAGAACCGAAATGAGCTTAGTCAACAGCGCGCGGCTTTGATTGCAGACTATAAACAACAAACACAAGCGATTGAAGCGGCCTATCGCAGTGAGTGCCAACAAATCGACGATCTGTGTGTCAATCCTGAAAACCTGGGGAACGATGCCCTGAAGCTGCTGGCTGCCCATGACGACGCAGTCCTCGTCTATCCGCTGGTGGTTGAAAACAAACTTTGGCTGCTGTGGGCGGCTAAAAACAATATTGTTGGCAGCATCGAAGTTAATGATGTAGATCGTGCTACCCTGGCCCGCACGGTGGCGGAGTTTCGGCAGGCAATTGAGTCCGGCGCGGGTAATCGCAATTCCCTACAGGCTTTACAACTAAAGTCACAGCAGCTTTATGACTGGATTATTCGGCCCTTAGAAGCTGAACTCACCAAAAATCAAATCAACCATCTGATTTTTGTTCATGATCGCTATACCCGCTATATTCCCATGGCCGCCCTCTACGATGGCCAACGGTATCTGATTGAAAACTATGCCGTGTCTAGCATCCTGGCCGCGACTGAAACCAACCTGGATAGTCCTCCTGCCCATGCTGAGGCAAGTGTCCTGGGTGTGGGGCTATCTGACCCGGTGCCCCCGTCCTTTGGCGCATTAGAGAATGTCCCCCTGGAGCTGGATGGCATTGTGCAAGAAAGCAGTGACGACACCACGGGATCCTACGCTGGCAAAATCTTCTTAAATGACGCCTTTGACCAGGAACTACTACGCTCAGAGGTTTATCAGCATCAAATTTTGCACATTGCTACCCACGGCAAATTTGAGCCAGGGCTGCCTGAACAATCATTTATTTTGTTGGGCAATGGCGAGCCGCTGCCCATACCTGAGATTGACAGTTTGCTCCAGGCAGAACTTGAAGATGTTCATCTGGTGGTGCTGTCTGCCTGTGAAACGGCCTATGGTGAGGAGGGGAGTGACGGTCGTGAGATTGCCGGGCTCAGCTCCTATTTTTTAAAGGGAAACCGAGCCAAAGCAGTCATGGCGTCTCTGTGGGCCGTCAATGATGCTAGCACCAGCCTCCTAATGCAGCGCTTCTATGAGTTTTTGGCCTCGGGTGAACTTACCAAAGCTGAGGCCCTACAGCAGGCTCAGCTCAGCTTACTCTACAACCAGGACGTGGACACTCGATTAACCGCTACCCGTACGGCCTCATTCGAGGTGACAACATTGGACGGGCATCCTATCCACGCAGCCGTATCCACCAACCATCCCTACCATTGGGCTCCTTTTATTCTGATTGGCAACGCCCTGTAGTTTTAGAACAAAAAGCTTTCAAAAGCGGCAATTTGCAGTCTGTCATACTGTCTGATGCCAGTTTCCCCATTAGGATAGACTCTTACTGCACCTGTCAGGTTAGTTAGGACGATGGATATCCCTATAAGCGTTGAGATACGACATCTAATCTGGCACGCAAATGTCCTAATGCATCAGGACATTTGCCATAGCTGACATGGGTTGAAACTGTCGTGGAAAAGTCGCTACAGCGCATTTTTATTGGAGTTGGCTTTTTTGTTACCACTGTAATTGTGGCTGTGGTGGGCTATGTTGCCGCTGGTTGGGCTTTAATGGATGCTATTTATATGGTGGTTATTACCATCTTTGGTGTTGGGTATGGGGAAGTCAAACCGCTGGAGTCAAATAGCTTAAAGGTGTTTACCATTTTGGTAATCATTGCCGGCGTATTATCCGTGACTTACATTATCTCTGGGGTGGTGCAGTCTGTGGCAGCCGGTGAAATTCGTCAGGCACTGAGTCTCAAACGTATGAGTGAAACCATAGCAAATTTAAAGGGTCACGTGATTATCTGTGGCTATGGCCGCATTGGTCAGCTGTTGGCACAGCAGCTGCAACAGGATGGACTACCGTTTATTGTGATCGATGCCGACCCTGTGCGGGTGACCCTGGGGCAAGAACAGGGCTATCTAATGCATTTGGGGAATGCCACCGATGAGGACAGTCTGGAGGCCGTGGGTATTCATCGTGCCCGTGCCCTGGCTACCGTTCTACCGGATGATGCTGCCAATGTGTTTATTACCCTGACGGCGCGTGAGTTAAATAACAGTATTGCTATCTTAGCTCGAGGAGAGCTGCCGTCAACGGAAAAGAAACTACGCCTGGCTGGGGCAAATCATGTGGTGTTGCCTGCTACCATTAGTGCCGGGCGCATGGCAAATCTGTTGATCAACCCTGCGGCTGAAGATTTTTTGGCCCAAGGAGAAGGGCGGATGGCACTCAATCAGCTACTGGGAGAGATCGACATTCAGCTTAGCGAGCTACCCGTTGAATCTCAGTCTGGTCTTGTGGGAGCCACCATTCGAGACATTGAAACCCAGGGCCATGGCACGTTCATTATTGTTGCCCTGCGCCGTCAGTCCGGTGAGATGCTGATTCACCCTAAGCAAGATACGTTTTTGATATCTGGTGATGCTTTAATTCTTATGGGACATCAGGGAGACCTGCCCTCGGTGATTAAACGTCAGTTGGTGAAACCCGAGCTGCGCTATCGCGGTGCCCGGGTCCGATAGCCAGAGACTAGCCTGGAGACTAAGCGGGAATCTTAAGGGTGAAGCAGGTTCCTTTACCGGCACGATGGACGACGGTGCTGGTCCCGTGCATGGTGTCGATGTAGGGCTGTATCCGTTGTTGAGCAGGCTCTGGGCTTGGTCCACAGCCATCGTCCCAAACACAGATCACCAGGTAAGGTCCTGCCTGTCTGGCCGCCAGCTGAATTTTACCCACGGCTGATTTGCCTCGTCTTCGACGGATGGGGGAGGGTTCAATACCGTGAATAAAGGCGTGGCAAACCAGATAAGAGAGAGCCTGATAAAGGTTGGGGGCAATGGTCTGCTCAATCAGCACCTCACTGTCTTTAAACTCTACGAGAACCGGTTTTCTTTGCTGATTGATTAGCCGGTCCAGCTCGTAATAGCAGTGCTGAAACACCGTATTGAGGGGTTGCATCTCCACCGTCAAGGCAGTCTCGCTAACAGTCTCCTCGCTACTCTGGGGGGCGTTAGCCTGGGATTTGTAACCAGGCAGGGAAATTGGCTGATTAAGCCACTGCCAGAGGATTCTAATCCAGCTAGCTGGATGAGGGGGATGGCTGTCTCCTAAACGTTTTAGGTCTGCGCTGGGCGCGCCCCCTTGGGTGCGGTCTCCCTGAAGCACATCTGCTTGAGCTGCTCGGTAGTCAACCAGCGCAATCTGGGCAATTTTTACGACCTGGTTGGGGTGTCGTTGCAGGGCGGTTAGGGTCGCTTGGGCAATGTGACCAAATCCTGGCAGTCTCAGGGACTCTGCCAGACCAATAAATACCTCTGCCTGGGTCTTTAGCAGAGCTGTGAGCACCTGGGGCTCGGGGACTGTCAGAGTGGTTTCCAATTCATCTAAGTATTCGGTCACGCCATCCTCAAAAATCGACTGAGTCACGTCTACCCCCAGCTGCGCTGAGGAGGGTAAATAGCTGTCTTGACCAAATCGAGCCCCTAAATTGTCCTGTAGCTGTGAGACGATGGCGGTCATCTGGTTCAAAACCCTGTCCTCATCAACTGGAGCCTTGGTCAGCTGGGCTGAAAGCAGCAGTTTGAGACAGGCGTAACTATCGAGGACTAGTCCTTCTACAACGGATGTTAGGGATGTTTCTGGTACACAAAGTGCCTTGAATGCATTTTCTAGGGTTTGGGCGATGGTTTTGATAGCATCTAACCCTACGATGGCAGCAGCTCCCTTGAGGGTATGGGTCAACCGCATCAGGGTATGAGCTTTTTGGGGGTTAAAGTTTTGACCTAGGGTTGAGATCTCGTCGTCTATTTGCTGAATGAGGTCAGATGCCTCCCGCAAGAAATCGGCAGATACCTGCTGTGGAGCGACTTGGTTGGCAATCATCGTGGGGTGGGCGCATGGCCATTGGGAACATACAGGCAAAAGAAGAGACGTAGCTTTTTTTGGTAGCTTTTTTGGCGATTAAGCAAGTTTAACTAGTCCAGTTGGCCCATCAGACCGATGGGGACAGCTGGTGAAAACGAGGTTGTCTGGGGAGAGCCGTCGTGGGGGTGGGCTGTAGATGTTTTATGGCCACTTTCAAAACTTGTTTTGCTTTGATTGGTTTGCCCAGAAATCCATTTGAGCCAACAACTTTAGCGCGTACCCGATCGGGAATGCTGTTGTTGTTGGTCATGATGATGACCGGTACATCTTGGAACGCGGAGATGCGTCGAATTTGTGCGCAGAGCTCATAGCCATTGACAATGGGCATTACCAGATCGAGAAAAATCAGCTGAGGCTTAAGCTCTAGCAGCTTGGGTAATGCCTGGAGAGAATCGGGAATGTTGACATAGCGATAGCCTGACCCTTGAAAAATGGTGGCCATTGTTTGGCTATCGGCGGGATTATCATCAACGTAGGCCACAATCGGTCCCCGTTTTGTTGCTGTCGAGGTGCTACATCCAGATGTTATGTTAGCTGGCGAAAATTGGGGCTTAGAGAGCTTTGGCACCGATGGAACCTGAGGGGTGGAACTCACCTTTAGTATCAGGTCTTCTACATGCACTAGCTTGATCAAATCCCGACGGATGTGGGGTACCAGCGATTGGGTCAGGGCGGTGAGGGGCTGTTTAGTTTTTATTGCCAGGTCTCTCAGGGTGTGTTTACCATTAGCCAGTTTTTCTAGGGTCTGAAAGGCAGTGGGCGATGTTCGCTCTTGTAAAATCTCGGACTGTACGATGGTGGGAGCTAAATTTGGACAATAGTCAACCAGGTTGGCTTGCTGCCAATTTTGCCAATCTTGTTGAACCTGTTCCCAAATCGGCCCACGATTTAGCCCAATGCACGGGAAATTAGCGCCATTGCGCGGACTGGCTTTGTAGGTTAGCTTTGGTGTTGATGTTCTGGCTTCAAGGGTGGCTCTGTGAACAATATCAAACAGAATTTCGGATATGCAGCCCCTGACAATTTTTGAAAAATGTTCTCGGCTAACTTTCTGATGCATGACCAGCTGTGCCACCATCTGATAGTTTTGAGCTCGATGGGCAATTTCCTTAAGGGTGTTTTTGTTTAGCTCCGAAGAGTATTTAAAGAACTGTCGATGCCAGCGACGGTTTGAATGGTTGCGAGCATTAGCCCAAACAATTTGACCAACGAGAAAATATATAAACCATTCACCCCCTGTATTTGTCCTAACTGCGAGGATTCCAGTAAATAGGCGCTCTTTTGCCTGCTGAATTTTCTGCTCTATCTCGTCAATAATAAATTGGTGTGACATGCTCGCGCGCTACCCTACGTGCAGAGGGTTGAGTAAAGACTATGGTCAAAGCCTATGAGAAATGGCCCAAACCCTCACCAATCTGACAAAGCCGTAGCTGGTGGAGTAATGGAGTGGAATACACCCGTGTCTTCCATTACGAGCATAACCCGCAAGGAATACTCGTTCAAGCATGTTCCCCAGTTAAATTGATGTAAACTGTAAGCTCAGCTACATTAAGCTGGCTCGACTATACATTTGCTCATAAGAGCATGACGATATTGCATAGGGCTGAGCCGTCTTAATTTGTCAAAAGAAATTCGTTTACAAAAGAAATTTTTAATAGCAGCAGGGTTGCAAGGGAAATCGTACCGAGGCGCAGCAACCCTGGTTTTAGTCATTTTGACGGCTGCTTGATTACAGAAAATCTTTTGATAAACGAATTTATCTCCCTTGTAGATCTGTCAGGTTAGTCAATACAACAGGTGTCTCTGAAAGCCTTTAGCTTCATTAGCTTCAGCGGCTAACCTGACGCGCAAATGTCCTAATACATCCGCGGATTTGATACTAGGATCACTTACCGTTAAAGCAACAACCTGACCTATTGAGTTTGGATGGTCACCACTTGGGGTGGGGTGGAGTCGGGGGGATAGCGCAAGATCACGTCTACTCGGCGTTTTTCTTGGGGGGCCAGGGTTACGGTCGTTAGGGGGTGACCCTGCTGCCCCCGCAGCTGTACCAGATGGAGATTGCGAATACGGGGTAAACCGCTGTCGTCACGGTATTTAACTTGGATAGGCCCTCGGAAGAATGTGCTGTTGGGGGGTGTTTCAAAAAACTGTAGCCCCGCTGTGGAGAGTTTGTCTTCTTTGATGGGGGTTTCAAAGGTAACGGTGACGGTTTGGGGGATATCGGTGGGGTTGTATAGGGGAAATGCTAAGTTGTAGGCCACCCCGTAGTTACCGTGGGCTTCATAGGCGGTGTCGTCGTAGCGCACCAGCATGGGGGCACTTTGATTTTGTTCTGTACCTAGCTGACCCACATATAAGGTACTCACCCCGTAGGAAACGGCTTGCCCCGAGGCCGGGATGGTGAGAAGGTCGCTGCTGCCATCATCGGCTACGGTAGCGGTCCAGCTGGCACCTTGGGCGACTCCGGCGACGCGACCATAGATTACCTGGGTGGGGTTTTCGGTGATGGGGGTGGGGATGCGATCGCGCGGTCCCGCCACCCCCGAATTTGCCACTATGCTTTCCCACTGGGCCAGGGACGGGGCCATCTCAGTGTCATCACCGTCCACGTTGGCAAACTCGGCCAAACTGGCCAGATAAACGGGGCCACTGCTATCTAACTCTATGAGGGTGGAACGGCCGTTGATCGGCGGATCAAATTCAGCCACCGGAATCGGCGCATTGAGTAAGAGGGCACTGGCACCGGGGGGGACCACCAGCTGTGATGGCAGCGTTGCCTGTCGACGACCTTGGATCAGATCGCCCATGACTCGACTACCGGGTCCGGCGAATACTGGGTTACGCGGGGAGAAGGGCACGGCACTGGGCAATGATATAAACGGCGCATCGGGCTGGCTGAGATAGCTGGCTCCATGCAGTACATTGACCGTCACCGTTTCTACACCAGGGTTATGGACCAAAATTGCCACATACATAGACCTGAGGTCGTCAGGATCGTCTGCTCTATATACATGGTGGGCAAACACATCAAACCGTCCCTCAAAGGCAAAATCCAAATGGGCCTCTGGCTGTCCCATGCCGTCGGGTGGGAACGTAGACAGCAAAATTCCTGGGTTACCCACTAGCTCCGGACTATTGCTATTAAATACAGGCACCGTATCTAACTGGGCCGGCAGCGGTCGTACCTCCTGGGGGCGGACAATCTGCTGTGGTACCTGGGCCATGGGAACAGAACTAAAAAACATGGGGAGCGATGGCTATTAAATCAGCAAATAGGAGGACAATCGGCGCTGCTGATTCTTACATTACCCGTCACATTGCATGTCTGAGTAGATTGATTCGTCTTCTTGGCTCAGCAACGATAGACAATCACCCTACTGCATTTAGATACTCAACAATTTTTAGGAAATCAAACTCAATCACCGCCTGGTTTGCCTGGGTCATTAACGGCACATGGACAAATAGGGTCGCCGTTCTCTGCTGTTGTAGCTGCTGTTCCACATGGTGCAGCACCCGATAGTAAAGGCGATTGCACACAAAGTTGCCGGCATCGTAGCTAATGCGGGTATGGATCGTTTGTTTGATTAGGGTGTGAAGGTCGATTGGTGTTGCCAGGCGCTGATCGTGTTCGGTACCCCACTGTTCAACAGTCAGTGTTTTACGCGTTTCCGCCATGCCGCAGCAAATTATAACCTTGGGCCGATATTGCACAATATGGCTGATGACCTGGATTGGGGCCAGGTCAAAGTTGACCGGTAGCCAGCGTAGCGAAATAACATTTTTTGGCAGTCTTGCACTGACCTGTTGCACCAGCACATCACTTGTATTTATGCCTTGATGCGCTTTCCAGGGACGAAAGCTGGTGATGAGTATCGGTGCCGCTGCTAATTCTGCCACTGCTTGCTGCCCGCTAATTTCTCAGATTCATTTTCATTTTTGATACAGTACCAGTCCTGCAAGACTTTCCGGTTATGACCTAACATTATTAAATTAGTCAGTATGCTGTTGCTGATGGGTCAATCCTTAGCAACTGTTAAGGAATTGAAGCTTCAGTCTTTCAGCAACGTCCATAGTAATCCGCGCCCAAGGAACCCCTAAGGCAATGACCGCCACTGTCCCCACCCTATCGAGCCAGTACGATCCTTCCCAAACCGAATCCAAGTGGCAGACCGCTTGGGAAGATAATGCTGTGTTTAAGGCAGATCCAGACCATGGTGGGGAGCCGTTTTGTGTGGTGATCCCACCGCCCAATGTTACGGGCAGCCTCCACATGGGTCACGCTTTTGAGAATGCACTGATTGATACCCTGGTGCGCTACCAGCGGATGAACGGTCGTAACGCTCTGTGGTTACCGGGGACTGACCATGCCAGCATTGCGGTGAGCGCAATTTTAGATAAGGAGTTGCGATCGCAAAACAAAACCCGCAAAGACATTGACCGAGACGACTACCTAAACCGGGCCTGGCAATGGAAAGAAGAATCTGGCGGCACCATCGTCAACCAGCTACGCAAGCTGGGCGTATCCGTAGACTGGACCCGTGAACGGTTCACCATGGATGACGGCCTATCAAAAGCCGTCCTAAAAGCCTTTACTAAGCTCTATCAAGAAGAGCTGATCTATCGCGGCAACTACATGGTGAACTGGTGTCCCGCCAGCCAGTCAGCGGTGTCAGATGTCGAAGTCGAAAATAAAGATGTAGACGGCAGTCTGTGGCATTTCCGCTATCCGCTAACCGACGGCTCTGGCCACGTGGAAGTCGCCACCACCCGTCCAGAAACCATGCTGGGGGATACGGCAGTAGCCGTAAACCCAGAAGATGACCGCTACCAGGAAATGGTGGGTAAGACCTTGACGCTGCCCTTAGTGGGTCGCGAGATTCCCATCATTGCCGACAGCTACGTAGACAAAGAATTTGGCACCGGCTGCGTCAAGGTAACACCGGCCCACGACCCCAACGACTTTGCCATGGGTGAGCGCCACAATCTGCCCATGATCACCATCATGAATAAAGATGGATCGATGAACGAAAACGCGGGCCGATTTGAAGGTCTAGACCGGTTTGAAGCCCGTAAGCAAGTCGTCACCGCCCTGGATGAGGCAGACGCCCTGGTGCGGATCGAACCCTATCAGCACAGCGTTCCCTACAGCGACCGGGGCAAGGTGCCCATAGAACCGCTGCTATCCACCCAGTGGTTTGTCAAAATCCGTCCCCTGGCAGACAAGGCATTAAACGCCCTAGACAATCACCAGTCCCCCAAGTTTGTCCCCGAACGCTGGACTAAGGTTTACCGCGACTGGCTAGTGAACCTGCGGGACTGGTGCATCTCCCGTCAGCTCTGGTGGGGGCACCAAATTCCGGCCTGGTATGCCATTAGCCAAACCAACGGTGAGATTACCGACTCCACCCCGTTCTTTGTGGCTGAGTCAGAAGACGAGGCCCGTGCCAAAGCCATAGAACAGTTTGGCGACGGTGTGGAGCTAAAGCAGGACCCCGACGTCCTAGACACCTGGTTTTCCTCGGGACTGTGGCCGTTTTCTACCATGGGTTGGCCCGATGAAACGGCCAAAGATTTTCAAACCTACTATCCAACGACTACGCTGGTTACCGGGTTTGACATTATTTTCTTCTGGGTGGCCCGCATGACCATGATGGCCGGGCACTTTACCGATACCATGCCCTTTGAAACCGTGTACATCCACGGTCTGGTGCGGGATGAGAAAAACCAGAAAATGTCGAAAACCAAGGGTAACGGCATTGACCCCCTAATACTAATCAACAAGTACGGCACCGATGCCCTGCGCTACACCCTGATTCGTGAGGTGGCCGGAGCCGGTCAAGACATCCGCCTGGATTATAACCGTAAGACCGACGAATCCTCCTCGGTTGAAGCCTCGCGCAACTTTACCAACAAACTGTGGAACGCCTCTCGGTTTGTCATGATGAATCTGGGAGGAGCCACCCCTGAGAGTTTGGGTGAGCCTGACCCTGACAAATTAGAGCTAGCGGACCGATGGATTCTCTCAAAGTTTAATCAGGCCGTGAAACAAACTCGGGCCGAATTGGATAAGTACGGTATGGGCGAAGCTGCCAAAACCTTGTACGAGTTTACCTGGGGAGACTTTTGCGATTGGTATATCGAGCTGGTCAAACCTCGCCTTTACGGCAAAGATGAAGACTCAAAACAGGTGGCAAAACAAACCCTAGCGTTTGTCTTGGACGGCATTCTTAAACTGCTACATCCATTCACACCCCACATTACTGAGGAAGTGTGGCACACCCTGACCCAAGCGGGTGACGATAGCTACTTAGCAATGCAACCCTATCCTGTCGTTAGGTCTGAGCTAGTCGATGCTGAACTAGACAAAGACTTTGACCTGTTGATTAGCACTATTCGCACCATTCGTAATTTGCGAGCCGCGGCTGGCATTAAACCCTCAGCCAAAATTGAAGCAATTTTGAAAACCGACGATGCCAATGAGGTCCGTATCCTAAAAGCCACCCAGGTCTACCTAAAAGATACGGCTAAAGTGGAAACCCTCACCATTGCTGGCACCACATTGGTGAGTGCCCCAAAGGCATTGACCAAAGCAGCGGATGAACCAGAACAACAGGAATCGTCCAAAAAAGAAGACGAACCCAGCGATTCCGACGGGCTACCCGAAATTGACTGGGGCGATGGCATCGACGCCATTCAAACCCTGTTAAAACACCCGTTAGGCTACACAGGGCAGGCCTACAACGCCGCTAAAAAGCCCGCTTCCGTTGTTTTGTTACTGCTCCTGACGGGGATTAGCCTCAGGTTGGCCGCTGCGGTTATTTCTGGCATCAACACCCTGCCACTGGTGGGTCGAATCTTCCAGATGATTGGTGTGGGCTATACCGCCTGGTTTGGCGGTCGCTATATCCTCAAAGCAGACAATCGTCGTCAGCTTTGGGAGAATACAACCGGTTTTTGGGATGAGGTGGTTGGCAACCTGAGTGGCGATGGCACTGCACCGGCGGATCTTGCAGGGTCCAAAGAGCCAGTGGAAATACCCGCCGACACCCGACAGATGTTTGCGGGCGTCTGTGGTACGGTACAGGTGCTGATTCCGCTGACGGGGCTGGTGGATGTGGACGCCCTAAAGCAAAAGATCGAAAAGTCTCTGGCCAAGGTAGAAGGCGAGATGAAATCGATTAGTGGTCGTCTGGGAAATAAAGGATTTGTGGATAAGGCTCCTGAACATGTCGTTCAGGAAGCGCGGGATTCGCTAGTGGAAGCAGAGACCCAGGCAAAGTTGCTCAAAGAGAGATTGGCAATGCTGTAGAAAACAGCTCATCCATCAGAGAGAGCGATTGTCTAAAGCCCATCCAAGGGGCGTTTTTCCCCACCCAACAGACAGTATCTACAGCCTGTTGGGTGGGGAAAAGGGGCGCTCGAGCTAGCTCTGATTATCCGCTTAGCCCGCCGAGGATTCTTGCAATGAGTCAGGATCTACGTAGTGGCAGGTGGTATTGTCCTGGCAAATTAGAGCCCAACCCGATTTGTCGATGCCCACCAGCCTGTAAGCACTGTCCTGAACAAAGTAGCCCTTGTGGTTGCGGGTGCCCGATTTAACTTCAAGGTTGTAAGCGTCTGTATTAAACATTGGGGTTCTCCTAAAGGGGGTTAGTAAGTGTTAAGTTAAATAAACGTGATTTATGTGTTTCTTTGTCTTGAATAATTTAAGCTTATCGTTAAAATCACCCAACGTTCATTAAGTTCTGTTAGTTCTTAACAGAATTACGCTCACACTGTCTTTAGAACAAAGTTGAAGGTGGCTCTTTTGATGTTGTTGCCATCGTCAACTGACATCAAAAGGGCGGGGTTAAACAGAAAATCGTTTTGATTTGTTGCGGATTCTTCTGGGAAATAAAGCTGTGTTGTAAGCACCGGCTGGTTGGCTGCCTGGACTTTTATGTGGAAGTGGCGCGTGCGTCCAGGATAAATGCCTGGAACAATCGTCTCAATGCGATAGCGTCCGTCGGCGTCTGTAAACTGATGACCGCGAAACTGGTAGCCACCGTTGTCGTACTCGCCCTGGTCATTGGTATGCCAACAATCTACTAGAGCACCGGCAATTGGCTTGCATTCTGACGACAGCACTTGACCGGTAACAATAATCGGAGTTCCAGAGAATCCTGACTCTAGTAAGGACGTTCGTCGTGGAGAGTTTGGTGTGTAGAACGGTCCTTCGGTTTGAGGGGGCGTCGTTAGATCTTTCCCACAGGCAGGCGTGGGCAGCAGGGCCGTATTTTTGCGTGAGAATGGCCGACTGCAGGCTGCTGCCAAGGAGACCAACGTCACAGGCCCCATACGCAAGAGGGTGCGACGCGTGGGGCGGTGTTTTAACATTGGTCTCAACATGTGATTGGCCGATAGTTGTTTGTATGGGTAGCGCCGTGGGCTTGCTGCTTACGTGGAGACTCCTAAGTTCTGCTGACTATCAGTATCCGAGACATCGGCTGTCGATGCTGATGACGAAACGTCTGATGCGGTGGGAGCGTTTGATTCAAAGGATAGCTGAGACGCTGGAGCGGCCGTTAGATCTTTTTGGAAAGTTCCTTCCAGGCTCTTTTTCCAGGTGGCGTAGACGTTATTTATGCGGGTACGCCATTTTTGTCTGTTTTGTTCTGCTTTTTCAGTAAACCAGGAAAATACTAGCAGATCGAGCAGCAGTTCTACGCTCCTAACAATGGCTAACAAGAAACCCTTGAGTAAGTTGTAATGTATCAGATAGTAGGGGGTAAATAAAATTGCGGAGAACCAGAGAAGATTATCAAAAATTTCTTTATCCAGGTTAAAAGAGATGCTGACGTGGACGCGCAGTAGGGTGTACCACAGTGACACGACAACCAGGGTGCTGACGGCAAACCCGATAATCCCTTCGGTTTTCTGCCATAGAAATTTTAAAAAATTCTTAGATGAGGTCCATATAATCCCGGCAAAGGCAACGGTTAGGGCACCGTAGGTGGCGATATTGGTCCAGTCCAGTTCACCAAGATCGCTGAGCATAGATGTGTCGAGCTGCTGTAGCAAATCGAGCAGAGATTGCAGCATTGTTTACTCCTGAAAAAAGTTCTTCTGTTGTAGAGATGAGGTGTTTGAATGGCTCCGGGCTATGTTGTCCCCCATTCTTGTGACAGCATAGCGTCTGGGACAGATACTTGTGAGGTGCGGATTGCCCTAAAGCCGAAACTGCCCTAAGAAGAATCGTAACTGTTGCTGCGTTTGCCAAATATAGTCCGTAGGATTCCACAGGTCCCTTAACCCATAGTCAATGAGCTGCGCTGGCACTAACCGGTCTCGTCTTTCTACGAGCATCATTTGTTCTAAAATCCACGGATCGCGGGAGTATTCTGGATGGCCTGAGAACACAAGAATATGACTGCCTAGGATCCAGCCCAGGTAGTCTGTGACGCCGCTGGTGCCCAGGGAGACAGCATCAGGAGGGAGTTGAAGGATGCCGTCATTGTGATGGACATGGATGGTGTAGGCGGTGCGGTCGGTGCCGAAATAGGTTTGGGCTGTTTTTGTTAGCTGAATGGTAACGGCGGAGAGTTCGGTGCCGGGGGGATTTTTTCCCACTTTGCCGCCGAGGGCCTGGGCGACGATCTGGGGGGCAAAGGAAAAGCCCGACAGCCGGATTTTTTGCTGATGGTAGTCTCGAATCACCTGGCTCAGTTGGATGACCCAATCGTCCTGGTCGTAGGCGGCACTGGCGGAACCGGAGATCACAATACCGTCGAGGCTGGCTAGCTCCTGGGCTGTGGGATAGTGAAACTTACGGGGCTCAAATTTGATCAGGTCTACATGGCTGAGGGCGACACCGCCCAGGTCGGCTGGCTGGCTTTTTTGGCAGACATCGGTAAAGAGCTGCTGGTGCATGTCGTAGAAACCGTCGGGGTAGCGGTCTAAAATCTCGGGTGCCCACCAGCGGAGGTCGTCGGTGCCGACATCAAAGCTGGCTAGGCGCAGGGTGTGGGATGACATGGTGGGTTAGGCGAGGGTATCTTGACAGACAAGGGCGTCTTGACAATAGTCGGCTAAAAACGGAGTGCGATAGCCAGTTTGAGACCACAGTATGGGGTAATAGCTTTCGGCGATGTCTAGGCTCCCCTGTTGGCGGTAGCGCTCAAAAATATAGCCGTTGCCAATGCCGGGCAGTTGGAATTTGGCATGGCCTGCCAGGGAGCTGATGGCAAGACTGCGCCTTGTTTTGGTGGCGCTGGGATTTTTGCCAGACCCACGCCAGAGATTACCATGGAGAAATACGGCACTACCGGGGGGGAGAACAATAGGAACAATCTGTGGTGATTGAACCCCGGCTGCTTGGGCGGCCTGCCACAGGGGGGTGCGGTAGTCTTCTTGGGGGGCGTGGAGAAACCGCACCTGATCGGTACAGTCCCAGAAATGGGAACCGGGAACAATTTCTAAGGAGCCGGTCTTGAGGGCAACATCACTGAGGGCAATCCAGCAGGTAACGGTGGCGGGTGGGGCAATGCAGGAGGTGTAGGTATTGTTGCGATGGAAATAGACTGCGGGAGCATTGGGAGGTTTGATCCAGCAGGTGTCGAAACCATAGCGAGCTGAGCCCCAACCCATGAGGGTGGCGTTGATTTGAGCGATTTTAGCGGAGAGGGTAAAGCTGGCGAGGGTGCGATCGCAACGCCATAATCCAGTCATTTGCTGGGTAGCATTGGGCTGGCTTAACCCCGGACGGCCGTACCATTCATCTGGATAGATGCCGGTTTCAAACTGGGTATTAAACAGCGGGCCAAAGCGTTCGCTAATTTGGGCAACTTGGTCAGGGGTTAATAAATTATCAAAGATAAGATACCCATGCTGATGGAACAGCTCTATCTGGGTGGGGGTAATATCTAGGGGCAACATTTGCCCTGGAGCAGCGGGTTCTGAGGGTGAGGGTTTCATGGTTCACTGGTCCAAACTGTTGTCCAGACTGTTGGCCGGAAAACTATCTAAAAACGGAGTCCGGTAGCCGTCTTCGCGCCAGGTAATGGGAAAAAAACTTTCATCCATGGTGTCATCGCCGTGGCGACGATATTTGCCCGCAATGTAGCCGCCGGGGACATAGGACCCAAAGGGTTTAAACCGAGCATCGGCGGGAACATAGGCCAACACCATACTGCGGCGCACCACCTCCATCGTGTTTGGCCCCGAGCCATGCCAGGTGTTGCCATGGTGAAATACGCCGCTGCCGGGGGCGATACTAAGCTGCACCACCTCCGGGCTATCGACACCAGCTTGCCGGGCAGCCTGTTCCATTTCTGAGCGGTAGCTTTTATTTTGATTATGAAATTCGGGTACGGCTTTGGAGAGCTGCCAGCGGTGGGAGCCCCGCGCATATTCGATGGTGCTGGCCCCAGCGACGGCATGGCTAAGGGCAATCCAACAGGTGATCACCCCGGGCGGGGTGTGGTAGTTGATGTACATAGAGTCCTGGTGCAGGGTGGTTTCTTTGGCCCCACCGGGCTTTTGCCAAATGCCGTCGGCCAGCAGCCGGGCCCCGTTCCAGCCTTCGAGGGTGGCGGCCATTTGAGCGATGGTGGGCGACATCATGGCGGCGAAAAGGGTGCGATCGCATTTCCACACCCCGGTCATTTGCCCCGCTGCCCCTGGTTTACCCAAGTAGGGGTTCCAATGCCATTCATCAGGGTATACCCCCGTTTCAAACTCTCCTGCAAATAACGGGTCAAATCTCTCCACCAGACGCTGCACCAAATCTGGTACCAACAGGTTTTCGACCACCAGAAACCCATCTTTGTGAAACTGTTCGATTTGCTCGGTACTTAGCGGTGATTTTATGGCTGTCTGCATAGCTGTCTGCATAGACGTCTCCCCCTTAGTAAATCTCTAAATATTCGGCTACTTCCCAATCGGTAATATGGTTATGAAATCTGTCCAGCTCAAATGCTTTTACGGTAGCAAACAGCTGACAAAATTCTGTGCCCAGCAAATCTTGCATGGGACCATCGGCAGCCAGGGCGGCGAGGGCCGCGTCTAGGGTTTTTGGAAACGGCTGCAGGCTTAGATCATCCTCGCTGGGGCCAGCGGTCATAGGCTGGAGCATCAGCTGTTCTTTAATGCCCAACAGACCGGCAGCTAAAGTGGCCGCGGCACTTAAGTAAGGGTTACTCAGACCGGATGCCGCGCGCATTTCAAGATGGGTTTGGTCATCTTGGGTGGCTTTTACCCGCACCATGGCCGTGCGATCTTCGATGCCCCAGCTAATGTTGGAGGGGGCAAAGGTGTGGGGTTTTAACCGTCGGTAGCAGTTGGGGGTGGGGCCAATTAGGGGCAGCATGGCTGGGGCATGGGCAAGAATGCCTTGGGTAAAGGATTTAGCAACAGCCGAGAGCCCGTCTGGAGCAGTTTTGTCGAGGAACACATTCTCACAGTCGCTATTCCATAGACTAATGTGAAAATGACAGCAGCAGCCCGCCATGCCAGCAAAAGGTTTTGACATAAAGCTAGCCTGGTAGCCCAGGTGGTGGGCGATTTCTTTGACTGCATTTTTAAAGGTAAAGGCTTTGTCTGCGCCTTTGATGCCGATGCCGGGGCCAAAATTAATTTCAAACTGAGAGGGGGCGTATTCACAGTTATGGGTGATGACGTCTATCCCGGCTGCCTGCAGATAGTCCAGCATCTGGTTGATTTCGGGAACGTACTGATTACGAATATGGTTAAAAATATGAAGACCGTCAAAGAGGGGTTTGTGGGTCTCGGCATCGAGAAGATAAAATTCAAACTCATGACCCATCATGACGTCAAACCCCATCTGTTTGGCCAGATCCAACAAGGACTGTAGGACGTAGCGTGGGGAGCCTTTGATCGGGGTGGTTGGGGTCCAGTAGGCATCGCATACGACTTTAACGGTGCTGTCTAACCAGGGCACTGGCGTACAGCTTTCAATGTCAGGAAACAATGTCATATCGCGGTATTTTTGCTCCTCGTGGTAACCAGAACTGGGAACAACAGAGGATGCGGTATCTAGGGCCAGGGTGCCACCGTAGAAGTTGAGGCCTTTGCGGGCATAGCTTTCGACTTTGGTGATGGGGATGACCTTGAGACGGGAGACGCCGTGGAGGTCAGGGAGTTCGAAGCGGACGTATTGGGTGCCTTGTTCTTGGAGGGTTTTGACCCAGGTAGAGATTGCTTCAGAACTTGGAATGGTGGGGGGCATGAAGGGGAAGGTTGATTGGGTTTTGCTTTCTAATTTGTCGAAGAAGAGAATGGGGTGCTGTATATGAGGGGACAGAATTGATGTTTGATTTTGAGTGTTGTGAGGGAGCTGGGGTGGGGCGAAGTGGGTTGCTTGGGGTCCCTCCGAGTTCCCCAAACCCCCATGGCTAGGGCGGGCCGCCGCCCTAGAACCCTCGGAAAAATATAAATGGTATCCCTGATTGCGTATTTGGAGGTTGGCGAGGTGGTTTAGAATTTTGCGCGCTGCGACAAAATTCTAAAAAGAGGGGTTGTCCCCTGACCTATTAGAAAAAATAGTCACGGTCAAACCATGGACCAACTTTTTAACAAGCTTCGAGTTTCGAAACACCAAGCTCAAAATAATAATCGACCTAGCCGTACCCCCTTACCCCATACAATTTGAGATAACCCAGTACGCTGGGTTGTAGGGCAGCGTACTGGCCCTGCCCAGGGGGTTTGGGGAACTCGGAGGGACCCCAAGCAGCGGTTTTCGCCATTAACCAACCCCTTTAGGCAAAAAGTCAGTGCCCCTCCCCTCCTGAAAGAGTCTTTAGAGTAGATTTCTCAAGCATATCCACCGGAGATCCGTTATCCCAAACAGAAACGCTAAATCCGTTCTCGGTAACTATCTGCTCTATGTCAGAACGAAATTCTGCACTAACAAATAAAGCTAACCCTCCCTGGGTTTTATGTTGGGGACGATGCAGCGACTGACTCACAGCACTTGAAGGCTGCAAATGCATTCCCTGCCAGCCAAATTGGGGGTAAGTGTCGAGGAGAGTGTGGAGGGTGTGGGTACCTTGCTGAAGTGTTCCGATCAGCAGATTAAAATGGCCGACATTCCAATCGGTAGGTGGTGTAGGGGTTTGTTTGGATTGTAGGTGGGAAAGAACGGTAAGGGGTGAGGGGGTGGTCCCCCAAAGATAGCTGGTGTGTGGATTTAATAAGGGGATGGCCTGCCAGCTAGGGTAGGCATGACAAAGTTTTGATAGGGTGAATAGCCCATCTTGCCAGCTGGATGTTTGCAGGGGAATTAGACAGAATTTTCCTTGGCTCAGGGTGTGGGTGGCCTGGATGAGTCCGGTGATGGCGGTGCCGCAGAGGCTGAGCTCAGGGCTAGTGGGGATTTGCTCGTAGCCAACACCTTGACGTGAGCTAGTGTTTGGTGGCAGCCAGCAGCTGGGGTCGCCGTGGCTGGGGAGAATGGTGGACGATGCGATCGCAACATCCACGGCTGATACCGTTATCTGGCCATAGGCTTCTAGCAGTAGCGATATCCAGTAGGGACCACACAGATTGTCAGGCTGTTGATTGTTGTGCTGATGGATTTTGAATAGGGGGGCCAGGTAGGAAAACAGATCTAAGGTTATGGACATCGTGCTCCTAAAAAAAGCACTGCTCTTCAAAGGGAAGAACAGCGCTGAAAATGTTTGTCCAGTGTGTTGAAGGAGTGAGTGTGAAACGCACTAACGTCTAGGGGGGCCAAAATGGCGATAGGACCGCTTTCGACGCTGGGATTTGGTCCGACGTAAATTGGGCAGACCAATACCGGCCATACCTAATAACGCCAGAGGCGCTGCCCGTTTTGATTGGGCGAGCACTGTTGGCGGCGTTGCCTGCTGGGCAGAACGCCGGGTCTGATGGGTGTGCTGAAGCTGATCAGCAGCGACCAAGGAGAGTAAACCCATCACAATAAAGCTGCTCAACCGATTGAGCGATTTGTCCACCGATGGCAGTTCATGGGTTGTCGAATAGGTGGCGACAATAAACCAAATAAACAGACCAACGGAGACGAGTAGGGCAATACCGTTAATGGCAGGGGTGTGGGCAAAGGTATAAATCGCCCCTCCGGTAGGGCCATCAATTGCGGCATTAAATTCTTCTAGGGTAGAAAATGGACTTGCCATAGGGGAATCTCCTTACATCTGCGGGCTCGCTTTGGACACGGCGACAACCGGCTCTGGCGTATGCCCATTTTGCTCAGGCAAAATAGGATATTCCGGATAGCCTTCGAGACCAAAATCTGCGATATCTAGACCGGCAATCTCCTCTTCTCGAGAAACACGGAGTAAGCCTAGCTTCTTAAGCACAAAGCTGACGCCATACCCAGGAATAAAGCCAAGGATAATTGTGCAAACAAAAGTACCCACCAGCTGACCCACAAATCCGGTTAGGGGAATGCCATCACCCTGGGGGTAGCCAGAGGCCATAACGCCCACTGTCATTGCCCCGAGCAGACCGCAGTAGCCATGGACGGCAAAGGCTCCAACCGCATCGTCAATGCCCGCTTTCTCCACTGCTTTGCCAACAAAGGGCATGGTGTAAGCACCGATAAAGGCAATCAGGATGATCAGGGGGGGGCTATATAGATCTAAGCCCGCTCCTACGGAGATAATCCCCGCTAGACCACCGGAAATGGTAAAAAACGGATCGGCCTTGGAGGCAATGTAGGAGCCCACAATACCCGAGCATAGGGCCAATGTAGTATTCACACCGACTGATGCCAGGGTCATGGGAGTACCGTAAATAGTAATCTCTCCGGTTTGACCTGGAACAAAGATGACACAGGCGGCTAAAAATGCATAGAAGCCTACGAAAATCAGCATCAGTCCCACCATGGTTAGGGGGAGATTGTGGGGCATGATCGGGTTTGGTTTACCGTCGGAGTCAAATTTGCCAATGCGGGGACCTAAGTTGATCAAAACACCCAGGGCAAAGAAACCCGAAACACCGTGCAGGACTGCCGAACAGCCAAAGTCATGGTAGCCAAAGTTAGTCAGAAACCAACCATAAGGATGCCAGCCCCAGGCGGCGGCAACAACCCAGGTAAACGACCCTAGAACCACGGCTAAAATGGCATAGGCACCCACCTTGATACGCTCAATTACCGCCCCTGAAAGAATAGATGCGGTGGTCATGGAAAATAGGGCAAAGGCAAACCAGAAAACACCGGTAAGGTTGTCGGCAATATTGGGACCCATGGCGGGCGACCAGGGATAGGAGGCTTGAACCAAACCCAGTATCTCACCAACAATTCCTTCTGAGGCTGAATCGGTCCAGGGGCCAACGATGCCCCCGGTCAGTGGGAACAGCGGGAAGGCGTTGTATACCCACCAGCCAAAGAAGAAGAAGGTAAGACCGACAACAGATAGGGTAAGCAGGTTTTTGACCATGGTGGCCAAAACATTTTTAGCGCGCGAAGCCCCACCTTCATAGGCTAAAAAGCCCACATGAATAAGGATCATAAAAACGGAGGCCCAGTAGTAGTAGGACTCCGACACGAACGTTGCGAGAAACTCTTGAGATTCAGGAGACATGCTCGACTCCAGTGTGGATTCAACAGATGGTCAACAATAACCGGACGATTATTTAGCTAGCGAGAAGATAATAAAAACACTATTCTTGCCATAAAAATCTGACAGGAAAGCCGTTCAGGCGTTCAAGAAACCTACTATCTTATTTGTAACTACGCTAGTAACTAAATAAACTAAATTGACTAGATCGGTACAACTTAGGTCGACTTGTTATATCAAGAGTATGCAATGCAAATCTTGACAGAGCTGTATTAATTACTACTGAAAAGCGTCCGCGATAGCCGTTTTTACAATTCTCTTTACTTACCGATCTCTTGGCTACAGAGACCGTATTTGTTCGAGTTTGCTGGCCAGGGTTTTAAGGTCTTGACGGGCTGCGTGCAGTTCTAGGATAGCCTGCCCCTGGTGTGGGTGCTGCCAGATCAGCAGTGGAATACCCTGTAGCTGAGCGGGTACGGCCCGATGGTTGGGAATATTTTTTAAGCGGTGGGGCGGTCTGACGGTGGCTTGGGACACGATCTCTGGCAGCAGACTAATGGGTAAAGACAGACGCGCCAGCCAGTCAAACTGTTTGAGCCAGATCTTGGCCTTGAGCGGTGTTATTAGCTGTTGGAGAGGCCCGGCATAGACAATGCGAAAGTTGCGATCGCACAGTCTCAACACCGAACAGTTCTTTTCCTGTAGCAATGTCTCCATGGACTGAAATGGGGCTAAATAATCTACCTCTGGGCCAAATAGGTATCTGGCAGCTGCCAGACCATCCACCCCTGCCAAGTCCCAAAGTGGGTAATCCATAGCCATTGCCTTCATATGCGTACTCGACGTTTGGTGGGGTCAAAGGCGGCCAAGGGTCCGACGGTCGCGACAACTCGACGCTTAATCCCATCTAATAGGCCCACGTCAACCGGGGTGCCCGGTGCGGCATACTCAGGCACAACCTGGGCCATGGCAATACTTTGATTGAGAATCGGTGAGAAAATGGCGCTGGTAATTTGACCAATTCGCCAGCGTTCACCACGGGGGTAAATATTCTGACCGTAGGCGGCTATGTCATTTCCCTCTAGCACCAACCCAACGGCTACCCTCGGTGGATGCTGGCGAATCTTTTCTAAGGCTGTTTTGCCGATGAAGTCCGGTTTTTTCATGGCAACGGTCCAGCCAATACCCGTCTGATAGGGAGAGGTTAAGTCGTCAAATTCGTAGCCTGAAGCTAGCAGACCGGCTTCGATGCGAGCCCGCTCCAGTGCCTGCATTCCCAGAGGCAACAGACCTGCCGACTGGCCCGACTGGAGCAGCAGCTGCCAAAGCTGGGCTCCGTTGTCTGGATGAACAAACAGCTCATAGCCCAGCTCACCGGTATACCCAGTGCGGGAAAGCAACAGGGGCATGTCGCCGACTCTGGCTGCCGCAAATTGAAAATAACCCAGGGTGTCTAAGGTAACGGTGGGGTCCGCAAACGATGTTAGCGGTCTGAGAATATCGCGAGATTTGGGACCCTGTAGCGCCAGATTGTGGATGCGATCGCTCACCGCTTCAATGTCTACGGACCACCCCTGACGCTGGGCAATGCGCTGTAGCCAGTCGCCATCGGTGTCGCAGTTACCCACATAGCGGTAGTGGGTGGGGCCAAAACAAAACACAATACCATCGTCAACAATGCCGCCGTGAGGGTTGAGCAAGCAGCCATAGCCCGAGCGCCCCGATGTGATTTTCTCTAAGTTACGGGAAAAAGCATATTGTAATAGGGCAAAGGCATCAGGGCCGGTGACCTCAAACTTTCTGAGGGCGGAGAGATCCATCAGCGCCGCCCGCCGCCGCAATGCCCAATATTCTGCCTGATCACCCTGGTGGGCAAAACTGTTGGGTACCCAAAAGCCGTTGTACTCAATCAGGTTATCGGTCAGGGGCCGAATACAGGGTGTAAAAGCACTGTCCTGGGTCAGCCGTAACGGAAAATCCGCCGCCACCCGTCGACCCATGGCACGGGAGAATGCTGGGTGAGCCAACTGATTGGCCCCATAAACACGAATGTGAATGGGTGTAGGCTGCCAGCCATTGGCCGGATCAATGTCGTCAGGGCAGGCGGAGCTAGCACACAGCAGGTCTTGGTGAGCCCTGAGCAACACATAGTCCCCGCTACGGGACCAAGATTCTTCGGAAAGGATATGACCGTGGCAGTCCACCTGGGTGTTGTAGAAAAAGTTAATGGCGGGCCAGCCCGATCGGCCAGCCATCCCATGGGGAGCCAGCACGTGATTAAAATTGTCGCTACAGCTGGGGTGCCCAGGATACCCCGCGTCCTCATAATAGCGGGGGGTGCAAGCCAAGAGAAAGCTGTCATGGCGACCACAGGTGTCTTGAATGACTTCCACCAGGGGCTGCATAGATGGGGAAAAATATTTGCTATGTAGTCCGGCCTGGGGATTAGTCACTCCGTTAAGGGTGCGGGTGACGGTGCTGTCAATTTCTTGGCCATAGTCATTGGCGTTAAATGCCAGAAAGTCAGAGCATTGAGCTCCGGCTACATCGATGATTTGAATATATTGTCCCTGGGTAACAGAGTATGCGATGGCCGTGCCGGGGGCGATGCGGTACTCAGCGACAATGGTTCCTAAAGGGGATGGAATGTCTGTGTGCGTAGACAAGACGTTAGCGGTCATTACCCTTACCCACAACAGGTCTGCTTACTGCCGTGATTCTTGGGTGACGGTGGCACGTCGTTTGCCGGATTCTCATCAAAGAAATTTAGCGGCTTAAGCATAAACCCAATGGTCCCCACCGGCATCACCGGCCAGTCTTCTGCTCGGGGAGAATGGCTGTGGGCAAAGGTGTACCACACCACCACATCGGTATCTTCCACAGAGCGATCTGCCTGGGTCCATTCCGGTAGCCCCACCCCACCGGGATGCTGGTTGGGGTAGTCTCCGGCTGGAAACTTTTCATCAGGGCGGTAGGGGGTTACCCATAAATGTTTGGTCATGTAGGTGGCGCGACGAATGACGCTGGCATCCGGGCGAGCCAGGGGTAGGGTATTCTCTCCCGGCATGAGCTTATAGGCGGTTGGGTAGCCCATGGCGTTGGTCTTTGACGGGTTGACAATCTTCCAATAGCGGCCCTTCATGGGGTCAATGACCCGCTGGGCAGCTTGTTCGGTTGGCAGCAGCGTAGACTCGGCATAAAAGGCATTGCCGTAGGGATTGTGCTCATCTTCTTCGGGCACAATGTCCACTTCATAGACCGAGTTGTTGGCCCCATCCACCGACATGTCCATCCGCACGTTAAAAATATGCTGGTGGATGGGGGCGTTGAGCTGGGGGGCAATTAGGGTGCCATACTTGGGCATCTCGTCGGGCATGACGGCGGCGGTACTGACCATCCCTGTAAGCTTAACTTCGTACTGGATGGTGCCGTCCTGATAGAAGTACCAGTAGAAGCCATATTCGTAGTTGCCCACGGTGGCGATAAAGGAGATAACCAACCGGCGAGAACGTCTGACTTCAGTCTGTTCTGTCCGCCAGTCCATATGTTTCCAGAGAATGCCAAAATCTTCTTCATGGAGACAGACAGCATTTTCAATCTGGGCCACATCGCCGCGAGAGTCGGTAATAAAGGCATCAAAGTAGTAAATTTCGCCCAGACAGTCGCAGCCTAGCTTAAGAGAATTGGCCAGGGAGCCAATGCCGTATTCCCCAACGTCAAAGGCATTTTTACGGTAGTGGTAAGGTTTGGTATCGCCGTAGGGTACTGTCATCTCCGCCAGGGATGCCCGATAAAAGATGGGGCGTTCTTCGCCGTTATCGGTGTAGGTGACGGTGTAGAGGACCAACCCTTCCCGTGGTGTAAAGCCAATGCGGATTTTCCACTTTTGCCAGGAGATTTCATGGCCGTTAACGTCAAAGCTGGGGCCTTCTGGCTGCACAATCTCTAGAGGTTTTAGATCTTGTCGGTAATTTTTAACGTACTCGGGGGTGTAGTTACCATCCTTGGGGGGCAGAGGTACTACGCCATAGTCTTCCACGCGGATGACTTCCATTTTGTTCAGGTCCACCACTGGAATAACGCCCTCGATGGGGCGGGCGTAGCCGTTGTCTGTGGGGTTGGCTTTGACCCAGCACAGGGCCCTGGAGAGTCGCACACCATCTTCTTCGGCAATACCATAGTAACCGGCGGACCAGGGGTCTACCATGACCAGGTCTGGGTCGGTGATACCCCGTTTTGCGATCGCATCCCTAAATTCTTGACTGGCCTTAACCGCCGCTTCGCATTCCACAAACTCATCCAGCATAATTGGCGGCTGTACGCCGGGGATATGCTGCCAGGATTTTAGGGTGCTGCTTTTGAGAGAAACAACCGCCTCATAGGTTTTTGCTGTGGCATTATCCAGCAAGATGACAAACGCTTCTCGCTCAATCTCATCTCCCGGTTGAAAGCTTAGAACCGTCGCTTTTGCGGGTTCATTTAGCGTAACTGTGGCAAACCGAAAGCTCGACTCGAGGGACTTTGCTTGGCGAATAATCGCCACCGCAGCAGAGATTTCCTCGGGGGTGAGGGGGGTTAAGGGATGATCGACGGTTACTGTTGTAACGGTTCTTTCTTGGGCGAGGGTCATGGTGCAATTCTCCACTAACTACTTACACTGGCCATAGCGGGTGCTTTTTCGGAGGCTTCTAACTCAGCTAAGAGAGTTTCAGCTAACTGACGCTTTTTGGCAGCATCCATTTTCTTGATTTCATTGTGGAGTACACGTTCATTTACGGACTGGTTCCAGTAGTCGAGACTCTCAAACCCAAGCAGGGCAGATTTACCGACAAACTGTCGTAGAATCTCGTTAGTGGGTCCCATCACCCAGCCCGCTTTGCCATCCCGCAGATAGCGCTCGATCTCCATATCTTTTTTGAAGCCAGAGCCACCGCAGGCGTGGAGCATTTTGTCACACACATGGGCCACATTCTTTGCGGCTGAGAATTTAATCTGCCAGTACCAGTGCAGGTAAGCCGACCGGGGTAGGGCTGTAACATCAGCATGTAAAGACCAGTTGCAGCCATCGGTGAGCTGATCCATCAGCTGTCCCATGGAAAACGTATACATTCGGCAGGCGCTAGTGTCGATAATGGCCTCGCCAAAATAGTCTTGAATGGTGGGGTAGTCGGCTACCCGCATACCCACATCAACGTGCTTTTTACGGGTAACGTGCTTTTTGGCAATATCGATGGCTCCCATGGCAATGCCATTCCAACAGGCGGATGAACACAGTAAGAAAAACGGATCGACAATCTCATCATTAGAAGCTGTGCCGTCCCCCGCTGGTCCCACCATCCGCTGGGCCGGAATGGTTGCTCCGTCCACGAGTAAGGTACCTGACTGATTACCCCGTAACCCCAGGGCATCCCACTTATGGGGTTCGGCCTGTACCTCCTCGCCATAAATTAGAAAACAGGAAAGGTCAGAATAGTCTCCGGCAAAGTCGGGGCTGGTGGTCTGGACAATATACCAATCGGCAAAGCCTGCGGAGGTGGTCCAGGACGCTCGCTTAAACACCTGCCAGCCGCTGCCGGTAGACTTTGCTTTGGAGGAGACTGGATACCAGAAGTGGGACCCGGTTTCTGGGTCGGAATAGGAAAGTGTGCCAATGAGGACTTCGGTATCTAGCCGTTTTAGCAGCGACTGCAGTTCTGGATTTTGATGGGCGCGAAACAGGGCTGCTGCAACAGCGCCCAGGTGCATGGTGTAGCACATGGCCGTGCTGGGGCAGCCGTAGCGGGCGATGGTTTCTACTACCATGGCTGCACAAACATGGTTCTCGCCGAGGCCGCCCCATTCTTTGGGGACGAAGAGGCCTAGTAGGCCCAGGGAGGCTAGGGCTTCGAAGTTTTTGCGGGGGTAGATTAGGTTGCGATCAGATGCGATCGCATTGGGGCGCAGTATGGTGGCGCATAGGTCGATTAGTTTGGCTTGCAGCGTTTGCTGTTCTGGTGTGAGCAGCCATTGGGGGTCGAAGTCTTGGCTTAGACCATTGAAAGGATTATTAGGTGGTTCGTCGGTTGGGATTGTCATGGGGATTTAGAGGGTAAGGGTAGATTTGGGGGCGTGTGGGTGTTTTTTGGGGCGTTGGCGATGTGGTTAGAGGTGTTGCTTGGGGTCCCTCCGAGTTCCCCAAACCCCCATGGTTAGGGCCGGAACGCCGCCCTAAAACCCAACGTATGGGGTTATCTCTGGTAGCACTCAGTTGGGGTTACGGCGGGGTTGATGATGTAGGTTCTGTGTATGTGTTTTGGACTAACTTTTTCAGATAGATATTTGAGTGAGAGATAATTTCAACTTCACTACAAAGGGATAACTGTTTACATAACCCCGCCGTAACTCAGCCCCACCTGAATATTTGCTACATATAGATAGCCTTGTCGGGGGGTGTGGGGGAGTTCAGGCCCCCACGTATAGGAGGGGTTCGGGGAGGAAAACCCTGAGCAACCCCCCATCACAGCTTGCCAGCTCTAAACAGCAACAGTCTCTGTACTAGCTAATGGGTCCTCACAATACTCAGCTAAATGCGGACTCCGATATCCATCCTCTTGCCACAAAATCGGAAAGAAACTCTCATCCATATGGGTATCTCCCACTCGCTTATAGCGCCCATAAATATACCCAGGCTCATTTACTGGATGGAACTGAGCCTTAGCTGGAATCGTATGCAACCCAATGCTATGGAATGTCCCTTTAGTTCGAGTTGTCTGGCATAGCCCGTGCCAGGTACGCCCATGGTGAAACGCGCAACCTCCGGCGGGAACTTCTACAAACACTAGCTCTGGTTCATCCACCCCGGCATTTTCAGCTGCCTGTAGCATGGCCCAGCGATAGTCTTTAGTGGGTGCATGAAACTCACCCTCAACATTTACTAAGGGCCACTTGTGGGACCCTTTCACATAGACTAAGGTGCCATCGGCAGGTGTGGCATCATCTAAGGCAATCCAGCAGGTCATCATGGCGGCTGGGGCTAAATAGTCGATGTAAGCACCGTCCTGATGCATGGCAACAGGTTTGGCTTGGGGCGGCTTCATCCACATGCTGTCCTGACCAATGCGGGCGCCTTCCCAACCGGCTAGGGTGGCGGTGAGACGCCCAATTTCGGATGAAAGGACAAGGCTGGCGATGGTGCGATCGCATTTCCAAGCATTACACATTTCTCGGGTTACATCGGGCAGGCTTAACCCCGGACGCCAGTACCACTCATCCGGGTAGATGCCTGTTTCAAACTCTCCATGAAACAGGGGGCTCAAACGACTTACCAACTGCCCGACAAACTCAGACGGTAAGAAATTTTCTAAGATTAAAAAACCATCTTCTTGAAACTGATTAATCTGTTCCAGAGAAAGACGTACTGGCTGATAGACCATAAAAGCACCCTGCGGCTTGAAACGGAGACATCCAGTTGACAAAACAGGCTGGACAACCTCTACTTGTCATAATAAGTTTTAAACTTATTCAGGATGTGCGTTTTGTTACCTTTTATGGAATCTCAAGAATTGTTAACGGCTGAACTCACAGTCCAACCGGGTTATCTCAACATTGTGGCGAGTGATTTTGATGCCCGTCCCATGAGTTATCTGACGGCAGATGGGCAACGCGCTGGCTATGAACCAGACTTAGCCCGTGCCCTCTGTAAACAGCTGGGGTTAAAACCGGTTTGGCACAATCTACCCATGGCCGAGTTCTATACGTCCATGGCAACTGGTAATTACGATGTGGTGTGGTTTAACCAGGCCAATACCCCCGAGCGACAACAGTGGGTAACCTTTACACAACCCTATGGACTGTTTGATGAATCTGTTTTAGTTCAGGCCAGCAGTCCGGCATCGTCTCCCGCAGACCTAACGGGGCAACGGGTAGGAGGGCTGGCAGACAGTACCAATATTGCCTTAGTAAATGACTTTCCAGGAGCGATTGCAGTCCCCTATCCTGGCAGTGATAAGGTGTTACCCGAAATGCTGGCAGCGCTGCGGGCCGGAGAGATCGATGCGCTGATTGACGATGAGTTGGTTCTCTTAGTAGCAGAAGCAGAAGACCCAAACCTGCGCATGGCATTTAGTCTACCAACCAAAGCGCGCTTCTCCATTGGTGTAGCTAAAAACAGACCTGAACTGTCAGAAAAACTAGATAGTGCCCTATCGGCTTTAATTGCAGAGGGTACCTTAGCCCAGCTATGGGCTAAATGGATCCCTTGGAAGCCATTTCCTCTTTAAAGTATAAGCGTTGCCAATTCTTGGCTCATAACTTCGTTTGAGGGAGTCGTTAAAACCAATTTCATGCCCATAGCCTTACGCTCTAAATCTTGAGCGCATGTCAAGTCGAAACATTCATAATCGACCCCGCCGTACCCCTAACTGAATGCTATTAAGAATATCTCAGCATGAGGGTTTTAGGGCGACATCTCGCCCTAACCATGGGGGTTTGGGGAACTCGGAGGGACCCCAAGCAACATCTTTAAGTTCCAAATCAGTTGCTCAAGCTATCACCGAAACCATGAGCTTAATTTTCAACAAACCCTTATCCAAAGCATGTCGATATGCAGCAAGCCTAATGGGCCGATTCGTCTTTTAAATAAGAAACAATAAATCTGTATCTGTATCCAGAACAGGCATACTGCCATAGAGCAACCCTTGGGTTCTAACTTGAACCCAGTTTAGTAACGCTCGACACAAACTTATTATGACAAGTTAGTTTTTACTATAACCGTTGCCCCATAGCTGGAGATTCCCATAGTGACTGGAGTTCTCACCCAAGTAACCCCTTCAACAGAGGTGACTTCAACGGATTTAGAAGCCTATGTTAAGTCCGATGGCCGAGCGGAGTTGGTGCAGCAGGTGCGTGCCAAAATTGATCAGCTGGGTATTCAATATATCTACTATCAGTTTATTTCCATCACTGGCAAAATTACCGGTAAGGGGGCACCGTCTGACCATTGGGAGACCATGGCGGAAAAGGGAATTCAGTTGGTTTATGGGGCGACGGTAAATCTCGCCATTGACCGGACTCAAAACTATTTGGGCTATGGTCCCGAGTCAGCCGAGCTGGTGGCGATTCCCGACCCTGATACCTTTTGCCAACTGCCATGGGATAAGCGGGTGGCCAGGGTCTACTGTTTCTGTTTTCGCAATCGTGAAGAGGTGGAAAACCCGGGTGCTTTTCTCACCAGCGACTGTCGCGGTAATCTCAAGCGCATTCACGACGAGTTTCAGCTCAAGCATGGGCTACAGCTTCGCCACGGCTGTGAGCCCGAAATGATGTGGCTAAAAAAAGGGCCTGACGGTAAACCCAACGGTGGGGTGACCAAGCCCAACTGTTATCACATCGATCAGTTTGAAGAACTGCGACCGGTCTTTTTGCGGGTGATTGAATACAGCCGCGCCATGGGGCTAGATATGATCCAGGGTGACCATGAGGATGCACCGGGGCAGCTGGAGTTAAACTTTATGTTTGACGACGCGTTGCGGACTTGCGATCGCTTAACCACATATCGGCAAATTTGTGCCCAGGTGGCCCGCGAGTTTAACCTGATCGCCTGTTTCATGTCGAAGCCTTTTTTGGGAGTATCGGCGTCGGGCTGTCACCACAATCTCTCGCTGTGGCGTGGTGGTGAGGAAACGCTTAAAACCTTTGACCTGGAAACCTTACCTGGTATGGAGGGTAACTATACCTATAGCCAGGGCGGAGAGAACACCTTTATGCCCGTTAAAGGAGGTTCTCCTCGGGTTCCAGGGCCAGTTGGCCTTAACTGTATTGGCGGTGTGATTGCCCATTTGGGTGCACTTACCGCCATCGGTTGCTCCACTGTAAACTCCTACCGTCGTCTGTGGGATGCGGGTTTTTGGGCACCGGTTTACTCAGACTGGGGCTATCAGAACCGTACCTGTGGTCTCAGGGTTTCTGCCCCCGGGCGGTTTGAGTACCGCGCTGTGGATTCCATGGTAAACCCCTATCTGATGGCGGGGGCGATGCTCAAGGCCTTTGACGATGGCATTAGCAACAATCTTGACCCCGGTGAGCCTGAGCAGCGCAACATTTATGAAGCGATGGAAGAGGGAAAGCAGGTGAAGAAGCTACCCATGTCTTTGGGGGAAGCGCTAGAGCGATTAGCAGATGATGAGGTGATTCAGTCGGCACTACCAGGTGAAATGTATCGTCTCTTTGATGAGTATAAGCGAGATGAGTGGATTCGATTTTTAGCCACCACCAGTGACTGGGATGTAGAGAACTACATGCACTGTTTACCATAAGTGAGGAAAAACAATGTCTGTTGTTGGCACCATCGATAGTATTTGGCGTTATCCCGTCAAAAGTATGCGCGGCGAAGAACTAGATGAAGCCTTTGTTGCCTTTGCTGGCTTGATGGGCGATCGTCTCTATGGGGTTGTCAAAGGCAGTGGTAATCCTGGATTTCCATGGCATACAGCCCGTGAGCAAGAGTCACTGCTGCTCTATCAACCTCGCTATAAACATCAGGCTGCCACCCTCAAGCCCCAGCATCTAGAAGCTGCCCAAGGTATGGCTCCCGGCATTAATCCGCTATATCCAGAAACGGAGCAATTTTCCGTGGAAGTAGAAACTCCGGATGGTGAAACCTATAGCCTGGGGGATGGCACATTTTTGGCTCATCTCAAAACCTTTACGGACGATCAAACCCTCAGCCTAAAATTCACCCAGAGAAGTCAGTATGACTGTCGACCTTTGTCTTTATTCTCTCTCCAGATGAGCGATCTGCTTACGCAAGAGCTGGAGATGGAAATTGACAAACGTCGTTTTCGAGCTAACTTATATGTGAATTGGAACGAAGATAAGCCTTACGAAACTGAACTAGTGGGTAAACGATTAAAGATTGGTGAGATGCTAGAGATCAACGTGCTCGAACGAGATCCTCGCTGCAAAATGATCACCTTAGATCCAGATACGTCTGAAGCAACCCCTGACATTATTAAGCATGTGAACAAAGCCCATTCAGGATTTGCCGGAGTCTATGGAGCAGTTTTAGTCGAAGGCGTAGTTAAAGCAGGAGACTCAATTCAACTGATTGATTGATAGTAAGATTTGACGCTGCTGATTCAAACTATGAGTCATCTGCAACGGCTAAAATATTACTCACCTTTAGAAGCATTAAGCTTATTCCCAAAGGTGAGTTTTTTATCTAGTGGAGGGTATTAACCCCTGTAGGTATAATCAACTGTCAGCTATAACTGTCAGCTGTGTCGGTAACGTATTTCATGGTGTTGAAAGAAAACTATTCAGGAAATTCGGGAATGAGCTGTTGAGATAGTATGACGTCAGCATCCTTATTGGCATAGGTAGTCGCTAGCCAATCAAAGATCTGATCGAGCTGTTCTAGGGTAATTAGCTTGTATTGCCACAAGATAATCGGAAACAGGCTTAAGTCTTGCTCACTATGCTCTAATGCTGACTCAATCGACGTTTCAGGAATGGATAGCCCATCTCGTAAAAAGCGAAATAATGAGTTATTTGGCGATATCATCGGTGCGACTCTCCTTGATAAGCTAAATTCCGACATGGAATCTTGTCAGATAAAATTGAGCTAACTGGAGTACCGGTGTGAATCTCTAGATGATCATTGTGGGCAGCCTCAAAAACAAGCTTTGTGTGGGGCATTACGGCTCGTTCGAGAAAGATATTGGCAATATTCACTACTCGAACAATCTGAAATTGGGTGGTGTCGTTAATATAACAGCATTGAATTTGGTCAATGTGAGACGTGGGTAGTTGTGTCTGACGAGACGATTTGGGAACAGTAGGTCTAAATGGGTTTTCTTGAATCGATTTCATAGTTGGGTATGGGCTACCAACCTAGACTCCCTGGCGAGCTGAGAAAACCATGGAGCATAATCACCTTGCCTGGAGAGATACAGAGTTAGCGACCTTTATAGGAGAGAATTTTTCCTGCGAATAAAACTCCTCACACCGCTTGGGTACGGTTTATATGTGTCTCTTCTGTTCCGATATCAGAATCAGATGCCCTACTTTAAACAATACTTATGTTGTTTAAAGTAGTGATGACTACTCTAGCAACAAAATCCTGGCCCATGTCAACCGCCTATTATAAAATTTTGTTTCATTTTTAAGCTAAAAACCCTTTCAAAGCCTGTGTCGGGGTCAATAGCGACCAGGCCTCACCATAAAAATTTTAGCAACGCCGCCGTAAATTCTTCAGGAGCATCCTGCTGTATCCAGTGAGATGCGTTTTTGATAGGTTTAAAGATGGCTCCTGGAATTTCTGTTGCCAATTGCTTTCCATCCTCGGCCTTTTGCCAGGGGTCATCCATTCCCCAAAGAACCATAGTGGGTGCGGCGATGGTTCCGTGGCGATCTACCAGGGCCATGGTTTGATTAGCATTGAGGGCCGAGGCATTGCGCAGCAGGCTAAGTTTTCCTTCTTCGCTGGCCCATGGGGCAATCATCCCGGCGCGAAAGTCAGCCGTTAGGCGCTCAGGTCGGGAAAGCCCCATGGCTAAACTCTCTTCCAGGGCTGCAACCAGGTCGTTAACTGGCCGGGGTTTCCACCGCAGAGGATGACCAAAATCGAGCATGTCATCATCAAACCGGTCGTAGCACACGGAGTTGGTAATCACTAACTGGTTGACCACTTGGGGCTGTTCGATGCCTAGAATCAGGGCAACCGCGCCACCGGTATCATGGCCAACGACATGGACTTGGGGAAGGTCTAATGCCTTTAATAAGGCCACGATCATTCGGGCCTGGTCTTGAAAGGACCGGTCAAAGCGATCGCGACGGTCGGACCAGCCATGGCCCAAAAAATCGGGGACAATGATGCGATAACCCGCTTCGACTAGGGGGGGAATGACGGCATGGTAAAGATAACCCCAGGTGGGAATGCCATGCATTAGCAAAATGGTGCCAGACTTGTCAGTGCCCACATCGACATAGCGGATCGTTACTGGAATATGGGCTGCCGTGTTGGCGGGTAGCTCCATCTCTTGCTGGGCGTTCTTATAGTCTTGCCAGGTGTGCCAAAATGTCATTTCCATCGTTATTGGTGCAAACATATTGCATCTGTCAGGTTAGTCAAGCACCACCCGCATGAGCGGGTAGCTTGATGAATGTGGCCATCCCAAGGGTGGGCGACCTATATCAACCTCTCGGCTTAGAACCGGCCACTAACGTCATTTCCCTTCTATTCTCGTATATGGCGGCGTACAGCCGAATGGCACTAACGTAAAAGGCAAAGAAAAGGCCCCAGGCATGATGATCTGAGAAAATCAAACCCCGGAAGCCCCAATATACTGCCCTTACTATGCCGAATCGTGCGGAGATTCTCAAGCAAGTGGTGCTGTGGGCCTGGATATCTCAGGTGGTCAACCCGGACAGAAGTCTGAGTCATGCGGTCAAACGCATCACCACCTGGCTAGCCACATCTGGAGAACCCATTCCATCCTCCGATACCGGTATGTTTCGCAAGCATCATGCCCGACACTGTGGTTTTTGCCGTGGGAAGACGTTGGGCATTGGTGACCATCGGGTTGTCTGGCAGCGTCCCACACAATGCCCTCAGTCGATGTCTCAAGAGGCCTTCGAGGCTGCCGATGACCAACGTAGTTGCCCCCTTAGTCCCCCCAGAATTGGGAGGACTAAGGGGGTTAATGCAGCATTTCGAACTTCAATCCGAGATGTGGGTACACAGCAGGCTAGACATGCCATGGGTCTAGCAGCTTGCAGATAAATCCCATTTATCCCTAAGGAGCAGCAACGTTATAAACACGGCAGATGCTCTAACTGCCAACGTTACAACGATTAATCGTCATCATCGTCGTCGTCGTCGTTGTCATCATCGTCGTCGTCGTCATCGTCATCGTCGTCATCGTCACCGCCGCCCTGGTTAACATCACTGTCAACATCAACGGAATTAATAATCTCAATCTCGTTGTTAATCGATATAAATATATCCAAGAAATCGTCGGCCACATATTCATTGCGAACATACTCCACAATTCCCTGACTAGCCATTGCCTGATACACAAAACCAGAGGCTTCAGAACGGCTTACCACTTGGAAGAGATTGAGCCGCTTACGGTTAGGGTAGTTAACAATGATGCCACGCTCCGTTAGGGCAGCGATGAGTAAACGATACTCCGTAGGAATGGTCTCAGCGTCCTCATAGATACTGAGAATTTCTGTCACACTTTTACCCGAGACAATCTCGGTATACCCCAGACCACGGGCAAGGGAGACCAGCACATCCAGGCGAGTCAGACGTCGCTCTGGGTTGGCAACAATATCATCCAAATCGATAAAGCCCATGGAATAGGCTTTTTGAATAGCACTGTATGCCCAATAGCTGCGAGAGATGCCAGAAATAGAAGATACCTGGCGGACTGCTCGCACATCAAACGCTTTGTTGATTAGCGCTGAGAACTGAGCATGGGTCAGCCCATTGGTGGGCATGAACATACCGTTGGGAAAGCCCTCAAGCACCCCACGCTCGCTTAAAGGATACACAAAACTAGAGGCCCAATAATCTTGACTAATATCCGTAAAACTAGTCTGACGAACAACACTGCGACGAATTACCTGAGCCCTCTGAGTTTGGGCGAGTAACTCTGGGTTAGCATCTTGTTCTGCTACGGGGGCATCGCTAGATGCCGCTTGTGCTGCATTAGAAAAGAAACAGATAGAAAGTATCGTTAGAAGAGAAATACCTAGGCTGCTAATACTGCGCGTTAGCCATAAAGCAGTAGGAATATTCATGATTGGGTTTCCTTAGATCAAAAACAAATTCACACGATGTATACTTAGCTGTCCCCGATTCCATCCGCTACTGATATAGTCACCTCTTTGCTCAGCAAAGAAATGCCCCATGCTGCTGGCAGTGCATGCTTAATAAAGCCATATCAAAATTCAATACAGCAAAAATACTATAGTCAGTAACGTTTATCCGAAAAACACCGTTGCTGAGTTAGGAGATGTTCCGATCTGTTGAAAATGCCATACGCTAGCATTTTGTCGATAACATCATCTTTAGGATCAGCAACGCTAAAAAAACAATATTCTAGACTGTAGTAGGTTCTGTGGTAGAAGACCCTAGATGTGATTCAACTCTACGATGACTGACGTAAGTCAGATCTTTGGACCAATTTTTTAAGTGGTTTTCAAGGTTGAAAATGGTGTAAAACTTCAGTATTATCGCGTAGTCATTCTAAGGTTCCGCAGACATATACCAGCTGTGTCCGTTTGCCCATTGATACGATTGTTACTACATCATTTCTATTGACGGGCGTAAAGCGATATAGCTTAAAAATACCAGGGCCAATTTTCAAACTGCCCCTGTGTAGCTTTGTTTATGGGGTTCACCACATCAGCCATCGCTAAAGGGTTCAAGTAATATGGTGTGGGTCATATTGGCTAAGACACTCATAGTTCCTAAAAGCGTTAAGCTACAACGCCAATGGTAGTCAGTCTGCGATTATTGCGAACAGGCTGCCATGTGGTCTGCACCAACTTGGGGAGATGAGGTGTCAGCCACCAGGCGGACCTGGCCATTTTCAATAGAGACTGTCTGGGCTTCAATGAGAGCATCAGGCTGAGGCGACACTGGTACCAGGTTAAGCGCTTCCGTAATTCGTGCGTCCAGGTTAGGAGACTGCTCTGATACTAGCCGTAAATCTATCCAAAGAGACTCACTACCAAGAACCTCGCTAGGATCGGCCGCCACCCCACCCCGACCGGATACTACTAGTGAATTGCCGAGGGCGGCACACCGACGGGTAACTTGCTGATTGCTATCCACTGGGGTGGTTGGCAACAAGGTAATGCCCTGGATTGAATCGTCGTCAGGGGTACTTAGTTCGACGGTGCCACTAAAAGTAGGCCCCAGCTCAGAACTGGCCGTAATGTCACTCTGTGGTGTTAGATGTGGGCGATAGGCGGTGCCTAAAATCAGATTGGCATTGACCATAATGCGACCGCCGACACCCTGTTGAGCATTGGCGGCAATGTCACTATTATTGGTGGCAACAATTGCGATCGCATCGATTTTTATATTCCCCCCTGTGGAACTTCCCTGGGCATTAGTACTAATGTTGCTTCCCTCCTGTAGCGTGAGGGTGTCTGTTACCAACGTCAAATTCCCCCGATCCCCCATGGCCGTATCCGCTGTGATACTACCCCCATTAACAAGGGCCAACTGATCCGTCACAAGTCGAATGTTGCCAGGAGATCCTTGCCCTGGAGGCAACAGAGCTAGGCTTTGAAAATTACTCGCACTTACGGTAGCGCCATCTTGAATCATGACTCGATTGGCGGATAAATCGATGCTGCCACCGTCTCCGCTACCCCCAATGGCATTAACAAATAGGCCGCTGCGACCACCCAACCCCAGTCCCATTAGCTCTACGGTGTCAGCTGTTAGATATAGCGTGCCAGCATCGCCGTCGCCAAAGGTCGATACCCCAACCTGTCCACCATTTGTCAAACGAAGTTGGTCCACCGTTAGGGTAATATCGCCTCCTGTACCGGTGGCCCCTGCTAAGACTGATGTGGATACTCGGCTAGGGGTGTCCGTAATTGAACTGCCGTTAATATCTAGTCGTCTGGAAGTCAGGGTAATATCTCCGCCAGCACCGGGACCAAATGTATCGGCTGCGATTTGAGCCCCTGCTAACACTTGAATATGGTCAGCATCGACCGTTAGTTGTCCTCCGGGGCTCAGAAAGCCTAAGGCTTGAAAACCGCTGCGCAAACCGGCATCTGAATTTTCGCCTGTTAGTATAATGCGACCTGATTTGACATACATGAGTCCCGTTTCACCGGTGCCAAAATTGCTGGTAACAATCTGTGCTCCTTCGTTTAGGGTAATTTGGTCAGAAACGACCGTAACGTCACCGGTATTGCCAGGCACAAAGGGCAATGCAGAGGACACAATAAAACTCGAGCCACTCATGTCCAGCTGTCTGGTTTGCGCCCTGATATTGCCAGCGTTTCCGGCCCCCAGGGTAACAGATGAGATTTTTCCTTCTTCTATCAAGGACAGCTGTTGACTTTGTAAGGTAATATCGCCAGCCTGGCCGGTGGCTACTGACTCTGCATCGCTATATAAACCACTGACAATGAGGCCAGCAGAACCCTGAATAAGGGTAGATTCTGTCCTAACATCAATACCGCTGCCGCTGCCAGCTCCCTGGGTATTGGCAACAATCACAGAGCCATCGGTCAGGGCCAGCTGTTGTCCATATATCTGAATTGCGCCCCCCCCCGGGCCACTGCTGTCAATCGATGCCGCTGCCCCTAGCCAAATATTTTCAGCTCCTGTGACGCTGCCGTAGTCTAAGATCCATTCACCGGGGGTCTTTTCTTGGAAAGTAACAGCTTGATCATTGGCTACACTCCCCAGCTCAATGCGTCCGTCGTTAGCCGTCAGGCTTCCACCTGTGAGTAAAAGAGGTCCGCCCACAAGGGCAAGCGTTTGGCCTGGATCTACCTGTAAGCCAGGGGAACGATTAGTTCGATCAAAGGCTCCAGTGAACGGAGCTGCTGTAATCTGATGGCCAGAGCCACCTACTTCGATCTCACCTGACCCGGTCCCATACTGTAAACCGATAGGGGTGCTAATGCTTAATAGCCCAGATGAGAGCCCGGTATCAGTTGCGCTAAAAAAAGCACCGTTGTTAAAAATGACCTGATCCGCCGTTGTGGCTATAAATGACCCCCCTATATCTAGGGAGGCATTTTCTCCAAAAATAATCCCTTGGGGATTTAGTAAAAAGAGATCCGTACGTCCACCTGTGGTGCCGATGGTGCCATCGATAAAGGAACGGGCACCGGTTACTCGGGTGAAAATTGTGTCTATACCTGTACCGACAAAGTTGATCTCATCTCCAGACTGTACTGAAAATTTAGCAAAACTGTGAAACAGGCTGCTACCAACTTGAGTTCCCCCCGTCACCTGACATAGGCCAGCAGAACAGGCAGCTAAGTTGTTGCCATTAACCAACGTATTGGCTGTGCCATCACCCGCTACCAGCGTCGCTTGGGCTAACCCCGGCATTGCAGAACCCACGGTAGTAGCCAAGAAAACTCCGAGGCTCGCTGCCGACCTTTGCACAGTTTTGTGGTTATGCATAACATTGACGCTCCCATGGGCATAGAAGTATTGAACTGGTCGGAAACGCTATGTCTCACTCAGCCTCGTCCACTAATGTGCCCTTATAGGGAGCTATTTGGACAGCTGATGTAGGCTGTCCGTAAACCGTTAGGTCTTAGACACGCCGCCCTGCGATTAAGAAAACCTAGATCGCATTCGCAGTCTTAACAAAAGGGGTTACTGAGGTCCTTGGCCGATGGTATGTCCTAGTTTTTGTCCATTGCCAGAAGAGCTATTGGCAAAACCGCCACCGCCACCGCCAACGGGTGGAAACCCAGGCCAGGGGTAACCGCCTTTCATAGATTCCTGTTGTTCTGTGCTGACGTCGGTCCAAAGTTCGGTTGGCTGTGGTGCAGGCTTTGTTTCTTTACGTTTGAAGAAGTTAGAAAGCATGGTTATGTCTACCTAAAAGAGCTTGGTGGGATGGAACTAATGCCGGTTTAGAGAACGCTGTTGTCTATGTTAAAGCGCTGAAAAGCTTGACTTTAGACGTTCTCAACCCTGCGCTTGTATCCCCATTAAAACAACTCTCCAAGAAACCACTACCACAGAGAATACGGAATTTATCATGAAGAAACACGCTGTTCTAGATTAGTTCAGTACTATTTCTTTAAATCGTTCATAAAGCGAGCGATTTTGCCTGGCATTGTTACGGACAGACAACGGCTATGTGGCTGAAATTAAGAGAAAATCTCACAAAAATCAGTAGAGAAGAGTCGTGATTGTTCTGGAGAATCTCCATATATCTACGGAAAGTCTTGGTGGGTATGATCGGTTGTTGTGTGTTTATTTGCGATCGCACCATAACCATGACAGACAATTGGGCATGCTAAATCAAACGCCGTTGCTGAATTAAAGGATGCGCCAATCTGTTAGGAATGCCATATGCCAGCATCTTGCAGATAGAATCATCCCAAGGATCAGCAACGCCAATCAAACAATGTTGGATTGCTGCTGCCCGGTTTATGTCCTATCCAGCTATATTGCAACAGAGCCAGGAAGACTGCGGTGCCGCCTGTCTTGCAACCATCGCTAAATATTATGGTCGGACCTTTCGCTTAAATCGCATGCGTGAACTGGTCGGGACAGGGCAGTTGGGGACTACGTTGCTGGGTCTGCGACGCGGTGCTGCCGCCCTGGGATTTAAAGCCCAGGCTGTGCAAGCAACCGATCTGTTGATTGATCGGTTAGCGGAAGCCCCCCTCCCCGCTATCATTCACTGGCGGGGGCATCACTGGGTGGTGCTTTACGGCCAACGTCGTCATCGCTATGTGATTGCAGACCCATCGGTCGGACTGCGCTATCTATCACGGGATGAGTTGGTTCAGAACTGGGCCGACCGAGTCATGCTGCTATTGGAGCTAGAAGAGGAACGCTTCTATGCCCATGCCAGTGATAGTCTTGCGGGGTTTGGTAGTTTTATCAAAGCTCTGCGTCCCCATCGTCAGCTACTGCTGGAGGCCCTGCTGATTAATTTTGGCATCGGACTGTTGGCCCTGGCACTACCTCTTTTGATTCAGGTGTTGACGGACGATATTTTAGTCCGTCAAGATTTGCGCTTGTTGACCACTGTCGCGCTGGTTGCGGTGCTGCTCAATGGTTTGCGCAGTTTTCTGGAATGGGTTCAGGCCAACCTGATTATCCACGTTGCCCAACGTGTAGAACTTAAGTTGGTTTTAGAGTTTGGGCGTCAGCTGCTACAGTTGCCCTTGAGCTATTACGAATCCCGCCGTAGCGGTGAAGTTGTCAGTCGTTTACAGGATATCCAGGCGGTTAATCAGCTGATTGCCCAAACCATTATTACGGTGCCAACCCAAGTGTTTGTGGCGCTTATTGCTTTGGGGTTAATGGTGGCCTATAGTCCGCTGCTAACCGCGATTGCCTTAGCGATCGGGATATTGATGGTGCTCTCCACCGTGGTGCTGTGGCCCATTCTCAAGGTACGTACCCAAACCCTGTTGATTACCGATGCCGACCTTCAAGGGCTGCTGGTGGAGACCTTTAAGGGGGCCCTAACCTTGAAGACAACCCATGCAGCTCCCCAGTTTTGGGATGAGTTTCAACGACGCTTTGGTCGGCTGGGACGACTGACCTTGGAGCGCAATCAGTTTGCGATCGCAAATACCCTTTTCTCCCAGTTAGTCTCATCCCTTGGTGTCATTACCCTGCTTTGGCTTGGGGGGTGGCTAGTGATTCGTCAACAACTCACCAGCGGTCAGCTGCTGGCATTTATCACCCTCAACCAGTATGTCAGCCTGATGATGGCAACCCTGGTGCAGCTAAGTGATGAAGTTACCCGCACCAGGATTGCGGCCCAGCGGGTGGGAGAAATAATTACCACCGCTGTGGAAAGCCCAGATGATGAACAGAAACCAACGGTCACCCTATCTGGCACGGGGGATATTGTCTGTAACAGCCTGCAATTTTGCCACGCGGGTCGCGTGGAGCTGCTAACTGACTTTTCGATTACCCTACCGGGCGCTCAAGTAACGGCGCTGATTGGTCAGTCTGGCTGTGGTAAAAGTACCCTAGCTAAGCTGATTGCAGGTCTATATCCGGTGCAGTCCGGCAACATTCGCTACGGGGCCTATAATCAGGCAGATCTCTCCCTTGACTGCCTCCGTCGCCAGGTAACCCTAGTTCCCCAAGATGCCCATTTTTGGAGTCGCTCCATTCTGGATAATTTTTACAGTGGTAATCCAGACGCTAGTTTTGACGCCATTGTGCAGGCCTGTCAAATTGCCCAGGCCGATGAATTTATTAGTGAACTGCCAGACAAATATCAAACCGTACTGGGAGAATTTGGTGCCAATCTCTCAGGGGGACAACGGCAGCGACTGGCTTTGGCTCGGGCCATTGTCAACAACCCGGCCATTTTGATTTTGGATGAATCTACCAGTGCCCTTGATCCGGAATTAGAAGCTCGGGTACTCGATAAGCTGCTGTTCTACCGCCAAGGTAAAACTACTCTGCTCATTAGCCATCGTCCCAGGGTTATCCTGCAGGCCGACTGGATTGTCATGCTGCACCAGGGCAGGCTTTTGCACCAGGGCAGCCCGGCTGAACTATCCCAGCTGGACGGCCATCATCGCGTTTTCTTGACGCCCTAGGAGGTAGCTGCGTTGAACCTGCATGACGTACCGCCCGCCATTAACCCAGCGGCCCTGGGAGAAGTAATACCGGCTGACTTTCTACCGCCGATCCATCGATGGCAGCGGCTTGGGGGGGCAGCTGGTGTGATCACCCTTGGCACCGCTCTGGTTTTAAGCCAGATCATAACGTTCAGAGAAACGGTTAAAGCGCCTGTCATAGTCCGTCCCCAGGGGGAGTTACGTCTGGTGGAGGCAGCTGCCCCAGGTCGTGTTAGCCAAATTGTGGTGAAGGACAATGACTGGGTGAATGCTGGAGATGCGATCGCATATCTGGATGACACCCGGCTGCAAAACAAAGCTGTACAGCTACAGACAAGTGCACTGCAAACCCGGTACCAGCTCGAGCAAATTGACCATCAACTTCAGTCATTAGAACAACGTCAGGTGGCAACCCGTGAGCGTACCCAGGGCAGTCTGAGGGCTACAACCGCAGAGTTGACGTTAGCCCAAAAGCAGTTGAGAGAACGCCAGCTAGTGAATCAGACCGACCTGCGACAGCTCCAAACAGAAATAGACCTAGCCCAAGAAAACGTGAATCGCTACCAACAGTTAGTTGAGCAAGGAGCGATCTCCATTAGCCAACTGCGGGAATATGAAGTTGCTCTGGAAGCTGCCCTAGCTAACTTTGAAAAAGCCAGCATCACAGCCGAACCCAGTCAGGCCAACGTTACCATCGCCCAGCAACAAATTATCCAAACCCAGGCCCAGGGCAATGCCACCTTAGCCCAGCTACAACAAGAAGCCAACACCCTAGAACACCAAAAAAGCGATCTGTTAAATCAGCTCAACAAAATTCAACAGGATCTGGCCCAAACAGATACAGACAAAGCCCTACTGGTGCTACGCGCTCCCGTGTCAGGGACAATTCAATCCTTAGGGTTGCGCAATCACAATCAGATTGTTGCCCTGGGCGCTCCAATTGCTCAAATTGCTGCCAGTGACGAACCACTGATTGCCAAAGCCTGGATAACTTCTAAGGATATTAACACCCTTGAGCTCAAACAAGCCGCCCAGCTCCGTATTTCTGCCTGTCCTTATACTGACTATGGAACCCTGGAAGCTACGGTGCAAGGCATTTCTCCAGATACGCTAAAAGCGTTGCCCAGTGAGATTGCCACCACCAATGAGGGACTATATGAGGTTACGCTTCAGCTTTCACAAGCTACCCTACGGACTAAAACCCTGGTCTGCCCGTTACAAGCTGGCATGACAGGACAGGCCGATATTCTGACTCGAGAAGACACTATTCTCAGGATTGTGGCGCGTAAACTGAGATTAACAACTCAGCTCTAACCCTGAGTTACCCCTATTCAGCCGCTACGGTTTCACCAGTGTACATGTTGACCATTAGGGATTGTTCACTCAGATTAGCCATATCTAAACGGCGAAACATAATTTGGTAAAGTGTCTGAATTGCTTTTAAGCTATGGCTTGTAATCACCACTTTTGAATCGATTTTCATCGTCATAACCAGCCCAAACTCTCCTCGTCTACGCTGTTCAATCCACCAGTTAAAATAAACAACATAGCTGATGCTGCCGATGACCATTATCAGGTCCAAAATTCTGACAGGCCAGGGAAGGGGGCTAAAGAGCAAGACTAACCCGACGGTCATAATCACTGCGGCCAAAAAATTGCTGAGTTTTTTTTGAATAACCGAGCGCTTGCGATGCAGTTTTAGAATCTGTAGAGAGTCAATGTTTTTTAAGGGATAGGTGGCTTTACCATAGAGAAGCTCGGTGGCTGTTACCATCGCTTCGTCCCAGAAAAGCTCCACCGTGTAAGAATTGGGCTTGGCATCCGCATTGGGCTGGGATAGTTGGGGAGCTACATCCAATACCAAATCATCAGCCACTAGGGAGATATCTTTAAGGGCTAGCTTACCGCCTGCCAAGGCTAATTCATTCTGCTCTTGATCGTTGGATGGTCCCATGGTGGCTTTATTCACACATTTGTCTTGAGGCGAAGCTTTCTTAAAAAGAGGTCCGAGAGCTTTTCTTGTCTAGCAATAACAGTGATTTCTCCTTTTGTTCCAGGCAGCAGCTTGCATGTGTTTGCGCCAGCATCCTGGGGATTGGCTTCTACCGTAACCACATAGCTCTTTGGAGTAGTTTGTGCGATCGCATCTCCTGTCTTACTAAAACTAGGCGTCTGCGCTATCGGCTGAATAGACGCAACCTGTCCCTTTAGGAGATCGTAACCAGGCCCACAGTTGGATAACTCTATGTGGGTAGAATGACCTACCTCAATATGTTTAATTTTACTATCAGGAACCACCGCTTTGACTTCTAATGCCATGCCATCAGGCAAAACTTTAGCGATAACTTCATTAGGACTAACCATTTGCCCTGAATAGTTTAGTTCTAGACCATAGAGGGTACCTGCCGTGGGCGTACGGACGGTTAACTTGTCAATTCCCTGTTCAACCTGGGCCAGTTGAGCCCGCTGTTGTTCGAGCTGGGTATTAAGTCCTCGCTGATGATTTAGCAGTAGTCCTTTTGAATATTCAAATAATTTTACTTCGCTAGCACTAAAGGGTGAGCGACGGGATTTAGCCTGTGAGGCTCGTCTTTGGTCTAATGCCCTAATCTCACTATTGATTTGAACAATTTGCTCCTCGGTTTGATCGATAGTTGCTTGGAGATTAGAAATCTCTGTAAGAAGTGATGTACTGTCTAAAGAAGCAATAGTCTGATTCGATTCTAGGGTCTCATAATTTTGAACAAATATGGTCTCGATAGAGCCGACGGTACTAGCCTGGATGGTCTGCACCTCACCGGCCGGTTCTATCGTAACTTGGGCACTAACCGTCGTGCTATGGGGAATTAGAGTCGACGCTACTGCGCCTAGCCCCAATGCTCCCACTACGCCCAGGCCACCAAACACCAACAAACGGTTCGGAGAGGGTAAGAAATTATTAACAACAGGGGGTGTTCGTGATTGGAACTCTTCTGAGGTAGCCGTTTGCCTTGACTGATAATTTTGTGTTGCTGCCAGGGTTCCTACAAAGGGGTCTGAACGCTTAAGGGCAAGATCACCAACCTCAACCGACCTGTCTGCACGCTGAATCACCAGGTCAACATCAGTGGCAGGCTGAATCGCTGCCGACTTGATCGCCTCGAGAGGCAAGTCAAACATAGAGTTAGGGGAAGCGTCATTATATTTCATAGGTCACACTTACTAAATAATTAAATATCAAAAGAAACTTACGTAAGTTAATTAGTGATCTATATGTCCTGGTAGTGAAGAAACATCAGACGTTATTGTTCTACTGCTTCCGACCAAACGGTTTGGATCGTCCAAAAGGTTAGGTGATCCGCCCCTTAAAAATTGTAAATGTCCCCCTTCTTGCTTGAGTAAGTACTCAGGAGAACCCGCAATGTCCGCTTCTCCATCATTGATAACTGATACCCAATCAACAATTCGATTCACGCTGGAACGATGGCTAATGAGAACAGTTGTGTGGCCCTTACGATGCACTAATAGTTTGTGTAATAACTCGGCTTCACTTAGCGGATCTAACGCAGATGTTGACTCATCCAAAATTAAGATCGCTGGCTTAAGTATTAGGGCGCGGGAAATAGCCAATCGCTGTAGCTGTCCACCTGAGAGATTAGAGCCAAACTCACCTAAAACCGTTAAATAGCCATCGGGTAAATCATTAATAAATGCGTCTGCTCCGGTAATTCGACAGGCTTCTACAATTTCTTTATAGGCCGCCTTAGGCGCACATAATTGAAAGTTATCTAAGATTGATCGGCTCCAGAAGTGGGTTGTTTGGGAGACTAGAACAATTTGTTGGCGCACACACTCAGTGGATAAATCACGCAAATTGTAAGGTCCCACCAGCACCTCACCTGATTGGTAAGGGTGTAATCCGGCTAAAATTTTAGCAATTGTGCTTTTTCCAGAACCAGACGCCCCTACTAATGCTGAAGATTTGCCACCGGGAATGGTGAGGGAAAACGTTTCTAGTAAATTGAACCGGCCTGGGTAGTGAAAGTTGACCTGGTTAAAGGTGATGTCACCATTCGACGGGATTTCAGCTAAGGGTTTGAGCCAATCGTCAGGGCTCTCATCTTTGATATCGATGACATCATCAAACCGCTGTACGGATGTTTTAACCTCCATAAATTTATCTGAAAATTCGACCACAAAGTGAATAAACCCTAGGAAGCTATAGCTCATGATGCTAAAGGCTAAGAGCTGACCAAGGGTTAATTCCTGGTTGAGCACCATGGTGCTACCCAACCCAAAAATGCCAATGCTACCGACCCCTGACACCAGGGATGCTAACTGACTGGTTAAAAAGGTCAGCTGTACAGTATCGGCCTTTTTGCTGGCCAAGTTGCCAAACCGCCCCTGCATCTCTTTCCACAGCTGAGGCTGGGCCGTCGTTGTCTTAAACGTCATGGCCCCCCTAAAAATCTCTACCAGCAACGCCTGATTTTTGGCTTTAAGTGATAGCAAACGCCGGATGCGGAGTTGAAAGACGGGCAGCAGTGTTAGCGTTGCCCCCAGCATGATTACGCCTGTCAGTAGTGAACAAAGCGTTAGGCGATAGCTGTAGAAAAACAGCATGCACCCAAGGGAAACAGCGGCAGTAAAAAACAGCGACGGCAGTTGAACAGCTCCATCGACGATAAGTTCATTAATGCGGGATATATCCTTAAGATGGCTGGCGAATTCACCGCTACGTCTGGTTTCATAGTAATTTAGCGGCAGCTTTAACAGCTTCCGACCAAACTCTAGGGTGAGCCCTAGCTCTAACCGTTGGAAGATATTGGCGACCAGGGTCACCTGTACCAAATTTAATAGGCTTTTGATGATAAAAAAGCCCGCAGCCGCCATCGCCACTTTGGGTAGAAGTTGGCTATCCTCTCCGCTAAGGACATCGTCAATAATAAATTGAATTAAAAATGGAACTGTTAGGGATAAAAATCCAATAAACAGTCCGTATATTAGGACCTGGAGCAGAGAAACGCGATAGGGCCACGCCTGCTGTATAACGCCTGAGAGCCTGCTGGGTTTATTCGTCGACAAGCGATAAAATGCTTCGTCTGGCACGAGTAGCAGCATTGCTCCATCGCCCCAGTTGCGCTTTATTTCCTCTGCGCTCAGGTACCGAATGCCAACACTTGGGTCAGCAATCACATACTTATCTCGCTGTTTTCCGTAGAAGACAACCCAACGATCCCTACCCCAATGAATAATGGCGGGTAGGGGCAGACGGTGTATGCGGGTAAATATGTCGTCAGTTGCTTGGCCAGAGCGGGCTTGAAATCCTAAGGCCTCAGCCCCCTGCTGAAGACCTAAGAGTGATACGCCTAACTGACCGGTCCCCATAACTTCGCGCACATAGGACAGGGTAAATTCCTGACCATAGTGCTTAGCAATCATTGCGATACAGGCAATTCCGCAATCTTCTTCTCTGGGCTGGCTAATAAATGAATACTTCATAGGATCACGGCGTATATGCCCTGGGGCAGACCAAAAAGCTCCTGGAAATTAGATTCAATAATGCAGAAGTGAAAGACAGAATAAGGTTAAATATGAGACCAACCTACGGACAACAGTTAACGAATAACTTTTACTATCCAAAAATAAAACAGCAGGATGAGATTGACGAAACTTAGGTCAGATGGCTGATATTTGTTGAAACGTTTATAAGTTAGAGAATTTTACAGATACTATTACCAGCCATGGATAGCTCTCGACGTCCTTAAGAGTAAACTTCTTAGAAACAGAACCCTTTAAAATCTACAGCTGAGCCTGTAGCCAGCAGAATAAATCAAAAGAATGTCCTAGAAGTATTCACCCTAAATAAGGGTCTATCTAAGAACAGAACCATAATAAATATCTAAAAAGTAAGTGACTTAATTTAAATGTGCCCCAATGCCTTGTAGATTACGCACAGTCCCAGCCAGAGTTATCCTGAGAGCTAGACGTTAGAAATTTCCCATATGTTTCCAGTAAAATGCAGATTTGAGCAGAACTGCCCTGGCGTAATACGGATTAGACATAACCTTTGAGAGAAGGTTACTACACCAATGCCCAAGGATGTATCAAATGCTTGGGTAGGTGAGCTGTAATTTCACACTCGATTTATTTTAAATTTATATAGCGTCAAAGCGTTTAATGATATCAGCAATGATTTCTATAAAAATCAGCGGTGTTCCCGGGGATAATTTTCTCGGCAAGAGGTTATGTATGGCATTTCTAACAGATCGGTGTATCATCTCAATCAGCAACGGCAAATTTTCTGATCCTGGCTGATTGCCTTGTATAAATTGTGTATTAATCGCTAAAAACTCCTGCCAACATAATGGGCTGACAGGAGCTTTGAATGGGATTTAAACCGATGGAAAAACCTGTTCCTAGCCGCTATGGCTGTGGCTAATTAGGCGCATTTAAGAAGCGGCCTGCAAACTTCATTACATTCCCTAGGTCGGTGTTATTAGTGCGATTGCCTTCTAGAAAAGTACTGAGGAGAGAATTTGTCCCACCGACACTGCCTGGGGTGGGTGCGCCCATGTTGAACAGGTTCATCACCACTGGTAACAGCTGCGGTAACATTGCTTGCGCGATGGATGCCTGCATCCCTGTTTTTTGTGCAACTGCCTGGACAAGCTGTTGCTGTATCTGCGGGGAGATAATAGATGTCAATACGGACGAATCGTTGGCGCGACCTAGCATGGATGCAAGCTGCCCTGCGCCTAACTGAGATTGTTTTTGTTTTAAAACAGGCTGAAGCGCGCTTCCTAAAATAGTCATCATTGACTGCATTTGATTAGAATTTACGCCCTGACTTCCTGCTAACTGTTGCACTGATTGGGTAATCTGCTCTAATTGGCTGACGCTGGCTTGTTGATTGGGGTCGTTGATAGCGCTCAACACTTCAAAAAACATTAAATTAATTCTCCAAAAAAGACTAGATCGCTTTGAAAAACAGAGCGTTGATTTATTGCTTGATCACTGAAAGGGTGACCTCACCGCTGTTGTCATCTGGATAGGTGTCAACAAAAAAGGCACAGAGGGTAGCCGGTTCCCTAACATTGAGAATCAGCGTATCATCATATCCATTTAGGGTGGTCCAGGTTGAGCTGACGGGAACTCCAGTCTTTTGATTGATGACAGTGCCACCATGAATCCACAGGAGCACAAAGGGTTCACCGGGGTGAGCATCGTCACGGTCGTAGTTAAATACGCCGTCTCGAAGACGCAGTGTATAGACGCCTGGGACCAGCTGATGGGTGCTAGCAACATCATGCTCAATGTGGCGCAGCTGCTCCTCGGTAAACATGACGGCGTTGTTGCGGCTGTGAACTTGAACAGTCTGTACAGAGCCTTGAGTTGTTGTTTCTGCTGCATCAGGGATGACCGGACGACCGGCCATGACCCCAGCGGCACCGGCAACAGCTACCCCAGCGACTACGCCCTTGTTAATTGGTTCCGAGGCTGAGGGGGATGCTGCTGCCTCTGCTAGAACCATAGTTGGCTTAACTGGGGCTGACCGGGCCAGCATTAACCAATCGCCAGACTCTGTTTTGTAACCGACTTCGGCCAGGTATTCACGCTGGGCCTGGGGAAGAGGCACTGTGCGATCGCAATCCGAGTCTGACAAGTCGTAGCTCAACGTACTGTTGGGCGGCTGCCGGTTGATATCGACATCAGTGACGTCGTGGATGCGGAGCTGATAGTCTTGGCCACCCTCAGCTTTGAGAGCCGACTTTGCCGTGGCCGGTACCTCCCAATAGGCATAGGCCTTTTGGGCAGACTGGGGCGTCAGCACAATGCGGCTTTGGTCCGCGCTGTCATTTACAGTGTCAGAATTGCTCACAGTGTCAGAATTGCTGACACCGGCCCCCAAAGCAACCGCGCCAGCGGCGATGGCAGCAGCACCGCCCAAAGCAGCCCCTGGAAATTTGCCCGCCGCCGCCGGCACCCGTACTGATTTGGATTGAGCCACGGGTAGCCAACTACCAGATGTGGTTTGGTAGCCTATTTCTGAGATATAGTTTCGCCCTGGAACCACTGAAAAATGGGCATCCATATCGGCATCTGCGCAGTTTATCTGAGCGGTGGGTTCAGGGAGGACCGCCTCGTCAGATCTATCCGTAACATCGTAGAGCTTAGCCACCATGGTCCCGTCACCCTGCTGCTTGACCTGAGCCAGTTGCCCCTGGGGAATTTCCCAGTAGGCATAGGCATCCTGGGAATTGAGCGGGGTCAAAACCATACGGCCTGACTCGGCTGTGGCTCTACCACCGGCTAACTTTGTAGCGCCCAGGGCAGCCGCTCCTGCCAGGGCGGCTCCACCAAGGGCGGCTCCCCCTAGAGCGGCAGCAGGATTTTTGGGACTAGCCGAAGCTGGAACAGCTGCTGGCGTCTTCTTCGGCGTCTCCTTAGGACATATCGGTACCCGCACCTGATCAGATTTAGCGATGGGCAGCCACTGGTTATCGGCACTCAGGTATCCCACCTCGGCGCAGTAGCTGCGATCATCCACGGCAATAGGGAAATGGAGATCAGGATTTAACTCTATACAGGGAAATTCAGCAGTGGCCGCCGGTAAGGGAGCATTTTTGCTACGGCCCGTCACATCATAAAGACGCACCATCATGGTTTCTCCTCCCTGGCGCTTGACCTCCGTCAACCGAGCCTGGGGAATTTCCCAGTAAGCATAGGCATTGCGGCAGTCGCGGGGGGTAAGCACCAATCGGGGCTGCTTAGCCGGAGCCGCCGCCGCTGCCGCTGGAGCTGCCACCGGAGCTGCCGCCGCTGGAGCAGCAGCACCGCCAGCAGCGGCTCCGCCAGCGGCTGCACCGCCCCCTTTAAGCAGCCACCACAGTAGAGCCCCTAGTAGGGGAATTGCCAATAAGGGCAACAGCCAGAAGGGAAATCCCCCTTTGCCTGCTGTGTCTGCCCCCGCTGCTGGCTCTGTGGCCTCTGTGCCCTCTGCGGCCCCTGTGCCCTCTGCGGCCCCTGTGCCCTCTGCGGCTTCAGAACTCTCATCAGCAGGTGCAGGGGCTGTTGTAGGTGAGTCGCCAGCCGCTGTTGCAGGTGCGTCATCAGCACCGGGGGTAGTTGCAGGCGCTGCCGTTACCGCTTCTGTTTCTAGGACCTCTTGCCCCGGTTCTGTTGTAGCGAACCCTAAAAAGGCTAGGGCAGCGGCTCCTGCCCCTTCTTTATAAACAAAGGCGCGGTACTGGGAGTAGGGGTAACGAGGATCGTCCGGTAGGGTTTGGTGCATGGGAATGATGCGGGCATCATCGCGCTCAATTACCTGGGAGACAACGGCATAGCCAATCCCATCATTGCCCAGGGCTGTGACTACGCTATCGGTTTCATCATCGGCAACGGGGTCAGCTGTGGTGCCCGTTGCAAACGGCTGACCTTCAAAGACTGTGTAGGTACTTAAGGCTCGTCGTGTATCGCTATAGTCGGGGCGATCAACCAAACGAATGGCCAAATCCTCACCACCCACCTCAGACCAGTTGGTAATCTCACCTCGAAAAATACGGGCAAACTGCTCAAAGGTGAGATCGCCTTCAAAAGAGTTGTCTGGCCCGACAATAATTGCCAGCTTCTCACGCTGCTCAAGGGGCACTTCTACCACACCTTGAGCCTTCTCGTCGTCAGTGAGGGGACGCCCTGTCGCCAGCAGGTCAATATCACCCTCAATCAGAGCCTCAAATGCCTGATCTGTGCGGCTAGCATCTAGCTCAACATCGACATTGGCATATTGGTCTTCAAACCGATCTTTTAGATCTTCGTTTGTGAAACGCATGCTAGTGGAACCATCCACCTTTAGGGTGGTGCCATCCGGCAGCGAACCAGGAATGGGGAAGGTTTCAGGCGTTTCACCAAACGACTGGGCTAACGCATGTCGAGAGAAGTGCGCACCGGACACTTGAGAGACTGTAGCCGCCGCAAGGGCAAGGGCAGCAAATTTGATCAAAGACATCTTTCGATACACGATTTTGGTCCAAAATGCGTAGGGTGTGGGCGAGTGGCTTGGCGGTTGTTGGTGACTAGCGCGCAGTGACAGACAAGGTAAGTTCACCGCTGTGATTACCGGTATTGGTATCAAATAAGAAAGCGCAGAGGGTGGCGGGCTCAATCACATCCATGGTTAGGGAATCGTCATAGCCATTTAAGGAAGCCCAAGTGGCGACAACTTCGACATTGGTCTTTTTGTTAACAACTTTGCCCCCGTAAATCCACAACAAAACCCACGGTTCCGCCTTAGTGCCCGTACCAGTGGTGTAGGCAACATCACTTTTGCAAAGTTTGACAACATTGGTGCCAGGATTTAGCCTGACTGAAACGCTTTTATCCTGAATGGCGTTCATTTGCTCAGGGCTGAGCCGATAACAATTATGTTGACTGTGGACCTTGAGGTCTGCAACTACGCCGCTTTCCATGATTTCAGACTCCTGCAATCTGCCAGTGAAAAAACTACAAGCTTAGGTTTAAGGATAGATAAAGTCCTCTGATTACTGGGTTAAGTTTGAACCACTCTGGGTATATTTACGGACTCTGGTGTAATATATGGCGATTTTGGCGTCAAAATAATCCTTCTTAAGGATAAAAACGAAATTGTGTCGCTACATAAGCAAACCAGATCGATGGGATCGTTAGCCATTTAAAAATTAGATCGTAGGTACTAAAGATCGTATGTACTTGCTATGGTGGTCATAGGCTGGAAAGCTATGACATGATTCCGAAGCGACTAACCCTGACTAATTTTTTGAGCTATCGAGAGGTTACCCTCGATTTTGCGGGGTTGCATGTGGCTTGTATCTGTGGATCCAACGGGGCCGGTAAGTCATCGCTGTTGGAGGCAATGGCCTGGGTAGTGTGGGGGCATAGTCGAGTGGCCACCGATGATGATGTCATTCACCTTGGGGCAAAAGAGGTCAGGGTGGAGTTTGTCTTTGAACACCAGGGACAGGTGTATCGAATTTTACGGGGGCGCAGACGGAAGCAGGGTTGTTTTTTAGAGTTTCAGATCCAAACGTTGACTGGGTTTCGGACACTGACTCAGCGAGGGGTGCGGGCAACACAGCAGCTCATCATTCAACACTTAAAAGTGGACTATGAGACATTTGTCCATTCGGCCTATTTACGTCAGGGGCGAGCGGATGAGTTTATGTTAAAGCGCCCCGGCGAACGAAAACAGATATTGGCTGATCTGATGAAGCTGAGCCAATATGATCGCTTGGTGGAGAAGGCGCGGGAGCGGGGGCGGAACTATCAGGCTGAGATCAAAGTATTGGGGTTGGCCCTGACCCAGGCAGAGGAGCAGTTGGCGCAGCGCAGCGCGATCGCAACCCACCATCGGACTTTAAAAGAACAGACCCAGCACACACAGCAGCAGCAGCAATCAGCACTGCAGCAGCGCCAGCGGCTACAGCAGCAACAACAGCAGCGACAGCAGCAGCAGCGGGCAATCGAGGCGGCGCGGCAACAGCAACAACACCTGCAGCAGAGTCAGCTACAGCGGGCAACGGAGCTAGAACGACTGCAGCAGCAGTGTCAGTCTCTTCAGCGGGAGCTAACCGCAGCCACCGAAATTGAATCTGGTTATGGGCAGCTACAGCAGCTACGGCACCTGGAAGAGCAGTATGGCCAGCGATGGCAACAATACCAGCAGGCCCAGGCTTTACGGACGCAGCTCCAGACCCAGAGACAGGAACAGCAGGGGGCGCTGCAGGCTGACCTTACCCAGGCACAGCTCAGGCTAACCTCCCTGGATGAGACCATTGCAGACCTGAGGCAAATTGATAATCAGCGGGCAACCGTAGACGTCACCCTGGAGCAGCTCCAGACCGCGCGCCAGCAGCTCCGCCGCTTGGACCAGCGTCAGATTGAGGTCACACCGCTACGGCAGCGTCGCCAGCAGCTACACATCCGACTAAAACAAGCCTCAGCCCGATTAGAAGCCCGGTTAGACGCCATCAGTCAAACCCAGGCTACCCTGACCACCCAACGGCGGCCCGAATTACGCCAAACCCTGGTCAAAGTAGAGCATCAGCTTGCCTACCTGGAACAGCGCCGAGCCTATCAGGCCCAGGTTCGACAAAAGGGTCAAGAACGGCGAGACTTTATGGCCCAGCTGCAAACCGAGCAGCGACAAAATGAGCAGCAGCTGATCCAGCTGGATCAGCGTCTGGTGCTGCTTAGTCAGCCTGATGCCCACTGCCCGCTGTGTAATCGTGTTTTAGCGGAGCACGGTCCTGAGGTTATGGCCCAGCTCCAGCAGGAGAGAGACACGCTACAACAGAGAATTTGGGTAATTCGAGAACAGTTAACCACCTCCCAGCGAGAGATTCAGGTACTGCGGCGCGAATATCGAGAGCTGGAAACAGAGTTAGAACAGTATGGTGCCGTACTCCAAGAGCAGGGCGGTCTTCAGGCTCAGCTGGCCTCTTCAACAGAAGCGATTAGCCAGCTAGAAGCCCTAGAACAAGAGCGACAACATTTGGAACAATGTTTGGCATCAGAAGACTATGCTGCGGATCTGCATAGGGAGTATCAACAGCTAGAAAAACAGTTGGCCCGGCTAAACTATGACGAACGGGACCATGCCCTGGCCCGTAACCAGGTGGAAAAGCTGCGCTGGGCCGAGTTTAAGCAAGCTGAACTGGCCCAGGCTGAGCGTCGATTAGCCCAGCTACTGGCAGAACGCCCCGGCATGGAGAAAGCATTAGGGGAGTTGCGATCGCAGCTCCAAATCTTTGATCAGCACCCTTCTGATGAACTGCAGCAGGTGGAGACCTCCCTGGCAGAGCTGAACTACCAGCCCGAACACCACCAGCGGCTGCGGACCCAGCTCCAAGCCCTCCAGCCCTGGCAGCTGCGATACCACACCCTGCAACAGGCTCGGGCCACGCTGCCTGAGCTGGAGCAGCGACGGGATGAGTTGACCCTGGCCCAGACCGAGCAACAGCAGCAATACGACAGCCTCAACCAACAAATTGCTGAAGCTGAAGCCGACCTACCCCCCGATGTTACAGACCAACTGCAGCAGGTGGAGACCCGGCTGGTGCAGTTGCAAACCCAGCGGGACCAGCAGCTGACTCAGCTGGGGCATTTAGACCAGCAGCTACAGCAGCTAGATACCCTCCAGCAGCAGGTAGACCAGCAGCGTCAGCAGCTCCACAGCCGTCAGCATCAGCTCAGGGTTCACCAGGAACTACAGCAGGCCTTTGGTAAAAACGGCATTCAGGCCCTGATGATTGAAAACCTGCTGCCCCAGCTCGAGGCGGAAACCAACCAGATTCTGGGCCGCCTTAGCGCCCACCAGCTGCATGTGCAGTTTGTCACCCAGCGTTCGGGGCGCAAAAAACTGATCGATACCCTGGATATTCTGATTGCCGATACCCAGGGCACTCGGGCCTACGAGACCTACTCCGGCGGGGAGGCCTTTCGGGTAAACTTTGCCATTCGACTGGCCCTGGCTCGGTTGCTGGCCCAGCGTTCGGGGCTGGCGCTCCAGATGTTGATCATTGATGAGGGGTTTGGTACCCAGGACCAGGCCGGATGCGACCGACTGGTGGCGGCGATAAATGCGATCGCACCAGATTTTGCCTGCATTTTAGCCGTGACCCACATGCCCCACTTCCGCGAAGCATTTCAGACTCGAATTGATGTGGTCAAAACAGAGCAAGGCTCACAGATTCGCCTGTCGGCCTAGGCGCAGAGAGTATCACAATTTATGTAGCAATATTATGTAGCAATAGATACATAATATTGCATTTCATCACGTCTCCGATACAGACACCGTGAATGAAATCCGAGGAGTTGTATTTTTATATTTCGACCTCGTTGACCACGGTTAAGTTACGAGTGACCAAGCCATAGTTCCGAGAAAACAAAAGGTATTGGGCAACCGTGGCAACGAGGTTTTTTCTACTGTCGCCAGGACTGGGCCGCGTAACCCGTACTATCTTTAACCATCCTAATATCCGGGCTATTTATCCCAACAACCCGCTACCCTAAGCGATGCAGTCTTCCATCGCTTCTATGCAAGTCCAAACTCCTGACTGGGTCAAACATGCCGTCTTCTACCAAATTTTTCCTGACCGCTTTGCCAGGACCCAGCAGCGACCGCTGCCCCCAGCCATGCAGGTACCCTTAGAAGCCTGGGATGCATCACCCACCCTCAGCGGCTATAAAGGTGGCGATCTGTGGGGTGTGGCTGAAAATCTGGATTATTTGCAAGACCTGGGGGTCAATGCCATCTACTTTACCCCCATCTTTCAGTCCGCTAGCAACCACCGCTACCACACCCATGACTACTATCAGGTGGACCCGCTATTGGGGGGCAATCAAGCCTTTACGGACCTAATCGCCGCCGCTCACCAGCGCAATATCAAGGTTGTTCTAGATGGTGTGTTTAACCATGCCAGCCGTGGGTTCTTTTTCTTTAATGACATTCTTGAAAACGGTCCCCATTCTCCCTGGCTGGACTGGTTTAAGGTAGAAAGCTGGCCCCTGTCTGCCTATGACGGTGCAAAACCTGCTAACTACGAAAGCTGGTGGGACAATCGGGCCCTGCCGGAGTTTAACCACGACAATCCTCAGGCGCGGGAGTACATCATGCAAATCGCTGAGTACTGGCTAGGTCAAGGGATCGACGGCTGGCGACTAGACGTGCCATTTGATGTGAAAGCAGACGGATTCTGGCAAGAGTTTCGACAGCGGGTAAAGGCCATTAACCCAGAGGCTTACATTGTCGGTGAGATTTGGACCGATGCCCGTCAATGGCTGGATGGCACCCAGTTTGATGGGGTCATGAACTATCTCTTTACCGGACCCGCCCTGGCGTTTACGGCAAAAGACAAGGTGGTCATGTCCCTGGTGGAACAGCCGGCCTATTTTCCCTATCCGGCCCTAGATGCCCAGGGATATGCCCAGAAAATAGAAACGCTGCTGGGGCTCTATCCTTGGGAAATTCAGCTGACCCAGTTAAATCTGTTATCGAGCCATGATGTAGCACGGGCGCTGACGGTGATCGATGACGATCAGCGCAGTTTTGAGCTAGCGGTGTTGTTACAGATGACGTTTCCGGGGGCTCCCAGTATTTACTATGGGGATGAGGTGGGGCTAGCCGGTGCCCACGATCCGGACTGTCGTCGTAGCTTCCCTCCAGAAGCCAGTTGGAATCGTGCGTTACTCACGTTGCATAAAGACCTGATCGCATTGCGGCGTCAGCATCCGGTGCTGTGTACGGGAGCCTATCAAACCGTAGCTGCAGCGGGTGAGGTGTATGGGTTTTCTCGCAGTGACGATCGCGAGAAAATTATGGTAGTCGTCAATACAGGTGAGGACAAGGGCCAGGTGACGCTGCCTGAACTAGGAGACAATGCGCTGGTGTTATGGGGAGATAGCCATGTTCTAGGGACATCCAATGAGGTTAGTTTGCCGCCTCGTTCGGGGGTAATTATTAAAATGTCCTCCACTTAAGCCCGGCCTAATTGCAACTATAGTCGCCGCGGTCTCTCCTACTGCCATACTTTTATTTGCTGGTCTTTGCCACTGCTAATCAGCGTTTGCCCAAGGGAGTCAAATGCTACGGCTAAAATCCAGTTGACGTTGCTATCGAGGGTCTGAGTCAGCCGTTGGCTAGGTAGATCCCATAGCCTGAGGGTGCGATCGACGCTGCCACTGGCCAGGGTTTTGCCATCGGGGCTAATGGCTAAAGTGACAACGCGGTCGTCGTGGCCGCTGAGGGTGGTTTGCAAGTCACCACTGGCTAAATCCCATAGTTTGATGGTTTTATCCCAGCTAGCGCTGGCCAGGGTTTGACCATTGGGGCTAATGGCCACTGAGCGGACGGCGTCACTGTGACCCGTCAGCTCCTTTAGGAGATTGCCCGTGGCTAAATCCCACTGGCGAATGATGCGATCGCTACTGCCACTGATAAATGATTTGCCATCGGGTGCGATCGCAACTGACCATACGGGCGCACCGATGTGGGTGCTGTAGATGGTTTTGCCAGTGCTAAAGTCCCAGGCTGTAATATTGCCGTCATAATCGCTACTTACCAGGGTGCGTTCATCGGGGCTCATGGCCACTGACCAGATCGGTGATTGCCCAGCAGGCAGGCTGTGAATTAGCTCCCCCGTCTTTATCCGCCACACCTTAAGACCATCGCCGCCACCGCTAATTAACCAGTGTCCAGAGGCTGAGACAGCTAATGTTCTGACCGTATCAGTATGACCCGTTAGAAGATGTAAACGCTCGCCCGTTGTCCGATCCCAAATTTCAATCTGACCGTTGTCTTCTCCTGCAATTAGAAGAGAACGCCCCCCTTTTTGGGTAAGGGTAGCGATTGCCCATACCTGGCTAGAACCATAAAAAGACTGAGCCAGGGCCAGATCCGCCTGGGGCTGAGGTTCCTGCCGCTGGGAGATTTTCTCAGGCTTTAGTGACTCTGTTTGTGAATTTATTGGGTTGATGGCAGCTGACGGTATAAATAAGGCCATGGCGCAGACCAGTCCCGCTATACCGGGAATCCACAGGGCCCGCCGTTGACGCAGACGGTTCCAGGGGCGAGCTGTCTGGGGCTGCTTGATGGTAGCAACCGGGGGACTGGTGTTGTGGGACGAACCGTCAGGATTAACTACAAGCTGCGCACCTTCTAAGTTGGCCTGCCGCAGATCCACGCGGTCTATGTGGGCCCCGGTAAAATCGGCGCAGCTTAGATTTGCTTCAGATAAAATTGCATCTGCTAGATAGGCTTCCCTCAGGTCCGCTCCACTAAGGTCGGCCCCGGTAAAATCGGCCCCGATCAAACACGCTCGCCTCAGACTGGCCCCTTGCAGGTTAAGTCCCCTAAAATTACCGGCAAAAAAGTACCCTTTACTCAGGTCTTGCCCAGCCAGGTTACAGGGCTCATCTGGATGCTGTTCTCGATAGCTGTTCCACTCGTCTATGTTGCTTTTTAGCAGGGTTAGATAGTTCATTGCACGCCCTCAATCCGGCCTCAGCAGGATTAAACCCGATTAGCTAGGCCTCTAGCTTCAGTGCCCCCAGGCTTAATTCCAGACCGCTAGCGGGTGCTGAATGCCCGATTGGTAGCAACCAGCAGCCCTTTCTGGGGCACCATTTCTAGGCCACCATGGGTATCTCAGCTGCCAGTACCTCAGCGTAGAATTTCTGTAACTGTTGCGTAGCCCCACGCCAGCCCCAGCGTTCAGCCTCTATACGAGCATTGCGGCGCAACAGGTCGATCTCAGTCCGGGCCGCTAACAAGCGCTGGGTCGCCTTGATCGCCCCTTCGTCATCATGGGGGTCAAACAAAAACCCATTGACACCATCGGTCACAATATCTGGAATGCCCCCGGCATTGGCCGCCACTGTGGGACAGCCTGCCGCCATCGCCTCCAGCAGCACCAAGCCCAACGTCTCAGTTCGCGATGGGAAAACAAACGCATCTCCAGAGGCATAGGCAGAGGCCAGTTCTTCACCCCCGAGATAACCGACAAAGTTAGTGTTGGTACCGGCAAAATGCTCCTCTAGCTCTTCCCGGTAAGGACCATCCCCCACCAGGGCCAGCCGGGCATCGGGAATTGCTTCCAAAATCGGCTTAATCCGATCCACTTCTTTCTCAGCAGACAGACGGCCTACGTATATCAGTAGGGGCGCATCCGGATGGCCCTCGCTCAGACGCTCACGCATCTCTCGGCTAGCCAAGCTGGGACGGAATAAATCGGTATCTACACCGCGCTGCCACACCTTTACATGCTCAATGCCGTGCTCAGTCAGCTCCTGCTGCATGGCTGTGGACGTACAGAGATTAATGCGCGCATTGTTGTGGACAGCCTTGAGCAGCTCCCACAGCATGCCTTCAAACATGCCAAACCCATAGTGTTCAAGATATTTGGGTAAATGGGTGTGGTAGGACGCCACCAAGGGAATCTCTAACGCCTTGGCGTAGTACACACCGGCCAACCCGAGGACTGCTGGATTGACAACGTGGACCAAATCAGGCTTAAAAGCTTCTAGCGCCTCACCAATGGAGGGTCGAGGTAGGGCTAGCTTTAACTCTGGATACAGAGGCATGGGAAAGCCAGAAACGCCCTCAATTTTGGCACCCTTATATTCTGTGAGGCCACCCTCCGGGCAAAACACGCATACGTCATCACCCAATGCCTGCAACTGCTCAACAGTGTGTTTGAGGCGAGTGACAATACCGTCGACCTTGGGGAGAAATGTTTCAGTAAACAGAGCGATGCGCATACGTTTTGCTGTGATTGAATGCGAATGTATCAAAAAATACTGTGCTGTAATTATTCAACCGTGAAATTGGCTTGGGCTCAAGTTTTCCTAGCAACGTTTTTGAGGAAAGCTTGAAAATACAGCAACCGTCCTGATGCATTGGGACATTTGCGAGTCCCATTGGCGTTGTCGCTTGATGCTTTCAACGATGAAGGCAGAAAATGGGGCACTCCATTTTCTGCCTTTTGACGGTCTTTTTAACTCAATATCTAGCCAGGTATCAGGGGCTTAGCTAGCCGGAATGGGGGTAGGTGCTGCCGCCGCCTTCTTTGTCCACTTAGATGTGCAGACAATCTTGGACCCATCGCAGCGGTCAAGGTACTTCTTGGCGATTTCTGTTACCTCGAGCATTAGGCCCTTGTCTAGCTGAGTGGGTTGAAGACCCATGTCTAGGAAGCACTGGTTGTCCACCACCAGTTCGTTTTCGGCGGCTTCGTTCCGGGGGTTTTCCATGTACTGAATTTCAGCACCGGCGACATCGGCTACGATCCGTGCTAAGTCACGGACACGATGGGTTTCAGTCATCTGGTTGAGGATTTTTACCCGGTCTCCCTTTGCAGGGGGATTATTGATGGCTAGTTCAACACAGCGTACGGTGTCTTGAATGTGGATAAACGCACGGGTTTGACCACCGGTACCATGGACCGTCAGCGGGTGGCCAATGGCTGCCTGCATCAGGAATCGGTTGAGGACGGTGCCGTAGTCACCATCGTAGTCAAAGCGATTGATCAATCGCTCATCCATGGCAGTTTCGCGGGTGTTAGTTCCCCAAACAATACCCTGGTGTAGGTCGGTGACCCGAACCTGGTCGTTCTTGTTGTAGTAAGCAAAGAACAGCTGGTCTTGGGTCTTGGTCATGTGATAGATGCTGCCGGGGTTGGCTGGGTGCAGAATCTGTTTTTCGATCACCTTACCGGTGTCGGTAACCACCTGAATATCCAGGTAGCCTTCGGGAATTTTCATCCCAGCGGTGCCATAGCCATAGACACCCATGGTACCGAGGTGAACCACGTGGATATCTAGCTCGGATTCGACAATGGCGCAGAGGACATTGTTGGTGCCGTTGAGATTATTGTCAACGGTGTAGCGCTTGTGCCGGGCCGACTTCATCGAGTAGGGGGCAGCCCGCTGTTCAGCAAAGTGAACAATAACATCGGGGGCATAGTCGCAAATCAGGTGGAAGAGTTTGTCGTATTCCTGGGAGATATCGACATTAAAGAACTCAATAGTCTTGCCACTGATTTCTTGCCACGCCGACAGCCGGGTGGACATGGGGCTAATGGGGGTTAGGGAAGAGATTTCTAGCTCATTGTCGATATTGCGGCGCGATAGGTTATCGACAATGGCAACCTCATGACCTGCGTTTGATAGATGCAGTGCGGTGGGCCAGCCGCAAAAGCCGTCTCCACCTAGTACGATTACTTTCATCCTTTAGCGCTTAAGCCTCCTTCATGATTAGCAAGAATTATACAGAATATGGGTATTAATCGTTGCCGTAGGTACTGAGAAGGCGGTGGCGCGGTGGCGGGCTAACGGGCCAGGTGCGGCGGCTTAAAAAGCTGAGAAAAGCTCCAGGACAGGCGGTTTAGGGGATTTTTTTAGATAGCAACACAGCGGGTCGACTGTAGTTTACATTCTTTCTAAGAAGAATAATATAATTCTATAGCCCCCTCAGCTTAAAGAGCCAAACCTGGGTTTCTTGGCGGGTATCAAAATTATTGTCACTCACCATAATCAGGCTCTGGCTGCCATTTTGCAGTCTGGGGCCAAGGGTCATGGCCTCCAGGTTATCTGGCTTTAGGGGGGTCAAGTCGCTGACCAGCTGCTTACGAATGGGGGTAATGCCGCTGATGTCGCCTCGGAGCGTTGCGATCGCACCCACATCCGTAGCCACTCCGGTGGCCAACTGGTACAGCTTAATCGACGTTCCCTGTAACCCAAAAGCCCGCTCAATGGCTAGAAAGTGACCGCCCACATCGATCGACAAAATTTCTGAGAGGCCATTGACCACCGCCCCCAGGGGAGCGGCGTCCATGGTGTAAACGTGTTCTGAAAGTAGCGTGTATTGGTTGGGGTCAATTAAATAGTGGAGCCAGCGGTTTTTAAAGGGGATGTCGGGCTCAATATCGAGATCCTGATATAGCGGTCCTTCGGTGGCGACAAACAATCGAAACGGTTCATAGGAACCGGCGGGGGCGCTGATGGTGAGGGCTTCAAAGCCAATATTTTCTTGGATACCCTGGGTTTGCCCCTCGGAGGCGGCATCCTCTGTAGTGCCAAACAAATACCGATCGGGCACCCGAAAATCAGTTTTTAGCCGCCCTGTCACCAGGTCAAACTCCTGTAGTTTGGGCGGGATTTGCTGTCGAGGAGAGCCCTCGCTGGACACAATCAGGCTATTGCTGGGGGTGAGCACCAGACCCTCGGCATCCAGGGGGGCGATGGGGCCACCGTCGCTATCCGTTAGATCGGTGACGGCCGTTATCGCTATGTCATTGATGCCTGTGGGGCTTAGGTCCAGGCTCAGGGTGTAAAACCGGGGCCGCTGGCGGTCGTCGGATAGGGCATAAAAGCGACTGCGATCGCGATCATATGCGATCGCAGATAGGCCCCCTACCCGGGTACCCTCAAACTCATCCATGGGCAACACCCCATGATCCACCGCCTCCACCGATAAATCTAAAAACAGCCGTTCTTCTGCACTAACCTGGGGAATGGTGCAGCCAGTGACCCCAAATCCCAACACCCCCAGCCATAGAAAGATGCCAAGCCAGCTGCCCCATCTACAGGCTCGTTTGTATATCTGGCCTAGCCCGACCCTGCCCATTACCCATGCCTCTCATCAAACTTCCTCAGGGTAACAAAGAGATTAGCCACGCGCTTGCTCAGTTATGGCTTGAAACTCACAAAAAGTCCCCATGGCTAGCCATGACGTGACCATGGACGGTTTTAGCCAACAGTCCTAGTCAAGCAGGCAATTAACCTCAGCCCAGGGACCCGGCTGGTTCAAGGGGAAAAGGGGCTGAACCAGTTGGACGACATTAAGCCCCCAACGCTGGCTAGGGCTCCCAATAAAACGCTAAAGTGCTCGCATCGCCCCATAATCGGTCATAATCATCAACTTTAAGCTTTGTAACATTTTAATTCTTTCTAAATAGAAAAAATGATGTCCAAATCCCTGCCCGTGGGTTCAAAATCTGGCTTAGTTCCCTAGGGATTTCTCCTCCTATATTCTCTGAAAGTCCCTGTAAGTAAAGTTTTTAGAAACTTTCAGAGCGTGTTTTCCAAAAATGATAAGCAGAACTGACCCATCGCAGCTGACGTTCATTGACGCGACGCATCCGCGCTGATACGATTACGTCTGTATCCTGCGTCCTGTTTGGGTTTCAAACTTATGCCCCATGGGGTAATGAGAGCTAAGCGCCATAGTCTTGACGACATCGAACTTGGTTCGGTTATCTAGGATTGTAAAGTTGTTAAAAATTGTCTTTTCTCAAGGCTTAGGAAATGCTTAAAGGGTTATCTGGCATCTTAGAAAAATCTAAGGATCTGAAGCTGCCAGTATTAAATGGAAAGAAACCAAATCAGAAAAAACCAACTGAGCCCAAAACACCCAAAGCAAAAGAACCAACCCCATCTGCTGTTGCCCTGACACCTGCCACAACCTCTATTGCTGTGGAGTCAAGGGGAGTTTCCAAAGTTGTCAATGGTAAGGTTGAAATTTGGACAGCCTCTGAAGACAGGGCAAAAACGGCGGCAACAAAATATCGCGATGCGTTGGCAGGTGTATCAAAAGCGGAAGCTGTTAGTGAATCTTTGTCGATAGAGAATGCGGACCTGTTGATTGCCGCCGCCTATAAACAGGTTTTTGGTAATGCCTATCTGATGGAGAGTGAGCGTTGCATCAAGGCTGAATCTCAGGTGCGCAGCGGTGACATCAGCGTACTAGAGTTTATTCGACAGCTTGCAAAGTCTGATCGCTACAGGGCGCTATTTTGGGAAAAACACCCCAACGTCACCGCCATTGAGTTGAATTTCAAGCATTTACTGGGTCGTGCCCCTGAAAGCTATGCTGAGATTTCTGAGCACATCAAAATTATCGCAGACGGTGGTTTTGAAGCTGAAATCGATTCCTACTTAGACAGTGATGAATATCTCCAAAATTTTGGAGACATGTTTGTTCCCTATCCACGGGGGTATGACACCCAAACGGGGCGTAACTCAGTTGGGTTCTCTCGCTCATTTTCACTGTTTGGAGCGGCCTGTGGCAGTGATAAGTCCAGATTTGGCGGCGATAATCCTGGTCTAAAATCAAATCTGCTGGCAGATGCCCCTGGCGATATTCCTGCGATTAGAGCTATTCCTGACTCCTACCCCGAAGAGTTGGGCAAAGGGTCTTCACCCCGTGTGCCAAAGGAGCTTTACGGTATCGCCAGATCGCTATTGGCAGAAAGGGCCGCGAGAAAAGGTACACCCATTGCTAACTATTAGGGCTCCTAGACTAAGGGAGTGATGGCTAAGCCACCTGCTGGGAGCGAACCTCATGATTGTGTTGCGTGCTGCCAAACCGGATGATGTAGCACTTCTGCGATATTGGGATCAACAACCCCACATTGTCGCGTCTGATCCTGATAGTGACTGGGAGTGGGAGACAGAACTGCTGCGCACCCCTGATTGGCGAGAGCAGCTGATTGCTGAGCTAGACGGGCGACCCATTGGGGTTATCCAGATTATTGACCCAGCCCGTGAGGATAGCCACTACTGGGGAGAGATCTCTGCAAATTTGCGCGCCATTGATATCTGGATTGGTGAAGCGTCTGAGCTTGGCAAAGGCTATGGAACACAGATGATGCAGCTGGCCCTTGCCCGTTGTTTTGCTGCTCCGACTGTGAAGGCGGTGCTGGTCGATCCGTTGGTTAGTAATGTCCGTGCCCACCGTTTCTATGAGCGGCTAGGCTTTCAAAAAATCGAACGTCGCTGGTTTGGAGATGATGATTGCTTTGTATATCGATTAAATCGCACCGATTGGTACTCTACAGGATAATAGAAACCGTATCTACTCGGTCGTTTATTCGCTAAAAAACATCCATATGGAAAAGGTTATTGTCATTACCGGGGGTAGCCGTGGCATTGGAGCAGCGACTGCATACTTAGCGGCGGAGCACGGCTATGCGGTGTGTGTAAACTATCGCCGGAATCATGAGGCAGCGAATGCCGTTGTGGAGACGATTCAGCAGAAAGGGGGCAGAGGGGTTGCGATCGCAGCCGACATCACCATCGAATCCGACATCATCGCTCTCTTCCAGGCCGTAGACAACCAGCTTGGCCCAATCACCGCCCTAGTCAATAACGCCGGCATTCTAGAACAACAAACGCGGGTGGAAAATCTCGATGCTGGCCGTCTAAATCGAGTCTTTGCCGCCAACATTACCGGCTCCTTTCTCTGTGCGAGAGAGAGCATAAAACGCATGTCCACCAAACATGGCGGTCCAGGGGGCGCAATTGTCAATGTCTCCTCAGTGGCCGCTCGTCTGGGAGCACCGGGGGAGTATGTAGACTATGCTGCATCTAAAGGCGCAATTGATGCCATGACCATTGGTCTAGCCAAAGAAGTTGCCGAGGAGGGCATTCGGGTCAATGCTGTGCGTCCAGGCTTTATCTACACAGATATCCATGCCGACGGTGGTGAACCCAATCGAGTAGATCGCGTCAAAGAGTTTCTACCCATGAAACGAGGTGGTCAACCCATGGAAGTCGCCCAGGCAATCCTATGGCTGCTCTCCAGCGAAGCTTCCTATACCACTGGAACATTTATTGAGGTCGCTGGGGGAAGATAGGTGATGTTTCTAGCGTTTAACAGTAGCCAAAAGATAACGTTGGCCATTCTGTTCAATCACAACGCCTTTGTTATCAATATCCCTATGCTCAGTAAACGATGATGGGAAAGGAACAAATTCTCCATCTTCGGTCAATACACCCATCACTTTTCCAGACTCAGATTTGCTTTGAGTTGATTTGACGGAGTTAGTGCCCACACCTTTGGACATCAGTAGCAATAATGTGAGAGGTAGAAAAACAAGTACAGCAGGTGACATCGGCTTTTCCTCACGAGGTAGATGTATTAGGGCGTTTGCTACAATAAACGTTTGTCCTAGCCACAGAACATATTTGGATGGGCTCTGTGGGTATGGTTCCACTATATTTTTCAGCAAGAAAATTTGGAATGATCAAATGCATCAACTTACTGAATAAAAAGAGCGATATCACTTTGTAGTTTTCTACAAAGTGATATCGCTACCAACTACATAAGATCATATGCAATCCACACGAAAACCGCTCCACGCTCTAACCCTATCAATCACTTTGCTGGTTGGAGGCATCACGTTGATCAATTTTTTAATCAATATCAAAGCAATGTTTCTGCTCCGAGCAGCATTTGTTACCAATACTGACTGGGCCTCTGATTTTCAGCGCATTACCCGGTGGATGCTGGCAAAAGTGCTAATGCCAGATGATTGGAACAACCCTAAGTTTACAAATATCGATTTTTTTAAGCTCACATCTCTTTACGTTTCTCAAAATAATAAGCTTGTATTGTGGCTATCTCTGGCTGAAATGATTGCAGTCAATGCGCTGGGTAGCTTACGAAAAATGGCTACGTTACGTCAGGCAGTCAGTATTATCTTTGGAATAGTTATGGTTGCCACCTTTTTGGTTTCTCGTTTGAGTGAGTCTTTTGGCGGTTTTTAGATTGGGCTATCTCTCTTACCTATCAGTTTGCAAGCTGGGCAACCATTTCAGCCCGTGATGCAACCTTTAGTTTTCTAAACGTATGCTTCAGCCTGTTTTACTGAGTTTTCCGTAATCCATAGCTCTGTGCCAATTTCCTTGTTGGTCATACCCTGCGCAACCAAATCAGCAATTTGGGCTTCCCGTGGAGTCAGACAATCATAATTAAACTCAAAAATAGCTGGTTTGGTTCGTAATACAGCCAGCCGGGTGGAAACATGGAGACAACGCAGTGGTTTGAGCAGCTTAAACAGATTCAAAACAATATCAATATCGCTGCTCAATTTGGTTTTAGGATTGTCGTCCAATCTTTATCTCACAAGGCTTATCCAGACTGGTGCAAGATTTGAGTTATCCCATAATTGGGCTGCCATGGTGATGCACCAAATACCACTGACCGCCCATGCGCTCAAACGTATTTGTCGCCATCGAGCTAGCTTCTAACCGTCGGTCGCCTGCAACCTGCATCACTTTCTCTACCAAAACCACATAGGCCAGATCGCCAGAGACTTCTACAGACATTACATCCAGGTCAATCTCGAGATAGCGTGTGGCTTTAAAGATTTGCAGCCACGACTGGCGAATCGTTTCCCAACCTTTAAGGGCCTTACGACCCGGATGAATGCAAAGGCTGCCAATGCCCTTAGAACAAACTGCTTCCATCGCCTCAATGTCCTTTTTCTCAAACGCTCGATAAAACGTTTGATTGGCTTCTAGAACAGCGGTTTGCTCGTTTGACATGCGGGCACATATATTAAAGTGTATGGATAAGAGCTTAGCAGAGTTGAATGAGACGCTAGTGACGTAAGCAAGGTTTATGCCCCCTGTTTCCCATCCCTTCAGTAAAGGTTTATTGGTTGTTTTGATGAACTATAACGACCATGCACCTCCCCATGTGCATGTGAAGTATCAAGGTGATGTTGGTAGCTATCGCATAACAATCAAAAATCGTCAGTGGTTGAAGTCAGATAAAGAGTTACCGTCTAAGCTGAAGCGGTTGATTGAAGCTTGGGTAGATGTTCACGAAGAGGCTTTATTAGAGCAGTGGCAGCGGGCGATGAATAACGAAGTGGTTGAAATCGTGGGGTGAAGCAATATGTTGTGGGATGAGTGGAAACGATATGCCAGTGATGAGGCCCATTGGGCAACGTCAACTGAAAAAGGATTACTAAAAGCGGAATACCTGACGGGGTATGTGCTGAGGCTATGGTTTGAAGAGGTGCTAGATGTGTCGATTTATGAGCTGGATTTTGAGCCGTTGTTTATAACTGAGGAACCAGGACCAGCTCTATTGCCCTTAAGAAAATCTGAGCGATTTCGGTTTGTCAGGGGTGATGGGGCGTTGATATGGCCGAATCCTGAGACGGGTGACTATGATGAGCGGGCGATTGATTTGGCTCCCGAATGTGTGAGGTTCTTTTGTGAGCGTTATGGAAAAGTTGTCAAGCCTTTTGGTGCGGCGGTGGTGGCTTAACAAGTTAATTGACAAGTGGTGAGTATTGAATCGTAAACGTATTGTTAGGTCAGATTAGAAAGGAGAACAAACACTCTGACTTCTAAAGCATGTTTAAGCCTTAAAAGCATTTTTGATTTCTTGATATATATTCCCCCAAGCTTTATTTCGCATGGGTTTTTCAAGGGTGTCTAATGGTTCTTGGGGCGGGTGGGCTGCTTGGTATTTTTCAAATTTGGCATCTTTGTAGGAACTATGACTGATGGGGATCCAGAGAATGGTGAGGCCTTCTTCTTTAGCTGCGTTTAATAGAGGTGGTAGCTCATTCTTATCGATAAAATCAGAGGCTATGAAGTTAGGACTGACGAGGAGTATAGCCACTTTTGCAGAGGCTAAAGCCTGTTCTATTTCTTGACGCCAGACTTGACCGGGCTTAATTTTAGTATCGTCCCAAACGTTAAGCTCACCCGAACGTTCTAGGGGTTTGAGCCAGATTTTAAGTTCGTTAAAGAGTTCTGTATCTTGATGGCTGTAACTAATAAAAATGTTGTCGCGCATAGTAGGTGATGGAGATTTTAGGTTTGGTTCTGGTTTGGTTTTAGAGATTTTTGCTCTGAATTTATCTTTTTCAAAATTTTTCTGTGTGCCATCATCCATTTCGGATTTTTCCATGAATTCAGTGGGATCGATAATGTCATCGATCAATCGGCGGATGTGGACATCTTCAAAGCTTCTACGGCATTCAATTTCATATTTACCCTTGGCCAGGGCCTTTTGTAGGGTGTCGTATGGGTAGCCCTCGGGGTTTTCTGTATCTTTGCATTCAGAGCAATTACAAGGGATGAGGTCCTCATATTTAAGGCGTTCGTAGGAGTCGTGGATTTTTTGGAATTCGTAGCGGATGTTGCCGAGGAAGTCGCGCTGTTGACCGCCAGACATACGGATACGGATTTCGTTTGTGGGGTAATGTTCAATAATTTCAGCACGAGCGGCTCTATGGTTGAGTATGACGCCAGTTTTCCAGACGAGTGCGTTGTCTTCGATAAAGCGGTGCATTTCGACGATGAAGCGGGTGAGCATGCCCTTGGGCATAAAGTCATATTTGTAGCGAAGGACTAGGTTATTCGTTGTATCCCAGTCGTAAGCGGGTTGTTCGATGGCTAGCAGATGGGGGGCAATATAGTTGCCCTTCTTGCCAGGGATCTCATAGCAGACTTTAAACTGGAGCATGAGCTGGAGTAGCTCGTCGCGCATGTCGGCGTAGTCGCCTTCCTGCCAAATTTCTTCTAGATCGGCGTCAGTAAAGCAACCGAGATTAGCTTTTACTTTGTCGGTATCTAGTACGTTGTAGACAGCACTGGTGCCCCATTCTGGGTTGAGGATAACAGTGTGTTTGAGGGTGGTGTTGGTTTGAAAGTGGAGGCAAACACCCAGATCGTGGAGGTAGCTGCCGAGAAACAGCATGGATTTTTTGTCTTTGAAGCCGTTGAGACGACAGATTTCGAAGTATTTTTGTTGGGTGATGTAGTTACAGTTTTGGGAGTAATTTTCGAGGGCTGCTCGTACTCGTGCCCAGATTTTGGGTAGGGGTTGGCCCACGTGGGGAAGGGCAGAGATGTATTGCTGAATGGTGGTTTTGATTTCGTCTAGGCCACGATTGGTGTTTAGGTTAGTGGCTAGAACCTCTTTTAAGTTTAGAAACTCTCCTCGCAGCTGGCGTTCGTTGACGTTGCACTGACGATCTTGTTTTTCATTTTTAACAATGATGACGGGGCTTTTGCTGCCGAGGAGTTCAATCACCTTGAGCCAGTAGTAAAAGTCGGTGTTGTCTTGGCGAGTGTCGGCAACGAGGATGTATAAAGAACGTTCGGTGAGGAAAAACTGATGGGTGGTGTGGTAGATTTCTTGGCCACCGAAGTCCCAGATGTTGGCGCGAAAGGTGATTTCGTTAGAGTAGGGAAACTCCCAACGAATAACGTCAATGCCCTCGGTGGATTTTTCAGAGTCTTGTAGTTTATAGTCAGCATCTTCGATTTTTTTAGCCAGGGAGGTTTTGCCTGCGCCACCTTCCCCGACAATGAGGAGCTTAGCTTCGTAGAGGGGGGTGTTACCGTCTTCTGCTGTCAGGGAAAAATAAAACCCAAGAATCTTTTCTGGGTCGCCCGGTGTTCTGTAGCTTTCCTTGGGGCCTAGTATTTCCGGTGGAATGGGCAATGGATTGCCGCGAAAGTCTAGGGTTTTTAAACTGACTAATTGCTTAACCGAGAGAGGAATATAAGAAAACTGATTACCTCTGAGGTTGAGTGAGGTCAAAGCGGTGAGTTGGACAATCTCGGTGGGTAGCTCAGTGAGTTGATTGTCACTAAGGTCGAGCGAGGTCAGAGCAGTTAGCTGGACAATCTCGGTGGGTAGCTCAGTGAGTTGATTGTCACTAAGGTCGAGCGAGGTCAGAACGGTAAGCTGAACAATCTCCAGCGGTAACTCAGTGAGTTGATTGTCACTGAGGTTGAGCGATGTTAGGGAAGTGAGTTGTCCAATCTCAGGCGGTAGCTGATTTAGTTGATTGTTACTGAGGTTGAGCGATGTTAGGGAAGTGAGTTGTCCAATCTCAGGCGGTAGCTGATTTAGTTGATTGCTACTGAGATCTAGCGATGTCAGGGAA
>JBCAWO010000010.1:0-94534 GCA_038534515.1 Cyanobacteria bacterium J06554_1
AGCAGTAACAGGTTTAGGGGTTTACACGAGAGCTGGGAGATGACCAGCCCTACTAAAACAAACGTGAGTAAGATGGGCATCTGTTGCCAGGTGACGCCGCTAAAGCTGCCAAAGGTCCAGCTGAGGTAGGCAAGGGTTTGTTCTCGACGGCTAAAGTGAAGCAGAATGGTCACCAGGGCCGTGGTGACATAGCCGAGCATGAGGCCAAAGATGAGCAGGGCGAGGGAACTGCGGACCTGGCGGGCCATGAGCAGCACCAGGATCATTGCGATCGCAGCTCCCGTACTTGCGGCTCCTACGACGCTGAGCTGTCCTAGCCAGCCCACCCCGCCACCAGTGAGAACAATCAGGGCCGCGCCAAGGCTAGCGCCGGCGTTAATACCGAGAACGGAGGGTCCGGCGAGGGGATTACGGAAGAGGGCCTGAAGCTGGAGACCGCTCAGGGCCAGGGCTGAGCCTGCGGCCATGGCGGTGAGGGAGCGGGGGAGACGGAAATTAAGAACAATTTCTTGCCAGGCGGGTTTGGTGGCGGGGCCGCCGAGGAGGATGGTAAGGACTTCGGGAAGGGGAATGGGGACGGAGCCCAGGGCCAGGCTGAGGAGAAAGGTGAGCAGGAGGGTGAGGGTAAGGAAGGTGAGGGTGCTAATGGGGCTGAGGAAGGAAAGTTTTAGGTTTTTGGGAAATAGTTTGGGGAGGGTTGGAGATCTGGTTTTTAGGGGGTAGATTTTGTTGGCCATGGTTTGCGGATTTAAATAAACACTTGATTCAGGTCTTCTTCCTGAGCCAGATTGCTAATTTTGGCATTGCTAATCCTCGGGAGGATTTTATCTGTAAGGTGCTGCCCTACGGCATATTTAACCGATCGGTTCATTCTCTAAATCAGCAACGGTTTAATTTTTATTCGTCTCACCTCTGTCTTGTGGGTTCCATCTGGATATAGCCAAACCAGTCGAAATCCTGGTCTTTTATCAGTCAAGCCCGCCTCTACTGATGTCACTTGCAAACAGGTGGACGGACTGCCATAAAAACTAATGCCGCTGTGTTGCTGAAATTCATGGTGAATGTGGCCAAAAACAACTAATTTGACATTTGAAAACTGATTTAGCAGAGTAAGAAAATCATGGGCGTTTTGTACCTGCATTTGGTCTACCCAATCAATACCAATGGGAATTGGGTGGTGGTGGAGAGCTACTAGGGTAGGCTTGTCAGGGTGTTGGCTTAACTGAGAATGTAGCGTCTGCAGCTGCTGGTCGGAGAGATACCCTTCGCCAAATTTGGCTAGGGGCAGAACGGAGTCAAGCAAAATCAGCTGCCAAGGTTCTAAGTCGACAGCAGCCAGTCCCTGACTGCTGGGTAATTGTTGGAACACCTGTTGCAGGGTTGCTAGGCAATCATGGTTGCCGGGGAGCCAGTAGGTGGGCATGGGGAGTGGCGAAATTGCCTCTGCCAGCTGTTCATAGGCGTCTAGCTCACCCTGTTCAGCCAGGTCACCGGTCAGTAATAGCCCATCGGGCTGGCACTGGGCTACTGTCTGGAGTATTGTATTGAATGTTTGCCAGGGATTACAGCCCCGTAGCTGAGCTGTGGTTTTGGCTAGCAAGTGGGTGTCGGTAACTTGGGCTAACAGGATGGGTGGGCTCATGGTTCTAGTTTTTGGTAATAAACCAGGTCGTGATCGGGTAGTAGCTCTGGATGAAAGATCTTAACTAAGTCAGCCAAAATTAGGTGGGGGCTGACGGCACCGCTTTCCCAATAGTCGTTACCGCCAAAATCGTTCATGCGGGCATTATTGTTAAAGACATTGGTCTGTTCGAGGGCGTTAAATTTGCCGTAGCGGGGGTCGGTTGCGATCGCATCTCCACGACTAAACCAATCCTGGCTCACATTTATCCAAACATCGGCGGTAGCCGCCTGGTCAAACACCGATTCAAAATCCAGCGGAATGGTAACGGTGGAATCGTTGTCTGCCCACAGGTAATCTGCACCAGCGTCTTCTAACAGCGCCGCCGCATAGCTTTTACCGCCCGACATAAACCAGGTCCCCTCATAGCTAAAACCGGTAAAGACCTGTGGTCGCTCCGTTAGCGTGGCCGTCAGCTCCACTAGCAAGCTATACTCCATGGCAATGTCCGTAAATATCTGCTGCGCTCTAGCTTCTTGGTTAAAGAACAACGCTGTAAACAGTAACCACTCAGCCCGCCCCAAGGGAGACGTTTCCACATATTCTCCAACTAAGGCCACCGGCAAACCTGCCTGCATAATGCGACTGTAGCTGTCCACATCGGGATCACCCGTGCCATAGGCCATCACAAGATCGGGCGCAGCCACCAGCAGTTTTTCCATATCCAGGGTTCTACCCGAATTAAATTCGGTCAGCTCTCCTCGATCAATTTTTTGGCGAACGTTAGGGGCGTATATAAACTTAAACTGATCTACACCCACGAGGGCATCCACCTGATCCAACAGCTCTAAATGGGGCAGATAGGTCGTAGAAAGAGTAGCAACAGTTCTAATAGGAACCTCAATAATCTGAGTATCTGCAAATTCTGTTGGTACAGGCGTGCCGCACTGGACTAGCACATACTCAAAGGTTTCGGCAGCCGCTTTCCACGGCTGAGTGACGGTAACAACCTTATAATTATTAAAATAGTCTACCGAAAAGCCCGTTGCATACTCCAGCTGAACTTTATTAGGAAAATAGTCTTTGTCGGGTTCATAATTGGTGACACAGTCGGCACCATCGGAGCTAAGAGATTCTGATATCGGAGAAGACCGTCGACACCCAGTAGTCACCAACAATCCCACCAGCATAACTGCCGTCAGATTCACTCCCCTCTTTGTCATACGAAGAGATTTCTTCAAGCCAAATTGTGCGGTGAGGCTGTCCCCTCTCATATGCTTCTGGAAATGGACCAACGGCATACAAGCAGAAGCACCGCAGACCGAGGGAGGAGCATCGGAGTCAGACATGGACAATCTCTCCCTGGCAGTCCCCTTTAGTAAGGAAAACCTTAGCAAAGAAAATCCCATAGTGCCAAACCTTTCAAACCAAGACATCACGCCCCTCCCTTCCTACTTACATGATCAAAATGTTCCCCTCACCCCCACTTGGACGCTACGCCCCACACCCGGAAAACCAGGAAACTCCTCATACTGTTCATCAAAAATGTTATCCATACTTGCATTTAGGGCCCAGTTCTCACTTAGGGGTACTCGCAGCTTAAAGTCCAACGTAGTACGCCCATCCAGGGTCTCCAGGTTCCCTCGGTCTGCAAAGGTATCGCTAATGGAATGTAAAAACAACGCTGCATACAACCCATCCCCTGGTTCATAGGCCACACCCAGGTTAAAGCTGTCCGCATTGGTAAAGGGTACCGAGTTGCCATTGTCTGCTGGCTCTGGTCCGTCCTTAATCTCCGGACGGTTCCACGTATAGTTAGCAAACGCAAACACACTGTCTAAAACCTGGTAGTTCAGTTCTGTTTCAATACCAATAGATTCGACCCGACCAATATTTAACGGGATAGAATCGACCAGATCAAAGGCAATGGCATCGTCCACCTCGCTGCGGTAAAAAGTAAACCGAAACAGTCCTCGATCGCCAATCTGTTGATCTATTCCCACATCAAAGCTAATGCCTGTTTCAGGGTCGAGATCTGGGTTATTGAACGGCGAGAAGAAGAGATCCGCTAGGGTGGGCACGCGAAAGTTGCGAGCAAAATTAGCGCGGAAGTTGGTGGTGTCGGTCAGTGCCACCCTGGTCCCTAAGTTAAACGACGTAAAGGAGCCATCAGCAAGGTCGTTAAAGTCCTGACGAATACCAGCATTCACACTAAAGCGGGATGTCACATCAGCCTGGTAGCGCGCAAAAATCCCCGTTTGATTGATGCTATCGTCGTAGTTTTCAGTGGTTATCCCGGTTAAGAGAACCGTTGTTTCATTCGTTGCTTGCACGTTGCGATAGTCAATACCGTAGGTAATATTTTGATTATCCGCAAACTGCCAGGCGTGCTGTAGTTGACCTCCCAGAGATGTTTGGTCGACGCTGTCTTCTGAAGGGCTGTCAAAGCTGTTATCAGCTACTGGATCGGAAAATGTGGACTCTAGAAAGTCGCCAAAAATCCGTGCCGTTAGCAACGAATCATCCCCTTGACCCAACTCTGCCTCATACGCCAGGTCCAGCAGTAGATTTTCCGTATATTGATTGTCATCTGCCGTCAGTCCATTAAACCCACCCGAAATGCTTCCAGGTATCGGCACCCCCCCAGGCACTCCCAAATCTTTGGTCAAATACAGCGCCCCAAAACGTATTCGATTGCGCTCATTGAGGTCTGTCGCCAGCTGAAGGTTCAGATTGTTATACAGCACCTCCGCATTGGTGCGGGTATCTTCAAAATCTGTCGTGGTCAGACTAAAGGGAAAATCATTGTCTGCATCGGTGCGGTTATAGCCCAGGGTCCAATCGATATTACCGGTAGCTCCACGCACCTGGAGCACCTGAGAGTTATAGCCAAAACTACCCAGGTCAAATCCGGTTGTGGCCTCTATGCCGTCTGCTTCAGGCCGTCGGGTAATAATGTTGATGACGCCTCCCACGGCATTGGAGCCGTACAGCACCGAGCCCCCACCCGGGAGCACCTCAATTTGCTCCACCGCGTCAGTCGTAAAGTTCGACAGATCAAATGCGCCAAATGCGCCCACTTCGTTGATGGGACGGCCATCTAGCAAAATTAGCGTTTGAGATGAGCCATTACCCCGAATAAACTGACCACTCTGGGCTCCCAGTTGGCCACCCGCCGTTCCTTCACTGAGCACACCCGGCAAGTAGCGAAGGGCTTCATCTACGGTGCGAGCGCCCTGGGCTTCAATTTGGTCACGATTGATCACGTAGACGGGCTGTGTTGATTCACGGACAGTGCCCTCGCGGCGAAAGGGGGAATAAACTGGCTGGTCAAGGATACGTTCAACAACGTTGATGCGAATAACATCGTCTACGTCAGAAGCCTGGACGACAGTTTCAGACGGTTCAAGTGTTTCTTCAGCTAAGGCCGGTGCTGCCAGCAGAAACGATAAAAGAGTTAGAGAAACAGGGAGTTTGGACATGGTAGAAAGCTTTTTTGAGTTGATTGTGTCGTGCTTACTTCTCATCTTTCATCCGAGGAAACCGAGGAAAAATGAGGGTGATCTTGAGTGGGATAAAAATGCTCAGACTAAAACTTCTCTCTTTAAAGAGAGAAATTCAGACTATGACGTCGGTAAGAGGAGAAGATCGGGGCGATTCGACAGCCAATGCTGTGCTGTTCTCTAATGGCTACATTCCGCCTGTGTGCAGGTCGCGGAACAAAAATAAAGCTAAAGACCCATAAATTGTAATGATGGATCTAAATAATGCAGCTATCAGAATGCACCAGCCAGCGCTGTACTAAGATCGGACGCTCCATCCATGACAGACTGACCAATGGAGCCTTGAACGGGCAAAAAATACTTGATTCACTATCCGTACCTCGCAGATATTTTTAGGGCAGAGCATCGGCGGGCATTCTGACTGAGAGGAATAAACTGCATCCAGGTTAAAACCTGAAACTTGTTCCACCAACGAACTCAAGTTCTGAACGTGGACAAGGCTTAACACCTCTTTCACAGCTGCGGGACAGTGGCAGATTTTCACTGCGCTTTCCCCGTTAACTCCAGTGGCTGTTCCCCACTAGAACCGATACAGTGACGCGATCATATCACACTGGATAATTTTGAAATATTCAGATTTAGCTATTGTTGATTGGGGGATGTACCCATCAGCTAAAAATGCTATTCGTCGAATTCTTTCAGATAAGATCGTCTCGAGGATTAACAACACCCAAATTTACATCAACAGGTGTGCCAATCCTCAAAAGAAATTTTCTCTGAGCTATTCTGACAAATAGCTGCATAAACGATTCACCCAATCACCGACAGCAACTTTGTTTGCCATGACGTCACCGGCTTCCATCAAAGCAATCTATTCAACATTAAATCCATCTGAACTTCTGGCTAAAGTCATTCCACAGTACGATATGCCACGCCCAAAATTCTGTGAATTTTGGCAGAGGGGGCTCAATGATACCTATAAATTATCCTCTGGTACAGAGGATTTTGTGTTGCGGATCTATCGAAACCATTGGAGGACCCCATCAGCTATAAAGTTTGAATTAGAGGCATTAATGTATTTGCATCAAAAAGGTGCACGTGTTGCAAGTCCTGTAGCCAGAAAAGACGGCGGATTTATTACTCCTATTCTGGCTCCAGAAGGTGAGCGATACGTAATCGTTACACAGTACGCCAAAGGAAAGATTTTAAAGTTTGAGGAGGTCAAGGATGCGATTACCTTTGGTCAAGCAGCGGCAGATATCCATCGCCGTTCATTCGGGTTTAAGTCCTGGCATGTGCGTCATACGTTAACCCTTAAACACCTCATCGATGAGCCTTTGGAGAGTATTCGGCTTTATTTAGCCCACAGACCCTCAGACTGGGCGTTTTTAACCAAGCTGGCGACAAGATTTTCCAAACTGGTGAATGAGGCAGGTGTAGAGAACCTTGACTATGGATTTTGTCACGGAGACTTCCATGGAGAGAATGCCCATGAGCATAATGGCCAGGTAACCCATTTTGATTTTGACTGCTGTGGCATGGGCTGGCGAATTTATGATCTGGCTACCTTTAAATGGGTAATCAGGCTTTTGGGAAAAGAGGATAAGCTGTGGGATAGCTTTCTAGCTGGCTACAGATCACAGAGAGAGATTCCAGATCTAGACTTAGGTCTGATTGAGGTATTTGTTGGGATCCGAGATATCTGGTTTTTTGGACTAAATACAAAGAATTCTCTAGCCCAGGGATGGCTGAATGATGGATATATTGATCTTCATATGGGTGTTCTCAAGGGGGTAGCTGAGAAACTTACCTAGGCAGAAACTGGTTTGAGCCCATTATCTGTCAGGTTAACGGTTGCTGCTTGGAACTTCGCTTTCTCCACATTAGGATTCCAACAACCTGATGATTTGAGTTTTTTACTCCAAATCTCCTGCAAAACCCGATCCAGATCATTCATAGTCAACCCCGCCGTAACCCCAAACTGAGTGTCATGGGGAAAGACTCGGTACGGGGGTCGTAGGGCTGCCCCCAGGTAGGGTTGGAACGCTGCCCTACCTGGGGGCAGCCCCGTCTTCTTCATGGGGAGAGCTTGCATATTTCCGGAAAGGGAACTCGGAGGACTCCCAAGCAACACCTTTCGCACCTGACCAGTCACTCAATTATTTTTCTAGCTGAAACCATAAGCTCGATTTTTAATGCCCCCATTTTAATACCATCAGGGCATTATGCCAGCCGGTTAATTCACCATACGTCAGCCCATACGTCAGCATTTTGCAAATAAAATCACCCCGAGGATCGGCAACACCGTCATCTTGATCAGTAACTGCGTCAAAATAGAACAGTTGCTCGTGCTATGAAATATGCCAAACCAGTGGGATAACCTTTTCAAAAATGAGGGGACCTGGAAAGGAAGCTTTACCAAACTGACACCTGAGGGGACCGAGGTTAGTCATGTGCCTTCCTGTTTGACCTTGGAGCGTACCAGTGCTGCCAGCGCTCGGTTTCAAGTCACCCGCTATCCCACCGATCAGCCGCCCCAGGAAACCAAGACAGAATTTGCCAGCATCAACCAAAGCAGTCTGTTTTGTGAGGATGGCTCCTTTACAAAAGGCTCTATGCAGTGGAGTCCCTTTGCCAAATTTGGTACCGAATTTGGGTTGACCTTACCCAATGCTCGTCTCAGGTTGGTGCAGCTATTTGAACCCGGCGGTCAGCTGTCTACATTGGTCCTGATCCGTGAAACTCGTGAAGGAACAGCCGAGATTGTGCGCCCAATGTTTTCTGTGGATCAGCTCCTGGGCACATGGCGGGGGCACGCCACCGTCTATCGCTCAGATTGGTCAGTGGCACAGCCCATGGCAACAGAGCTGACAGTCTCGCAGCTATCACCGGATACGATTCTCCAAACCTGGCAGGCAGGTCCGGCTACGGGAGAATCTAAGGCCAGACTAGAGGGCCCAAGGTTACTCTTTGAGCAGACGGGCTATCAGCTGTTGTGCCTACCCAATGGTGGTTCGTCCCTGTGTCCGCAGACGCTTCAACACCAGACAGCCTTTCGGTGTGAAATTGGGTGGCTGATTGAGCCCAGCATCCGGTTAAGGCTAACCCGTGAGTATCAGGCTGATGGTAGTTGGGCCCAGCAAACCTGGATCAAGGAAGAAAAGATGGCCTGATCCAGGGCAGATTTTAGCAGTAGAGCTGTTGTGACGGGGTCAATTCTGGGGCAAGCTCGTTATGGCCTCAATGAGGCTGTGGTTTTCCTTGTCTGTACCCACCGAGATACGTAGCTTGTCGTCCAAGCCCGCTTGCTTAAAGTAACGCACTAAAATCCCTTGCTCTTTTAAGGCTAGGTAGAGAGATTCTGCATTGTGTTTACCTGGAGTGGCTAAGACAAAGTTGCCATGGGATTCTAAGACTGAAAATCCTAACTGATTTAAATCTATGGACAGCTGGGCTCGTGACGCTTTGATTTGGTCGGCACGGGCATTTTTATAGGCCTGGTCACGAATGGCGGCGGCAGCTAGGGTAATTGCGATCGCATCCACGTTATAACTATCCTTTACCTTAAACAGCCCTGACAGCAGCGTCGGATGTGCAATCCCAAACCCTATGCGTAACCCCGCCAGCCCATAGCCTTTAGATAAGGTGCGTAAGATAATAACATTCTCAAACTCATGAACTAACGACAGGGCTGACCCCTCAGCAAAATCCACATAGGCCTCGTCAATAACAACAACGCCAGCTGTCTGCTGTGCTAGCCTGCGTAAATCCTGTAGCGGTACAACGTGGCCAGAGGGACTGTTGGGGGTGGCAATTAGGGTGATGGCTCCCTTAGCCGCAACAAGAGTCTCAACGGGAAGTTGAAAGCTATCAGGGTAGGGGATTTCTACCACACTGACCGGTTGTATCATAGACAGCGTTTTGTACAGCACATAGGTGGGAGTTGGGTAGACAACCTTACGCCCCTGACCTTCTGCGCAGGCACGAATTAACAGATTTAAAAGATCGTCACTGCCATTACCCACAATGATCCAATCAGCGGGCACCTCCAGAACCTCGCTGATTGTCTGGCACAGCTCTTTTGCATAGGGATCGGGATATCGTCTGAGATAGTCCACGTCTAGGGTTTGAAGCGCCTCTTTTACCTTGGGGGATGGTGGATAAGGGTTTTCATTGCTGTTAAGTTTAATGATATTGGCTCTCCGGGCAGGCTGTTCGCCAGGCACATAGCCAGTCATTGCATCAACCGCAGAACGAAAGTAACCCATAGTAAATCTAGACACGTCTTCATCATTATACGAACGAAGTTTGCCATTGCTGATTTGTTGTATCTGTCAGGTTAGTTAAAACAACGGATATTTCTAAACGCCTGATATTGCTGCAGCTAACCTGACTCGCAAATGTTCTGATGCATCAGGGATGCATCAGAACATTTGCTATAGAGATGCAATAAACCTAAAAAAATCGCCGAGCTTTCCTATCTATCGGAAAGCTCGGCGATTCAGCCATTACACTAATCTCTTAACCCATGCAATTGGTCTTAGCCAATGGTCAGGTCAACAGCGCTGATGTTGTCCCTAAACCCAGCAGCACTGCCATCAAAGAACAGGTCACTATCAAACGTGCCTGCGGTTGTGGATCCAGTGGATGTGGGTGTAAAGCTAAACACATCCTCATTGTTACCGCTTACAGTGCCCACATCAAATCGGCTGGTGGTGGAGAGTAGTAGCTGATCCTGGAAGACACCAACGGCGTTGATATCTTCACCACCTTTGGTTAGCTGAATGTCGCTACCATCCAGGTACAGCTCCAGGGAACCGTCAGTAACCTCACCCAACGATGTTGGATTAAAGCGAATCAGGTCTTCATCCTTCGTCCTCAGACCACCATCAAGCTTGGCATTACCGGTGGTGGAAAATAGCAGACTGCCATCGGACAGACGAGTGAGGGCATCAATATTTTCACCCCCTCTTTGCAATCCGAGGTCGCCACCGTCCACATACAGCTCAAAGCTACCGGCGGTGGTGTCACCCAGCGATGTGGCTGTAAACTTAACCACGTCTGAACTATCCACTACCCCGATATCCGACAGCACGGTAAATTGATTAAACGAAATCAAAATCTCGGTGTCGCTAATAATATCAAAGGCATTGATATTATTTTTGTGAAGACCCACATCGGACCCATCAAAGACCGTTGTAAAGTCACCATTGCTGTCGTACTGTACGATGTCTTCTGCTTGGGTCAGCTTGTTGTCATGGTCGGAACTAAACCAAAGGACGGGCTCCACGGTGGGAGTGCTTGCCAAGTCTAGACCGATGATCACCGGATCGTGGTCAGAGGAGCGGAACGGAGTAGCACCAAACAGACCGTCAGCCTGCTCCTGGGGCTTAAACTCAAGATTGTAATCAAAGATTACTGACTCATCAGCATTGATGTGCCACTCAGCCGCACCGGTAATTTGGGAGGCCAGTGAGTCAGTTGCCAGGGCATAGTCTAGGGCACCAAACGCCTGAACCTGTGGGCTGGTATCCAGATCAACTGGGAAGCCAAAGGAGTACTCAAAGTCGCCTGACTCAAGGAATCGTTTGACCTGATCGCTGTAGCCCTCATTAATCAGGAATTGGATGGGGTCTTCCATACCATAGGCGTTAAGGTCGCCGACAATCAGAAAGTCATCATCGCCAGAACCGGTGGGGTCCGTATCCAACCAGGCATCCACGGCAATGGCGGCCTGTAGACGGGCTTCGTTGTTGTTGCCCACACCGTCACCAATACCGGTGTTGTTGCCAAAGGGACTAATGGAGCCCTTGGACTTAAAGTGGTTGACTGCAACCGTAAAGGTCTCACCTGTTGCCAGTTCTTCAAAGGTGGCAGCCAGTGGGGCACGGCTGGTGCCAGACCCGTCAAATACTGGGTTGCCAAAATTGAGACCCAGGTCTGCTAAGCCACTATCGGTTAGCGTTTCGACGGTGGTGCCAGCGGCAATGCCCACTGTATTCGCGTTGTAGATTAGACCTACCGAAATAGCATCACCCGTGTCGATAAACCCTTGGCCTGGGTCAACAAACTGGTAGTTAGCGCCTGCAATCTCTGTGTTGAGTTGATTGACCAAGAAGTTAATGGCAAACTCACCATCGCCATTTTGGTCGCCAAACTCGTTCTCTAGCTCGATCAGGCTAAAGATGTCGGCCTGGGTTTCACTCAGGGCGGCCACTAGCTTGTCAACCTGACGGTTGAACTCAGCCATTGGATCATTCTGGGCCTGGGTTGACCGGGCAACACTGCTGGAGGCACCCGTTAGGTCATTGGCACCGCGGGGTTCAAGGTTGTTAGGTCCAGCATTTAACGGATTGTTATTGCGAGCCCGCTCATCATCTAGGGAAGTGAAGAAGTTGAGAACGTTGAATGACGCCACCGTAATGTCGCCGCCCACATCAGGAGCCTGGCTGGGTCTGGGGTTGCTGTTAACGAAAACAGGATCCTCGGTAGCATTGATGCGGTAAAGCTGATCGCCAGAACCGCCGGAACCACGACCAAAGCGAACCACACCCGTCAGGTCTGTCAGGGTATCACCGGAGCGGAGCTGATCGTTCGCGTCAAGCTGACCTGGCTGATCACCGGGAGCAGAGGCAATCTCAAAGGGAATCTCAGTTGGGTTTTGGATGGTGCGACCGTCGTCAAGAACAACCGTGTTGCGCACGGCCAAATCTTGGTAAGCCTGGAAGCCAGATACGCTGGGTGCATTGCCCTGGGTAAAGGTTTCTAGACGACCGTCTGCATGGAGACCCATGTCACCAAAGCGACCCAGGGTGAACAGGTCAGAGACCGTCAGCTCCTGAGGAATGGTGACCAGCATGCCCTCATAGGCTTCGAGGTCAGCAATTAGCTCACCGTCGCTGTTGGTGGTGGTGGACGCTACTGGGAAGGTTACGGTGGCTGGGGTAACAAGATTGCTGTTATCGGTGTTATCAAGTACCGTAACGCTCACGTTAGACAGCTGAGTCTCACCAAAGAATTCAGCGACCGTGCCGGTAACTCGGACCCGGTCACCAATGTTGACATCGGTGGTGGTGTCACCGCCTTCAAATACGAAGATACCTTCGGATGTAGAGGCGTTACCATCGCTGTCGGCATCTTCTTCCTGTAGATAGAAGCCGCGCAGGTTGCGACCGGTATCGGCATCACCATCTTGGAAGTCACCGACAACAACCGCTTCGACGGTGACGGTTTGGTCCACCAGTCCGCTGGCTGTGCCGCTGCCTTGAATCTCAGAAATCAGGGTAACGGGCACACCATCATCATTTTGAATGGTGCCGTCAGCGGTGGCGGTGGTGATGTTGGCTCCACCGGTGGGGTTGGAAAGGGTAACCGTAAAGGTCTCATCAGATTCGCTATCGGTGTCACCAGAGACGCTGACGGTAACGGTCTGGGTTGTTTCGCCAGCGGCAAAGGTTACGGTGCCAGTGGGCAATGTACCGCCAAAGTCTGCGGCATCAGCATCGCCAGTGACGGCAAAGTCTACGGAGGTAGCACCGCTGGTGTCGCCCGAGCGAGTCACAGTAAAGGTGAAGTCAGTGGTGCCCGCATCACCTTCTGCCTGGACAGCGTTGTCAGGTGCGATCGCAAGTGTTGTACCGCTGGGACCACCCGCATCTCCTGTAATAACAAAAGAATCAACGGCGATATCCTCATCACCGGCATCTAGACCAGAGATGGTAAGGCGCAAATCTAAGCTAGAGCCGCTGCCTGCAATTGCCTTAGAAAATGTTTGAGCGTCTGGTGTCAGTGCCGTGCCATCGCCAATGCCATCGAAGTCCGTATCTTCAAGGGGTTCAGTATTAGTGCCGCCCGCCGCTTCAAAGGCCAGCAGACTCTGGAACGCGCCACCATCGATGGAGTATTCAAGCAGAACGGAACTATTGGCATCCCAATCTTCATTACCATCGCTAGAATCATCTTCTGCGAACAGACCGCTAAAGGAAAGATTGCTCAAGCCTGCGATGTCTAGATTTGACCAGGTAGTCTGAACCGTTGTGGGGCCACCTTCGCCGTCCAAATCTTGAGCAGCCAAAAACTGGCCATCAAAGCCGTTAAATTCTACAAATAAACCAATGTTCGACCCATCGGTCAGGGTGAAATAGTCGGCGGCCCCATCGGTAAAGAAGCTGCCCTGGGTAACTGTAAACTGGCTGTCGTCAGCAAAGGGCTCGTCGAGAACAACCGTTGGACCTGTGGGTGCCATGTCACCCATAATCTGGATGTTGTCAACGGCGATATCTTCATCGCCTGCGTTTAGGGTGAAGGTAAATTCTAGATCCAGGGTGGAACCGGTGCCTGCGATCGCACTGCCAAACGTTGCAAAGGTATCGGTTAGCTCAGCGCCATCACCATCACCATCAAAGTCCGTATCCTGGGCCGGAACAGCGTTAAACGAAGTCCCATTGGGGATGCTCTCAAACGCTAGCAGGTTAACAAACCCGCCCCCATCGATCTGGTATTGAACCGTTACATTGTCGGTCAAATCCCAGTCTTCGCTACCGTCACTGGCTGTATCCTCAGCAAATAGAGCACTAAAGCTCAAGTTGGTAACGTTAGCAATGTCAATCCCAGAAAAGGAAAGAGTTTGGGTGGCAGACGGGACCTCACCGTCAATGTCCTGGACAGCAAAGTAGAAACTGCCATCGGGATTTAGAACGTCGTAAGTGCCAGTAATGTCACTTCCATCTGTACGGAGAAAAAAGTCAGCACTACCATCTGTAAATTCTGGTACAGACGTGGTGTAACGGGTACCGTTACCATCAGTTTCAAAGCTTTCTGTGAAAATAGTAGCTGGCATAGTATGAGTAAAACTTCTATTGAAGATCTTCAACTGATTGAGAATCTGACATTCCTAAGGAAACAGTCATTGAGCAGACTGAACAGTTACCGTCAATGTCCGCTTAGACAAGGCGTTAAGAATGTTCTAACGGTCAGCAGCATCGAGCGCAGGAACATGAGGTTGACCCCTGCAGGTGGTCTAATCAACGCTTATGTCCCTGTCCTTTAGGGCAATCTAAATTTGATGGATAGTTCCCTCGATTGCTGAGTTATATCCCCCCTTGCTGCCCCCAAGTCAACCTCACAAACCCAAGTAAAGAAAAGGTAAACAAATTATTAAAGAAGTCGATTTCTTTAGGTTGACTTTACGAGATTTTACGGATACTTGATAAAGATTTGTTGATAGTGTCTGGAAACTGCTGAACAGGTGTGTTCGCTAAAGGTGGCGCGATTATTTTGATTAGCTAAGTGCGATCGCATATCCTGCACAGCTCATAACGTTTGTCCAACAAACGTCTTAATACTTTAGTTGGGGATCGCAACTACGGTTTTACATCACGTAGAGTTTTTGTTGAACAACATCATCTATCAATCTGTTTCCATAGTCTGTTGTTTAGGAAATTGTCCGTCAGCAACGCCCTTTGGATAGCAAACCGATGAATGCATATTTCTAAAGGAAAGGCTGCGCCAACAGCGGTTTGCTGGGCACATAGCTGTTGTCACCTATAGATTTCAGCGATCACATATGGTCTGACCTATGTGCGCCAAGCTAGAAATATTCAAGGAAAAAATCAACACCCTGTATTATCCTTAGCTGTAGGGTATCTACTACATACAAACTTACCTATCTCAAATAACCAAACGTTGCTCCTGGGAGTGCTGTAATGTCTTTTCAGCTATCTTGGCCATTGCCCGATTTTGCTCAAGAGATTGGAGCATCTATTGGTAATCTGCCCGCTACAGACCTATCTAAAATATCGATTCGTGACGTTGCCCACAGCCTAACGTCAGACAGCCTAAATAATGAACCGATTGCGGCAGTTCATGGGGTTGATACCCTGGTAAGTCAAGCCCTGGGGCAAGTATCACCCAACCTTGTAGTATCAGCAGAGCCATTAGAACAGACGGTCGCCAACCAGGGCAACGACGTGCTAAATAATTTATCCCTAGACGGTCAGCTTGTCAGTGAGAGCAAATCGGAAGACTTAATATCGTCGTCTCAGGTCTCGACCCGAGGCTTTTTTGATAATTTCTTCAGACGAACGGTTGCCACCTTTGATTTGAATGCTAATTTGACCGATGAAGACAGCTTTTACGATCTGCCCTATCCCTTCAATCTCCGCTTAGATGAATCAGGGCGTCCGGAGCTTTCTGGATTTCCTATTTGGGAAGACAACCCAGTTATTAATGGTTTGAGGCAGATTGCCGATGACCAGCCTGGATTTTCTACGGTTTCGGCAGGCTATTTCCGGTTTAATCGCCCCCTGGCTGACCTAGATCCCGAGGATATTATTCCAGCCGACCAGCAGTCTCCTATTTTATTAATAGATGTGGATCCTGCTTCGCCTGAACGGGGTCAGCTCTATCCCACCATTGCCTCCACCCCTCGCCCCGATTTGAACTATGTACCTGATTTTCTGCTGTCGGTGGGTCCGGCCCCCGGCATTGTTCTGCATCCCAACCGTCAATATGCCTATGTGGTCCAGCGTTCTCTCCGAGATATTTTTGGGCGACGATTAGGGACTCCTGATACCCTAGAGCGCCTCTTAGATGACAGTCCACCGCAAAACCCTGCGGAGATAGAAGCCTATGGAATCTATCAGCCCCTGAGAGAAACACTGCAACAGGTGGGTCTGTCTAGTCGAGATATTGCAACGGCAACCGTGTTTACAACCGGTGACCCCGTGGGTGAAACAGCGCGGCTGTCGCAGCAGGTAGTCGATCGATATGATTTAACCATTGAAAACCTACATTTAGATCCAGATGATGGAGCCACCCACGAACGATTCTGGGAATTCCATGGCACGATTGAATTTCCACAATTTCAGCAGGGAACACCCCCCTTTAATACTGAGGGATTGTTTGAATTTACACCGGATGGTTTGCTGGTGGAGCAGCGAGTAGAAAGTGCTCCCGTTGTGATCACCATTCCTAAGGGGCAGCCGTCTCCTAACGATGGGTTTCCCCTGCTGATTTACCAGCATGGTTCCAATGGTTTGAGTACCCAAGTGGTGGATCGCGGCCCAATTTTAGAGCCCGGTGGTGAGAGAGTCCCAGGTTTGGGGCCAGCCCATGTTGTAGCTGACTATGGCATTGCGACCGTCAGTAGTGCCCTACCCCTTAACCCAGAACGTCTCGAGAATGCGCCTACAGATGCTTATCTCAATTTTGCTAACCTGGCGGCGTATCGAGATACTTTTCGACAGGGGGTGTTTGAGCAGCGGTTGTTGTTAGAAGCGTTAGCAGACCTTGAGATTTCAGCTGAGTTAGTTCCTGAGGAGGATGCTGATTTTAGTGTAGAAACTGACACGGTCGCTGTTTTAGGCCAGTCCTTAGGGGCTCAATTTGCTAACATGCTCGGTGCCATAGACCCCAAGGTGGGCACTGTGATTCCTACCGGTTCGCCTGGGTTGTGGCCCCTCCTCATTCCTGAAACAGAGCTATCAACCGCAGCCGGCTTGTTACTGGGGACATTGCAGCCCCTGGACCCACTGTATCCAGGATTGCAGCTATTAGAGGCTGCCTGGGAAGTGGCCGACCCGATTGTCTATGCGCCCTATTTGGCCCAGCGACCGTTAGACGGGCATCCGGTGCGGTCTGTTTATAAACCAGTGGGGCAAGGGGATACGGAAGTGCCTGAGGTAGTATTTAATGCGATGGCGTTAGCCACAGGACTAAGGCAGGCGGGGCCTATTTTCTGGCCTGAAATGCAAGTTTCGTTAGCCCTAGATGGCTTAGATGGCATTGAGCCCTATCCTGTTGCCAACAATTTAGTATCGGATGATGGTAGACCCTATACCGGTGTGGTGGTGCAGTACCAAGGCGATGGCATTGCCGATCCCCACACGATCTTTTCCCAGCTAGATGAGGTGAAATTCCAATATGCTAATTTCCTCAGCACCTGGTTTGAGGACGGAGTGGCACAGGTTTTGGACCCACTATCCCTTGGGATTGCATAGCGTTTGGTTAATCCTTTAACTACATATGGGGTTCGCCAAACAAGACGATAGAACAAGTTAGTTCTCGAATTAGCTGCGTGGTAACATCGCTGACCATGAGCCCCCCTGCTGTGCGTCGTCGCATGGAGCGAAGAATCACCAGGTCAAAGTTCTCCCCAAGTCGGAGCAGAGTTTGGGTAACGTTATCGTGGGCAATCGTTTCGATCCGGTCTACGGTTTGTAATTTATCATGGGCAACAATTGCTTCTAGGTCCTGCTTAAACGTGTCCATGCGAGATTTGGGGGTGCGGCGATCGCACACATGCACCAGGGTGACCGACGCATGGTGAGCGTCGGCAAATAGCTGGGCAAATCGCACTGTGTGGATAGTCTTGGGCATTAGATCCCGTACCGGTACCAATATTCGATGGATATCGGTTGGTTCTGTCTGGAGTCGCATCACCGCAACGGGGCAATGGGACGACCAAAACACACTTTCCAACGTAGTGCCAAAGAGCCGTGCTCGTACGCCGGTATTGTCTTCATGCCATCCCATCACCACCAGGTTGGCATTTTGCTCACGGGCGGTGTGGCTAATGCCAGTAGCCTCATCATCGGCAATTCGAACAATGGGCGTTGCCCGTACGCTCAGCGTTTGACTGATGTCGCTGGCCTCTTGCACCATCAGCTGCCGTTTTTGCAAATCATCCACCAAGATGGGGTCATCCATGTGGGCATAGGAGCGGGAGATCGCCAGGGGGACAACCTGACCTGATTCATGGTGGGCCAGCAATACCGCTGTTTCTATCAGATGCTGATCAGCACGGGGATTAAAAATAGGGACAACAATGGTAAACGAACGAGGCAAATGACACAGCTGCGGTTCATTCTTGTATCCCCATAATTCAGGATGGAGCAGACCTGTGTCGTTTAGGGTGTTAGCACTTGCCGATACCGCCAGCTGGCTGCCAAAGGCTCGGGTTGCGATCGGACCTGCGATCGCAGTTACCAGCATCAGCACAATGACCGCATTAAAAATCGCTTCATTGATCAGCCCCACCTCACGGGCAACAAACGCTGCGGCTAGTGGTGCCGCCACATGGGGCAGGCACAATGACCACATGGTCAAGGCCTCATTCCAGCTATACCGGTACAGCCACTTAGCCAGGTATGTTCCCAAAAACTTACTGATCACCACACCCCCCAAAATCGCCAGGGTGATCCCCAGAGATGATGTTAGCGATGAAACAAAGACTGGCAGATCTACCAGTAAACCAACATGGACAAAGAAGAATGGGATAAATAAAACACTGCCGACAAATTCAACCTTCTCCTTAACAGGGCCTTCCCCCAAGACATCATTGACCGCTAGCCCCGCTAAAAATGCACCAACGATGCGCTCAACATTGACCAGCTGTGCCCCTGCTGCTGCTAAAAATACAGCTAAGAGAACAAAAACAAACTGATTTCCTTGTTCATCTCCGGTGCGACGAAAATAAAATTTACCTGCCCAGTCTAGGCCAAAGAGAACCATGGCAGCGTAGATAGCCAGCGCCAACACCTGTGCCACCAGGCTAAATAACGAAAACTCTCCGGCATGGATAGAAACAGAAATTGCCAGCAGTAAAAGACCCAGGATATCGGTAAAAATAGTCGCGCCAATGGTGACGGTAATGGCTTCATTACCCATCACTCCGAGTCGATTGACAATGGGGTATCCCAACAGGGTATGGGGGGCAAATATGGCTCCCATCAGTAAAGCCGTATTCCAGTCAAAGCCCAGCAAGCGCCCGACCAATAGTCCGGCTGCCAGAGAAAATACAAAAATAAATAATCCAAACCCCAGGGAGCGGTTGCGAGTTTTGTGAAACCTGGCGAGATCGATTTCCAACGCGATCACAAACATCAGGTATATTTTCCCGATTTCCGCCAGCAGTTCCATAGTTTCCGTCTCGGGATCTAAGAAGGCCAGACCACTCTTTCCCAGGATAATTCCGGCAAACAGTAGCCCCACTAGACCGGGCAGTTTGAGACGCTCAAAAAGGGGAGGTAAGACTAAGACCACCAATAGCAGAATGGTCAGGGAAATAAACGGGCTATCGAATGAGAGAGGGGCACCGTGGTCAACTGCGGCTAGAACCATATTGTGCTCCAGGAAAATGCAATCAATAGCATGGGTATCGTGGGCATAGCCCACTGTCATAGTTATTTTGCCTGAATAAGGTTTAGTATGAGAGGTTTCTTAAGTATTAAGAAGCTATTCGCCGTTGCTAATTCAGGGAACGCACCGATCGGATGTAGTAACTCAGAACTTCTTAGAAAAAATAATTCTAAGGAGCAGCAACGCCAGTTGTTTTATTAAGTGTTACGAAAATCCTATGGGAAACCCACCCCGGAGCCCCTCCCAGTAGTGGAGAGTTATGGGTTAGCGGCGTGGGTCTTGAAAAGAAGAGTTTGTATCTGATCCGTAGATCTTACAGTAAACATCCCCTCCTCGGAGAGGTGCCCAGAGGGCGGGGTGGGTCCACCGCTAGGGCTATCAACGATTTGCGATATCACACAACCTAAATCGCATTAAGATAAGTTCAAAATTGTCTCAGAGCTTCTGCTCGCTCCGTGGGCTCATAGAGGCCTGTAATTCTTCAAGAATCGGGTTATCGAAGGGGAGATTGTAAACCCTCCAAATCATATCAAATAGCTTACGGAAATAAAATTCAGAATCTCTGAAATCAATTTTCACTAGTTTTTGTAGCTGAGGCGTTAATGATGCTTTGGAACCACCATCCAGTAGCAACGGTAAAACGGTATGGCCATATTCCTTGGGTTGACGTATGCGCAGGTTAATCAACTCAAGTTCTGCCGCAACAACTGGGTCAGATTTCTCAGAATCATATTTCTTACGTAGGTTGGGCGTACCTACTACAATCACAAATTCGCTCTCTAAAATGCGATCAATATAACGACTCAAGTCAGACCCTGGAAGACTGTGCCAACGATCCAGCAGTACATCAATATCTGCATTACGTAAGTCTTTAGCTAGTTGTAATACCCAACGCTCATGCTCTGATATTCCCCAGGCATAGCTGATAAAGCAGGTAGGTTTCTCTGTTGAACCTCGGTCTCGTAGAAGTGCCTTAACTCGAACTAAAGCTGTCTCAAAGTTAGTCCGCCGCTTAGCAACGGTTTGCTGGACATCTAATTCTCTTTCATCTTTTTTCGATAGGTGAGTCAAAGCCTCAGGGCTTGGTAAGCGTAGCTTTGTTCCACACTCATTGCAAAAACTAAAATCTCTACCTCGATTCAATTGGGCTATTACTACGTTGCGAGCTAGTTGTGCTCCACAATCTTGCCCAATACAGATAACCGGCTGATATCGAGAAACTTCTAAATCACGACGACTGAGAAACCGTTCAAACATACCGCGAAACATCAATTTCACTGATTCGGGTGTGCTTTCACCATAGTATAAGAGTAGTGCAATTTCGCCATTTTGATTATTGGTCTGTTGGAAACCACAGATTTCGCCTTCTCCAACCTCGTACTGGGCCTGATTTTGCCACTGGTTAGTTCGGATAAATGTATTGGTGTAGCCTAATAGTACTACCATTGAGGCATAAACAGTTTCTACAGCTCCTTTAACTTGATAAGACGCTCCTTCAATAGAGGCAAGGTTTTCGTCTCTAGGTCGCTTTTCATTAATTAAAGAGGGAAAGACTAGGAAAGTTTGTTGATTAAATATTTCTCGGAAACATAGGTTGTGATCGAGGAATAAAACTGTTGCTGCATCTAAAAGGCTTTCACATTCTTCTTTCTCTAATTCATGTAATTCTGGAAAATGATAATCTCCTGTTAATAGACGATTTTCTTCTAAAACGCCTAAACCACGAGGATTTCGACGTGCCTCCAATACGATTGAAGCGGCTAGATTCGCAAGTAGATCTGGAGCTAATAGAATAGACTGATTACCTTGAGAGCCTTGTATTATAGTGACATAGCCATGATTAGCTAGATGTCCTACAGCAGTCATCATCTCGGCGTTACTGAATTCCCAATCAGTGTCAGAGGCTTGAAGCTGAGCACGCAACTCTTCAGGATGTACCAGCACATTAGTACGATCAGTTTGCTCTTTTAGCGCTAGAACATATTCCTTAATATGTTTAAAGGTTTGGGTCGTGACTGTGGCAGTTATTTTATCCCAAGGAATTTGTTCCTGTAACTGCTCTAACAGCTCGGGTATGCCATCACCTGTTGCAGCACTAGTAGGAATATAGCTGCCTTGGATATTGTTGCGCTCACAGTAGGCTTGTAATTCCTCGTTGGTTAATGTGGATATACCTCGGTCGATTCGTGCCCCAACAAGGATGCTGTTACATAGAGCTTGCTCCTTTTGGTTTAACTGATTAAGCCAAAAATCAACACCAGATAGAGGTTCTTGACGGTTAGTGGGATCGAATAAGACTAGTGCTGTATCCACAGCATCTAAAAAAAGCGAATGAACTAGGCGATAATCAGGTTGCCCTGCTAAATCCCATAGTACAGCTTCACATTCGGTACCATCATCACGAGTTTTACAAAGATCATTAATGACCCAAAACTGTTGGCCATGGGTGGAGGCATGTTCTTTGAAATCGTTGTGAGCTAGCCGCCATCCCAGGCCAGTCTTGCCAACTCCAGAGTCACCAACCAAAACAATTTTAGCCGTTGTGTAACGAACGGAATTATCAGCACTTGAGTTGAAAAGAATAGTTTTATCAATATCCCAGACACGAATTGCAGTGTCTCCTTCGCTAAAAGTTGCAAGTAAATCTTGCAATGGATGAAATGTAAAGACTTTCCCACCTGATAATGTTGCTAGTATTTCCCACGTCTCCGCGTTTCGGAGATAAAGGGTATTGTCAAGACCACTTGAAGCAAACAAGCAAGAATCAAATGAAAAATCAAGCTCCCTGACTTCTTGTGTATGTCCCTCAAGGCTTATTTTTTCTAAAGTCGATAGATTAAATAAATGTACTTGTGTAGTATCAGCCAAAGCAAGCATATTCCCATTTGGGGACCATCCCACAACACTCCTTGGCCATATTCCACGAAGTGTGCACCTGAGACAACGCTTGTCCATGTCCCAAATATGAATTTCAGAGTTAGTAGAGCCTGAAACAAGTAGGTTTTTATGCGGTGACCATGAAAGTAAATTAACAAATAAGTCTCCTTGGGCAAGTCTGAAAGTCTTCTCTAAACGTTTATTTTTGATATTCCAAATTTGAATTTTATTGTCGTGATCATTGGCTGCCGCAAGGCTTTTTCCATCTGTTGAATGTGCAATTCGAGTCAAATTTCCTTGACCAGAAAACTCCCAATCAACTTTTCCTGAAATTGGATCCCAAAGGCAAATTGGCACGTCTTGTCCTGCTAAGGCAAATAGCTTATGGGTTGGTGAACTCTCTATAGATATAGAGTGAACAGAGTTTTTAGGAAAAATTTTGGAGACTCTTGTTTGTTTATCAATAATGTCGTAGAAGTTAAGGTCTTGAGGAGAAACACCATATGCTATACCTGAACTGTCAGACAACCATGAACTATTGCGGGATGTCGCCTGTGTTTCATCCAGTGCAAAAATACATTGTCCTTGTGTAACATCCCAAATGCGAATAGTTTTATCTCTAGATACAGATGACAAAAACCGACCATTTGGCGACCAAGAGATATGATTAATAGAATCTGTATATCCTCGTAAAACATATTTTAGTGTCAGACCTGGTACAAGACTTTCACCTACCTTTAAGTCATCATTATGAGAGACATTATGATTTCGATGACTCTGAAATATGCTGAATTGGGCCATATCTAAACCTTTTGATTGTCAAAATTAGCCGTTGACAGAGAAATTGCAGATAAGGAGTTGTTATAGTTATAACCTTTATATTTAGTTTGAATTTTTAGATTACTTTTGTTCTCTCAATATTTTTCTGAGATTTATGCTGATAAATTGAAGTTCTGAGCTTGTGCAAACCTTGTCTACTTGTGCAAACCTTGTCTAGTTTAAGGAGCCATACGCACACACGCAAAAAAGTAGCGGGCAAAGCTCCTCAGAACTCTACCCGCTACTTTTGCAAAAAAGACGCTCGCACTCTTACTCGTCGTCGTCCTCATCCTCATCATCCTGAGGATACTCAAAGCTATTGGAGCGATTAGTCAATACCGACTTACCCAGGCTAAGAGCGCGCTGAGCCTGTAATTCTGCTTTCTTCTTCCAAACAGCGCGGTGCATGTTGCGCTTCGATTTGGATCGTTTCTTCTTAGGAACTGCCATGGACCTGGGAAAAGTTAGATAACCTATCAATAGTAGACCAAAGTTGGACGCGTAACACAAGTATTTGTCAGAGCAGCTAAACCTTATCCAATCCCCACAGCCTCACAGTCCTGAAAGGAATAAAATTCAAAACCCCCAACCTTGGGGGTTTGGGGGCCTAGATGGCGTTTGAATTCATCCACGAAATCCAATCACAGGAAAATGCTCTCACCTTGCCAAATATCAAAAGCACTCCGCCTTCGACTCCGCTCAGCCTGCGGCATTCCCTAAAACGAAGATTCTGACGAAGACTCCAGCAACACCCGAGCGCCACGATAATACGTAGCCCAATATTCCGTCACCGGCTGCTGGCTCCACTCCTGACGACTCACTCGCAGGTTCAACACCGGTACCGCAATGCCATCGCTGTTCTCCCCCGTCACACTAATTACCACTTCCGTGATGAGCAAATCCTGGTCAAAACTACGCTGCGCCCCTGCCCGTGCCGCCATATTCGCCCGTCTCACCAAGGTGCTGTAGGGTTCACCCTGTTCTAGGGTCAAAAATAGATTTAACCGTGAGGTGTAGGCATAGGAAGCCTTGGGCATAATCAGCGCTTCTGTCAGCCATAAAGCCCCCGACGTTCCCAGCAGTACCGCTAACCCGACGGGGGCAAATGAGGCACTGAGACGTTGCGATAGGGGGCGCTGGCGTCGTCGTCTGGAGTAGGGGCGATAGGGTGATGTCGTGGACATGTAAATCAACGGCTAGCTAGCGATTAATGGCGTACGGATAGAACTGTAATATAAACCGCACCCCATCTGTGGTTTCAGGAAAATCTGGGAGATGCGGTCTAATCAATTAAACTATCGTCAAACTTTCCCACTTTTGTATCGTGAATGATCACCAGTGGGGACGCTACCCTGACCACAATTTTGATTGGCTCGGGTGTGATACGAAATCCTGGTTACCTGCCCCCAATATCGCAGGGCAACCACAAGGGATTGCCCCTACAGGATTGCTCGGGCTTACTGAATTCGGATTTGGTATGACCAATCCATCCAGATTAAATTTTTGGGGTTTTACCCTAGAAAAAAATTACCCTTCTGGATACGAACGCTGTTTAATGGGACATCGACTATAAGTTGATACTGGATATGAGCGCAAATGTCTCAACTTGCAGTACCATATGGCGCTGAATGCGTTTGTTCCCTTCAACGTCAATCTGTACTTGGTGATCTCTGATGTCGACTTGCTGGGCAATTATTATCGGAATCAATCAGTATCAGGGTTTTCAGCCCCTGATGCAGGCTCAAAATGATGCGGTGGGTATTCGGCGATATCTGATTGATGATGCCGGATTTGCACCGGAAAACTGTATCTTGCTGAGTGATTTGTCCACGTCGACCGAGCAGGAAGCGGTCTATCCTGACCGGGTGGCTATTAATGACTGGCTAGAAACCATTTGTCAGGGACGGGTACAACGTGATGACACCGTCTGGTTTTATTTCAGTGGTTATGGGGCCCAGGCAGATAATAAAGACTATCTGATGCCGGTTGATGGAGACCCGGCCCAGGTTAAACAAACTGGGATCTCTTTACAGGATGTGGTTAAGCACCTTAAACAAGCACCGACCCAGAACACCATGATGGTGCTGGACATGAACCGTAGTCAGAGTGCCCTGGCGGGTCAGGCGATTGGCGAGCAGGTGACTAAGCTGGCGCGCAAAGCTCGCATTCCGCTGATTTTATCTTGTCAGCCTAATGAGTTCTCCCATGAAACCTTGGCGGTTCGTCATGGGTTGTTTACGGCAGCGCTGTTAGAAGGACTGCGCTATGACGGCTGTGCCACCCTCAGCCACCTGGAACGCTATCTAGTAGAGCGAGTGCCCGAGCTGTGTGAACACCATTGGCGACCCATTCAAAATCCGGTGGTGGCTTTACCGGAGGAGCAAAAGTTTCGGTTGTTATGGCATCAGCGAGATACGTCTGTCCCTGAGGCGGCAGCTCAGGGTGAAGCGGTGGCTCAGGGTATAGATGTACCGGAGACCGAGCCACTGATTCCGGATAATCCAGATACTGCAGTCTATGCGCCGGAGACCGAGCCGCTGATTCCCGATAACCCGGATGCTGTTGATTTGGATGATGGTGCAGAGCTGGTTCCTGAGCAGGTATTGATTTTAGAAGATGAGCTGCCAGCAGATCCTCCACGGGAGCCGTTCTCGCTAGAGCCGGTTGAGGCTGATGATGAGGACGAGACCGATGTCTATGGCACCACCCTGGAGAATGAGCTGCCTGATGATGAACCGGCTAGTAAGGGGCGTACGGGGGGTTGTTTGGGGGTATTGGGTGCCCTGGTGGCCCTGTTGTTGCTAGGGGCTGTTCTGTTTCGTGACCAGCCGGCGGTACAAAATGCGCTGGAGCGTGTCCCGCCTGAGTGGCTGGCGCGGGTTGGTTTGGAACCCGATGGGATAGGGGGTGGTGAGACTGATCCTGATATAGTTCCTCCGGACGATCCGGACGCTGACCCAACGGCTGAGGTGCCGGATGCTGAGCTAGCTACTGAGCCCGCAGACACCGAGGAGCCAGACACTGAGGAACCAGACACTGACGAGCCGGACACTGACGAGCCAGATGCGGAGCTAGATATAGAGGAGGCTAACGGCGTTGTGGATGACCCTGACGCTGTGGCCCCTGATGGGGAGGATGCTGTGGCGACTAGCCCCGATGGTGTGGTGGCGGCTGCCGGTAATACGACGACGGACACGGCGGCACTGCTGGCTGAGGCGCGGCGGTCGTTGCGGCCCAGTCAGGCCTCTCGGTTTGCGGGTGCGATCGCAACTGCCCGTCAAATCCCCCCGGGGGACCCAAACTATGCCCAGGCCCAGGCCGACATTAAGCGCTGGAGCCAGGTTATCCTTGACCTGGCCGAGGGCCGCGCTGCTGAGAATGAACTAGATACCGCCATTAACGCCGCTGAGCTAATTCCCAGCGAACCTGCCGATGTCTATCAAACCGCCCAGGAACGGATTGGTTTCTGGCAAACCCGAGCCGATGCCAGGGCCCTGATCCGAGAGGCCCAGGCAATACCGCGCATCGGCCAAGCCAGCACCTATCAAAATGGAATTTTGAAGCTGCAGGAAGTCCCCGACAATCTACCCATTGAGCATGGCGATGCCCAGCGGCTAATTGGTGAATGGACCGAAAAAATGCTCACCATTGCGCGGGCGCGGGCAGCTCAAGGGTTATACGACAGCGCCATTGAGGCCGCGTCGCTAATCCCTGAAAATACTGAGAACTACCAGCAGGCCCAGACCGAAATCACCCGTTGGAGAGAACAATAGGCCATGCAATCCCGCCGTATCCCCCCCGGTCCCGGTCAGGAGTCCGTTTGGGACTATCCTCGCCCCCCGGCCCTAATGGATAGCTCTAAACATATCCAAATTATCTTTAATGGCCAGACCATAGCCGAAAGCCGCCAGGCTAAACGGGTATTAGAAACTAGTCATCCACCGGTCTATTACCTGCCGCCAGCGGACATTGCCATGGAAGTTCTAACGGAGGCCCCTGGCACCTCATTTTGTGAGTGGAAAGGGCGCGCCCACTATTACACCCTCACCGTGGGCGATCAGGTGGCAGAACGCGTGGCCTGGTACTACCCAACACCCACCGAGCGATTTCAGTCCATCGCCAACTACGTGGCCTTTTACCCCAGTGCCATGGAGGCCTGCTATGTCGATGGCGAGCGAGTCCAAGCCCAGGCTGGAGACTTCTATGGCGGATGGATTACCGCCGATATCGTCGGACCATTTAAAGGGGCGTCAGGCACCTGGGGATGGTGATTTTAATCGGTTAGCACGGTTTGAACATCACCCAGGATATCGACAATGGCCTGGAGCTTGGTCTCTATCGCTTGTTTTTGGTTGATGAACTGGTTGAGCCGTCGATAGCGGGCAATGGCCATACTTAAGACCGGTACCTGCTCTGGCGGACATTGTTCAGCTTGAATTTGTCCGCTGCTGCTTAACTGGCACAGATAGTATCGGCTCGAACTTTCGTCCGCTGATGTCGAATTGGCGTGGGATACCGTGGTGACATTGGTGCTATGGCCGGTCGGGTCGTTGGTCGATGTCCCCTGCTCCAGCATATTTTTTTCAAGGGCTGACAGATAGTTCATCAAATCATTGGCATCACCATGGCGAAAAAGAGCCACATCCATGGTTTCTAGCTGGGATTGCTGGGACCGATCGCCACCGGTGGTAGCCTGTTCCAGCGGGATGCCATCAGACGGATTTGAGTGTTTTACAGCGGGGTTTGAGTATTTTACCGATGCATTTAAGCTGGCTTCAGAGGCTAACCAACCTGATACCACCGGGCCTTCGGCGTAGACCTGCTGAATATTCTGAGCCAACTGCCGCAGCCGGAGCTGGTACTGCTGCACCTGTTTGTAAATATCGGTTAGCGCATTCAGGGCAATAGCCGGATTTACCTCATAGCGAAGACTGTTAGGTTCGCCATCGTCTGTGGGGGGAAGTCGGGGGACGTTAGAAGTAGGCATTGCCTGTGCTATCAAACTGCCGAGTGAAGAGAACGTGTTCTATGGTGCTAACCCTGATGCAGACTGCATTACACAGTAGTTTACAAATCCTAAAACAGTTGAGCTAGAACTGTTTGAAAGACAGGGCGCTTAATAGAATCTTTGAAATAATGTTGAATTTATTAATTCATATGGATCCGTGTCGATCCGTTCAAACAGCAACATTCAAGCTGCCAATACTAAACGGGCTCACCGTTAACAATTTATCTATCTGCCCCAGTATACTGCGGCTTTTTAGAAGCGCCATAGGGAGCCTGTATAAACCTTGTGCCAGAGGCTAAAGCCATTGGCCACAGCCTATAATTTCTGTAAATGACGTGGCGCTTCCCTGTGCCAATGGGGGTATTGTTACCCTTTATGGGCAACTTTTCTTGATACGTGGCACCATAGGGGCGCAGGTGCAATAGGCCTGCTAATGTGTTATTTCGCTTTGTTTGTTAGATAGCCACCCAAGCGATTACCTATCGTCATTGGGGTCTTCAATTATGCGATTACCTCCATCTGTTCGATACTTACCGTCTCGATTTCAGGTTGCATTAAATCCATGGCTCTGGCTTGGCATCTTATTAACGGGTGTGGTCGGTGTCTATGCCTGGCAGTATCACCAAGGGTCAGGACAGCTGCCGTGGCAAATCGGGGCGACGGGGTTAGGCAGCTCGGGCGATGCCACCTCCACCGATGTGCTGCTTGAATCCCTGACGCCTGAAGAGCAGGCCGTTGCTGCCGAACTAGACAATATTGAACTGCTGCTGGCTCAGCTGGACTCCGATGTGTCTGCCCTGACCACAGGGGGCGATGCCAGCGCTGCTGCTGCCCTCAATGAGGCCTTGGCTGATGCCCCCGAGATATCCAGCGAGTCAAGCGTTGAGCGGTTGACCCGCTACATCGATGAATATAGCTTTGTGGGCACAAATGCTCGGGGCGCAAACCCTCAGGATACAAGGAGCAATGCCCCCATTCCGCTCCAGCGTGAACAACCCCCTCAGTCTGCGTCTGTAGAAGAGGCTCAAACCGCAGCTGCCCTGGCTGAGTCTTTTGCAGCCCGTCAGCAGCAGCTTGAACAGGCGCGTTCTGCAAATTCGGGGACTGAGCCACCCGCTGCGGGGGCCGACGTTACCAGGGCACCTGTCACCGGATCACCCACCGAGACTGCGGCCACCGAGGGTGGGGTAATGACTGATGAGCAATCCTCCTTTGTCTTTGACCAGACGGGGGTGATTCCGGGCAGTTTGGATGGACTAAACCGCACATTTATTCGCACCACCCCCAATATGTCCCCACCTCCTGGGACGACGGGGTACGTCCCACCGGCCTCTTTGCCAGCCTTTAACCAGGCTAACCAGCCCTCCAGTGAAAGCCCATTTGCCAACCGGTCCCCTGGCACTTTTGAGACGGCTGCCCCTTCGGTTGATCTGCCTGAGCGCTCTCAAGTACTGCCGCTGGCTGGTCCCTCCGTGACCACGCCATTGGAGCTACCAACGCCGAATGGGTCTTCGTCATCGGCGACATCTAATCAGCCCCGCAATGCCTGGGAAGCACTTTGGGATTAGCGGCTAGGCTGCCGTAGCTGAGCCGCAGCTGGATAGCTGCGGCTGGGTTATGTTTGGCTGTTGGGCTAGGCGGCTGTAACCTCAGGCATGTTTGGATATTCATTGTCCTAAATGACCTGGCAGCAGCAGAATAGGGAATTGCAGGTAAGCTGTAATTTGCTAGTTTGTGCTGGTTAAGGAGCCGCCCATGGCAAAGCAAAAGGGTAAAAAGACAGGCCAGGCAACGGATCGGGTCGTATATTCAGAATTTGGTCAAAATCCGGCCATGGAGCGTGCCGTGCCTGACCGTCCGCCTTCTGAGCAAGATCTGCGGGTGCAGGTGAGTGGCAAGGGGCGCAAAGGTAAGAAGGTGACCATTGTCAGTGGATTTCAGCACGCCCCTGAGACCTTAACCAAGCTGGCTAAGGCTCTTAAAGCCCAGTGTGGCTCTGGCGGGACGGTTAAGGACAATACTATTGAAATCCAGGGGGAGCACGCCCCTAAGCTGGTGACTCTGCTGATTGAAAAGGGCTATCGGGCTAAGCGCAGCGGCGGCTGATACCCATGTGTTTTTCCCTGTTTTTTCTATGGCTTTTATGAATTTAAAATTGGGGCGATACGGGCTGCTGGGGCTGTTAGTGTGTCTGTGGATTGGCTGGATGGGGTTAGGGACGAGCGCCCTGGATGACTGGCGGCAGCAGCCCTGTGTTAGGGCCCTGAGCCAGCGTCAAATTCTGTCTGTGGAGCAGGTGCGCTATGGCGCTCAGCCGATATCACAGCGGCAGCTGGCGACAGCGGTTCTCAAGGCGTTTCCGGGGGAATTTGCGGCGGCTAATGCGGCCTTAGGGCTGACGTTTGATGGGGAGACCGAGGTAGAGCAGCTGCTGCTGGCGGCCTTGGGGGATGCGGCTGGGGAGCAGCGAGCGACGTTGCGATCGCAGGCCCTATCTATCCTGGCCACCGGGGCCGCCCTACCCTATCAGGCCAATGCCACCCACTTGCTAGAGGCCACCTTTCGCGATAGCTCACTGATTTCCATAGAAAGCCGTGAAGGCGTGGCGGCGGCCCTGGCCCGAGGAGTCATTCCCACCGAAGCCAATACCCCGGCGGCCCCCCTCCGGTTTAATCCCAATCGCAGTGCGTCCTACAGCATGGCCGCCAATCTGCTGTGTGCGGCCAGTAATGACCAGACCGTTGCGGCCCTGGTGCCCCAACGGGTGCAGCCCAGTAACACTACTCCTCAGTCTAGTCCTGGCCAGGAGCTGCGTGGTGCCTGGCTAACCAATATCGATAGTCAGGTCCTCTTTTCCCGCGCCAATCTAGAGTCAGGTCTACAGCGGCTGGCGGCACTTAATTTCAACACGGTGTACCCTACGGTGTGGAACTGGGGCTATACCCTATACCCCAGCGCCGTAGCACGGCGTACCTTTGGCTATCAGCAGGGGCTGTACCCCGATTTGGGTGATACCGGTGAGCGCAACGAGGCCCTGGAAGCGGCCCAGGGCGACCGCGACATGCTGCAAGAACTGATCAGTCTGGCCCATACCTTGGGGCTGCGGGTGATTCCCTGGTTTGAGTTTGGGTTTATGGCCCCAGCAGATTCAGCCCTGGCCCGCAGCCATCCGGAGTGGCTTACCCAAAAGGCCGATGGCAGCACGGTCAAAGCCGAAGGCACCCACCAGCGGGTGTGGCTAAATCCCTTTCACCCTGAAGTGCAGCAGTTTATGCTCGACATGGTGAGCGAACTGGTGGCTAACTACCCCGTCGATGGTTTTCAGGTGGATGACCACTTTGGCCTACCGGTGGTCTATGGCTACGATCCTTACACCGTTAGCCTATACCGCCAGGAGCACAATGGTCAGGCTCCACCAACGGATATCTACGATCCAGACTGGACCCGCTGGCGGGCTGACAAAATTACCGATGTCATGGGGCGCATTTTTGAGGTGGTCAAGGCCCGCCAGCCTACGGCGGTGTTATCGGTGTCGCCCAACCCCCATGAGTTTGCCTACAAATATTTTTTGCAAGATTGGGATACCTGGGTAAACAGGGGCTATGTGGAGGAGCTGATTGTGCAGCTCTATCGCAGTGACCTGGGTCGGTTTGTGTGGGAAATGAACCGCCCTCCGGCCCAGGCGGCCCGTCGCCACATTCCCACGGCGGTGGGGGTGCTGAGCGGTTTGCGGGGACGCCCTGTACCCATGGAGCGGATCCAGGAGCAGGTCAGGGCCATTCGCGATCGCAGCTATGCCGGTGTGTCCTTTTTCTTCTATGAATCCCTTTGGTGGTCAGACACTGAGACCCTAGACCAGCGTCAGCAGTCTTTGCTGCAGCTGTTTCCCCATAAGGCCACCGTTCCCCAGGTTTGATGCTATTCAACCGGTGTATCGGGTGCTGCCGGGACCTCGGGGCCTGGCTCGGTCACCTCTGACTCAACTACGGTAGTTTGCGCTGATGGTGGAGTCTCTTGCACAATCACCGTTTCCGGTAGCCGATTAATCTGGGTCTCAGTTTCCTGTTCTGTAACCGTTTCAATCAGCTCAAGATCCCCCAGGTTTTCAAAACCATTTTCGTTGGGGGGGATAACCTCGGGCGAGGTTACAACGGTCGCCCCAGGTACTGTGGGCAATGGCGGTTTCTCAATCGGTTGATTGATCACTTCGGGCACCGTGCTTTCTGGCGCAACGGTTTCTGGCGCAACGGTTTCTGGAACGACAGTTTCTGGAACGACAGTTTCTGGCGCAATAACAATTTCTGGTGTTTGCACTGGTTCGGGTGCTGGCTGTTCTACCGGTCCCGTGGGTTTGACAATGGGATCTACCGGCTCAGGCGTTGTGGGTTCAGGGATGGCCGGCGGTGCAACCGGCTGCTCAACTACCGGGCTCGGAGCAGTTGGTTTGGTCACCGGCTGCTGCGGGCGGGCGGGTGGCTGGGCAGGCTGCTCACGAGCTGGCTGATTGACCGTGGCACTGACGGCGCTTTCAAACCCGCCCGCCAGGTTGCCCCGCTGCAAAAAAGCAGCGGCGGGTGACACCGTAAACTCCGGTATAGCTCTGGTTCTGGCTACGGGAGCATTGTCACTGGCCGAGAGAAACGCCGGATTTTCAATCACGTCATCGCCATCCTCAAATTCTTCCTGTTGGTTGAGGGCATCTTGAATTTCCTGGCGAACCGCATCAATGGCCGCATCCCCCGTCGCCTCATCCAGATTCTCGATGCCCAGCCCCTTTATCAGGTCGCTGGTAGCATAGAACTCATCCAGGTCAAACGAGAATAGATTTAAGGTGCCGTCCGCTTGCAATACTGCCATTTCTCCGGCATAGAGCGACTGCTGCGCCGAGCCATCCTGGTTAAAGGCCACCATAGGACCGGCTGGATTATTGGTCAGAGCGCCAATGATGGTGGTGTTGGTTTCGGGCACAAATCTGACAAACAGGGCCGACCCGTGGATACCTGTGACAGCATTAGGGGTTTGGATAGTGGTCCGCCCCTGCCCTGGCGGGATCAGCAGCAGCACCGTGCCGTTGGAGAGCCGAAAGTTTCTGGTGTTGGGGGTAAATCGAAAAACGGCGCTCTCGCCAATGCGAGCCAGCGACCCATCGTTAAAACGGAGTTCTGCGCGGGAGCGGCTGGCGGTGCTGAGGGCATCGTTTAGCCCTAGCACGTCAGACACCTTTGCTGCGCGCGAACGGCCATTGGTATAGAGTTGCACGTCATTGCGAGTGAGCTCTACCCTAGCCCAGGTAAGGGTGGACTGGGCTAGGGCTGACCTGGGCATGGATATCAGCATCCCCAAGGATGCACACACCAGGGACAGCCAGCGACCAGTCGCCGCTACATTCAATTTTTCCATTACAGTTGGATGCGAACCGGTTAATTAGTTAGGACAACTACCTGATGACCGCCGATAAAATACGTTTATCGATTACGTTTATCGATTAACGAATAAACACGGATTCCAAAGCCGTAATGCTGACCTAAGTCAGGTCCGAGCTATGAGCTATGGAAACAGTGAGATCATCAAACCCCCAGATATATAAAGTTCTTCATGCACCCTTAAACTTATGCTACTGGCGTTGTTCGCAAAGATGGGCAAGATTTGATGAAGTGTAGAACGTTAGTTCACACTTTATTTGAAGATTGTGTCCGGCAAGTTAAAAATCGTCCATTAACAGCGGTGCCAGACGATTGAGAATAGGATCGTCACTATCCGGAGCCTCATTCGCTGTCTGACTGTCTGGCTCTGGGGCCACTGTCTGACTGCTGGTTGGGCTGTTGGTCTGGCTATCTATCTGGTGGTTTTGCTGACCAAAGGCTGCTGTGATGCTGGTTTCATCCTCAAGGGCCGCCACTCGGACGTTTAGCTGGGCAATCTGATGCTGTAGCTCCATAAACAGCAGCACGGACTGGGTGGGTTCCTGGGCCAGTAAGTACTGCTGCAGTGCCTGCTTGCACAGGTCGCTAAAGCTTTGGTCATGTTTTGACTGGTGGGTTGCGATCGCATCCAACAAAGCCCGATCCCCCTCACTTTCATCGAAGGAAACGCTCTTACGGATGGATCTAGCAGCCATGTTTAATTAATAAGCAGCAATAACACTGCCCCTAATAACGCATAGCCAGGGGTTGTCCGTCAATCTAGCCAGCCGCCGCTCTGATGTTAGCCAGCTGGGCTTCACCATAAATATACTGACCCAGGGCATTTGCCTGGCGTGATGGCTTTGCCAGATGGCCCTTAAGTCTGGCCTCCTTTAGCAAAGGTCGTAGCTCGCTCCAGAAAAACTCACCGCCCCCACCGGTCACAATCACATCCGTGGCCCGCTCTGGCAGCCACCCCAAAAACCGCTGGGATAGTTCACGGGCAAAGCTCTTACGCAAGCTGGGCAAAATTTCATCGAGGTCTGTCGGGCGTGAGGCCCCCTTAGGCCGGTAAAAGCGATCCCCCTCAGCATTGTGAACCGCCGCAATCAGCGATAGCGACTGGCTATCAGCCCCATCAATCTGCGCCGCCACCCGCTCATAAAATTGCGCCATCCCAAAGGACTCACTTTGCGACGCCCCGCGGGCAAACCGGAAGCGATCAATCGCCAAAAAGTCTGTGGTTTGATGACCAATATCCACAATGGCCACCGATAGATTGGGAAAATCAGGACTGGAGGTGCGCTTACTCTGGGCTTCACTCCAAATTAGGCTGCCATACCCCTCTGGCATTACCCAGACCTTCTCCACATTTATTTCCATCGACTGACCCCGATACACCATGACATGGGGGGATGTCAGCAGGCTCATGATTTCCGACTTTTCGCTGTCAAACTGCTCCTGGGAGTGATACGGCAGCCCCAGCACCACGCCCAGATTACCCTTGAGGCCAAAGTAGCCTACACAGGCCAGGGTTTTCACCAGGGCATCATCCACCTTTGACTGCCCCACCCCCAGATCAGCCCCAAAGTCAGCAGCTAAATGACCGACGGCATATCCCTTGCCCTGGTATTCCAACCACATATCCAGCAATGGATCACTGGGTTGCGATTCAAACCCACCGCGTCGTGCCTGCTCTACCGTCAGATGGGCAACATTCGAAGGAACTAACACCACATCATTCTGATTGCGTTTGATACAGGTTTTAGTGGCTGTACGACCAAGGTCGATGCTAAGGAGCTTCATCTTAGAAGTAGGCATAACGCAGATTAGGAGCTAAAAAACTTTTAACAACGAATAAGTAACTCAGACCGATCCTAACTGTGAAGGCGCTGTTAAGTAAAACCTCCATAGCAAAAGTAACGGCTCAAGTTCTGATACATCATGCCGTAACCTCGGTTTCCCAGGAGTCGTCCTCGTGACAAAGAGGCAGTTGCAAAGAAATATCTATAGCCAGCTATTAGTTCAATTGTACTCTAAAGCACAAAGTTTTCTCAAAAATCTACAAAAAGCATCCGTTCTGGTAACAAAAGAAACCCTTAATACAGCCTAATTAGATGGAGTTTGAAGAAAACCTATGAGTCCGTCCATGTTTTAGAAAATAGTGTCTACGCTGGTAGCCAAGAAAGCGCCCCTACCGCATCTACGAAAGATTCGAGTTCTGGATGTGGCCACAAATTAGACACTAGGAAACAGGTTATGGCACAAAGTTTTGGAGTAATTGGTCTGGCGGTGATGGGGGAAAATCTAGCCCTCAACGTCGAGCGCAATGGTTTTCCGATTTCTGTTTACAATCGATCCCGCGAAAAAACAGATGCCTTTATGGCAAATCGTGCGGGCGGCAAAAATGTCGTGGCGGCCTATTCCCTGGAGGAGTTTGTGGCTTCCCTAGAGCGACCCCGCCGGATTTTGCTTATGGTCAAGGCCGGTAAACCGGTGGATGCCGTCATCGAGCAGCTGATGCCGCTGCTGGATCCCGAAGACATGGTCATTGACGGTGGTAACTCCCTATATGAGGACACTGAGCAGCGGGTAAAGACCCTGGAGGGCGCTGGCTTCCGCTTTATCGGCATGGGCGTGAGCGGTGGTGAAGAAGGGGCCCTCAATGGCCCTAGTCTCATGCCCGGTGGTACCCGTGCTGCCTATGAATCCATTGAGCCCATTGTCAAAAAGATTGCGGCTCAGGTGGATGATGGCCCCTGTGTTACCTACATCGGTCCTGGCGGTGCTGGACACTACGTCAAAATGGTGCACAACGGCATCGAGTACGGCGACATGCAGCTGATTGCTGAAGCCTACGACCTCATGAAAAATGTTCTAGGTCTAAGCCATGAACAACTGCATGAAGTCTTTGCCCAGTGGAATACCACCGAAGAACTAGACTCCTTCCTGATTGAAATTACGGCTGACATCTTTACTAAGACCGAAGGTGACATGGCCCTGGTGGAGAAAATTCTGGATGCAGCCGGTCAAAAAGGGACCGGTCGCTGGACCGTGATGAATGCCTTAGAAATGGGTGTTGGCATTCCCACCATCACGGCGGCAGTCAATGCACGGATTATGTCGTCCATTAAAGACGAGCGGGTGGCAGCGTCCACCCAGATCAGCGGTCCCGATGGCAAGATCGCTGAGAATACAACTCTGTGGATCAATAAAATTCGCGATGCCCTATATTGCTCCAAGATTTGTTCCTATGCCCAGGGCATGGCCCTGTTGCGTAAGGCCTCAGAAACCTATGGTTACGACCTAGATTTAGGGGAATGTGCGCGCATTTGGAAAGGTGGATGCATCATTCGGGCCAGGTTCCTAAACAAAATCAAACACGCATTCTCTGAGAATCCTGCGTTGCCTAACCTGCTGTTGGCTCCTGAATTTAAGCAAACGATTCTGGACCGGCAGGCAGCCTGGCGTGATGTGGTTGCTATGGCAGCCCAGTACGGTGTGCCAGTCCCTGCTTTTAGTGCGTCATTGGATTACTTTGACAGCTATCGCCGGGCTCAGCTACCGCAGAATCTTACCCAGGCTCAGCGGGATTACTTTGGTGCCCACACCTACAAGCGTGTGGACAAAGAAGGTACATTCCACACTGAATGGACGAAAGAAACAGCAGCGGTCTAAGTTATTACTCCTTTAATGGGGCAAAGAGCTCGTCACTTTTCAGTGACGAGCTCTTTGCTTATGAGTGAGACTTTTTAGTTGGGCTATTGATGTTGTCGGATAAGATGAGACAAACGTACTCAAAAAGCACACAGAGCGTTTTGGACTCTTCTTTGGCAAAGGCACAACGAGGTTTCACAACTGGTAAACGTGCGAGTTTTGTTGAACGGTTAAATGCTTCATAAAACTGGTATGCGTAAAAGCGCGTCGTTTTTAGACAAACGACGCGCTTTTTAATTGGAATTTGGGATTGAAACAGGTGATTTAAGGCTGCTCGGTTGGATTTTGGGTGAGCTGGATGGGGGCTGCAATATCTACAACGGCCAGGTATAGGAAGCCAGACAAGAGACTGATGCCGCTGAGGGCGAGCCAGGACCACTTAATACGGGGTTGTTTAAGGGTGGGTTCTTGAGGATGTTGCATCGGGCGAGGATGTGTATGGGTATAAAAAAGCACGTTTATCTCAAGTTAAATGTGCCCTTTTGGTTTAACTGGCTATCGGTGACCTGATAGGTGAGATCAGGATTCACCCAAAAATCAAGAGTGTTGCTGTTTCTGTAGGTGTTTTTACCAACGCTTGTAGTCTTATCTATCCAAAATTACCCTGAGACTTCTCAAGCGATTGATTATGGCGGCAAGTTCATGGCGACGGAATTCACTGAGGTCGGCCATGGGGTAAGGGGTGAGGGCATCAAAGTCTTGCCGATCTACCGAGGTCATAATGTCATCTAAGAGATCGTGTAGTGGGTGAGAACGATTTTGTTGTTGCCAGATGAGAATGGCGTGGGCGATGGCCCTGACCTGGTTGGGTTCTATAAGTTGTTCGATGCCCCTTAGATCGATATCGGCTTGACCAATAGCTAGCGTGGTCAGGCTGTGGGTTTTCACTTTGGCAGGTTTACGACCGGTGTCAAACGAGGGGAGTTGGATTTGTCGCTGGGTGAGGGTGCCAAAGTGTTGTCCGCCTTCAGCGTTGCGATCGCAAGGATAGTCTACTGCGATCGCTTTTGCTTGAGCCGTAACGTCATGGGCGATGTAGTTGTCTAACGCAATGACATGATCGGCTACCTCAAAATAGTCGCCGCTGCCGCCCATGACCAGGATGGTGGAAATTCCATGATCGCTATAGAGCTGTCGCACCTTATCGATAAAGGGGGTGATGGGTTCTTTTTCTTTGGCGATGAGGGCTTGCATGTTGCGATCGCGAATCATCAGATTTGTAGCCGCCGTATCCTCATCAATCAGTAGCACCTTAGCCCCTGCCTCAATGGCCTCCAAAATATTGGCTGCCTGGGACGTGCTGCCACTGGCATTGGGGGTACTAAACGCCGTTGTCGATATCCCCTGGGGTAGACGGTCGATAAACGGCGAAATATCCACCCCTGTAACGCTACGACCATCCTCTGCGCGAATTTTGACCGTAGTCCCATCGGCCACCACCCGATCACGACCATCGCCAGGAATATGATTGTAGACTCCGTGAGCAATGGCTTTGAGTACCGTCGACTTGCCATGGTAGCCCCCGCCAACAATCAAGGTCACCCCCGCAGGAATGCCTAGCCCGTTATATCCCCAGCGTGGGGGGTGTTTAAGGTTACTTCTAAAGAACTCGGCGCTTTGAACGGGACCGCTGTGGACAAAGGCAGCGGATCGACACCGCTCTCCCTAGGCAACAGGGCACCGTTGGCGATAAATGCGACTAGATGCTGCTCCGATAGCTGTGCCCTGAGGGCATTGGCATCTTCGACGGTGGCGATGTGTCGCTCCACCCCTGGCTGATACTCTGGCCGGTAGTACAGGGTGTCGCTCACCAGCTGGGGTAAATCCTCAGTTAGCAGCTCCCTGGCGGCTTGACCGGCAATCCGACGGCCAAAGGCGGGCAGCCCCACCCCCAGCCGGACTTCGATGCCATTGGGGGTGACCTGTACCGCCGTACGTGCCAAAACGGCTTGGCTAGTGGGCGCAACCACCAGCCGACCGCTTTTGCCTGAGCCCCGCTGCTGCTGAATTTGGGGGATGACATGGCTGATCTGCCGATGGAGAAAATCTGCTAGAACGACTCGCCGGGTTTGATCGTGCCAATAGTCTTGGGGCCATTGGCTATGATCATGGCTGACGAAAAGACTGACTCGGCTTGGGGCAGCAAACGGGTCCCCTTGGATATGGGCCAGGGTGAGGGTGAACTTAGCAAAGACGTAGTCACCTTTGAGACTTTTGTAGCCAGCGTAGCTGCGTCCATCCAGTTTTTCTAATTGATGCGTCAGGGCCGTTGGTGACGTCATGGGTAAGGTGCGGTCTCAAAGCAATCATGATTTTACGGTTAAAGCTGCTTTTTCTGGCCCATTGGAGTTTGTATAAGTCTTGAAATACCAGCAATACAGTCAATTGTGACTGCAATCACAGAGCCCTGTGTTGAACGTCATCAATCAGGTCCAGAGGTGTCACTTAGTCAAATCGGACCTTCATGAATACTGAGTATATAGAGGTGTAACCACATAACCCATGGCTTATTTGTCAGTCCGCTTCCGCCGCCCGAAGTTCATCAAGTCAGCCCTTGTTTTATTGAGTGCTACGCTGCTGAGTAGCCTGGCTCCCCTGACAGCCCTGGCTAGTTCTACATCTAATGCGCCGCTGGCAGATGGTGTTTATCTATATGGTCAGCAGTCAGCAGCAGCTCAACTTGGTTCAGTTTATATGGTGTTTGAAGTGACCGGCCGCCGTGCTATTGGTGCCTTCTACATGCCAAGCTCTTCCTTTGATTGTTTTAGTGGTGATATTTCAGCTACGGGCTTAAATCTGACGGTTATAGATAGCTACGAGCAGACTAGCCACCCCTACGCTCTATCTGTGGAGCCCACACTGACTGCTGGTCAGGCAGGTGCCGAATTTAATATCAGTGGATTTACCCCCATCAGTACCCTATCTGACCTCGATGAAAATATTTTAGAGACCTGTCAGACTGTTCAAGCTGACGTTATCTAACATGGCGGGTCTTGGAGAATGGGTCACGTGGTGTTAATTATCTGGGGCTTTAAGCTAACTATTCGTTTGCGGGCTTAGCTTGGCCAGGCTGTGGTAGCAGGTACGTCCTCTAACAGCGGGCTTTGCGGTTTATTTTTTACTCCTGACGGAATATTAATGTGTGTCAACTAAGGCGTAGGTAAATAGTTGACATTGTTCATTCTTTATACAAGCGCAAATAGCCATTATTGAATCAAGATTGATTCCGATTGATTTAGACGCCTTTGGGCGTGCTGATGGCCAAAGCCTGATGAGGCACCGGTTTCTTTATGAATCTTTTATCCACTTTGCGTAGATGTGGAGATTAGATGGCCGTTTGTTCATACTCCTATAAATTCCTTTATCCTTCAGGCAAACTGAAACCATATCCGTTGGCTATAGGGCTATACGGGTTACCCCACCTATCCAACTTCGGCTCTCCAGACTGTCGGGATGCCTCGAAGATGGGTATATTTTTATTACATAGTTAAAAATCTTAATGTCTGAAGCAATCTTGGTTAACACCAAGTTATTCAACTTATCTATAGGTTTCGGCTCCATATCCTGGCAGAGGTCCATAAAACATGTTTGAACATTTCACCAATGCGGCAATTGCGGTGATCATGCAGGCCCAGGAAGAGGCAAGACGCCTGGGTCATAATTTCGTTGGCAGTGAGCAGCTGCTACTCGGAATCATTAAGGAAGGTTCTAGTATTGCCGCTCGAGTACTGAGCGACTTTGGGGTGAACCTGGCTAACTCCCGTGCCGAGGTGGAGTCGATTATTGGGCGTGGATCTGGTAACGGTCCTACTGAAATTCCGTTTACCCCCAAGGTTAAGCAGGTTTTTGAGCAGGCATTTCAAGAGGCTCGCAAGCTGGATCATCCCTACATTGAGCCAGAGCATTTGCTGCTGAGCCTGACCCAAAATGTGGAAAGTGTTGCCTATCGAGTGCTGAACAATTTGGGGGTGGACCCTACCCAGGTACGGACTCAGCTGATTCGTACCATTGGTGAGGTATCTGCTGTTCCGGCTGGTGGCGGTCGTCTGCGAGATGATGAAAAATCTGGGCCATCGTCTAAGCGGGGTGGTGTACTGGCGGAATTTGGGACTGACCTGACTGACCTGGCGGCTGAGGGTAAACTCGACCCGGTGATTGGCCGCAGCCAGGAAATTGAGCGTGTGGTGCAAATATTGGGCCGTCGCACCAAAAATAACCCGGTATTGGTAGGTGAACCGGGGGTGGGTAAAACTGCGATCGCAGAAGGTCTAGCCCAGCGCATTGTTAATCAAGACGTGCCCGAAGCCCTGTTTGAGCGTCGCGTGATCAGTCTTGACCTGGCGATGATGGTGTCGGGTACCCGCTTCCGGGGTGACTTTGAAGAACGCCTCAATCAGGTCATGGCCGAGGTGCGTGAGGCCCAGAACATTATTTTGGTGATTGATGAAATTCACACCTTAGTGGGGGCGGGCTCCCTAGAGGGCAGCATGGATGCGGCGAATTTGTTAAAGCCGGCCCTGGCTCGGGGTGAGCTGCAGTGCATCGGTGCCACCACCCTGGAAGAGTACCGCAAGTACATTGAGAAAGATGGGGCCCTGGAACGGCGCTTTCAACGCGTGGTGGTCAATCCGCCATCTGTGCAAGACACCCTGGCGATTTTGGGCGGATTGCGTGGACGCTATGAGCAGTTCCATCATCTGTCCATTACGGACGAGGCATTGGAAGCGGCTGCCACCCTATCGGATCGCTACATTAGCGACCGTCACTTGCCCGATAAAGCCATTGACCTGATTGATGAAGCGGGGTCACGGGTGCGCCTGCGCTACTCCCAAAAAATTCCAGCGGGGGAAAAACGTACGGCCCTGCGCAAGGTGCAAACCGAGATTATGCAGCTGATAGAGAATCAGTCGTTTAATCAGGTGGGTGAACTTCGAGCTAAAGAGCAGGGGCTCTTGGCGGAGCTCCTACCGAGCGGTACGCCCCATCCAGAAGTAACCGACGAAGACATTGCAGATATTGTCGCTTCTTGGACCGGGGTGCCGGTGAGCCGTCTGACTGAGTCAGAATCTGCCATGATTCTGCATTTAGAAGATACGCTCCATGAGCGCGTGGTTGGCCAAAATGAAGCAGTTGAAGCGGTTTCTAAGGCGGTGCGCCGCTCCCGTGTGGGTATGCGCAATCCCAACCGCCCCATTGCCAGTCTGATTTTCTCAGGTCCTACAGGGGTGGGTAAAACCGAGCTAGCCAAGGCCCTAGCGGCGGCGGTCTTTGGTTCAGAAGAGGCCATGATCCGCGTCGATATGTCGGAGTTTATGGAGCCCCAGTCGACGTCTAAGCTGATTGGTTCTCCTCCGGGCTATGTGGGCTACGACGATGGCGGACAGCTGACTGAGGCAGTGCGCCGCAAGCCCTACACGGTTATTTTGCTAGATGAAATTGAGAAGGCCCACCCCGATGTCTTTAACCTGCTGTTGCAGCTGCTAGACGATGGTCATTTAAACGATTCAAAGGGTCGCAAGGTCAGCTTTAAGAACACCTTGATCATCATGACCTCGAATATTGGTTCTAAGGTGATTGAAAAAGGCGGCGGCGGTCTTGGCTTTGAGCTGGGCGAAGACGATGAGATGACCTCTCGTTACAACAACATTCGCAACCTGGTTAACGAGGAAATGAAGCAGTTCTTCCGCCCCGAGTTGTTGAATCGCATTGACGAGATTATTGTCTTCCGTCAGCTGATTAAGTCTGAAGTGGCGCAGATTGCCGATATTCTACTGACCCAGGTCACCGGACGCCTGGCTGAGCGGGCCATTACCCTGGAGCTAACCGATGCCTTTAAGCAGCATCTGGTGAATGCAGGCTATGACCAGGCCTACGGTGCGCGACCCATGCGTCGCGCCATCTCTCGTCTGGTGGAAGACTATCTGGCTGAAGCCCTATTGGCCGGGACTATCACTGATGGTGATACAGCCGTCTTTGACCTGGATTCTGATGACCGGGTGGTGGTTAGACCTGCTAAACAGCCTGCGTTGGTTGGCGCTCGGGCTTAGAAAATCTTGTTAGGGTAGTGCCTTGCGCCTACCCCGCAATACCTAAGGCGACTAGCCAATAATCCTCCCAAAAAAAGCTTTAAACCGATCTAGATTGGTTTAAAGCTTTTTTTGAAGACTTTTGATGCAACGGCATTGAACAAGTCTGTTGCCTTAAAGTAGACAGGGCAACCACCAGGGATTGCCCCTGTAGGGTTCTATGCCCGTTCCATTTCCTCAATCTGTCTGACGGCGGTCAATGCGGCATAGCTGACACCCGCGGTCCCTTCACCGGGATGCACGCAATCACCCACCAGCCATAGTTTCGGAATGGGGGTGCGGGTGGCAAACCCAAAGGGGCCAAAGGTGGATAGTCGCTGGCCGATGCCGCCAACCATGCCCTGGTGGCGGGCGGTGTAGCGCTCAAAGGTGCGAGGCGTACCAGATTCGGCGTGGATGATGGTCTCTGGGGTCAGGTTGAAGAACTGGTTGAGTTTTGCGATCGCACCCACCTCATAGTCCGCTTTCAACGCCGCATAGTCATTACATTTTTGCCATGCCTGCACATCAGTAAATGACGACGCCACAATGGTGGCTTTCCCCTCGGGGGCACGACCATCCCCTGGACGACTCACCGACACAAACAGCGAGTTATTTTCACCGATGGGACCGTCGTAGTCATAGAGAAACTGCAAATGGGGCGGACAATCCTCAGGAATCGCCCCCTGGTCCACACCGAGATACACCACAAATGCACCCGACGATGGGATGAGCTTATCCACTCGTTGCTGGTAACCCTCAGGCGTTTGTTTTCCCAGCAGCGTGGTTAAATTTTGCACCGTAACATTAGCCACCACATGGTCTCCAGACTCTAACCATGTCTCACCGGTTTTTTGATGGCGAATACGAACAAACCTTGGCCGGTTGTTCTCCAATTGAATCTGCTCCACCGAGTGCCCCAGCAAAACCTCACCGCCCAGCTGTTCGATTGAATTTACCAGAGCATTGCTCAACACTTGCATACTCCCCTGCAAATGAAACAACCCTTGGGGAGCTTGGGATACCCCCAGGGCTGTCGCCGCATATAGCAGGGCCGTGTCATCGGCACCAACTTGAGAATAAAGCTTGAGCTGAAGATCTAAAAATGTTTTGAGCCGTCTATTCCCATAGAGACCGTACCCTTTGAGCATTTGTCCCACCGTCGAGAACGTGTAGGGTACCGTCAGCAGCGTATCAGGTCGCAACGAGTTAGCTAGCTGCCAAGTATCCCAGAGATTGCGCGGCGGTAATACCGGTTGCCTGGCCTGAAATCGCCAGCTGTAATTAAACAGAGCACCTAGTTTTTGCCAAAATGGCTCACTGCCTGGAAATTGTCGTTGACGTTCAATTTGCCATCGTTTAGGGTCGCGCCAAACGCTAATCGGTGTTGTCTCCCCCGGCAAAAAAACAGCACAGGCCGGATCGCAATGCTCAGCTGCAGGCAGTTCTAAGCCCAATTCCGAAAAAATTTGATGATGAATGCCGCCAGGTTCTAGCCCCGCCACCTGGGTGGCACCCACATCAAATGTAAACCCCCGTCGTCGAAAGGTAGAAGCACAGCCCCCCGGCACCATGGCCTGTTCAAAAACACAAACTCGATAACCACGCTTTGCCAATAGGGCCGCCGCCGTTAAACCGCCAATCCCTGCCCCAATTACGATGACCTTAGACCGGTGGTGAGACAATTGGGAATTCATTTGGGAATTCATCGATGGGGCCATGTTTACATTTGTTAACCTAACCCCAGTGTAACCCCCTATGCCCCTGGTTATCGGGCACTAGCAGTAAACCTGGCTATCGAGCTTAAGCAGCCGCTGTCTGTTGTCCATGGCTAAAAAATGTAGCTGACCTGAGAACACAACCGTCAATGTATTGCACTGGGTATCGTCAATCACTAGGACGGTTTGGTCATCCACTTCCACATGCTCTGCTTTGAGAACACGACGGGGCTGTTTATCCGGTTTGGGTAAGGTTCCTTCAGATAGGGCAATACCCAGGGTTTTGGTTGCTTTAACCAGTAAAAAAATAGGTTCATTGGGCTGAGCTTGATGGGTAAGGGTTTCAGGTAACCACAGGGCATCCCACAAAAAGCACAGAACACTTTCTCCATAGATTTCAGCACTCTGATAGGTGCCCAATAAATGGGAGTCATGCAAGGTGTAGATGTGGCTAAAATGGCTGAAAGGCTGACAGATACCTCGGTGCCAGGGCAGTGTACCCAGCAAAATGTTTTCGCAAAGCCATCGCGGCAGGGTTGGTTTGGTGCTAACAAATACCATAGTCAAAGCGTATGGGCTGAAGACTCAAAAATGACAATGAGATGAATCCCCTGGACAGCGTCAGAAGCTTGTGGCACAAATTGCATCAAAAATCGCAGCTTTCCTCAGAAAGCCCCAATATTTGACCTTAAATGTGATCTATGTAAAGGAAAAAAGCTTCTTATGAAGCGTCATAGAATTATTCCTATGAACCCTATGAATTCCGCAGCTTCTCAATGAATTTTTTTGATAAAATTTATGCCTGTTAGGGAAATAACATCTCTCATAATTTGTCAGTGATCACGTTTAGAGGAATGACCATCCAACACGAGCTACAGGGAATTTTGAGAACATAGACCTAGCCGTTTAAATCTTTCTCGGGAACTCATCAAAATGCGACTCATACTATTTGATGGTGTTCTTTCTTTAGAACTTAACGACACCATCACACAAAGGTAAGCAATTTGAGTTCAAGATGATGCCAGTAAAAAAATAGGACTATTGGTCGTAACTCATAAAAAGAACTTCCCTTAACTTGCATAGTCATTTTTACTCTATCTGCTGAAAAAAATGGAGATGGCCATTCTTCAATTTCAAACGAATGTAGGATTTACCACCAAGATACTTACTGCTAACAACAGATATAAGTCCTGTAACTGATAAAACCCTAAGGAAGCTGTGGCAGACGTAATGAAATTGTGGAATATGAGAGGATTCGCAACGTCCCCGTGGACATTTTGAGACATAGCTTTATCAAAATCCATGCACTTGTAAAGGAAATGTGGTTCATTTGTAAAATTTAGGTTATATTGCATAGACATATACGGATTAATGCACAGCGCTTGGTGCTTAAAAGTTACAGAGGCTAGTTTCTGAAGGTTCCCGTAGGGTACTTCTTTCTATAAGTTCCTTTACAACCAGTTTGCTTATTAGTGCATGACTTGCTGAGCGTTCTTTAGCCTGTAGAGAGTTTTTTTGAATGATTTCACGTAGCCAGGCTGTGGCTTGTACCTTCTTAGAGGATTTCTTCTTCTAGTGTGAAAATGCTTCCAATAAGGAAGCGACAGCTAAGGTCACTTGCCATATGTTTCAGGCGTGTTCCTGACAAGGCTAGAATTTTTCCTTCGCATTTCAGCTCACAGTATCGGTATTGTGTTTATAGTGTGTGACTCAAGCCTAACGCCTGTAGCGTTCATCGATAAGTGTATGCTGATGTTTGATGAAGCATGGTTTCCTGAGCAGGTAGGGTAAGGCTAGGCATTATTGTTTAACCCGCCGTTATTAAACCACCAGAAAAGCTGGTCTGTAACATGTACCCCAAAGGGGGTTGGTAGTTTGTAATAGACAAACAAGTCTTGGCTGTAACAAATGTCATGATGCATTAGAACATTTACATGTCAGGTTAGCTTCGTCTCTCAAGGCTTACAGGGATATCCCCTCTCCTAACTAACCTGACATACGCAGTTACTTTGTCCGTTGGTGTTCGTTGCGTTAGCTCAGATTTAAGTCTGAGTAGATTTCTCTCAGCAGCGCGCCCACTACCTGTAGTGTTTTATTCCTTGCTAGAAGAGAGTTTTGTAATCTAAGTCCATATCTGTGATATGTGCATACTTAACCACTTAATTCATTCAGATATTGTTATCTCTTGTTGACAGTAACTATGCAAAATCATTTTTTAGCTGTCTCTACCGACATATTCAAAGACACATTTCTCCCTAACCTAATCTTGACAACATTATTGTTGGGGTATTCTGGTAATCACAATTCTGCAGTTGCCCAGTCTACCTTGCCTGGTGAGGGGTCTTTACCCTCTTTGCCATCTACCGCACCAAACCCTTCAGAGCCAGATGTATGGGCTAATGTCGATCCTGTGATTGGGGAAACCTACATTCTTGGTGTTGGAGATTATTTACGGGTTGATGTGTTTAATATCCCCGATTATGGTGGTGAATTTCGAGTGCTGTCCAGTGGACGACTGAATATTCCAATAGTAGGTGCTATTGATGTGGACGGCCTATCGCTCCAACAAGCAACAGAACATATTGAACACACGCTTAAACCATATGTGCAACGTCCTGTTGTAACCCTTAGTCTATTAGAGACTCGCCCTATTCAGATTGCTGTGGCAGGTGAAGTTCATCGACCAGGAGCCTATCGTGTAAACGTTGAAGGTGCTAACGACTCAGCAGTCGAGATGCCCACGCTGACACAGGCAATTGAGTTAGCTGGTGGAATCACACAGTTAGCAGATATTCGTCAGATTGAGGTCCAACGTCGTCTTCCACGCTCCCTAAACACAGTCTCATCGGGACCCACGCTAGGAGACAATGCACAGAATAAGCAAACCCAATCTAAAGTAGTTGCAGTCAATCTATGGGATTTGCTAAAAGAGGGAGACCTGAGTGAAGATTTACAGCTACAGGATGGCGATCGCATTATTATTCCTACAGCTCGTAATCTTAATTCAGATGAGATTGCCGAATTAGCTACGGCAAGCTTTTCACCCGATCAGATCTCTGTAAATGTTGTGGGTGAAGTTGAGGCTCCTGGAACTATTCAAGTTCCTCCTAACACACCGCTAAATCAGGCAATATTAGCTGCGGGAGGATTCAATAATCGAGCCAGACAAGGGGCCGTAAGCCTAGTACGATTAAATCTTAATGGCACAGCGTCCCAGAGAGAAATTGACGTTGATTTCTCCCAAGGAATTAGCGAAGATACAAATCCCTCTTTACGGCCCAATGACACGGTGATTGTAAAACGTTCCGGATTAGCCCGTGCAGGCGACACATTTGGGGCAGTATTTTCACCTTTGAATTTTACGCTTAATATTCTTCGCTTGTTTGGATTATGAGGTTGATAGATTTTCCAAATGGAAATACTTACCTCTGACAATTATAAGGACTTAATTGCTCGGGTATAGGTCACCTTGAGCGAAGTGGAGGAATCTTCTACTGTGTGGCGTTCCTTTGAATATCTTAATTTGTTCCCTTCATAACATTGCTGAATTACAGATATTTGGTTGCCCTTCCTAACGAGTGATTTTAGTATGAAAATTGCTTTAGTCCATGATTATCTTACGCAGAAAGGTGGAGCAGAGCGAGTATTTGAGCTCCTTTGCAGACAGTTTCCAGAGGCTGATATCTATACCTCGTTGTACAGTCCGAAAGATACAATTGATGTTGGAAGCCGACCTGTTTACACGACTAAGCTTCAGGCAATTCCAGGGGCAAGTCAGAACTTTAGACTGCTGGCACCGCTCTATTTTCCAGCTTTTGAAGCATTAGATCTGCAACAATACAATCTGATTATTAGCAGTACCACGAGCTTTGCTAAATCGGTTGTAAAACACCCTGCTGCTTACCATATTTGTTTCTGTCACAACATTACTCGCTTTCTTTGGGATACCCACACCTACATTGATCAGTACCAGACCTATAAAGCTTTGCTTCCGGTTATTCAGCCAATTTTTCAGAAGCTTAGACAGGTTGACTTAGCCCATGCACAGAAGCCTGATTTATATATTTCAAACTCCACTGTTGTAACCGAACGGATCCAACAGACGTATAAGCAACCAGCAACTACCATCAACTATCCAATCGATACAACCCAGTTTGAATTCTCCAATCAAAAAGATGACTTTTATTTGGTTTCGTCGCGTTTATTAGGCTACAAACGAGTGGATGTTGTGGTCGAAGCGTTTAACTGGTTAGGATGGCCACTCATTATTACGGGGGATGGTCCAGAGAAAAAGAGATTAGAGGCGGCTGCACTACCAAACATTTCATTCTTGGGACATGTAAGTGACGAGCAGCGCAAGGGGCTAATGTCACGCGCTAAGGCCGTAATCGTTGCGGCTTTAGAAGATTATGGGTTAGTACCCATTGAAGCAAATGCCAGCGGTACTCCTGTTGTTGCCTATGGAGCAGGTGGAGTATTAGATACACAAGTGCCTGAAAAAACAGGAGTCTTTTTCTATCGTCAGTCGCCAGAGGCCTTGCATCAGGCACTTCTCAAAGCTGACGCTATTCAATGGGATCACCTTAAAATTCGAGAACATGTGCTTAAAAGCTTTACCGAAGATGTGTTCTTTGAAAAAGTTATGACCGTTATTGAAGAGGCCTATGCCAGCCACATGGCTACTGCTGAGATTTCCCCTACATGATGGTAAAGCCAAGTTGAGCACGGCTTATAAACTGATGACGAACAAGGATACAGATGTATGCAAATAACACAATTCTCACCTACTGTAGATAAAACAGAGATTGGATATGGTCAGCTTCTGACTATACTTCTACGACGATTTATCTGGTTTGGTGGGGCTGTTATAGGAACACTAGGTATTGCAATTGTGTTAACCCTAAAAGAAGATCCTGTATATCAAAGTTCAATGCAGCTATTAGTTGAGCCCAACTATCGTCAGACTGTAGACATTACCGGACAACAAGAAGGACGACGTTCGTCCTCATCTCAGACAGACTATGCCACCCAATTAAACCTGATGCGGAGTAAATCATTTGTTGAACAAACTGTTGAAAAACTTCGAGTCGACTATCCAGGACTTTGCAGTGAATCAGAGGCCCTATCTGACTGTGCTGGCAGTATTCAAAGGAACCTGATACTTTCTCAAGTAGCTGAAGGTGATGCAAAAACTGGAATTTTTGAAGCGACATTCAAGGCTGAAGATCCGGCCATGGTCCAATCATTTTTAGAAACTTTGGGTGATGTCTATTTAAGCTATAACAAAGAACAACAGGAGCAGCGACTCAAGCGTGGCCTAGCGCTAGTTAACCAGCAAATTCAAGGCGTCCAGGAGAGTCTAACTGTGTCTCGTCAGGCGTTAAAACAATTTCGTGAATCAGAAAACCTGATTGACCCAGAACAGCAATCCCTAACTGTTGCTGAATCCCTCAGGCAAATTGAACAGACTCAGCTAGATGTTGCAAATGAGTATCTAGATGTTCAGGCTGAATATAATGCCTTACAAGAGCAGCTACAGGCCGATCCTCAGGCCGCCTTAATCGCTTCACGGTTAAGTCAGTCATCACGCTATCAGCAGCTTCTAAATGCTCTGCAAGAGACAGAATTAGCTCTGGAGCAGCGCCGCTCGCTTTATGCCGAAGCTGATCCGGGGGTGCAAGATCTGATCGCCCAGAGACAGGGACAGATCTCACTTTTGCAAGCAGAAGTCGAACGGGTACTAGGTAATATCCCAGAGCAGCTCAATTTGGATGAAACTGCTTTACTGACCAAAGGGCAACTGGGTGAGATTGACCTAGGTTTGGTGAGTAATCTTGTCCAGGCTACAGTCAGTCTGCAGAGCCTGACAGCGCGCAAGACAGGATTAGCTCAAGCTGCACAACAGTTGCAAGCCGAACTCGATAAGTTTCCTAGCTTAATTGCGGAATATGATCGCATTCAGCCTGAGGCTCAAATACAGCAGCAGTCACTGGAACAGCTGTTACAGCTGCGTCAAGAGTTGAGTAATGAACTAGCTCAGGGTGGCTTTAGCTGGGATATTGTTGAGCCTGCTCAGCTAGGTGAAAAAATTGCCCCCCAACCTAGACAAAACTTACTGCTTGGCGCTGTAGCCGGAGTCTTCTTAGGAGGACTATTAGCCTTTGGACGAGAAGCGATTGATACAGTTGTACGAACATCAGATGAATTAAAGAAACAGACAGCGCTGCCGCTGTTAGGGGTAATTCCAGAAATATCTACAAAAAAAGCCAGTATTCTGCTGTCTATTCTAGATACTGAACGGAACCCTGATAATGCACTCTTAATGAGTCAGTGGCAGCCATTTCGAGATGCTGTTGATCTAATTTATAAGACAATTCAGCTCACAAGTGCTCAGCCATTGACCTCGCTATTAATTACATCAGCCTTAGTTGGAGAAGGCAAAACAACCTTAGCTATTGGTCTAGCACTGAGTGCTGCTCGCTCCCATAAACGAGTGTTACTGATTGATGCCAACTTTCGCAATCCGTCATTGCATCAACATTTGGGACTTTTAAATATACAGGGACTATCAACGCAGCTACATCCCAGCCTGGCTCGATGGAATAAAACAAAGATCTCTCCGGTTTCACTATCTCATTCAGGTGCTAGCGTTGATGTCTTGTTAACAGGGGCGGTCCCTGACGATCCGATGAGGCTTCTCAGTTCCCTGCAAATGCGACAGGTCCTAGAAAAGGCAGAAGCGAGTTATGACTTAGTCATTGTTGACGCGCCTGCTATTTCAGGATTAGCTGATGGATTACAGCTAGCATCGCTATGCCATGCTTCTATTATGGTGAGTCGTTTAGACCGTATTACTCAATCTGATTTAACCCATGCTATGGCTATGCTTGATCAGGTCAATACGATTGGTATTGTTGCTAACTGGCATCGAGAGAGTTCTTGGTCAGAGAGACCGTATGACCATAATGGAGCTGCCAAAGTCTCTGCTGAGCCAGAAATGATATGGCGCAATTGAGCGCTGTAGAGACTGGAACTATGTATAGGTTTATTCGTTATAAATCTATCTGAGACGGCTGTTTTTAGGCAACAGACTAATTTGAACTACGTTTTCTACTGAGAGATTTTAGGGAATCATGACAACATCTACAGTTTTGTTAAAAGCTCCGATTGTTTTCCAAGTGCCGCCTGCTATCACTGCGTCCTCTGTCTTTACAGATTGTTCATTAGTTTGGGAGCAAGATGCTTTGATTGTACGCCCCCGCTTATCGGCAAAGGAACCTAAGATACCTGCCCTTGAGAATGAAGGCTGGTTACACGATTGTTTACGTCGATCTCCTATTAAGAAAGTATATCTTGACCCAAAAATGGAGGCATCGATGTTTCAAGCCTGGGCCGATACTTGTCATGCCACCCAAAAACAAGTTTATTTAAGAGTGCCCTCCACTCACGATTTGCCCCAAGTGCGACAGCCAAAGCTCTGGCGAGTAAAACGCATGGCGGACTGGCTAGTTGCAGCTTTGTTGTGGATAGTGTTAAGCCCGTTAATGGCATTACTATCTGTATTGGTTCGATTAGATTCCCCTGGTCCTGTTTTGTTTAAACAGTGGCGGGTTGGCTATCAGGGAAAATTATTTCAAATCTGCAAGTTTCGTAGCATGGAAATCAATGCAGAAGTTCAGCATTATAAGGTGATGGGCAATCAGGTAGGGCTGCATAAGCTCGAACATGATCCACGCGTGACAAGAGTTGGACGTTGGTTGCGTAGGTTTAGTTTGGATGAGCTGCCGCAGCTATTGAATGTGTTAAAAGGGGAGATGAGTTTGGTAGGACCAAGACCCTGGGCTCTGTATGATGCGGTACGGATTGAGCCGGTATTACGAAGACGATTGAGAGCATTACCTGGTATGACTGGTATGTGGCAGGTGACCACCCGATCTAAAGGCTGCGATTTGGCATTGGTCAACCGAATGGATTTAGACTACCTACGACAGTGGACATTCCAGGAAGATCTGAAGCTGTTGCTGCTGACAGTTCCTAAAGTTGTCACAGGATTTGGTGCTTTCTAACATTAATTGCTTGATTTCTTTATTTAATTAGATGTGAGTAGTTTCTTATGAGTTTGCGACAGAAAGCAATTCAAGGGGCAATGTGGTCCGCTATAGAAAAATGGGGGGCTCAGCTTGTTTCAACTGCAATTTTTCTGTTGCTAGCTCGGCTACTCGGTGCTGAGGCCTTTGGTTTAGTGGCTCTAGCCAATGTCTTTATGTATTTTATGCAAATCTTTTTAGATCAGGGATTTGCCCAAGCCATTATCCAAAAAGATAAGCTAGAGCCAGAGCATTTAGACACCGCTTTTTGGACCAGTGTACTGATGGGTATATTGTTTCTTTTAGCTGTATTAGCTGGAGCTGGAGCTGTCGCAAACTTTTACAGTGAGCCAGGGCTAGCACCGATTATTCGATGGATGTCCATCAGCTTTCTGTTTGCAGGGCTAAGTAGTGTGCAGTCGGCAATCTTGCAGCGTAATATGCAGTTTAAGGTTTTTGCAGCACGCTCTTTAGTAGCGACAGCGACCTGTGGAGTGGCTGGTATCGGAGCTGCTCTCATGGGTCTGGGGGTCTGGAGCCTGGTTATCAAGGAAATAGTATTTGGCTCAACAGGTGCTTTAATGCTGTGGGGGTCGAGCAGCTGGAGACCGGGATTTAGATTTTCACCTCAACATTTTAGAGAACTTTTTTCATTTGGTATCAATATCATTGGCTTTAACTTTCTCGACTTTTTTAACCGACGTTCGGATGATTTATTGATTGGTTATTTCTTAGGGACAGTTGCTTTAGGCTATTACAATGTGGCCTATCGGCTGCTGCTGATTATGATCAAGCTGTTGACCAGTGTAACTACTCAAGTAGCACTCCCTACGTTTTCTAAGCTTCAGAAACAGCCAGCAAGAATGAGAGATGCCTTCTATAGAGTTACTCGATACACCAGCTTAGTTTCATTCCCTGCGTTTTTAGGTGTGGTTGTTCTTGCTCCAGAGCTAATACAAACCTTGTTTGGAGAAGAATGGTTGCCGAGTGTTCCAGTTATGCGTATTCTTGCACTAATTGGTATTTTGCAATCAGTGCAATACTTTGCAGGCACGGTGCTCTTAGCCATGAATAAGCCTTTATGGCGACTACGGGTTGTCTTTCTGATCACTCTTTGTAATATTGTTGGTTTCTTTGTTGCAGTTCGATGGGGCATAACTGCAGTTGCTCTGTCTTATGCCATCTGTGTTTACTCATTTTCACCGATATTTTTAATCATGGTGAGAAAATTAATCCAGATAGATTTCAAAAAATATTTTCTGCAATATACGACTCCACTTGCCAGCAGTCTATTTATGGTGATTTTTATCTTAGGAGCCAAGCAATTGCTTCATGGCTGGACTAACTTACCCATGTTGCTTGCCATATATCTAACTGTAGGCGTACTGGCATACGTATCTGGAGTAATGATTCTATCTCCTAGTCTGTTCAATCAAACCTATAAACTTGCACTGTCTTCATTTCCAAGACCTTTACAAAAAAGAGATTAAAGCATGCCCAACCCTGAAACTATCGAAGCGTGAATTGAGCCGTTGCTGGTTTAGGGTATGAACCGATCTGTAAGATATGCCGATGTTTACCAGATAAATTCATACCGGAGATCAGCAACGTCTGGATTGATTATCATTAGCTGTTTAAGGAGCTTTCGATCATGAAGTCGCTTATAAGTTCGCTATATACTGATAAATTATCTTTCTACAGGACAAAGCATCATTTTGAGAGGTATGGTGAATTTCATACTGTAGATGAGTTTATTCAGTATTGTCAGTGGGCTCGAGATCAAGCGGTGCGCTTGTATGTTTTGGGCAATGGCTCGAATGTACTCTTTCGATCACGAAAAATATCGTCTCTTATATTAAAAAATAAACTCAATCAAAATATTAACCCTTTAGGGGAAGGGCGGTTTGAAGTCTCATCGTCCACGCAAGTGATCGATGTGCTGAGAACCTGCTATACTCAATCTTTGGAATCTTTCTACTATTTGTCCTCGGTGCCAGCTACGATTGGCGGTGCTCTAGCGATGAATGCTGGTCGTGGCCGGCAACAAAATATGACAGTCTATGACTTCGTAGAGAGCGTCACCTTTTTTGACGTTGAGCAGAATCAAATAAAAACGCTGCAGTCAACTGACATTGTTAAAGGATATCGGCAGACTATTTTTACAAATATTCAGAATAAACTGATTCTTAGTGCGGTATTTAAATTCAACTCCATTAACCTTCAGTCTGATCCAATATTGGAAAGGAAAAAATGGTCAAAAGAGGTTCAGGACTATTCAGCCCCAAATTGCGGCTCGGTTTTTAAGCAGGCTGACTATAGAATCTTGAGAAAGCTAGAGGGATGGTCCATCGGAAAATCTGCTTTTTCCAAAAAAACGACTAATTGGATTCTAAATAAATCAAAAAGTAGCTTACCCATTAGATTTTTGATTTCGATGGCGCAGATTTTACATGGTTGTCTAGGTAAAAAAATTGAGTTAGAAGTCATAGTTATTGAATAGCAAGAGCCCTATACAAGCAGTCGTATTGAATTTTTATAAGCAACATTATGAAAATTGGTATTATCACCTTTCATCACACAACTAACTATGGCGCTACGCTGCAAGCCTATGCGTTGTCAAAAAGGCTGGCTACATGGGGACACACTGTAGAAATCATTGACTATAGACCCAAAGGAGCAGTTGCTTTTTATCTGAAACAACTGCTGCCTATCCGCAACAGAAAACTTGATTGGAATATAGACTTCCACAAGCATATTTTTAAGGCTCTGCAAATGCGAAAATTTTTGGTTTCTGCATTGAACCTCAGTAAATTGAAGTGTTACTCAAGCGACAAACTACGAGAGATTTTTGAAGTCTCCAATTACGATGCAGTGATTACTGGAAGTGACCAGGTTTGGTGTCTAGATACAAAATTTCGTGGGTTTGATGCGTCGTACTTTCTTAACTTTTTTAGCAAGGGTGATAACTGCCTCAAAGTGAGCTATGCCCCCAGTATTGGTGGAACGCAATCGTTTAAGGAAAATAGAGAACAGGTATCGAGGCTACTTTCAGAGTTTGATCATGTGTCAGTTCGAGATTATCACAGTGCAAACGTGATCCAAGAAGAATGTGGAATAGCTTCAACTAAAGTTCTAGATCCTACATTTTTAGTTGACTATGAAGATGTTTTGGTGCCGCCTAAAGTAGAAGAGCCATATCTTTTAGTGTACAACCACAAAGAATTAGGCCATGTACAGAGGAAGGTTATTCAAGAGATTGCTAAATTAAAAGATCTGAAGGTAATTTCCATCGGTGATGCTTGGGATGTTGCCGATGATAGCTTTATTTCTGTTCATCCATATGAATGGATAGGTTATTTCAAACATGCATCTTATGTTTTTACAAATACATTTCATGGCACTATTTTCTCACTTCTCTTTCGAAAAGATTTCACAGTTTTTGTGGGCAAAGGCAAACGTAATAAGGTATTTGATCTGCTAACTCCGTTGGATCTAAGGGGGCGAATTATTACTGAGCTAGCAGACGACTGCGAAATTGATAAATCTCAAATTGATTTTGATGTTGTTTATAAAAAGCTTAGCCCTCAAATCAATGGCTCAAAAGCCTTCTTGGCAAGAGCTTTTAATAACGTTTGTTTGCCCGTTTAAATAAAATTTTAGTCATGAGTGATTGTCATAAGAAGATTTTATCAATATCTCAGAAATTTTCCCCAGAAACGAATCCGACTGCGATTCGTTCTAGTAAAACATTGAAGTATCTGCCAGATGCTTGGCAGGTTCATGTTTTATCTGGTAATCAACATGCAGCCCTGGAGGGGGCTCAGGTGCATTTTGTTCGGTCTTGGCTGCCTGAAAAACTGCTGAATTTTATTCGGTTTATTAAGCTTGGCAAGCTTTTAGATTGGTTTGTCTGGCCTGATAAAGATATTTTTTGGCTGATGCCTGCTGTATTTAAAGGCGTCAAGATCATCAAGGCTTATAACATTGATCTTATTGTTGTTTTCCTCAAGCCTTATTCTGCTGGCATTATTGGTATTTTGTTGAAATGGCTAACGGGTAAACCTCTGGTGATTAACGTTTGCGAGCCTTCAACCTGTGATGATCTCTATGCGGTTTTTCCAACTAAACTTCACTACTATCTCAATCGTTGGCTAGAAGATATGTATGTTAGGCTATCTGACGCTATTATCTATGTGTCTCAGCTGAGTTTAGAACAAGTGCGTTCTAGACAGGCTCAAGAGCAGTATTCTAAATTTCATCTTATTCGTGGCGGCGCGGATCCCCAAGATTTTCAAGGAATTATTGGTGGTAGCGCTGTCTCAGATGGCTTCGAAATAGTTTTTACTGGAGGTATGACGGGGTGGGAAGAGTTTTTACCGTCTTCAAAGCAAAACTTTATTAAAAGGCTACGCCATGCCTGGATGAACTGGGGGCGGTACGTTAAGGTCAATGTAAATCCTGCTAGTTCAAGTCCTATTTTTATCGGTCGTGCCATTAAGCGAGTCATTGCTCAGAATCCTAGTTGGAGAGGCAAAATTAAACTGACGCTCTATGGCAATAGGTTTGAACCAGCGTTAGCTGTTTTGGAAAATCAGGATTTATCTGATGTGGTGAGCGTAACCGGACCGATTCCATATAAAGACGCACTACAGAAATTGCAAAGGGCAAATTTGCTGTTTATGCCGTTGCCAGATCGTATGGATGGGACTCCCGGAGAGCGTATATCGCTTAAGACCTATGAGTATTTGATGACAGACAGACCAATTCTGGCGGCTGTGCCTCCTGGGGAGAATCGCAACTATTTGAGTGATAAACCAGGTGTGTATTTAGTGAACCCTTTTGATGTTGAAGCGATGGCTCAGGTGATTGAGCAGCTGGCTATTAAACATATGGCAGGTGAAACGCTGATAGTTGACAGGGTAGAGACACAGAGAAAGATTAGTTACTATCGGCGGGGAGATGAATTGGCAACACTGGTTCTGGATGTTTTGGATAGGGCAGATAATGGCAAGTCTTGTTCAGGAGCGCTAGTAATGGAGTCAACAACTATTTCTAGTCAACGATAAAGCCTATGCCTGGTGTGGGTAAATAACTGTTTATAACTACTTTTACTATAAATTATATCAATGGAATCTAAGCCTAATAAACTACTTGTTATTTTCCCGTCTACATTACGTGGCGGTGTGGAGCAATATAACCTGACGGTCGCTTGCGGGGCTGCAAAGCATGGATGGGAGGTGCATGCAGCATTTCCCAATGTGGATGGGACAGCTGCGCTGATTCAGGATTTTGTTGAAAGTGGTGTGACCTACCATACTCTCTCCATTGCTGAGGATAGAAACTGGCTACCAGGTATTGCTCGACATGTACCTCGTTTTTTACGGACACTACGGTTGTTGATGGTGCTTAGGCCAAATGTTGTTCAAATTACCCTGCCTGCTCCGGAGTATTGTTTTGCGAGCATCCTTGCCTGTGGACTGCTGAAAATTCCAACGGTTGTACGGTTTGGATTAGTTCTACCGCTTGAGATTCCTGTTAATCCTTGGCGAGTTAGGCTTTATAACTGGGTTAGAACTCGTCAACAACAGTGGGTTGTGATTTCACAAAATAATCGTCAATTATTGTCTAACCTATTTCAAATTCCTGAAAGCGAGCTTACGTGTATTTATAACGGAGCTAGCTCGGATGTATCTCTTCCATTGAGCTGTACTCAAAAACAGATATCTCGCCAGCAAATCCTCGATGAGCTGCACCTGCCTAATACAACAAAATTACTCATCACCGTAGGTCGATTAAATTTTCAAAAGGGCCATTGTGACTTAATTCCGGCGATTCCGCATATTATTCAGGACTTTCCTGATGTACGATTTATCTGGGTTGGTGATGGCGATTTACGGGAACGTCTTGAGAGTCAGTTAAATGAGTATCAGGTTACAGATAAAGTCTTGCTTTTAGGCTATCGTTCAGATGTGTCTCAGCTGTTGCAAGCGGCTGATCTATTTGTATTTCCGACTCATTTTGAAGGGGGACAATCATTTGCCATAGCCGAAGCGATGGCGTCTGGTTTACCCATTATTACTTCTAATGCTAGTGGTATTCCAGAAGTGATTCATCATCAAGCCCATGGTCTTGTTTTTCGAACCGGTGATAGCTGTGATTTGCTTGAATCTGTTCGCTGGGCGCTCGCCCATCCGGATGAAATGAAACATATGGCAAATAATGCCTACGATCGCGCCCAGGAGTTTACTGAAGAAAAAATGGTCCAGAACTATATAGAGGTTTGGCAAACTCTCTGCCAACAGTCCAATCGTTTTTCCCAAACGTTATTACCGTTGTTAGATACCGATCGTGCGTAGTTCTATGAGAATCTTACTTATTTCCTGTCGGTTCCCTACGGATCTCCAACGAGATGTTCAGGGTACTTTTCGTCGATTTAATCTATTTTTGGATGCGTTTAAGGCGATTGCACAGCTTGACTTGCTGTTTTACGTGCCGGCTAATGTGGATTGTTCTGTGGATGCGATCGCAACCCACCAAAAGGTCCTATCAGAGCATTGGGGTACGCCCATCAATCTGTTCCTATGCCCTCAACACATCGCTGATAATTCAAGACCTAAATGGCAGCGACAGTTTGCCCCTATCTTTGACTTTCGGGCCCAGGGCAACTTTGCGGTTACCGGAGGCACCCCACAGCTAGAGACCCTAGAAATGTGTCTGGAGCGTCAGCCCGATGCAATTTTTTGCCATCGGCTAGAATCCATGACGCCAATTTTACAAACCCAGCAAACGCTGCCACCCTTGTTTTTTGATCTCGATGATGTTGAACATATTTCGTTTGCTCGTCAGATTCGTCAGCCGCCTACTCGACTAGTAACAAAGCTCTACTATTTCCAAATTCCTGCCCTTTTCTGGGGAGAGCGACAAAGCATACAAACAGCTTTACGTACGTTTGTTTGCTCTCAGCTAGATCAGCAGTATCTGACTGAGCGATGGCGATTAAAGGGCGTGGTTAGCGTACCCAATGCGGTTTCGATTCCAGAGGCGCAGCCAATCTGCCCTGAACCTACCATTATGTTTTTGGGAGGGTACTATTACTACCCTAATCTCAATGCTGCCAATTTTTTGATTGAACAGATTTGGCCCCAGATTACTCAGGCCAGACCCGATGCTAAGTTAATTATTGCCGGCACCCATCCCGAGAACATTCGCAGCTATCACTCAGAGATTCCAGGAGTAGAATTTACTGGCTTTGTTGAAAATTTAGATGCTCTGTATGCCAGCAGCCGCATAGTCTGCTGTCCAATTTTGTCGGGTGGCGGCACCCGGGTCAAAATTATTGAGGCAGCTGCCTATGGTAAGCCCATTGTTGCTACACTCATTGGTGCTGAAGGATTATCTTTCACGGATGGTGACGATGTGCTGATTAAGTCGTCAGCCCAAGAGATTGCAACAGCCTGTATTGACTTGTTGAGCAACGACTATCGCTGTCAATATTTGGGCTCTGCCGCCCATCAAAAAGCATCTCGGTACTATGATCGTGCCAACGTTATTCAGCTGATTCAAAATCACGTGCAAGCTGCTTTGGAAACAGATTTAACAGTTAACGTGCCTTCATTAGTAACCTCTTAGTTCAGAACTCTTTTGATGATGGATAACCGTTTAGAAAAAAATCATAGTTCAGAACTGCCGCTGATTAGTGTGATTATTCCCACCTATAATCGTCCGGCTTATTTAAAAGATGCGATCGCAAGTGTAGTAACTCAGACCTATCCAAATCTTGAAATCATTGTTTCAGATGACTACAGTAGCGAAAGCCCTGAGCCCATCCTTAGGGCATTTCAAGATTCTCGGCTGCGGCTGCGGCGCAACCCTAAGAATCTTGGCATTGGCTTAAACGCTACCCACGCCTTTGCTGAGGCTACCGGCAAATATGTTGCTAGCTTAAATGATGACGATCGGTGGGATAAACATTTTTTAGAAAAACTAGTGCAGCCCCTAGAAGAAAACTCAGAGCTAGCGCTGGCTTTTTGCGACTACTATGTGATTGATCACAGGGGCAATGTCAATTGGTCGGCCACTGAAAAGCACACCAAACAAGAAAAACGCCATCAGCTACCCAAGGGAATTTATCAGCCTTTTTGGAAAATTGGCCTAGTCGATCAAGCCGTGTTTACCGCCTCTGCCGCACTCATTCGTCGAAATGTGACCTGTTGGGACACATTGTTTGAAGCCGGAGTGTTTTGGGACTACTACATTGCCTATTTAGCCTGTCGTTCCGGTGGAGGGGCCTATTACTGTCCAGAGCGTTTATCCTACTATCGCATGCATGCTCAATCTGAAAACATGATGAGCGGCAGCCGCAATATCCAAGCCAAAATCCGTAAAGGTAACGCGGCAAAATTTTGTTACCAGCGCTTTATGGACGATGAGAATCTCCAAGACCATCGCGCCTATTTCCAGCAAGAATGGGCCCATGCCAGCACTACCTTAGGGATTGCGTTTCTGCGGCTAGGACAGCCTGCCCAGGCACGCTCCTATTTGTCTCAGGCGTGGCCCCACCATAAATTTAACCTGCGCACATTAGTAGCCCTAGGCATGAGCTATTTGCCCCAATCCCTGGCCCATTCATTGGCCCATATGCGTAACCCCGGATTATTTGTCAGACTTCGATAGAGGAAAGCATCACGAGTGTACCCTTCTCCTGTTCAAGATACGTTTGCCTGGTTACGCTTCCGCCCTGCCCTCGCCTGGGTGGGGATTTTAGGGCTGGTTTTAATCACAGGCCTGGGGATTCTGGCGGGAGCCGGTGGCATCCTGCGGCTGTTGTTTCCCTTGGGGGCAACAATAATAGGGGGCTTGCTGTACGTGCGCTATCCCCTGCTGTATGTCGGTTTTACCTGGTGGATTTGGTTCCTAACGCCGCTGGTGCGTCGTTTAATTGATCAGCAAAGTGGCTGGCAAGATCCCAGTATTGTGTTGCTAGCTCCGCCTTTAGTTACCCTAATTTCTGCCATCACATTGCTGCGTCATTTACCCAATGCTCATCGTCAGGAAGGGCTGCCTTTTATCCTGTGCTTGGCCAGTATCGTTTATGGATTTTTAATCGGATTGATTCAGAACTCATTGGCGGGGACACTGGTGGCGCTATTAAACTGGCTGCCTCCGCTGCTGTTTAGTTTTCACCTGTTTATCAACTGGCAAGAGTATCTGGCCTATCGCCAAACGATTCAGCGTAGCTTTCTTTGGGGGGTGCTGGTGATGGGAGCCTATGGCGTGTGGCAGTACCTAACCGCTCCAGACTGGGATCGGTTCTGGTTAACTAATGCTGTCGATACGGATGTATTTGGTCATCCAGAGCCGTTGGGTATTCGAGTATGGAGTACGATGAACTCTCCTCAGCCCTTTGCCGCTGTGATGATGGCGGGACTAATTTTACTGTTAAGTAATCGAGGCAGTCTGAAGTTTGCAGCCACGGGTGTGGGGTATCTCTCTTTTCTGCTGACCCTGGCCCGCTCAGGCTGGCTGAGTTGGATGGCCGCATTGCTGATTTACTTTCCGTCGCTAAAATCACACCTGCAGGTTCGACTGCTGGCTACCCTGATGATCATGGCTTTGCTGGTGGTTCCCCTGGTCTCAATCGAGCCCATAGCCAGTGAGATTGCCCCTCGGCTTGAATCTCTCTCAAACACCCAGGAAGACGGTAGCTATCAAGCTCGGTTAGATGGCTACAACCAGCTGCTGGGGGAGGCACTGGGTGAAAGTGTTGGTCGAGGTTTAGGCACCGTTGTGGAAAGCGACCGTTTGGGCAGTCAGGATAGCGGTATTTTAACCCTACTATTTTCCCTGGGTTGGATAGGGACATTACCCTATGTCACTGGAATTTTTCTGATATTCTTTAAGCTTTTTCAGGCAGCCGAGACCCGCTTGGATACATTTGCCAGTGCGGCCCGTGCGATCGCATTTGGCATTTTTGCCCAGATGGGTCTAAATGTCGCCATGGTTGGCGTAGTTGGCATGGTGCTGTGGGGATTTTTGGGTATCGGCCTGGCGGCATCTCGATATTACACCCAACTCAAATTTGTGCGTTCCCAGTCGGTAAACAAGTCGTTTAGCGTTGTCGTCTAAATAGCTACACCCATGATTACAAAAAGACTGATAAAAAATACAAAATATCGAACAGGACATCTCATGGGACGTCATGAGATTTTATTTCAGCTGCTTCCGTTTGCTAAGGAAAATAAATGGAAAAAAGTGTCTCCTGACAAAGATATCTGTATAGAAGGATTTCCTCGATCGGCTAATTCTTTCTTTTCTAAGGCATTTCGCATGTATAACCCAGCTGCAAAGGCGGCACACCATATGCATGCGCCGTTACAGGTAACTAAAGCCATAGGCTATGGGATTCCATGCGTTGTTTTGATTCGTAACCCGCTCGATGCCATTGCCTCGGTGTTGGTGGTTGATCGTACGCTGTCTACTCGATTTGCAATTCAAAGCTACATTAATTTCTATGAACGCGTTTGGCCCGTTCGTGACAGTATCGTTCTCTCAGACTTTGAAGATACGACAAAATATCCCCATCAAGTTGTGGAAAGAGTTAATCAGCGGTATGGAACTTCCTTTTACATGGAACCCATCACCCCTGAGGTTCGAGATACTATTTTTAACCAACTCAAAGAGACCCAAAAGGAACTGAACCAGCCCGAACATCTGGTGGCTATTCCCACTGTGGCAAAAGCCCAAATTAAACAAGATGTGCTGCAAGAACTAGCAGACCATCCGCTGCTGCCCACCGCCCACCTGCTCTATCAGAGATTTTTGGACGTTTAACCTGATGAAATCTTTGCTGTCTACTTGGATGCAACGTCGTCAATATCTGCTGGTACTTTTAGTCAGTGCTGCCTTTGCCTGTAGTACCGTACTGCCCAGCCAATCACAAAGCTTATCTGAAACGGCCCGTCCCGCTAATTTATTTATCGATTCTGTCGGCGTTGTGGTGCATCTGAATCGAAGAAACAGTGCCTATAACAACTATGATGCAATCATTAGACCAAGATTGCAGGAATTGGGCATTCGTCATCTTCGAGATGGTGTAAAACGAGATGATACGGCAACACTACAAAAGTTTGCTGATCTGGCTACCCTTGGCATTAAATCTGTGCTGGTGATGGATCCAAGAGACCAGGAAACCGTAGCCGATGCTGTTGATATTGTCAAAGCGATTCCCACAGCAGTTGAGGCGGTTGAGGGTCCCAATGAGTGGGATGTTTGGCAAGACTTAACCTATAAAGAGCAACCGTTTCCAGCCGGTGTGCGACTGTTTCAATCTGAGCTATATGGAGCGATTAAACGTGACCCGGCAACCGCATCACTTCCTGTCCTCAGCCCGACCGTAGCGCTCTGGCACAATGCTATCCAGCTGGGGGCGGTGGACTGTGACTATGGGGCAATGCACAGCTATCCTGGTGGCGAGCCGCCTACGGCGGGGCTAGATTGGCACTGGATTCCCTCGATGCAGCAGATATGCCCTGCCAAGCCGTTGATAGCCACGGAGTCTGGATGGCACAATGCGATCTCAGACAGTTCTGGACAGCCTGGTATATCTGAGACAGCGGCTGGGAAGTATGTTCCTCGTTTGTGGTTAGAGTATTTTAATCGAGATATTCGGCGAGTTTATCTAAATGAGCTGATTGATAAATGGCAAAATTCGGATAGGGAAGGGAATTTTGGGCTATTACGTCAGGATGGCTCCCCTAAGCCTGCCTTTACTGCTCTCCAAAACTTAATAGCGCTGCTTCAGGATGTGCCAGGGGAGTTTTCTCCAGGCACCTTTAGTTACTCCATCACCGGAGCAACAACAGATATTCACCATACGCTGCTACAAAAACAAGATGGACGATTTTATCTGATTCTTTGGCAAGAAGTGCCCAGTTTTGATTTGTTGACTCAGCGCGATATTCCGGTGCCGCTCCAGACTGTTACGGTGAGTTTAGATACGGCTATTGGCACGGCTAATCTCTATCGGCCGCTGCAGTCAACGGCCCCTACCGCCCAATATACCAGTCCTAGATCTCTAGTCTTAAACGTTAGTGACGCGCCCCTGGTGATAGAGCTGGCTCCGGTGTAATGCTAAATCCGACTTCATTAAACCCGATTAAAAATAGACAATCCTGTAGGGGCACTCCCTTATGGATGCCCTTCGACACCTTAGGAATCGTTAAGCAATAATCTCATGATTTGAGCGTTACCCTCCAAATCTTCTGCAAAAACCGATCCAGAACATTTATAATCGACCCCACCGTAACCCCAAACTTAGTGCCATTAGGGAAAACTGAGTACGGTGGGTGTTAGGGCGGCGTCCCGGCCCTAACCAGGGGGTTTGGGGAACTCGGAGGGACCCCAAGCAACACCTTTCACATCCAACCAGCCGCCTGAGCTATCTTCCTAGCTAAAACCATGAGCTTAATTTTGAACAACCCCTTATGGCTTATCTAATCTTTGTAAAAGATTTATAGGATGAACCTGCAATCTGATGAGTTATGAATAGCACCCTAGATTTTCTAACATTTGATGACAAGGAGTAAACAATGCCATTTATTAGTTTATTTATTCCCAATCTGGATGGCGGTGGAGCTGAGCGGGTCATGCTGCATCTGGCCGAGGGATTCGCAGAGCGTGGATTTGATGTTGATCTTGTTGTTGCTCAAGCTGAAGGAGCCTACTTATCGAAGATTCCAGACACGATTCGACTGGTAAACCTGGATGCAAAATCTCCTGTAATTTTGTTTAAGACCCTGGCCCTAAAGCAATACTTAAAACAGGAACAGCCGGCGTTCTTGATATCTACGTTGGATATTTTTAGCTCGGCCACTTGGGCTAAGCGCCTGGCAGATGTTAATACTCAGGTTGTCATGTGCGTCCAGACTAACCTTTCACAGCAATTTCAAGATCGCCATGCCATGCTTATGCAAAAAATTAAGTGGGCGGTGGTGCAGCGATTTTACCCTTGGGCTGATGCCATTGTGACCGCATCAGAAGGTGTGGCGCGAGATATTGAGCAACATGCCAAAATCTCAATGCAGCAGATGACGGTGATACACAATCCTGTGGTCACATCTGACTTTAGCGAAAAAGCCCAGGAGGCCATCGCCCATCCCTGGTTTGCCGATGATCAGCCGCCTGTTTTACTGGGGGTGGGGCGAATTGTTAAGCAAAAGAGCTTTGCCACCCTGATCCAGGCGTTTGCCCTGGTTCGCCAGCGCTGTCCAGCTCGGCTGATGATTTTGGGAGATGTTGACCCCCGTGAGCCTGAGGTTAAACCTGAGCTGGAGCGGTTAATTAAAAAATTTGGGCTACAGGATGATGTTTTGTTCCTGGGCTTTGTTGAGAATCCCTACGCCTATATGGCCAGGGCCAATGTCTTTGTGTTGTCGTCGATCTATGAAGGGTTTGGCAATGTGGTGGCGGAAGCTATTGCGGCCGGGACGCCGGTTGTTTCTACTGACTGTGAGAGTGGACCGGCTGAAATTTTAAATAAGGGTCAATACGGCGAACTGGTGCCGGTCGGTGACCATGAGGCCATGGCCAATGCCATTGTGACCACCCTCAATCAGCCCATGGATACTCAGGTGCTGAAGGTGCGATCGCAAGCCTTCACCATAGACTGTATTGTCCATCAATATTTAGATGTGTTGAACGGACTGCAAGCAATTCAACGTCCAACGGCTGGAGCAATATAATGCGAGTCCTACATATTCTCAACCATATTCAAAAAATAGGAAATGGGATTGTCAATGTTGCCGTAGACTTGGCCTGCCTGCAGGCCCAAGCCGGGTATGAAGTCAGCGTTATCTCTGGCGGTGGCGAATATGAGACCCTATTGGCCCAATATGAGGTAACACATTTTCGATTAAATCAAACCCGCTCCTGGCGTAATCTAGCGCGGGCAGCGTCACAGTATCGCGCTATTGTGCAGCAGGTACAGCCAGATATTGTCCATGCCCACATGATGACAGGAGCCGTGCTGGCCCGTAGTTTAAAGCTCTGGAATCAATACGGTTTAGTCGCCACCGTTCATAATGAATTTCAAGAGAGTGCCAAACTGATGGGATTGGCCGATCGCGTCATTGCCGTGAGTCAGGCTGTTTCTCGGTCTATGCAACAGCGTGGGATTCCATCTCGCAAACTACGAGTTGTCACAAATGGTACCCTTGAGAGTCCTCGAGTCGGCTCACTGACTGACTGTCCGCCTGTGTGTCTGCAGCGTCCGGCTATTACCACCGTGGCCGGGATGAACTCCCGAAAGGGGATTGCTGAGCTGATTACAGCATTTGAGAAGATCGCCCTAGATTGTCCAGAGGCCCATCTTTATCTAGTTGGCCATGGTCCCGAAAAAGAACAGTTCCAGAGTCAGGCTCGTCAGACGCGGGTGGCTAGTCGCATCCATTTTGAAGGATTTCAGACCGATCCTCGCGCCTATTTATTATCAACAGATGTGTTTGTTTTAGCATCCCACCGAGAACCATTTGGCCTGGCTATCTCAGAAGCCCGAGAGGTTGGCTGTGCCATCGTCGCCAGTCGAGTAGATGGCATTCCTGAAGTTCTAGAACAGGGTAGGGCCGGATTGTTAGTCCCACCGGGAGATAGCCAAGTACTGGCAACCACCATTGCAGCGCTACTCAAAAATTCTACCCAACTCAATTACTGGAAAGCAGAGGCCCAGAAGAATCTAGACTGGCTCAATGTCACCCGTGTGGTGACTGAAACCCTGGGGGTATACGGTGAGCTTAAGCCAGGGTTACCCACTTAACGTGGGATGGTTTTTCGAAGATAGATGCGATGACGTATTCACGTAAAACGACAAAACAACCGACTCAAAAGCTACAGCTTTTAGAGAGTTTGAGGGGACTGGCTGCTCTACTCATTGTTGCGTTTCATGCGACAGAGTTGTTTAGCCTCAAATTTGAGCAACCTTTTTTGTTTTCTTTATTTGAATTTGGCGACTCAGGTGTAGATTTCTTCTTTGTCCTAAGTGGCTTCTTCTTAGCTGTGTCAGGCTTTAACTCTCTGGGGTGTAAAACAGCAGCCAAGGACTTTTTACTCAAACGCTGTGGTCGTATTTATCCATTCTATTGGTTAGTCAGTCTTTGCATTATCCCAGTTTATTTTTTGACACCATCCTTTGGCAAAGGATATGAGACAGACATAAGCGTGATTATCCAATCGTTGCTGCTCATTCCCCAAAGCCATCCACCCGTGCTTTCGGTAGCTTGGTTTCTCAGCCACTTGCTATTTTTCTATTTAATTTTTACCGCTGTCATTTTGCAGCCTAAGATATTTTCTAACGTCGTTTTTGCTGGGCTATCTTTTTCTGTTTTTTTTATATTAGCTGATGTGATATCAGGATTTCAGCTCAGGGCGAATACTCACTTTTTGCTCAATTTTATCTTCTCGTATTACAACCTTGAGTTTGCGGCAGGATGCTTAGTGGGCATACTCTTCAAAAAAATATATCTTAAAAAAATCTGGAGCCTATTTATTCTATCAATGGGTTGCCTGGTCTTTATTATTGCAGCACTGTTGGATGTGTATGTCCTACAGACAAGCTCCACCAGCGCTGCCTACTATTATGACCTTATATACGGTACCTCGTCAGTACTGATTGTTGGAGGGGCTGCTTGTCTAGAAAAGAACCACAGAATTCAGGTAAATAAGGGGTTTTTAGGTCTTGGGGCAGCTTCCTTTGCCATTTACCTGACCCATTATCCGCTCTTGTCGCTATTTACAAAAGTCATTCAGATCACCGGCATAAACGGGATTAGCTTTCACACAGCCAGCATGATTTTTACCTGCGTTGTCACAGTCTTGATTGGGTGTGCCATCCACATCTATGTTGAGAAAAAGCTCGCATCGCTGTTTAGAAAAAATCTAACCTATAAAAGAGTATGAAGATTCTGTTTCTAGACCAGAGTGGCAAGCTAGGAGGTGCTGAATTGTGTTTGGCTGACATTGCGCAACAGTTCCAGTCCAGCAGTCTTGTCGGTGTTTTTGCAAAGGGTACATTTCCAGAATATCTGCGCAAACGTAATATTCCTGTCAAAATTCTCACGGACCAGCTGCTTCAGGTACAAAAAGCCAGTGGTCTGCTAGCAGGGCTAAAAAGCTTAAGCCATCTAATCCCTCTCATTACCCAGGTTACTCACCTCAGTCAACAGTACGACCTGATCTACGCCAATACCCAAAAAGCCCTAGTTGTCGGAGCAGTTGCCAGTATCCTCAGCCGTCGCCCTTTTGTTTATCATCTGCATGACATTGTTTCCCCTGATCACTTCAGTACCACAAATCGTCGGATTATTATTACGTTAGCCAATCGAGCTGCTTTGGTGATTGCCAACTCTCAAGCTAGCCGTAATGCTTTTATTCAAGCGGGTGGACGGGCTGATCGAGCCCATGTTGTTTACAATGGCTTTTGCCCAAAAGACTATGGTCCCTATGCTGACAAGCGAGAATACCTTCGGAAGGACCTATTGTCTACAACACAGATAGTAGAGCCGCCGCCTTCATTTATTGTTGGACATTTTAGCCGCCTCTCTCCTTGGAAGGGGCAACATGTGTTGATAGACGCTCTCCAATATTGTCCAAATAACGTTACGGCCTTATTAGTCGGTGACGCCCTATTTGGAGAGCAAGACTATGTTCATCAGCTACATCGACAGATTGAGAGCCTGAACCTGGAGCATCGAGTCAGATTTCTTGGTTTCCGCTCCGACATTCCCCAGCTGATGGCTGCCTGCGATTTGGTCACCCACACATCCACAGCCCCTGAACCCTTTGGGCGCGTCATTGTTGAAGCCATGTTATGCGGCACTCCAGTAGCAGCCGCTGCTGCGGGCGGTGCTGTAGAGCTAATTGACCATGGACAGACAGGATGGCTCACTCCACCAGGTCATGCTCAAAAACTGGCTGACATTATTAACACCTGTCAGCGCTACCCGAGCCAAGCAAAATTATGTGCTCAACAAGCACAAATACAGGCTAATCAACGATTTGACCTGAAGGGCATTAACCCAAAGATTAAGTCACTGCTCAGTGAAGTAGTCAAAACCCACTCAGCTGTGTAACGTCACAGGCTAAGGAAAACCACTTGCAGCAGACTCAAATTTTGTAAAGGTCAATGGACGGTACTGGGCTCGAACCAGTGACATCCTGCTTGTAAGGCAGGCGCTCTACCAACTGAGCTAACCGTCCGCAAAACCTGTGTTTGCACAGGAATAGATATTAGCAGATGAAAGCGGCTTAAGGCGATCTTTTTTTAAATAAAATGTAATTCATTTGTATTATTAAGCCTGGGGCATTGGTATTTGACTGACACCTGACCTTTGAACCCATGGTTAAACATTACGGTTCGAAGGTTGCTGTGCGATCCTACTGAGGTGTCCATGCCATCTGGAAGCTGAAATCCATGAGTGAAAATCTGACCTCTAATCTGACATCTAGGACCCTGGATGCATTGCAGCACCTGATTGATGTGGTGGCCCAGCTGCGTAACCCCGATGGCGGCTGTCCGTGGGATTTGGCCCAGACGCCCGAGAGTCTGACGCCCTATGTGCTGGAAGAAGCCTATGAGGTGGTGGATGCGATTCAGCAGGGTAATCGAGACCATATTGCTGAGGAACTGGGGGATCTGCTGCTACAGGTGGTGCTACAGTCCCAGATTTTTAGTGAGACGGATGGATTTGATCTAGGCGATGTGGCCCAAGGCATTGCGGATAAGCTCATTCGCCGTCATCCCCACGTGTTTGGTGATGGCCAAGCGGCAACGCCGGAAGAGGTGAGCGTTAGTTGGGACGCCATTAAGGCGTCGGAAAAAGGTAACCAGGGTGAGGCCACGCTCACCTCTAAGCTGGCCCGCTATGGTCGCACATTGCCCCCTATGGTGGCGACGATGAAAATTTCTAAGAAAGCGGCCAGGGCTGGATTTGAGTGGAAAACTCTGGATGGTGTGTGGGAAAAGGTAGATGAAGAGCTGGGGGAGTTTCGCCATGCTCTGGAGCATGAAAGTGCTGAAAACCAGGCGGCTGAGTTTGGCGACGTGCTGTTTAGTCTGATGCAGGTGGCCCGCTGGTGTGACATTGACCCGGTGGCAGCGCTACAGGGGACAAACCGTCGATTTGTAAAGCGGTTTGGGCTATTGGAGCAGGCGGCGGAGAAACCCATAGATGATCACAGCATCGAGGAGCTAGAGGCGCTTTGGCAGCGGGCAAAGCAGATTATTGCTGGGGATACGGCAGGATAATCGGTTGGGCCATCAGGCCTGCCTTTACTTTGGTGATGCTATTCCATGATGGGCGGTATCCACCCCTTCGGTCAACGTATATCCTGGATCAATACATTCACCATTCCGCACGAAAACCATGTCTGTATCCTCGGCTGCTGCTGTTGAGACTTCATTGGTTGCGATCGCAACCCAAACACGTCAGGCTGCCCGCACCCTAGCCAGCCTGTCCACCCAGCAGAAAAACGACGCCATTGAGGCCATTGCCCAGGCCCTAGAAGCGGCCGCTGCTGAAATTACTGCCGCCAATGACCTCGACCTCAAAGCTGCCCTGGAAGATAACCTGGCCAAACCCCTCTACGGACGGCTAAAGCTAGATGCGCTTAAGCTGCGGGGGGCGATCGGTGGTGTGCGAGATGTGGCCAAGCTGCCTGACCCGGCGGGGGCGGTACAGATTCATCGGGAACTAGACGATGGTCTAATGCTCAAGCGGATTGCCTGTCCCCTGGGAGTATTAGGGATTATCTTTGAGTCCCGCCCCGATGCGGTGATGCAGATTTCTACCCTGGCGGTGAAGTCGGGCAATGGCGTCATTCTTAAGGGGGGTAAGGAAGCTATTCGGTCTTGCCAGGCTTTGGTGAAAGCGATTCGGCAGGGGTTAACCCACGCTGGCGTAGATCCCAATGCGGTGCAGCTGCTAACCACGCGGGAAGAGACGCGGGCGCTACTGGCATTAGACAGCTATGTGGATCTGATTATTCCTCGGGGGTCCAATGCCTTTGTCAAATTTGTCCAGGAGAATACCCGCATCCCTGTTTTGGGCCATGCGGATGGAATTTGCCACCTATATGTGGATGTGGCGGCGGATCTGGAGAAAACAGCCAACATTGCGGTGGATGCCAAGGTGGGCTACCCCTCTGCCTGTAACGCGATTGAAACATTGCTGGTGCATAAGGACATCGCCCTCAAAGCTCTACCCGTATTGGCTGCCGCTTTACAGCAAGAGGGGGTAAAGCTGCTGGGAGACGGGACTACGCAACGGGTGCTTACAGATATTCAGGCGGCCACCGAAGAGGACTGGTCCACTGAGTATAGCGATTTAATTTTGGCCATTCGGGTGGTGGACTCGGTGGATGCAGCGATTGACCACATTAATACCTACGGGTCGCGCCATACGGATGCGATCGCAACAGAAGACCAGACCACCGCTGACCAATTTATGGCCCAGGTTGATGCTGCCGGTGTGTACCATAACTGCTCCACCCGCTTTGCCGATGGGTTTCGCTACGGATTTGGGGCAGAAGTGGGCATTAGCACCCAGAAAATGCCCCCTCGCGGTCCCGTTGGTTTAGAAGGCTTGGTGACTTACAAGTACCAGGTAGTTGGTAACGGCCATGTTGTTGCCAGTTACTCAGGAGAGAATGCAAAACCCTTTACCCACAAGGATTTGGGATAGATAAAATTACATGACCGACTGTATTTCGCTCACGGGCATTCGCGCCTATGGCTACATTGGGGCATTGCCAGAAGAGAATATTTTGGGACAGTGGTTTGAGGTGGACCTGACCCTATGGATGGATTTGTCTGTGGCCGGTAGGTCTGACAATTTGGCCGACACCCACAACTATGCTGACATCATTCAGCAGACTCAGCAGATTATCCAAACCGAAAAATTTAAGCTGATTGAACGACTGGCGGATGCGATCGCAACCCAGGTGTTAACCAACGATCCTCGCCTTGAAAAAGTCCAGGTCACGGTCAATAAACTGACTGCTCCAGTACCCAACTTTGACGGACGGGTAGCTGTCACAATAGTCAGACCCCGTCCCTAGAATCCGCTGCGATGCTAGATACAATGCCAGAAGACTACTAGCGAGAGCAAACCCTTGCCAAAGCTGAGATTGACAATTCAATCACGCTGGCAGCTGCCGTTGATTTTGTCACTGGCGGCGCTGTTACGGCTATGGCGTTTAACCGCCAAACCCCTGTGGGTGGATGAACTCTACACCACGTTTTATAGCCTTGGGAAGAATCTGGCTGACATTCCCCTCGATACCCTACTACCACCAACGGACTACTGGACCCTGCTAGATCGTCCTGGTACTCCCTGGCAAGCGGCCCAGGCGGTGACCGTCCATAGCAATCACCCGCCCCTGTTTTTTATGGCAATGAGCAGCTGGCTACAGGGCGCGGGCACATCTGTTTGGAGTTTGCGAGCGTTTGCGGTGCTGTGGGGAGTGGTGGCTGTGGCTGGTGTGTTTTACCTGGGTCGGCGCATGGGTGGTCCCAGGGCGGGAATGCTGGCAGCACTTTTGATGGCGGTGTCGCCCTATGGCATTTACTTATCTCAGGAGGCCCGGCACTACAGTTTGGCGGTTGCGATCGCACTGTTTTCCCTCGTCAATTGGCTCGCCCTAATCCACGGTGAGCGCTCCCCTCAACGCTGGCTCAGCTGGATCGGGCTAAATGCCCTGGGGCTGTACGTCCACTATTTCTATGGCTTTAGCATTTTGGCCCAATGGCTAGTCACCATCGGCAGACTACTGTGGCGACGTCATCGCCGCCCCCAAACACTGCCCTGGCTGTTGGCCATGGCAGGGACAGCGCTGCTGTACCTGCCATGGCTGCCCACCGCCATTACCCATTTTCAAAGTGAGGGGGGTACCGGCTGGCTGAGTCAGTCGGCCCCCCTGTGGCAGACACTGATCATGCCCTGGCTACAGTCCTTGGTGGCGTTGCTTTTTATGCTGGTTTTGCTGCCCGTGGAGCAGGTGCCCCAATGGGTGACCGTAACATCGGCGCTGATCATGCTGGGGGTATTTGGTCTGGTGCTGCGGCAGCTAATTAAGGGCTGGCACCAGGAACCGCTGCTGGATATGTGGTCGCCTTTAGTTAGCTACGGTCTGACGGTGTTTGGCATTATGCTGGCCATTACCTATGGTTTGGGCAAAGATCTTACCCTGGCTCCCCGCTACTTTTTTATGGCCTATCCGGCGGTGACGGTGGTGGCCGCCTTGGCCCTGGCCCGGCGTCGACGCTGGGTGCTAGGAGTTGCGATCTCAGCCGGCATCATCAGTCAGCTCCTTATCAGCTATGACCTGGCATTGCTAAAGCCCTATCTACCCGGAAATGTAGGGCGTCGTCTTGGAGCCAACCCCCAGGCAACAATTGTTCTCATCGCACCCCAGCGAGACAGCTACCGGGCCCGGGCCCTCAGCTATGTCCTGGCCGTCCCTACTGATAAAAAAGATATCCAAGTGGCCTTTACCGCCCCCGCTAGCCCTGAATCCTGGCAGCCCATCTTGACCAACAGCAACGCTATTCCCAAAAATGACGTCACGCTCTGGCTAGTGGAACCCAAACGTTTGGCCCCCTTTCCCCTGACGGTAAACCTACCCGGTCATACCTGTCTAGCCGTGGGTGAACGCATCAAAACCGAAGGCACACGCCAACAAAACTATCAGTGCAGTTCCAACAACTAGGCCCGCTACCTACTGCCTAACGCTATGACAGCTTAAAGAGTTTCACAAATTACCTATGGTTTCCCAGGTCAGTCGCTATACTCGACTTGCTAAATGCGCCGACAGCGCCCCAGAAATTTACAGCGCCCACTTATCAGGATAGATACAATGACGTTTCGAGTTTTAGATTCCCTGACTCACCTCAAGCGCAGCTATTTAAAATCCTTAGGCATACTCACGGCAGCCACCCTCACCCTGCTATCTACCCCAGCGTTGGCCGGTGATCCGTTTCGTTCAGGCACCGAGCATGATATCGGCCCCCACACAGAAGAAGCCTTTGAAGCCTTTTTTAAAGAGGGTGACTATGTGGGGGCACGCGCTGCTTTAGATCTGGCGATGGAAACAGAGTCCGACGAACCGCTAGTCCATGGCATGGCCGCCTCCATGGCCTACCTTGACGAAGATTGGGAGACCGTAGCCATAGAGGCTGCACTGACAAGATCCACGGCCGAAACCCTGCTTGAAACCGATCCCCTACGGGGACACATCTATTCTGCGGTGGGCATCTTTATGGAAGGGGCCCATTTGATGAGTACCGAAGGCGTGGCCCGGAGCACACCCGCTGCCCTGGCCATGTTACAACAAGTATTTAGTCACATTGGCGAAGCAGAAAAGATTGACAGTACCGATCCAGAACTCAATCTAGTCAAAGGGTTTATGGATTTAATGCTGGCAGTCAATTTACCCTTTTCGGACCCCGCAGAGGCCATCGATCGTTTGTCCCAATATGGCAATCCAAGCTACCTAGCCTATCGAGGCATTGCCCTGGGCTATCGCGATCTGGGTCAGATGTCAGATGCGATGGACGCGGTTGATCAGGCCCTAGAGACAGCTCCCGAAAACCCAGAGCTGTTCTACCTCAAGGCACAGCTGCACCGACGCCAGAAACAAACAGATGACAGTATTGTCATGTTTGACAAAGCATTGGACTATGCCGCTCAGCTTCCGTCCAGCCTTACCCGCAAGATATACAAAGAAAAGTGTCGCACCCTGGGAGGCTCCCATGAAACCTGTGGCAAAGAAGCCACCGATTTTGTTGAAGGTCTCTAATTAGATAAAATTAGATAAAAAGAGATAACGAACTCTATTCATTGCAAACAAACTCTAGGCAACTATACGACCGCCTGGAGTTTGTTTATTTGTTTTGTTGATCGATGCTGACATCGATAGTCATAATAAGAGTCAACGTCAGGAAGTCCGCCCATCCATCCTAATTATTAAGAAGTTTAAAGACTTAAAGCCAAATAGTCTTTAAACAAGTAGCAGCCCCGCTGATGAATTAGCCAACAAGGGCATTCAACGGGGCTGGAGACGCAGTTAGGAGGTATCTTGTCTACTACATTAACTGCCAAAATCATAATCGGTCCCTAACTTAATAAGTTCTTAACTGTCACCAAATAAAAACCATGGCAGCACTTGTTTAGCATTGCTTAGTAACGTAAACAATCAATGCAAAAACAACATTTTGATAGACAAAAATTGTCACAGTAGAGATATTCCCTTGGGGTTGGGTTAGCCACTACATGGGCGGGTTTGACCAGAGCTCTGATAACTTGCTATATCTGACGCACCCAGGGTGACGGCTTGCTGAGAGAACCTACGGGAGGTCAGCCATGGCAATTAAGAGTATTAACCCCGCAACTGGCAACGTTTATAAAACCTACCCACCGCTGACATCAGAAGAGATAGAACAGCGTTTGGCAGCGGCGGAAACTCAATATCAGCAGTACCGATGGACATCATTTAGCGATCGCAGCACGTGGCTACAAGCAACCGCCGATTATTTAGAGGATCACAGTTCAGTGCTGGGTCGCATGATGACTCAGGAAATGGGTAAGCCCTTGGGAGCTGCGATCGCAGAAGTAAAGAAGTGCGCCTGGGTCTGTCGCCACTATGCCGAAAACGGTGCAAACTACCTGGCCGATGAGCGCTCAGATATTGGCTATGTGCGCTACCAGCCCCTGGGAATCATATTGGCCATCATGCCCTGGAACTATCCACTATGGCAGGTATTTCGCCTGGCTGCCCCGGCACTGATGGCGGGCAATGTGATGTTGCTCAAACATGCTTCAAACGTGCCCAAGTGCGCCCTGTCCATCGAACAGGTTTTTCGTAAGGCGGGGTTTCCCGATGGTGCATTTCAAACCTTACTGATTGGTGCAGACCAGACGACTGCCGTCATCGCCGATGAACGAGTACGTGGTGTGAGTCTCACCGGCAGTGGCCCGGCGGGCTCCCAGGTCGCCGCCGCTGCCGGGCAGCACTTAAAAAAAGTGGTGCTGGAATTGGGGGGGAGCGATCCTTTTATTGTATTGCCCAGTGCCGACTTAGACCTAGCAGTAGAAACTGCCGTAACCGCCCGTTTGCAGAACAACGGTCAGTCCTGCATTGCCTCAAAGCGATTTATTTTAGTTGGCGACATTGCCGATGAGTTTGAAGCCCGGCTAGTGGAGCGATATCAGACTTTAGTGGTGGGCGATCCGATGCAGCCTGGAACAGACATTGGCCCTCTGGCCACGCCATCTATTTTGCGCGATATCCACAAACAGGTGCACGATTGTCTCATTGCCGGGGCCAAGGCTCTAGTGGGTGGTAATTTAGAAAAACTCAAGGCCAGTCTGCCCCCCGAGCTAGAGCTGGGCAACTTTTACCCACCAACAATATTGAGCCACATTCCCCCCGGTACCCCCGCCGACCAAGAAGAATTCTTTGGTCCGGTGGCCCTACTCTTTCGCGTTCCAGATTTAGACGCGGCTATTCAGCTAGCCAACAGCACATCGTTTGGCCTGGGGGCCAGCGGTTGGACCCAGGACCCGACCGAACAGCAGCGTCTGATCAATGAAATCGACGCCGGCGCTGTGTTTATCAACAGCATGGTGAAATCTGACCCTCGCTTACCCTTTGGCGGTATCAAACGGTCGGGCATTGGCCGAGAATTAGGCCGACACGGCATTTTAGAGTTTGTTAACACTAAGACGGTCTGTGTTAGTTAGTTGGCCTTTGCGGTGGAGACGTTCCATGGAACGTCTCCACCGAGAATTTTGTGTACCCCCGGATATCTTTATTTATGAACACCGCTGAACTCCTTGTCCGCTGCCTTGAAAATGAAGGAGTGGAGTATATCTTTGGCGTGCCCGGAGAAGAGAATCTCCAGGTGCTCCAGGCGCTAAAACAGTCGTCCATTCGGTTTGTGACTACCCGCCATGAGCAGGGGGCCGCCTTTATGGCCGATGTCTACGGGCGGCTGACGGGCAAGGCCGGAGTGTGTCTCTCGACCCTGGGGCCGGGGGCAACCAACCTGATTACCGGGGTAGCTGATGCCAATCTGGACCGGGCACCGCTGGTAGCGATTACGGGTCAGGTAGGGACCGATCGCATGCACATTGAGTCCCACCAATATTTAGATTTGGTGGCGATGTTTGCCCCCGTGACCCAGTGGAATACTCAAATTGTACGACCTAGCAATACGGCAGAAATTGTCCGTAAGGCGTTTAAGCTAGCCCAGACCGGAAATCCAGGAGCCACACATATTGATTTGCCAGAAAATATTGCCGATATGGAGGCGACTGGCACCCCGCTAAAATGCGACTACAACAATAAAACCTATGCGGCGGCTGAAACGATCCAGATTGCCGCAGATGCTATTTCTAAGGCAGAGCGACCTTTGATTTTGGTGGGGAATGGGGCGATCCGGGCCCGGGCCAGTGAGGCGATCATGGCCATGGTAGATCAGCTACAGATTCCGGTAACCAACACCTTTATGGGAAAGGGGGTGATTCCCTATCAGCATCCGCTGGCGCTGTGGACGGTGGGGCTACAGCAGCGAGACTTTATTTCCTGTGCGATTGATCAAAGCGATTTGGTGATTGCCGTGGGCTATGACCTGGTGGAGTACCCACCCAAAAAGTGGAATCCCGATGGCCAAATTCCTATTATTCATATCGGGCCGATACCCGCTGAAATTGACAGTAGCTATGTGCCCCTGGTGGAGGTGACTGGGGATATATCGGACTCTCTAGAACAGATTTTGAAACGGGTGGAACGTACGGCTCAGTCTAGCTATCCGTTTAAGGCGGTGCGCGATGAGATGCGGGCAGACTATGGGCAATATTGCGAGGATATGGCATTTCCCATCAAGCCCCAGAAATTGCTCTACGATTTGCGTCAGGTGATGGGTCCTGAAGACATTGTGCTGTCAGATGTGGGGGCTCACAAGATGTGGATTGCCCGTAACTATCACTGTGAGCGACCCAATACGTGTCTGATTTCCAATGGGTTTGCCTCCATGGGGATTGCCATACCAGGTGCGATCGCAGCCAAGTTGGTCAACCCCCAACGCAATGTGGTGGCCGTCACCGGCGATGGCGGCTTTATGATGAACTGCCAGGAGCTAGAAACCGCCCTGCGGTTGGGCACCCCCTTTGTCACCATTATCTTTAACGACGGCGGCTATGGACTAATTGAGTGGAAGCAGCGCAACTACTACGGCGAATCCGCATTTATCAAATTCAACAACCCCGATTTTGTTGCCCTGGCCAAGAGTTTTGGTCTCCAAGGGTATCGAGTAACCGCCACAAAAGACTTTATTCCCACCCTGAAAATGGCTCTAGAGGCCGATGTTCCGGCGGTGATTGATTGCCCCATTGACTATGGTGAAAATCTTCTATTTACTGAAAAATCTCGAGATTTGGCTTGCATTATTTGAGATTATATCTGTCAGGTTAGAAGCTGTTAAGAAACAGGTTTATGATTTAGTCACATTCTGACGATAATTTTGCTGTTTTTAGCCAAAAGTCATGAATTCGTTGGGCCGTCAGCTGATAATCTTCGAGAACGATGGGTTTGGTGATATAGGCATTGGCATTAAGCTGATAGCTCTTATCAATATCAACCGATCTAGAAGAGCTGGAGAAAACAATCACCGGTATATGCTGCCATTGAAAATTTCCTTTGATATCCCGCAGCATTTCGTGTCCCGACTTACGGGGTAAGTTAAGGTCGAGCAAAATAAGTTGGGGAACCTCAACTTGGTCATCCGATACAGCCTGTTCTAAAAAGTTAATGGCATCAATGCCATCTTGAACAAGGTTAATCTGTCCAGAGTAGCCAATGCCTTGGAAGGCAGCCGTCATAATAGCGGCGTCCGTGGGTGAGTCCTCTACTAGGAGAATATTGCAGGTCATGGTTGTCTATATAATTTAACGGGTTTAGATACCGACGTTGCTAATCCAAACAATGGTTTTTGCTGCAAAGATTGGCTATGGGAATCGACGGATGCAGGCGTTGTTGAGGGGCTAAGTTTGGGGTTACGGCAGGGTCGATTATATATACTGGTTTCTGCTCAAAATTTAGAGCGTAACACTGAAACCATACGGTATTGATTAACAATAGCTAGATGCCTAACTTTTTATTCATTCTATTAATGAGTAATACCTTAAGGCGCACAATGTTAGTCGTGTGATGCTTGGGTCCCAGGTGTTTTTCAAACAGTACCAGGGCCTCTTGGTACAAAAATCTGGCCTTTTTGTAGCGACCTTGGTTGTCGTAAACTGTCGCTAGCTGATAAAGGTTGAGGGTCACATCGAGGTGGGTGTTGCCCCATAGCCATTTACGCATCATCAGTGTGCCTTCAAAAAGAGGGGTGGCTTCGCTGTAGCGATCTTGCTCAAGATAGAGATCCGCCAGGCTGGAAAGGATGTCAATTGCGATCGCATGTAGGGCCGTTTGAGCCAATTCTTTTTTCGGAGGTGGAGCATGGACTACTTTGGTGCGAATAGTCATATCCGTTTGGGAACCGACCATTCGATAGGCAGCTCCATCTTGGTTCCATAGCGCTGTGCCCCTGGTTAACACCCACAGATAGTCGCCATTATTATGTCGGATGCGATACTCATAGTGAAACTGCTGCTGACGACGGGTCAGATAGTCCTGAAACTTTTTCTCAAAACACGCCCGATCGTCGGGATGGATACGAGACAGCCACTCCTCTGGCCTATCACTGATGTCCTCATCACACAGTCCCAACAAAGACTGCCATTGCAGAGAGTAGTAAACACAGTTGGTCTTTAAATCCCAATCCCAAATGCCATCATTGGCCCCCTGAGCGACCAGGGAGTAACGTTCCTGTCTGGCTTCTATCTGTTTAGCCGATTCTGCCCGTTTGATGGCGTATTGAAGCCGTTGAATCAATAAATTCCCAACATCCACGTAGCCTAACTTTGACAACCGAACGGGAGAAAATGCTTCTGACTTTACGACATAATCCTGAGCCCCTTCTTGCAGTGCAGCCTCTGCAACGGTTGTATCTTGCAGATCCGTTAGTACAACAATGGGTATCTGAGGTGCTCGCTGTTTTAGTTGTTTAATGAGCTGTAAGCCCCCTCCATCAGGCAGATGGAGGTCCAGCAATACGATATCGAAGGCATTTGTCTTCAGCATAGTCAGCGCTTCGTCAAATCGCTCGACATGATGTAATTTTGGTTTTTCAGTGTCTGACGAGTTAACAATTGCTTTGACAAGTTGAGCATCCGAGCGACTATCTTCAACAAGCAATGCATCAATGGCTGATTTCATGTTTAGAATCTGAGAAAAAAGCTGAAAATTCTGTGTTTATAAAAAGATATTTTGATCAAATAAATATTAAATAAATTTCTCTTGTTTATAAATTTCCCGAGTTATCAGCAGGTTTTATCAGGAGAAATACGGAAATTTGTTGTTTTCATGGGGCATACCCTATTCAAAATTAGACTAGATATACGTCTCAAATCAATAACAACAAAAATCAAATAAACTTCTCTTGTTCGTATTTGCAAGTATCTAATCCACAGGTAATTGGGCTCATCTACTTGAGTTAGAAGCAAAATTTATTGATTTCTTTGCATCAAAGTTCGCCCCTTATTAGCCGATATAAACTACTAAAAATGGGACTGCATGAAGTAAACAAGCCCATGGGTATACTGTCCTATCCCTGACGAGTTGCCGTCACGGTTTGCATGCCATGGCGTATCTCATTTTTATCTCATGAGCTGTCACGTTTCACAAACAACAAATAAAAATGTCTTCGAACCAGCTTGACTATGATGAAAATATTAATATCTACGAATGTGAGGTCCGTCTCAAGTTTCGACTGATCGAGGATAAGCTAGCCATGGACCAACGCGAGCAAAGTGCATTAGTTGAATCCCTGGTGGATGCTTACACCTATGGTGATGACGAGTATCTAGAGTCTCTAGAATCTCAAATCAATATTTGCGAGATTCAAGCCCTAGAGGCTTCCCCAGAAATGCGTCGCCAACTTATTCGGCTACGCAACTCCCGTAGGTTGGCCTAATATCTCATAAATTAGTGCCAGCTCTCAGTTAGCAACAAGTTCAAACGTCATTGCTAACCAAGGACTGGCAGCTCATTTTACGTTAGTTCACAACGATGATCCGAATACCATCTCGAGTTTCGTTATCATCAATACTCTCTAGAATGTTATCACGGTCATAATCAAACCCAACATCCTCAATTCTTCGCAGACGTCCTCTACTGCTATAGTCAATCTCCGTACTGCCGATGCGCTCGAGGCGTCCATTACGGCTATATCGAAAATCAATACCATCAATAGTTCGGATACGATTGTTACTAAAGTATCTCAATCGAGCACCACCAATAGTCCGAATTTGCCCGTTGGAGTTGTAGTCCACCTCAGTCGTGTAGTCCCGTGATTCAAGTTCAATTCGACCATCGGCATAGACCTTAATCTTCGCCCCTGGCACATTGACGAACGTGCCCAATACATTACCCTCTCTATCTACATAGATGGCATGATAGCCGTCACTTTCATCGTCTAGGCCATCGTCATCATCAAAATCTACTGAGGTTTCAGTAGATGTTTGAGTTTGTTTTGGAGAGTCAGCATTTGCTGTTGGTGCGACCAAAAACAGACCTAAGGTTGTCAATAGTAGAACAAGATTGAGGGAGAACCTTTGTGAAATAAGTCGTTTAGCCATAATTCAGTTTCCAAAAGGCTATGAAAACATCTAAATTAGAGCTATCAGCCTAGCGAAAATTTTAAAGTCTGCCTTCCCATATCTATACAGCCTCAATTAGAGAAAACTCTAAACCAACAGGAAACTTTAGTACAAAATATGGGTTTTATCCAAAACCCTGGTTGCCTACCCCCGATATCGCAGGGCAACCACAAGGATGCCCCCACGTGATATGGATAAGTTGTTTCAGTATCGGGCTAAGAGCCCGGTACTGCCCAGATCTCCACCCCCATCACCTAGCCAACAGTCATGGAGATTACTGTTTCTACAGTCTCCTGGGGTGCTACGGTCATCAGTGCATCTCCGGTGTTCATGGCATTGCGAGGACCACTCCAGGGCTCTAGACAGTAAAAGTCTTTTCCTTTCACAGTCCAGAAAACAAGGGTAGAATAGTTCTCGTCATAGGAGATGGTCATTGTGCTATCGCCATCTTTAACAGTGGCCGTCTGACCTGTGAGATTAATAAAGGCGAAATCAATTTCCTCCTGGTCAAAGTTAAATTGACCATTAAAAGCAAATACCTCGGGGGCACCCTTAACTTTGTACTCACTAGACGGTAAGTCAAAGCTCAGCTGGCTCTTGTCTGTGACTGCGAAATAAGGGTGAGTACCCGTAGAAAACGGCATTGGCTGGTCCGACAGATTGGTATGACGGAAACGCTGCTCTAGGGTATTGCCCTTCAGGGTATAGATATAATCCAGCTGGAAATCAAAAGGATAGCCCGCACGAGTTTCATCATTGCTTTTTAGCGTGATCGTCAGGCTGGCACCATCATCAGTAGACTGCTTAGTCACCTCCCAGGGCAAGGTCCGTCCAAAGCCGTGCTGCTTGAGCTTGTAGGTTTCGCCCTTGAGAGTATAGGTGTCGTCGACCAGGTTGCCACAGATGGGAAACAGCAGCGGTATCCCCCCTCGCACCGACAAGCTAGGGTCCTTAAAGCGTTCTGCATCTAAATAAAACACCTCACTACCGTTGACCTGCCAGCTAACGACGATACCGCCCCGTTCGGGTACCACGGCGACCTGAGAGTCTCCGTCAGTCAAAATATAGGTTAAATATTGCTGATTTTCAGTAGTAATAGTGCTCATAGTAGTTTCCTCGGGGCATTGCTGCTAAAACCCTCCCACATGATGGTCATTTCACCATGCAATCTGCAACACTGCCATGGAATCTTTATAGCCTACAGCAGCAGTTTTCGTTTGCTTCTTACGCTAATATTCTGGCTAACCTTTACTGACTATCGAGGTTTGCTACTCCATGTCCGCTGCCTATCCCCGTGATCTAATTGGCTATGGTCAACATCCACCCCACCCCCAATGGCCCAATCAGGCCCGATTAGCATTACAGTTTGTTATCAACTATGAGGAGGGTGGCGAAAACTGTATTCTCCATGGCGACCCTGCATCCGAAGCCTTCTTATCTGAAACAGTGGGAGCATCTCCGCTACCGGGGGTACGCAATATCAATATGGAGTCCATGTATGAATATGGCAGCCGGGCTGGGTTTTGGCGACTGCATCGTTTGTTTACCCAGCGCCACTTACCTGTGACGGTTTACGCCGTGGCCATGGCCCTAGAGCGTAATCCTGATGCGGGTAAAGCCATGGTGGACGCAGGCTGGGAGGTTGCCAGCCACGGCTATCGCTGGATTGACTATCAGTACGTGGGCGAAGACACTGAGCGGGAGCATATTTGCAAGGCCATTGAAATTCATACCCGGGTCATTGGCAGTCGTCCTTTGGGGTTTTACCAGGGGCGTCTGAGCCCGAATACACGACGGTTAGTGGTTGAAGAAGGTGGCTTTCTCTACGATGCCGATAGCTATGCCGATGACCTACCCTACTGGAACTTGGATCATGGTCGTCCCCATCTAGTCATTCCCTATACCCTGGACAATAACGATATGCGGTTTGCCACCTATCAGGGATTTAACTCGGGAGACCAGTTTTTTACCTATCTAAAAGATGCCTTTGATGTGCTCTATGAAGAGGGAGAAACTGCCCCAAAAATGATGAGTGTGGGGCTACATTGTCGGCTCTCCGGAAAACCTGGGCGGGCCGCTTCTCTGGGAAGATTCCTAGACTATGTGATGGCACACAAAGATGTGTGGGTTTGTCGGCGGATGGAAATTGCAAACCATTGGCACGACTACCACGGGCTGTAGGGGCGTTGCATGGAAGCCCCTACATGGGGTAATGGCAACGCCCTTAACGTTTTGTGATGTGGGAATCTACCCATTTCTTAAAATCAAGATTAGTATATTTGTATTGTCTTAAATCAAGAGACGACACCTATGGGTATTAGAAACAGTTACGAAAATGGGGTATTTAGCTGGGTTGACTTGATGACCAGTGACCAGGAAGCGGCTAAAGCGTTTTATACAGAGCTGTTTTCTTGGAAATTTCAAGATATGCCCGTGGACAATGGCAGTATCTATTCCATGGCATTCAAAGGAAACCGCACCGTAGCGGCCCTATTTGCCAGGCCCGACAACATGCAACAAGTCCCACCCCACTGGAATAGCTATATCAATGTTCCAGATTTAGACGCTGCTGTACAACACTGGCAAGATCAGGGCGGCACCGTGGAAATGCCCCCCTGCGACGTTATGGACTCTGGTCGGATGGCAATGGTCATAGATCCAACGGGTGCCTTTGTTGGTCTTTGGCAGGCAAAAGAATTTTTTGGTGCAGGTCTGGTTAATGAGGTGAACACCTTCTGCTGGACAGAGCTGCAAACCCGAGGTGCTGACAAAGCGGCTGACTTTTATCGGGCTGTTTTTGGTTGGGATCTGGAGGTGGATGAAAAACCACCGAACTATATTTCAACGAAGGTAAAGGGGCACTACAACTGCGGCATGTTTGACATGGATAAGGCAAACTTACCTGCTGAGATTCCCTCCAACTGGGCAGTGTATTTTAACGTGGCCGATCTAGATGAGTCTCTAGCAGTGGTTAATCGTCTAGACGGTAAAGTGTTGATGGAGCCGATGGACATTGAGCCAGGACGCTTTACAACAATAATGGACCCCCAGGAGGCAGTCGTCACTCTGATGCAAGTGAATGATCCGGATAATTGAGAAAAAATTAATCTTGTAATACTGCAAAAAGCTCTTTAACAAAAGTATCTCGGCAGGTCTTTAAATCAATCGGATTTGAAGACCTGCTTAATTCTGTTGCATACCGTTTGATAATATTGCTACTGTCAGATAAATACTCTCTGAGATTGCCATCGTAGCGCTTTTGTCTGGCTAGATGTGCTCTTAATGTCGGGCTCAATCGATCGCTGTCATGAAGCATTCCCAGGAGGTTATCAATGTTTGTATTCATAACCGCACGCTCTTTGGACGGTATCACCCCCAGGAGCAACACCATGCATGCTGCGGAGAATATTTTTCCTAAAGCTGCAATTTCACTAACACGACGTGGATAAAGATCCTGGACTGATTCGATTTCATTAGATGTGTATTGGTTGGTGTTCCGTTTAGATGTGAAAGATCTGCTGATTTTTCGAATATTTTTACTGGTCTGTTTTGTTCTTGTGATGCTACATCCAGTGTCAGCAACAGCCCAAGCCATATCAAGCAGACGTAAGGCCCGCTTTAGTTTTGGCTCCCACTGAATTTCTGAACTCTCTTTGAACTCATCAGTTGAATCACTACAGAGTAAATATAACCCTCGCACAAAGAAGAGATAGCAGGCATTGGTACCAAACAAATAAATGTTGTGTGTTGGATGATTGGGGGTTAATTTTGAAATATTTTTGACATCAATGCCCAGTAGGGACATATCAAGTGTTAAGAACGTATTCTCCCTATTGTGGGTTGCTGTTGGCTCTAAATTTCGTGATTCATAGATAGCAGGCAGTTTGTCAATATGGTAATGGCCATAGGCATCTGATTCTTCAGGTAAACCGCTCTTTTCCTTGATTTCGTAATAACACCGTAAACCCATCTCAGAATAGGCTAGAAGGGCATGATCTCTTAAAAGCTTGGCCCATTCAAGACAGCTTGAACGGTTTAAACGTTTGTTGCCAATATGAGAAGACAGTTCAAGGTTTTCTTCTGCGTCAAATGCTGCAAAAAGATAACTGCAGCTTTGTATTGACGCATAGTAGGCATAAACTTCACTACTACCATTCGCAGCTGCATGTAAACGTGCTTTTTCTAAAAGAAATAGCCGTCCCCAGTGTACTGATGCCCTTGTACGATGCTGACCAGAAAAATTTTCAGTCGGTAAAGATTGTTCATCTTTTAGTACGAACTGGGGAAAGAAGGTTAGCAGTTTAGCTCTAATAAAATAGATACGTCCTAAAAGCTCATAATGTGGATGGAACGTTCCTTGGGAAACTTCACTTGTGACAATATATTTTTTGAGCCGAACTTCCGTATGCTGCTGTGCTTGTTTTAGGGTTTCCCAAGCCTTTTGCACCAGTACCTGACGGTTAATATCATGGGCACAGCCAGGAGGTAAGTAACGTCTGTCCGTATTCTCTGTGTCATATACATAGTAATAATTCGCTAAACAAATCAAGTAGCGAATAACCAATGTGCCAGAAAAGATTTCAAATGCGTTATTTTCAGCGTTATTACTATTTTGAGCAGTTGTTAAGCCTTGCTGTACATAGGTATCTAAGATTTCTAGATCTCTTATGTAGGTGTAACTGGCCTTATATGCGCCCTCATCTAGTAGAACTTCAGCAATGGACAGGTAAGCATCAAAATATATATTTGGATCGGTTTTAGAGAGTTTTCGTTTGCCAAAAACTGATTTGATGATTGACCGATGGATGGTGCCAATCATGGCCATGGACGAAAAAGGATAACCCTTTAGATATGACCATGCTTGTTTAAGGGCTAACAAACGCTCGGTTCTTTGACAAAGCTCGGCGATATATTTTTTAGGACTTACTCCCGTATTGCGGATCGCTTGTAAGCGTGATTGTAATGATGCCTGTACCTGGGATAGGAGGAAATCAAACCCACAGTAGTCACCGTGGCCGATGGGATCACCAAATGCAAATCTGTCGTAGGATGAGCTACTACCTTGAAAGGATTGTAATGCCTTGCCTACGGTTTCTTTATGGCAAAGTTTGACTAAACTGTGGGCCCATAGCGGTGATGAGACGTTATCTCTGATAATTGACTGAGTAGAGGTCACATCGTGGGCAATGGGAAAAAATGCATTCAGACACGGAATATCTTCTAGTAAGGCGATGTTGATAACTTTGATTACATGGGATAACGTGCCACCTATTCCTGTGCTACTGAGGGCAAAATCTACCCGTTGATACTGTTTATTTGTGTAGGCATTATTGCTAACTAATGTATCGAAAATCTCTTTTACACTGCACTCATAGGTTGTGGGTACTTTAATATAAAATTCAACAACAATTTTTGTGGCTTCTTGAGAGGCTAACTCATAGTCACTGGGACCCGGTAAGCCATTGACTAACTCAAAATTTGTTTTTTTATCAAGCCTTTGCAGGTCTGAGTTTAACAGCGAAGGATAGGCATTATCAAGTTCTAACGAGCCTAGATTTCTGTCGGCAAATGGCAGGGGGCCACAGGCTTCCATCGTTACTCGTTTGAGATAAACGGGAAATCGATCGGTTAAGCGTTCATTATTGACTACGGTTTCAGCTAGTTTTCTGACAAAAGCTGGTTGAAGATAATGGCGGATATAGGGATGTCCGGTGGCATTGTCGGGTAAAAAAGCCTGGGTATTGCCGCTTCGAGCTAACAGACGCCGAATTTCTCTTTGTGCTTTTAGCGTGAGATCTCTACAGGTCTCGCTTTTACTCGGGAACCTTGATGAACCAGACCCAGGATGAGATTGTCGGTCTGGAAGATACTCAAGGGAGTTTTGCACTGTTTCTGCAATTAACGTGTCAATCTCGTCAAGATTGTGGTTTACAAAGCTTGTACTAGAGAAGTTTAGACCAACGGCTTCCTTGTAAGCTCGAAATATAACTTCGTAATTTTCAACCCCTCCCCCAGTTTGCAACGTAAGCAACATCTGTTGTAGAAGGGTCAGCCCATCCCCCATCGGTAGCCTAAGCTGTTCACGTTCTTGGGGTGTTAACTCAATTAACTTATGCAGAGCAATGAGGATATCCTCTGTTGTTAGTACTCGGCTATAGGGTTCTTGATGTTTTGTATACTCAGCATCAAGATTGCTGCGCAATTCGCTCAACATGGCAACAACACTACCTGTTGTGACCTTGCTAGCCTTTTCTAAATTGCCTTGCCATGTTCTGTCTTTACTGAATAAGGTTTTGACAACCTTACGAAATCCACTTTTTCCAAGACGCTTTTCGATTCCTTGGGCGTTAGGTTGCTGGTCGGCTGTCTTACGACTCATGGCAAGCGAGCCACAGAGATAGTAATACAAATGATAGATACGCCAACTGTCTGAGTCACCCATAAACCATGCAAGAAATCAACTTTGTGGAGAAATTCTGGCTTGAAACTGGCGGTGTCCAAAATTCTCTAGCCGCTAAATTCCCACAAAGCCAGACCCACTTTGGTAATTTACAATACATTTACCCATATAAAAAGATATTTTAGTATAAAACTATACTTAAGTAGTGGGTTGAAATAACCACTCTGGAGCGTTCCTGCTAGTCTAATTCATCCATGTGAGATGTTTCCTGATTATGTAAGCTATTGCAAAATAAATCAGGGAAATTACTGAGTCTCAACGCAGATTTCCTCGATGACGTTTTGTAGTGGAGGACCACCTGAGATGACCTATGAATGACCCTGAAAATGCCTGTTTTATCTAATCGGTGTGAGGACGTTTGACATGAAAACATGATCCTGTAGCGACTCGCTGTGTTTTGAGATGAGTCGACGTTGAATTACCTTTCTCCTAAGGAGAATGCTTGTTATGATCAGCCAACTAGACAATTCTGCACACGCATTGCATCCACATCACCTTGAATGCCCACGATGTGGACATCATCAAATTGTTGTTCAAAATGAAAATCGTTACATTTGTCTAAATTGCAACTGGCAACGTAATGTTTCTGACGAATGGCCCCCCTTACCCTGGCCACTTGCCATCATTCTACCTATCCTTTTGGCCTTGCTTATTCTGTGAGGTATCTATTCTTCTGGACATTACGTTAGTCTGCTGTTGTTTAGTCTGGGTTTCTGGTCTAAGGTGATAAATTTTATATCTGTCTTTGAAGGTCAGAGACTCGTGTAATGTCATCCACAATGTGGATGACATTTTTTTAGGAGAGTAGGACGTTCCATGGAACGTCCCTACAATGTTGTTATTTCAAAAATCTCTTACACTGGTTTCGAAAGTCATCTCCGCGGGCTTCAAAGTTAGGGTATTGATCAAAGCTAGCGCAGGCGGGAGAGAGTAAAACAACCTTAGCTTTTAGTCCTAGGGCAATCTCTTTGCTGCGTTTAATGGCATTTTCCATGGTACCGACGTCTTCAAAGCGGCCATAGCCGACATCGATTAGGCGCTGGCTAAACTTAGGGGCAGCATTGCCGATGAGTAGCACTTGGGCGGATTTTTCTTGGATGCGGTCTAACCAGACACTGTCATCGCCTTCTTTGTCAGCACCGCCTGCGATGAGGACAACGGGACCATCAACGGAAGCGAGGCCAACTTCTGCGGCATCGTAGTTAGTGGCTTTACTGTCGTTGATAAAGTCAATACCTTCCCAGGTGAGCACATGTTCTAGGCGGTGGGCAACACCAGAAAAATTCTCAATGGCCTGGGTAATGGCGCTGTTGGGGATGCCAGCTAGCTTAGCAGCGGCTATGGCCATTAGGAGATTTTGTAGATTGTGGCGGCCTACCATTTTGAGGCTATTGGCCATTAAAACCTTTTCGTCCTGATGGATGATCCAACCCTGCTGATCGATGTAGGTGCTAGGGACGAGGGGTGCGATCGCATTTGGGCCATCAATACTGGTCCAATAGCTATTGTCCCATCGGTGGGCAAGGGTTTCTCGCAGATAGGGATCATCACCGTTAAGGATGCGCTGTTGACTGCGTTCTAGCAGGGACGCCTTGATGTTGTAGTAGTTTTCAATGGTTTTGTGGCGGCTGAGGTGATCGGGGGTAAAGGTGGTCCAAATGCCGATTTTGGGTTTGGGGCCAATGGAGGCCTCGATTTGGTAGCTGCTGAGTTCTGCAATCACCCAGTCGGGTTCGGGGTCCAGGGCAACCTGGCAGGCGGCATAGCCAATGTTGCCACAGGCGGGGGCGTTGATATGGGCGGCTCTAAAGATGGCGGCAATTAGTTCGGTGGTGGTGGTTTTGCCATTGGTGCCGGTAATTCCCAGCCAGGGCAGATGGCTCAGGGCCCGCCAGGCTAATTCCATTTCACCAATGGTGCCGATTCCTTTTTCTCTGGCGTTGATTAAGCATGGCAGGTCCCAGGGCACACCAGGACTGACCACAACCAGATCCATGGGGTCGTCAGCGGAGAACGTATGGCCCAGTTTGACGTCAATGCCCTCTGTGGCCAGGGTTTCTTTTTGGGTGATTTGCCGGTCGCCATCGTTGCGATCGCTAACCACAACGGTCCATCCTTCCTGCTTTAATAGCCGTGCTGCCGCCACACCGGACAGTCCGAGACCGATTACATAGGCCGTGGGCTGCGACTCGGGCTGACCTTGTTTGGATGATGCCATGGTGAATTCCCCTGTGACCCCAAGTGTGTAAATGTAGCAGATTAATTGGGTGAGTAGGGAATGGGCTTAACCTTTAACAATCGCACCGAAATCTGCCAGCACCCGCGCATGGTTGCGTAGCAAACCCAACAGGTTCAGTCGATTCTGACGAATGGCTGCATCGTCGTCCATGACCAGTACGCTGTTGGGGCCATCAAAGAATTCAGCCACCACCGGGGCCGCCTGTTTGAGACCGTTCAGCAGGGTTTGGTAGTTACGCTCAGCTTGGGCGGTTTGAGTTTGGGGTACCAGCTGCTGCAGGCTTTCGTAAAAAGCGGTTTCAGCCGGGGACTGAAATAGGCTGGTGTCAACGATGCCTGTTGGGTCCAGGGTCATGGTATCCAGATCGCCCTTGGTGGCTAGCTTAGAAGCTCGGTTGACGGTTTCATAGACGCTGGCCAGGGTGCCGTTGGTGCGAATGTCTTGAAGAAAACGGGCCCGATCGCGGGCGTCTAGCAGATGGCTAAGTACGCGGGCACGGTAGTCGCCGTCCTCTTCTGAGACGACGGCGTTGATCAGATCATAGTCAATGGCGTCGTCATCTTGGAGTAGGGTCCGCACCCGCTGGGTAAAGAAGTCCTCCAGCTCTTGCTGCAGTTCGACCGCGTTGACGCCGTCACGACCGCTGGCGAAGGTGGTGGTAACGTCGGTGAGTAGCGCCCTCAGGTTGAGGGTTAACCCGCCCGTCCAGATAATGCTGACAATGGCGTTGGCGGCCCGGCGCAGGGCAAAGGGGTCGGAGGAGCCGGTGGGTTTCATGCCCAGGCTAAAGATGCTCACTAGAGTATCGAGCCGGTCAGCCAGGCCAACTACCTGTCCGGTGAGGGATTGGGGCAAACTGTCGCCGGCTCCCTTAGGCAGGTAATGCTCGGCAATGGCGGTGGCCACGGGTTCGGGTTCCTGGCTCTGACGAGCGTATTTTTCGCCCATGATGCCCTGGAGTTCAGGGAATTCGCCCACCATCTGGGTCACGAGGTCGGCTTTGCACAACAGGGCAGCCCGGTTGACAAGGTCGGTTTGGGTGTTGTCTAGATTAAGCTGGGTTGCGATCGCACCCGCCACCCCCACAATCCGATCCACCTTCTGGCGCATGGACCCCAGCCGTTCCTCAAAGGTAACCATCTCCAGCTTGGGCAAATAATCCGCCAGGGTCTGGGTCCGGTCCGCATTAAAAAAGAACATGCCGTCCGACAGACGCGCCCGAATTACCCGAGCATTACCCTCGGCAATAATGTCCGACTTGGCGGGGTCGCCATTGGAGATAGTAATAAAATTAGGCAGCAGGCTGTCGCCAGACTTTAGCGGAAAGTAGCGCTGATGGCTTTCCATTTCGGTAATGGCCACTTCCGAGGGCAGTTCTAAGAACTCTTCGTCGTACTTACCCACAACGGCGGTGGGCCATTCCACCAGGTTGATCACTTCATCCAGCAGGTCTGGGTTGACGATGGCTTTACCCTTGACTGTTTTAGCCGCGTTTTCCACCTGGGCAACGATTTTTTTACGTCGCTCTTCGGGGTCCACATCTACATAAATCGATTTCATCGCCTCGACATAACCCGTGGCGCTTTTAAGGGTGAGGGGTTCGGGGTGGAGGACGCGGTGACCTTCGGAGATGCGATCGCTACTGCAAGTTTCAGACCCATTGGTCAGCGTAATTGGCAGCACCTGATCGTCCATCAGCGTCACCAACCAACGCACCGGTCGGGGAAACTTCAGATCCCCATCACCCCAGCGCATAAACCGCTTACCTTCCAAACCCAAAATCCATTGAGGAATCAGCTCAGTCAAAATGTCAGTCGCCGACCGACCGGCAATTTTCTGAGTAACAAAGACAAATTCCCCCTTCTTCGTTTCCCGAATTTCAAAATCGTCCACAGTAGCCCCACGGGAGCGGGCAAAGCCTTCAGCGGCCTTAGTGGGCTTACCATCTTTGAAAGCGGCCTTTACCGACGGACCTTTTGCCTCTTCCTCACGGTCGGGCTGACGCTCAGGGAGACCATTGAGCACCAGGGCCAGGCGACGCGGCGTACCGTAGAACTCAATACTCTCCGGGCTCAGCAGCTGCTCCTCTAGGGCCACCGGAATGTTTGCTTTCCACTGCTTGAGAGCATCGCCGACAAAGCTGGCTGGTAGGTCTTCGGTCCCGACTTCGAGTAAGAAGGTTGCCATGGGTGCGCTAAAAAGGTTGGGTCAAAACCTTAGTATTATGGCAGGAGTGAGCACCCATGGAGCACCTGCTTAACCTGAAATACAGTTTGGGTAAGGGCACAGGTCATGATCCAGGTTTTCCAACGAACCAGGAGCTTGCCAAATCAAAACAAGAGAAGCAAGATTCTGGCCTAATGGCTGCTCTACTCAGGACGTTGGATGGCTATTTTCCGATTTTCCAACGCATCTATCATTCGTTTAATCGGCTCTTCTTGCTCATCATAAAACTGTAATGCGAAAGCTCCTCCCAAATCACTAGGAAGTTTAGCCTGCTTATCGGGCTCAGAACCTGATCTGCGCAGAATCACCAATCGCTCAAATCCCTTTGGAAGCCCCATGGCGATGCCGATCTCGAGCAAGACGTTTTGCCTGGGCTGATACCAGCTTTCTCCAACCCTATCGTCAGGTGTACAGATAGCAACAAAGGCACCACAGTCTCGCATTGTCTCGACCAATCCCTCTGAGATTGACTTCATGACATTTTCTGGAGAGATCAGAACGGGCTGAACACCATGCTGCTTCAGACTATAAATGACTTTATCTTTAAAGCCACTTGCCTGTTTTCCATGACCATAAATGACAAAAACTTTGCTGAAATCATAAGGTTCTAAGTTTTCTCGAACAAAATCTAGAATGTCAAGCGTCAGCATTCCTCTTGGATAACTCTTAGGCATTTTTAGAACGGGGCCAGGAGTCATAATTTCCCCACTCAAAATAATGCTTTCATCATCAGTCAGAAATACAATAGGAATATCCGGGTTCGATCTGCGAACCCGGCTTGCAAGACGAATTCCAGCTCTTGAAGCATGCTCAGGATCAGACGTTTGATCTAACACATCTAAG
>JBCAWO010000011.1:0-94426 GCA_038534515.1 Cyanobacteria bacterium J06554_1
CACTCTGCGAGGAGGTCGTCCCAAGGTTCTGTAAGGAAGCGATTGGCCCAGATGCGTTCGCGCCTCAAACATAACTTCTTGTTTTTCGCATCAGCAATCCCTGGATCTGCACTCACAATGATTGCCCCTGCCCACAGGTCTGGCTGTTGGATTAACCCATGTAAGCCCAACCGTCCTCCCAGCGAGTAGCCCAAAAAATTGCTCGGGCATTTGAGGTGTATTCCAAAGGACGAATGGATGATTTGCGATCGCAAATAACCAACCTACCTATCCCCATCACCTACGTCACCGGGGATGCTGACCATCGGTATCAGCAAATTGGTACAGACCTATCGGCCCAGTCATCCAATATTTGGCATATCAGTATTCCAAATGCAGGCCACCGAGTGCCATGGGAGCAACCAGATGCATTCTTAGACATTCTGACTGATGTACTAGCCTGATGCGTTCAACCATCTTAATGGCTAGTCCCAAAGAAATAGATCAATGATTCTCATTACTTTTCTTAATAAAATTCGTTATATTAGTTAACAATTAAATAATTCATAGTTTCTCGGTCCCATGGCTGCCAACTCTCCTCTCGTCTCCCTATTCAAACCAAACGTCAATTTAAATTTAGTTGCTCAAACGACTCTGGCCATCGTCCGAGTCACCGTCGGCATCATGATGGTGCACAACGGATTTGACAAACTGGCTGATATTGAAAGCTTTGCCAACGCTTACGTAGCTTATTTGGGGCTGCCTTTTCCCATTTTTCTGAGCTACATTGCCGCTTACACAGAACTGATCGGAGCCCCCTTAGTTGCCTTTGGTCTACTAACTCGCCCTGCGGCTCTCGGTCTATTTGGCACCATGTGTGTGGCGATGTACCACCACATCAAAGTTGCAGGTTTAAGTCTGCCCTACTTAGAGCTTTCTGCAATTTACGCAGCTATTTTTCTATTCTTCACCATCAATGGGGCAGGCCTCTTCTCAATAGATGCTCTGATTACCCAGTGGTTGAGTGCTAGCGCGCTATCTTCTAGAGCTAAGCAAATCATGAAGCTCGAGAAGAGCTTAGAAGCATCGGCTACTGAAGCCAAGGTCTAAGCTTTAGCAAGAAGCAGAGTCTACTGAAAAGGCTGACCTATGCAAGGTCAGCCTTTTTGATGCCCAATTAAACAGCATCTACTCAACTGCCGTAGTCAGCCCTTTAAAGTCGAACAGGTCAGCATCGGCTAACTGAGATGGAGATACGTTTTGGATACTGCGGAATAGGCTTTCCGTCCGCCCTGGAAATTCTGTTTCCCACTGCTGGAGCATGCGCTTAATGTTTGCCCGCTGCAGATTTTCTTGGGACCCGCATAGATTACAGGGAATAATGGGGAACTCGCGGTAGCGGGCGTAGCGAATAATATCGTTCTCTGGGCAATAGGCCAGGGGGCGAATCACCATATGCTGGCCATTATCAGTGCGCAGCTTGGGAGGCATTGCCTTCAGTCGCCCTCCATAGAACATATTCAAAAATAAGGTTTCTACAATGTCATCCCGGTGGTGTCCCAGGGCAATTTTAGTCGCCCCCTCTTCACTGGCCACCCGATAGAGAATGCCGCGACGCAGCCGAGAGCAAAGACCACACATGGTTTTACCTTCGGGAATAATGCGGGTTACCGTGCTGTAGGTATCTTCCTCAACAATGCGATAGGGCACACCTACAGACTCCAAATAGTCAGGCAGCACATGCTCTGGAAAATCGGGCTGTTTTTGATCTAAGTTGACCGCTAGCAAATCAAATTTTATCGGCGCACTACGCTGCAATGACATCAGTAACGACAGCATAGTGTAGGAGTCTTTTCCCCCCGACAGACATACCATGACCTTATCGCCAGCTTCAATCATGGCGTAGTCATAAATCGCCTTACCCACTAGCCCCCGAAGACGGGCTTCTAATTTCTTTGCGTTTTTTGAGGGTAAGGTGGCGACCATGGCGGTGGCTTAGAGGGTGCAGTGCTGATATTTTACGCTACTGATCCAGTCTGACCCATCCCATTCAATCAAAATCAGGAACCTCAGTATGAGCTTTAGCTTCATCAAATTAAGCTTGGCATTAGCTAGCCCCTAGGGCAGATGCCACCGATGGATACCTATATCCAAAGGAAAGGCTCCGCCAACATCAATAGCCGTCAGGTTAGTTCTGCAATCTAAGGCTTTCAGGGGTGTCCATTACCCCGACTAACCTCATAGATGCAATCGAGTCCACCATTGGTCATCCTAAGTAAATTAGTTAGTTAAACGTTAGGTAAAAATCGATGTGTTACGAGCTTGCTCACACACAAAACCTTCATAACTAACGGTATTACCGGCAACAGGCCCCTAGGTAACAGCCATTCAAAATCATATTAATGTTGATGGATACTTGAATTTCACCCAAGCGTTTAGATAGTTATAATCCCGAGGGTCAGCAACGCCTAATGGTTACCAACCAGTCACCCACCATCTAAAAGACCCCGTAAACCTTATAGATTGCCATCGTCCGGCTCATAACAACTAAAGGAGACATCATATGTGCGGAATTGTAGGTTATATAGGAACTCGCGCCGCTAGCGGTATTTTAATTGACGGGTTACGCAAGCTGGAATATCGAGGCTATGACTCAGCCGGTGTGGCCACCATCAGCGAAGGCAAACTTCATCGCGTGCGGGCCAAAGGTAAACTGAAAAACCTACAAGACAAAGTAGATGGGCTAGAAGACCCCGCTCGCTTAGGAATTGGCCATACCCGCTGGGCCACCCATGGCAAACCCGAAGAGCACAATGCCCATCCCCATACTGACAACAGCGGACGTATAGCCGTTGTGCAAAACGGCATTGTCGAAAACTATCGCGAGCTGCGCGAAGGCCTGATGGCCAAGGGATATGAATTTAAGTCTGAGACCGATACTGAGGTTATTCCCCACCTGATTGCCGATTATCTGGCCCAGGGTGTGGAAGGTCCCCTGGTCCATGAATCCACGTTATTAGAAGCGGTACGTCAAGCTGTCAACGATTTGGATGGGGCCTTTGCCCTGGCGGTCATTAGTGCAGACTTTCCCGATGAGCTGATTGTAGTGCGCCAGCAGGCCCCGCTAGCCATTGGCTTTGGTCAGGGTGAGTTTTTCTGTGCATCAGATACACCCGCCATTGTGCCCCACACCCGTGCCGTCTTGCCGTTAGATAACGGTGAATTAGCGATGCTTACTCCCCTGGGAGCGGCGATTTACGACTTTACCGGTCGTCGACTGAAAAAGCACCCTATTACCCTCAGCATCAGCCCCACCATGGTGGAGAAGCAGGGCTTTAAGCACTTCATGCTGAAGGAAATCCACGAGCAGCCGGGGGTGGTCCGCACCAGCTTAGAAACCTACCTGGCCAGCGACTGGACGCCGGGCAGCGAGGGGTCTCCCATCAATCTGGGACTGGATTCTAAGCTGCTAGAAAACTTAAACCATGTGCAGATCTTGGCCTGTGGCACTAGCTGGCATGCCAGTCTGGTGGGCAAGCATCTGTTAGAGCATTTGGCAGGTATCCCGACGGTGGTGCACTATGCGTCAGAATTTCGCTATTCTCCAACGCCTTTGATTGCCAATGCCCTCACCATCGGCGTCACCCAGTCGGGGGAAACCGCCGATACTTTGGCAGCCTTAGATATGGAGCAAACTCGCCGCACCCAAAGGCAGGAACAGCCAGGGGGCGATGCCTTTACCCCGCGCATGTTGGGCATTACTAACCGCCCAGAAAGCTCCCTTGGCCGCATGATACCCAACGTCTTGGCCACCCATGCGGGGATTGAAATCGGTGTGGCGGCGACCAAAACATTTGTCGCTCAGCTGATGGCCTTTTATTTTCTGGCATTGGAGCTGGCCTATCGGCGGCAAACCCTATCAAAGCAGCAGCTAGCTGAGATTATTGAGGAAATGCACCAGCTGCCTAACCATATGGAGCAGGTCATCGCCCAGCAGGAAGGGTATACCGAAGAGTTGGCCCATAGCTTTACAGAAACCCAAGACTTTATCTTTATTGGCCGCGGGGTTAATTACCCCATTGCCCTTGAAGGGGCATTGAAGCTGAAGGAAATTAGCTATATCCATGCTGAGGGCTATCCGGCTGGGGAAATGAAACATGGCCCTATTGCCTTGCTGGATGCGAAAGTACCGGTGGTTGCGATCGCAGTTCCCGGCAGTGTCTACGACAAAGTCCTCTCCAACGCCCAAGAAGCCAAAGCCCGCGACGCGCAGCTCATCGGCGTTGCCCCCGCCAACGACCCTGAAGCAGAACATACCTTTGATACCCTGTTGCCAGTACCTACCGTCGATGAGCTATTGTCTCCTATGCTGACGGTTCTGCCCCTACAGCTGCTGTCGTATCACATTGCTGCACGACGTGGTTTAGACGTGGATCAACCCCGTAACCTGGCCAAGTCCGTTACCGTCGAGTAGCACACCGGTAGCAAACACCATCAGGACGCACAATCCCTACGCGTCCTGATGTAAATCAATTTATTCAGTTTATTGATCGTTTACGGCCTCCCCCAGGGTATAAACGGTGGTTTTTGCCATACGTCCCCGTAGCTGAATTTGAGCCTTTTCAGCAACAATTGTGTAGTGATCTGCCACATGTTGGTAGGTAGCCTCACTCATCAAAATCGGATAAGCCGCAGTTTTAGTCAGGGTTTTAGTCATATCCTGTAGTCGCGCTGCAATGTTTACCGTATCGCCAAAGAGAGAATAGCTGGACCGATGACGGCTACCGACGGTGCCCGCTACGATTGTGCCCGTATGTAGTCCTACCCCAAATCTCACGGTTGGTAACCCTTGGGAATGAAACTCTTGATTGAGGTCCTCTAACCGTCTCACCATAGCCATACTTGCTTTGACAGCGGCGAGAGCATCTTGTTGAACGGCGTCTTCTCCGGTGCGAGATACCGGAGCACCAAAGGCAGCCATAATGGCATCGCCAATGTATTTATCCACCACTCCCCCGTGGGCCATAATACAGTCGGTCATCACCTCAAAATAACGATTGAGCCAGGCCAGCAACTGATCTGATGGTAATGTTTCAGAAATAGTCGTAAAGCCACGAATGTCAGTGAACAGGAGAGTTGCTGTTAGCTCCTGAGAATGAATCTGCCCCTCATTCAACAGTTCCTCTTTATGTTGCCAAATAAAATTAGCCATTTCCGGAGATAGACTAATGGCAAAGAGATCCGTTAACACCTGCCGCTCTCGTTGTTCTGCCGCCTGTAAAAACATTACTCCAAAGAGAGATGTGCCAATGGGGGCCGCCATCGGCAGCCATAGCCCCGCAAGAAAGGTACCATAGGCCACCACACACCATAGGGGAATTAACGCCAATAAAAAGATCAGCCGCCCCCACAATTTTAGTAGCTTTACTATCAGACCGCTGCCCACAGCACTGAGCATAATCAGCATCAGCGTCCAGCGTTGGGGCAAGCGCACCAGAAACCGATTGTTGAGCAAATTATCTAGCAAAGCAGCATGCAGATAGACCCCAGAGGTAGAGATCTTTCGTTCAAACGGTGTTCTAATTGGGTCTTCTACGGTGCCTACTATACCGGTTGCCGTATAGCCCACCAACACAATTTTATTTTGAAGCTGGTCCAGGATCTCATCGTTAGTGATAACGTCTGAAAAAGAAAGCGTGGTCAACCCTTGGGGAGATCGTACATTGATGACAGGACGTGTAAGTCCTGGCCAATTGATAAGTACCGGTTGAGATTGGTCAAATTGTTCAGGATTATCTAAAAATTTAGAGGACGCTACCGATACTGTGATTGGAGAATCTGTGATTATATTAGTCAGATTGTGCTGATAGGTATCTAAAAGAGCAATGGCAAAGCTAGGAGAAAATGTTTGTTGATAGCGCTCATAGAGAAATGCTTGACGGCTTACCCCGTCTGTATCAGGGATATGCTTGACATGCCCCAGCTGAAAGTAGCCTGCGATAGGAGCTGTCAAAGAGGGAGAGACCTGAACACTATTGCCCTGACCATCTCCCCCCACCGCTAAGACAACATTGCCACTAAAGCCAATACTCTCTGCTAGCTGCGCATCGTCAGGGGTGGCTTCTGGCATTAGAATATCAAAGCCCACAGCAGCAGGCTGAACAAGCATCAAACGATCTAGCAATGCCGCATAGCGCTCCCGAGGCCATGGATAGGGGCCCTCAGCTGCCAGGCTGGCATCATCAATCGCAACAACAACAATGCGATCATCCCACTGGAGTGCGCCCAGACGATCCCGTGTCAGGAACAAACCGGTATAAGCTCTTTGTTCCAAAGGCTCCCATATTCCCAGACCAAATAGACCTACACCTAACCCTGCGGCAGCTAAACTAGGGCCAAGGAACAGATCAATCCAGTGAGAGTTTGGTTGAGGTAACCCAAGCGTAAGTTTTGACCTAGCCCATCGTAGAAGTTGTTTCATACCAGCTCGTCCTAGGTCTGCTCACAACATATCAAAACAAAGGCTTGGTCTCAATCATGGGATAACCAGGGCAGTAATCGATGGGTCCGGGCTTCACCAACAGCATTCTGGACAGTCAGCTCAACCGGTTGGCTACGATCTGTCAGCGGGATTCTTTCCTCAAAATAACCGTTGCGGCTTATAGAGACCTCGTCTCCCATAGCCAAAAGAGTATTGGCCGCATCAATATGACCGGCTATATAGAAGTGATTTGTCCGCCACTCATAGGCCTGCCATTGAATATCTAAGCGGCGATCCAGGGTCTGCGCAGATGTCGGGGGCTCCCCTGGGTAAATGATCGAAACCTCCCCGGCATCTACCGGTACCGAAACCTCCTGGGCACTGGCCTCCACCTGCCCCTCTAGGGTCGCCACGTTGGTTTGTCCTTCTTCGTCAACTGACACGCCAAAGACAGTGCCACGGACCGCGGCTACACCGCTGGGAGTGTGGAGCTCTAACCGTGAGTTTGCATGGGTAAACCTTCTCACCTGAAGTCTTGCTTGGCCCCTGGGCACATCTAGCACCGTCACCCGTGACCCATCAGTTAAAACAGATAGCTGCTTCACAGTAATGCGGGTGTTTTGTGCCACGGCTACAGACCCAATCCCATCATCAACCGTCAGGTTTGCACTGGAGCGATTGCCCGTAGCTAGACCGTGTCCTACGGCTGATAGGCGATCACCCACCTGGGTGTTTTTGCTACGCCCCGTCAAGGTCGTTACATTGCCCGTCATCCGCTGCACCTGTAACCAACCGCCTGGGCGAGACTGGGCTTGTAAAGCAGGTACGCCCAAAACCCCAAGGGGAACTACGGCCAGAAGAGAACCTAAGGCTAGTCGCTTTAATAGCTGAGGCCGCGCCATGACACATACATTCACCATGATGGGAGATTCATCCTCATAGGGGTTGACGGTTTTCTACAGGCAAAAAGCTGACAGCAGCACAGAGCTGAAGTAGAGAAAGATTGTTTGCCATGGCTGATTGACAGCACCATCGGGTGACGATGTAGTCAATCAGAGTTTCTCAGCCCCAATCATTCCGGAAATCAGCAACGCCTAATTTTTATACACCTACTCTTCCCAGAGCATTCTTAATCACGCCGGATCCGGAAGTAACTTTAAAATGTAATCGGGTTCGATTCACCCAATGCTTATACAGAGTGAATTGTGGCTTTTCTAACCACTAGAGCTGGCAAAGATAAAAAATACGCCATAGGACTGTGAAGCTCAGTACGTTGGCGTATGTCTCGTGGTCTGGTGTATGGGTTGGTTAATTAAATAGGTATTAGGCCTGGGCTAATCCTTCATGAATAGCTAGCTGTTGCCAACTGCCAGGACCGACTTCTTTCTCAAATTCATGGGCAACCCAGTCATCGCGTCTGCCTAGACGACGGGCACTCTTGCGCAAATAGTCAAGGATTGTTAACTGTTCTTCCCAGCTGGGTCGGTGACCATAAATGGATCCACGACACCATTCTGTTTGAGACTTACGACCCGTGTGTTCAAAAAAGGAACGTTCGGCCCAAGTGGGGGCATAGTTGCTCTTAAACGCTCTGCGTCGATGTCCATGAAAAAGCTGGACTAGGGTGGGAATATCGTTAATCTGGTGGGCTTGCTGGGACGAATAAATCTGTACCATATCCTCTAGCAAGATCGGCCGATCGCTAACCCACTGATGGCCACACTCAGGACATTTAACAATAAATGAATAGACAATCAGCCCACAGGCAGGGCATGGTTTTGTTGGCGCTGGGCCACCCTGACCAGACGACTGACTTCGGGTCGGAAGCACATAGTCTCGAATATCTTCAGGAAAGCCCAGACGTTCTAGATTGCCGGCCTGGTCGAGAATAATGCCGTAGTGCTTGCCAGTTTGGGGCGAAATCCGCATGACGCGACCCAACTGCTGAAAATGTAGGGCGCTGGACTTGGTTGGTCGCAGCATTAGCCCCACTTCTACACTGGGTTCGTCAAAGCCAATGCTAATCACATTGCAGGAGGTGAGCACCAGCAGCTCCGCATTACCCAGGGCGTCATACAGCCGCTTGCGTTCTTTAATTGGGGTGCTGCCATCGACCGTGTCAGCAGCAATACCCGCTTTACGAAACTCTTTGGCCACGTTGCGGGCATGATCTACATCGACACAAAAGGCAATGGTGCGCTTACCAGGCACCAGTCTCTGCCATTCTTCGACAATGCGCTCCACTAGTTCTGGGCGATCGCAAGCTGTCTTGAGATCTTTCTCGTCGTAGTCTCCCCCTTTAGTGCCCACTTTTTCTAAGTTGGCCATGCTGTCCATGGGCATACTGAAATACTTCAACGGAGCCAGGTAGCCCATCTGCTGTAGTTCGCTGGGGACAGGGGAGGCCACCAGGGTATCAAGCACATCCCCTAGCTGTTCTCGCCCCAGGCGTAGGGGGGTGGCGGTCATGACCAAGTGGACGGCATGGGGATGGGTCTTGTGCATCACCTGCTTACCGATTTGGCTAAACATGGTGATGTGGCCTTCGTCATAGAACACGACATCAGCCGGCCAGTTTTTCCACCAGCGGCGCTTGGCCATGGTCTGAATGCTGGCAATTTGGATCGGTGCGTCGGGATTTTCGGGCCAGCCTGCTTTGATAAAGCCGCAGTCTAGACCAAAGGACTGCATTTTTTCATAGGTTTGGCCGACCAGCACATCTAAGTGCACCAAAAACATGAGCTTACGGCCTGCGGACTCGGCATGGGCACAGATTTGACCACTGATGATGGTTTTGCCCGCCCCTGTGCCCGCGATGATTGCAATGCGGTTGTGCCCCTCGTTGAGCTTGCGATAGAGGTCATTAACTAGATCCACTTGGTAGGGTCGCAGCTTGGGTGGAGGGGCTGGTGACCGCACCGGAGGTGCATCATCCGGGGGCGCTACAGAGGCAGGGTTGGAATTGGGTGGCACCTCGGCCATAGTCGTTCTGTCGATCCATTAGCTCCTCACAGGGTAATGCATCTTGAGGGACAGAGGTTTATGTTGCCCCATAAAGGTTATTGAAGCGGTTATTAAGGCTTACTGTCCTATACCTGAGCTGTCTGTCGGGCAATAAAGGTAAGTAATGCTTGTTGATGGGGTTTTCCTAACGGTCTGTCTTCCCCTAGCTTGTCTGAGTATTTATAGCCTCGGTAGACATCCTCAACACTGCATAACCCTATATCTTGTCCTTCGTTGAGCTCAAGTTGTTCAACTGCGACAGTCAGTGGAGCCTGGTAAAAGTTACGAATAACTCGCTCGTCTTCATGGCTCTCAAATAGCGTAATTTCTGGAGGAACATAGCCAATTTCTTCTTGTAGCTCACGCTGCATACCCGTATCGGCATTTTCACCAGGCTCTAGATGGCCCCCAAAAAATCCCCAATGACCGGGAAACAGAATGTTGGGCACATCGTCCCGTAGCTGCATGAGAAATTTTCCATCTTGATGGATAATTGCGATCGCAACCTCCACTTTGCCAGTCGCTGTCATAGGGTTAAGTCCTTGAAGTTTGCCTTCAGATTAACTCAAAGCTCAGGCACCCATAGCATTTGTATCGATCCTGTCTCCCCTAGAATGGCTATGGCCCCGATTGAGCCGAACCTGATGCCCCTCGTTCTCTTTCCAGCTGTCGCTGTTTGACCCGCTCAGCAAACCGCGTGCGCTGATCCTCACTCAGCTTGTCGTAACAGTTAGGGCAGGTAATGCCGGGTTCATAGTGGGCAGACTGAGTATCTTCTTGCGATAGCGGGTGTCCACAGCCACGACACATGACATAGTTACCCGGCTCTAACCCGTGCTGTACAGTTACTCGCTCATCAAAGACAAAACATTCTCCCTGCCACAAACTCTCTTCTACAGGAACCTCTTCTAGATATTTCAGAATGCCACCCTTGAGATGATAAACCTGCTCAAAGCCTTGTTCTAGTAGATAAGACGATGCTTTTTCACAGCGAATTCCACCGGTACAAAACATGGCTACTTTTTTATGTTTTGTTGGGTCTAGCTGCTCAGCAGCATAGTCAGGAAATTCTCGAAATGACTCAGTCTCTGGGTTTTTCGCACCTTGAAACGTCCCGATACCAACTTCGTAGTCATTGCGGGTGTCGATCACCATTATCTCTGGATCGGCAACCACCTGATTCCAGTCTTGGGGTTCCACATAGGTACCGACTTTTTTAGTCGGGCTCACATCTGGCTGTCCCAAGGTAACAATCTCTTTTTTTAGCTTTACTTTCATCCGTTCAAAGGGCTGTGTCTCTGCCCAGGAGGTTTTGTAGGCGAGATTGGCTAAGCGAGAATCTTGCTTAAGCTGGGACATCAATACAGTTAAGCCATCGTCAGTGCCGGCAACTGTCGCATTGATACCTTCTTGCGCCAGCAGAATTGTTCCTTTAATACCCTGGGCCTGACACAGCTCCAGCAACGGCTGACGCATTGCTTCAAAGTTATCGAGCTGAACAAACTTATAGAAGGTAATAACGGTCCAGGACATTGGCTAAATTAGGAGGCTGATATTGTCACGTAACTGAGCAACCCTTGGTCTAGGAGAGATGCCCGTCTAAATGATACGGCTCTAAACGATACGAATCTATCTTAGAGACTTAGCAATATTTTCGATAGATCTCGCTGGCAGCCCGATACAAGTATGAGTGCCGATAGATCAGGGCATTCATATCTTTGCCATACCCTCCGCCAATCACAGAGGCTACCGGATACCTGGCTTTGGCACAGGTTTCGAGGACATAGCGATCACGGCGATATAGACCGTCATCCGTCAGGGCTAATTTTCCCAGACGATCATCACGGTGGGGATCGGCCCCAGCGTCGTAGAGTACCAGATCCGGCTTGACCTGGCTGAGTAACCCCGGCAGATAGGTCGCTAGCTTTGCCAGGTATTCATCGTCTTCGGTGCCCTCATCCAGGGGCACATCGAGATCGCTGATTTGTTTACGACCGGGAAAGTTGACGGCGCAGTGCATGGAAAATGTGAACACCGTGGGATCATCGCGAAAAATCCAGGCGGTGCCATCCCCCTGGTGCACATCTAAATCGACCACCAGAATCGTTTTGAGTAGGTTTTGAGCCTTGAGGAGACGAGCTGCGATCGCAATATCATTAAAAATACAAAACCCCGATCCATAGCCTGGAAACGCATGGTGGGTGCCCCCCGCTGTATTACAGGCCAACCCATGGTTCAGGGCTAGCTTTGCGGTTAAGATCGTCCCCCCCACAGCCGTACAGGTTCGTCGCACCAACCCCTCACTCCAGGGCAAACCAATCCGTCGCTGTGCCGTAGCATCTAACGTGCCATCACAATAGGCGCTGACGTAGGCCGTTTCATGGACCAGTTCTAGCCAGTCTTGGAGGGGGCGACCTGGCTGATAGAGCTGATCTACACTAATTACGCCATCGCGCACCAGCAGATCCCGCAGCAGCCTAAATTTTGGCATGGGAAACCGATGCCCGGCGGGTAAAGGCGTTACATAGTCAGGGTGATAAATAACCGGCAGGCTAGACAATGACGAATTCTAAAACGTCGTTTCAAATGGAAAAAACGCTACAAAAACGAATTTATTGACCGGGTCTGGCGCACATCTAGCTTATGGGCCAGGCTGCCTTCTTTCCAGTCCAACGGAGAGGTTTCACCACTGGGCACCACCGCAACAGAGGTAGGCGCTTCAGCACCGCCCACCGCAAATGAAACCGACTGGGATGGCTTAGGCTGCCGTGGAGGAGTGTGGCGGATTTGTTGGCCTGAGCGAAATGTCATCACCTGAGAGGCAGGACGTTGAGGGCCAATGCGACGCTTGGCGCGGCGATTTCGGCTATGGGAGGGCTTAGACCGCATCGGTCGGGGACTCGCTGCGTGGGCTACCCCACGTCGCCGCGCCCGACGAGGTTCAGCCATTAACACCCCCTGGCGAGACACCAGCATACAGCCGCCAGCACAGGCGGCCACCATTACCAGCAGGGGCCAGGCAGGCATGGACCGCTCTGGCGCACCGGGTAGGGTAGCGGCTGGGTCGCGCCGAGCCGCTGTGTCCGCTTCACCCCCCAGCACCAGCCGAGAGGCGGCGGCGGCATCGGGGGCGCTCAATGGCTGTCCATCAATGCTCCTGCGCACTGGTTCTAACACCGTTTCACGACCGGGACTCGAGAGGCCCGACAGTGCGATCGCAATCAACAAAACAGACGTTAGCCATAGACCACCCACCAGCAACCACGGTCTGACTAAGAATAAATCTGACCAAAAACTACCGGACTTAGACGCTGCCTTGGGTGGGGATACGACTTTAGTTGCAGCAGGCACAGCTTTCTTAGAGATTGCAGGCGGCTGTTGTTCAACCGCTGGCACCTTAGCAGTCTTGAATTTGGCAGCAGACCCAGCATTTGCCCGCCGCTTACGGGCAGAAGCACGTCGCGAAGTACGCTTAAATAGCCCCTTAACCCCTATAGATAATTGCTCAGTCAAGTTTGGATGCCTAGCCATAGCACAACACATTCTTTTATAAGAAGCACACCCACCCGTAATACCCAGAATATCGGCATTGTAAGACCTCTTCAGCGAGATGACTAGCTTTACTGTGTAATTCTTCAGATATTTGCCAAAATATCAAATACCTACAGACATCTACCGCTGTAGTTCCAACTCCGCCAGGTACAGCCCCGGATCGCGCGCCACCCAACCTTCAGCAGAATTAGTACGCACCTCAAAGTACAAAAACGACTCCGTAGAGCTTCCAGCTACAGTACCCAAATTCACACCTTGAGAAACTGAGTCTCCCACCGTAAACTCAGCCTGAGCAAGATTTCCATAGCGAGTTTGCAAACCATCACGATGATTGACCACCACCATTAATGCACCATTAGACTCCCCAACAAATGCCACAGTACCATCGGCGGCCACTAGGACGGCTGCTCCAGGTGTCGCAGCCAAGGCAATACCACTGTTAAAAACCAGCTCATCCCGCTGAGGATGAGGCTGCCAACCATAACTCAAAATCAGTCTGGTGGATATGGATAGTGGATAGACCAAGGAGGTCGATGCAGTGTCTACAACCATAGGATTACTGCCAGGAATAAACACCCGACCAGGTAAAACGCTGGGACACCCATTCACCTCAAATAGTAAATCGGCCCTCGTGCCATGGCGTTCAGCCAAAGACTGCCAGGTTTGCCCAGAGCCAACCTGAACCACCCTGCCATTAAAAGGAAGCACCTCAATCACACGTCCTGCTGGCAATGGCCCCTGGGACGGCAGAGTAGGATTCATCGTCAGCAGTGTGGCAGGCAGTAAGTCATACTGAGCAGCCACGGTACTCAGCGTTTCTCCAGCCTCAATTCGATGGTCAATCACCTGATCTAGTGCTGGCTCCGGGCAAAGTGACGCTTGGGCAGCCAAGGTGTAACCCAGGGGAATAATTCCCACCAGCATTAGCACATGTTTATAAAATCTTTGAAATACGTGCATCCTATAGAACACCCTAGTGTTTCAGACAACGGTAGACCGCCATTTTGACAGCAGTGTGATGAAAATAACCCTGGGCATAGCACCAACATTCAGTACCATGTAAAAGATCATGTCAGCCGTATGTGTCTAACCCCATGCATTTTCGAAGCAATCTTCGCTAAGGTAAAGTCATCATGGCTCCCATAACTAACTTAGTGAGCTAATCAACGAGGACGCAGCGATGGGCATTGCTCCAAAACAACTCGGTTTATATGTGGGCCTACTTTTAGTTGGCAGCGGAGCTGGTTGGGCTAGCCACAGCTATTTTTTCAATCCTGAAACCGAAGACCAGGATAGCAAGCTACCGATTGCAACTTCGGTTCTACGAACAGCGGCTGAACCAGCCGAAGCAGTACCCCAGAATCAGGCCCGAGCCTATCCGCCCATCGACAACCCCAATTTTATTGCAGCCGCAGCCGAACAGGTGGGCCCTGCCGTTGTGCGTATTGATGCATCCCGTTCTGTCAGAGGTGTGTCAGAAACCTTTGAGCATCCATTCTTCAAACGTTTTTTTACCGAAGAGCTGCCGATAGACCCTGAGCTGCCTGAGCGTCTTGAGCAGGGCACTGGCTCGGGCTTTATTTTGAGCCAAGATGGTCAGGTAATGACCAATGCCCATGTGGTAGAAGGGGCCAGCACAGTGACTGTCACCCTGAATGATGGCCGCACCTTTGAAGGAAATGTAGTAGGAACCGACCCCATCACTGATGTCGCAGTTGTTCAAATCAACGGAGAGGAACTCCCCACAGCCCCCTTGGGGTCAACAGATGGCCTAGCTGCCGGTCAGTGGGCCATTGCTATCGGCAACCCTCTTGGTCTAGATAATACCGTCACAGCTGGCATCATCAGCGCCCTTGGCCGCACCAGCTCCCAAGTAGGCATTTCTGACAAACGTGTGCAGTTTATTCAAACTGACGCAGCCATTAACCCAGGCAACTCCGGTGGGCCACTGCTCAACGCCCAAGGAGAAGTCATTGGCATGAATACGGCAATTCGTGCAGGGGCCCAGGGGTTAGGCTTTGCTATTCCGATTGAAACCGCCAAACGGATTGGCGATCAGCTCTTTAAGGATGGTGAAGTTCAGCATCCTTATTTAGGCATTCAAATGGTCAACCTCAATCCCGAAATGCGGCAGCGCATCAATGATGATGAAGACATTGACTTTACTATTGAAGCCGACTCAGGTGTCATGGTTATTCGCGTTATGGAAGGCACACCAGCCGAAGACGCTGGCATCCAAAGAGGGGATGTAATTAGCAGAGTTAATGAGGTTGAAGTTGCTACTGCTACTGATGTCCAAGCACAGGTGGAAGCAAGCAGCATTGGCAAAGCACTTAAAGTAGAAGTGGACCGCAAGGGTGAAATCAAAACCCTGGAGGTAAAGCCAACCAAGATGCCTAACACACTACAGTAGCTACGCTTTCCATCCAAGTCCCCAGTCAAACAGAGCGCTTAGCTATTGAACCCAGTCTCGTAGGGTACTTACCTAAGCGTCTAAATCAGAAAGCTCGCCATCAGCATCACCGTCTAAAGCCGACACTCCAGATAGGCTAGCTTCCAGCTCCATGCGTTGCTCCATCTGTCTCAGAAAGTAGCCAGTCATCATGGCCGAGGCCAACAAACCAGCCAGATTTTCGCGATCGGTTGTCACTTGCACATTAAAACCTTCCGATGGCAAAACCCCAATCAGTCCTTGGACATTCTGAGAGATAATCTGTTTGATCTCACCGCTCACCGACTGGGCAACGCGGGTCAGTACCTCAGGAGGTTGATGCTGCAGATACTTCAGTAGCTGATTGACCTGCGCATCATCAGAACCCATGCCGATGAATTGGGCGCTATCGGGGTTAAACATAAACAGTTATGTATTGCTTCTAATTACCTTAGCGTGATAAAGCCGATTTCAGCCAGCACTTACACGAAGTTCAGTATGAATGGTGTGCCTGTAAAATGCCCCGACACATTCCAGAAATTAATGGCAACTTAATTGACCCTTAAGGATTTCGCAACATTTTACGGGTCTAGGACTAGTATCGGCTCTGCGTCCACATCTGCCTCAGGAGGGGATTCTAGAACGATCGGAGGCTCTGAATCCACCCTCGATTCAGCAGAGGCATCTGTCGATGCCTCTGCCATGTCCTCCTCAGTTTTCCCCGCATCAGCATCGGCCGCAGGTATATTAATTTGCGGAAGTTTATCAATCTCAAACCGCTGATAAAACTTTTCGGTCACTTGCAACCAAAAAGAGCGCCCATCTGACTGCCGTCGTCGCCGCACAAACCCTTGGTCGACAAGATCATGGACGTGACCATAGGCACCTGACCCACGCAAATCAACCAGATCTGTTTGGCTCACAGGACCCCGCATAGCAATGGCGGCCAAAGTTCGTAGCGCACCTAACCCAATATCTAGGGGAATAAGTTCATCTAGGAGGGGCTTGAATGGCTGACGCAGCTGTAAGCTGTAGCCACTTTCCGTTTCTGCAATCTCTAATGCGCCCTCCCGGTGAGCATATTCCCCCATCAGTTGAATCAACCCCTCCTCGGCAGCATCCTTATCACAGCCAGCATAATCGGCAATCTGAGCAACGGTAAGCGGTTTTGCCTTGAGGTATAAAATTGCTTCAATCGTATGGGAAAGTGACGCCATAGCTAATAACGTTTGCAAAGGTGGGTCAAGGATAGCGTAAAAGCAGTAAAGCCCAGCTCTGTCAGCGATAAAGCCCCTAAGGTTAGAACTCAGACTTGCAAGCTTTAGGGTTGACTACGTTGGCTTAACTCAAGCCTCAAAACCACCCACAGTCTCAGTCAGTTTCAATACGTGTCAGCAAAACCGGGCAGGGCGCATTGACACGCACATAGTCAGACAAGGACTTACCCAGGAGTCGATCAATGTCGGGCAGCCCTTTCGCAATAGAAGGACGACGGTCGGGGGAGCCTAGAATTAACAAATTAACGTTGAGGTTATCAGCTAGCTCACAAATTCGCTTGCCAGGTTGGCCTTCTGGAGCCACACATCGGTAGTTAATCCGATATCGCTTTGCTTCGGCAATAGCAGGCGCTAAGACCGGATCAGTCTCTGGATTAGCATTGATCGCCTCGTCAATCGAGTTGCGCAGATTAGACAACGTGTGGACAAACACTAGCTCACTATCTTTAATATCCCGAGTGAGATCAATAGCAACCTTCAGCGATTCCTTTGCCATATCAGACTTATCGAGGGCCACTAAAACTCGCTTGACGGGACGGATGCTATACAGATCATCCTTTACTAACAACATTGGTCGTGATGACAACTGAAAAACATACTGACTGACTGAATTTTTCAAAATTGCCTTGAGGCCACTCAGTCCCCGCGAGCCCATAATGATCAGGTCCGCACCAATCTCATCGGCCACCTTACAAACCTCGTCTTTGGGCTCCCCCTCCCTCAGCATCGGTGTCACCTTTGCAGTCTCGATGCCCAGGCGAGCAATCGTTTCAGCCAGCTCTTGGGCGTTATCTGAGCGCTGATCACCCATATTGTCAGCAGCTGTTTTAGGCGATACTACCTTCAGCACGGTTACCTGAGACCGCTGAATCATTGGAATTTCCAGCAGGGCCTTAAACATAGTTTCTGTGTTGCCAGGACCAGAACTAGCTAGCAAAATCGTTTCAATCATTGACCAACCCTATTGGATAAACTCTTAAGGATGTATAAATATCTATGATACGCAAGCTGTTTTCGTAAACTACAGCAGGATTCACAATTCGTAGTTTGGCCATTAATTTATCTATGACTAACCGCTGGTTCGATTATGGTTTTCGGGTACAGCCTCACCACACAGACTACGGCGGCATTGTTTGGCATGGAACCTATATCCAATGGATGGAAACAGCGCGGGTAGAGTGTCTCCGTAATATTAAGTTTGCTTTTGAAGACTTTGTGGCAGCTGGGTATGACTTACCTGTCGTGGATTTACAGCTGCGCTATCACCAGCCGCTTCTTTTAGGCGCTGCCGGATTAGTCAGAACCCGACTAGACGTCGGTCGAGGTGTAAAACTCAAGTGGCTGTATGAGATTTACGATACAACCCAGGAGAAACAACAGCTATGCGTTAGCGGCCATGTGGTGCTGGTCCCCATTGATATAGCCAAACGTAAGATAGCTCGGCGTTTGCCAGCGGAACTCCAGACCATGTTTGACTCATTACAGCAATATTTTGCGACCTGATCACTCATTGATAGCCAAGTCTTCAAGGGCTTGGCCAGTAACACGACAGGTGGACCAATTGTCCAGCATCACAGCCCCTTTAGACCTGTAGAAATCAATGGCAGGCTGGTTCCAATCCAAGACACTCCATTCAAAACGACCACAGCCTTTAGCCACGGCAACTTGAGCAAGGTATTGAAAAATGGCGGTACCGATCCCTCGACGTCGATACCCAGGCAGAACGAATAGATCTTCTAGATAAATGCCGGGTTTCATTAGAAAGGTGGAAAAATTGAAAAAGTAGAGCGCAAAACCAGCAGGCGCGCCATCAATACGAGCAACAATTGCGTGGGCTGTAGGGCTGTCGCCAAAGAGATGTTTCTCTAAATCTTCAGGTGCACCGATTACCTCGTGGGCCAGGTTTTCATATTCTGCTAGGGCCATGACAAGCTCAAAAAGTAGAGAAACATCATCACGGGTTGCAGGACTAATGGTAACGGGGGCTGCCATGGAGCGATTAATGAAGACACTATACTCAAATACTGCTACAGCGCCGTAGCTAAACGGCTTGTGGCACGACCAATAATTTTATCCGCTTCGACAACACCAAAGTGTCTACTATCACGGGCGCTGGGTTCATGTGCATTATCGCTGATCAGGTATACTCCTTCGCCATAGAAAATCTCGCTGACCCGCTTGATCATCAGCATGTCTGAGGGCGTACTAACGGCCTTTGAGCTAGCAAACCAACCAAATTCTGGGCCATTGGTAACATCTCTCCAGCGAAGAATTGCAACATCTCCTATTTGCACAGCCACCCCCATTTCCGCCAAAATTGTATCCCCTGGCATCAGCGTTGGCACCATAGAGTTCTCACGCACCACAAATCGCTGTCGTCGTCCTAATAGCCATTGGGCGCACTCAGCCCAGCCAGCCTTGGGAAGCATTTTTGCCTGCGGCGGCAATGCATTCCCGCCCGTCCATTGTCCGTTGTCCATTGCCTAACAGATAAAGATACAAAAATCCCGCAAAGCATACACCTTACGGGATCTCTCAAATCTTGACGATATCAGCCACTAACTAGCGGTAAACCAGGCCACTTCGCGGCCCTTAGTTGCCCAGAAGATAGTGTGGATTTTTTCAACGGCAGCCATCAGTTCTTCAGCATGCTGCTGACTAACTTCTACTTTACAAGCGGAGCAAAGCTTAGCAGCCTTCCAGAAGGTATCGTGCAGATCGGGATAGGACTCTAAATGCACTGGCTTAAAGTAGTCAGTCCATAGAATTAATAAATCATCTTTAGTTTTTTGTGCTTGCTCTTCCTTGATCGCAATATAGCGAGACAGGGTATTGGCATAGGCTACTTTGCCAGCTGTATCCGATGGCTCTTCAAGGGCCAAGATTTTCTTAGTCATCGACAAAACAGCTTCAGCTGTGATGCGCGCAGCAGAAGGATCGTAAACACCACAGGGGCCATCACAGTGGGCATGGACCTCAGTAGGAGGAAACCAAGTGTTTAGTAATGCAATTGCGTTGTTGAGCATAGTCACCAATCGGTAAATAGTTGATGGGCTAGTTGATGGGTTTCTGCCAGAAGTTTCGCCGGAAAAAATCGTTCTGCAAAATCGTCCAGCGAAATCATCCAGCGCAGTTAACAGTATACTGCCGTTTCCCTGTCCCTCCATAGGGGATATCAAAGGAAGCATAAGAACGTATTTTGTAATATTGATAATATTTTTGTACTAACATCAGGGTAAACTCATGGGGAAGGAATCAGCTACTTAGGTCGAGACGTTGAAGCATTGGAATTTGGAGTATTGGGCACGTCGGATACGGCAGTCAGCACAGGCAACAGTCCTACTATTGGCCATAACAAGCTGTGATCAGACCACCCAGATGTCTGACCCCAACGCCCATCTGCCACCCTGTGTTGAGCAAAACTGTAACTGTGGTGATTTTGTCAGTCAAGAGTTAGCCCAGTTAGTCCTCGATGAGGACAGTAATGACCCCTACAATCTAGACGGTGATGGCAACGGTCGTGCCTGTGAGCGACTTCCTCAAGCCACACCAGACTTAGACTGGGAAACTTATTTTTCTAACAGCCCTCACATTGCCCTGGGCAACCCAAGCCATGCGGGACAAGAAAACATTGATAATTACTTAATAGATCGAGAGCAGTATGTTTTGGCCTATAGCCAAAGCCATGGCATCTTACGATGGGCTAGCTGGGTCCTCAACCGCGATTGGATAGGCAGTACCGATCGGCAGAACAACTTTCGCCCCGATGGGATTCTCCCAAAGGGCACTTATCAGGTCACACCTAGAGACTATACCGGTAGCGGCTATGATCGCGGTCATATGGTTCCTTCTGCCGATCGCACTGCTACTGAACGAGATAATTCAGCAACATTTTTGATGACCAACGTCTTTCCCCAAACCGCTGAAAACAATCGCGGGCCTTGGAAAGAGTTAGAAACCTATTGTCGAGATCTGATCTACCAGCAGGGTAAAACGCTTTACATCATTGGTGGTGTCTATGGTCAAAAGCAAGCCATTGCAAAGGAGCGAGTGATTCCGCCTAGCCGCACCTGGAAGGTCGTCATAATTTTTGATGATGAGCCAACAGTGGACAATGTCACCTACGATACCGAGACAATTGTTGTAGATATGCCCAACGGCAATCGTCTCGATGAGCAATGGCAAACTTACCAAACCTCTATTGACCGAATTGAGCTAGCCACTGGCTATGATCTGCTATCGGATGTTCCTGAAACCATACAAGCTGAGTTAGAAGCAAAGCGCAGCCGTCACTAGGCAATAAATAGATCTGCGGCTTTGCCCATGGTGTAAACCAGGCATAAATCTCTATGAAAGCTTTGGGTTACAACGGCTACGTGCCATAGACCCCATACGTTTAGGTCTCTACAACTTTTGTTTTAACTCCAATCACCTGCTCGTCTTCTGTTTTACCCAGTAGATATACATCTATTTCTACGCTGCCGATGCGATAAACCTGCAGATTTTCTAGGGTAGTTTCGAGTAGATCCCGAAGGTTGCGATAGCGTTGGACCAGGGTTAATTCATGGGAATCAAACCAGGATCGTTCCACGACGGCTTGGGCAAAAAACGTCTCGAGACTGATGATGGCCACCGGAGTATTGTCTGGATAAATGGCGAGTAGTTGCCTGTCGATACTGAGGGGTTGCTTGGTAATGGGTAACGTAGCCACCTCAAAGGGATAGTCTGCCTCGCTACGCCATAAGAGGTCTTTGCAAGCGGCTTCCAGCTCTGGTATCAGGTTTTGGGTTGTAGGCATAGGAAACGAACAGAGCAAGGGGCTGAGCCTAGTGATAGCTTACCGGGTGGGGGTCACTGTGTACCTTGCATCCCGAGGATCAGCAACGCCCGGTTAACTATTACCTTGCAGATGCTGTTTTAGAAATGCGGTCGTTCTCTGCCAAGCCAGGTCGGCCGCTTCCGCGTTATACCGGGTGCCGGAGGGGTTTGCAAAGGCATGGTTTGCCCCTTCGTAGATATAAATCTCAGTCTCTTTACCCAAACTAGTCAACGCGGTTTCAAAGGCTTGGACGGTCTCAGGAGACGGGCTTGAGTCTAAGGCCCCAAAATGTCCTTGAATAGGCATTTGCAACGGCTCTAGGGTGGCTGGATCGGTGGAAATTTGCCCACCATAGTAGATGACCGTTGCATCTAGCTCGGTCGGTAGGGCCAGGGCTGTGTTTAGCGACCAGGTACCACCAAAGCACCAGCCAATGGTACCAACCGTGGGGGACTGCTGCTCGTCGGTTAAATAGCCGTAGGCAGCTACAACATTTTGGGTTAGGCGATCTGAATTTTGAATGGCGGCTTGTACTAACGTCTTGGCCTGATCGCGGTTTTCTGCCACTTCACCGTCGTAAAGATCAACGGCTAATGCGGTGTAGCCTTCTGCTGCCAGACGACGGGTCATGGTGCGAATGTTGTCGTTAAGCCCCCACCACTCTTGTATGACAATTAGCCCTGGTAAGGGGGAGCTGGCATCAGCAGGCTTGGCTAGATAGCCGTTGAAGGGAATGCCGTCGAGGGTGCCGTAGGTGACATCCTCAGTTGTGACCGCATCAGGAGCTACATCTTTTGCACCTGGCGAAGCGATGGGCACGTCATCTTTATGGAGCTCCGCCATGGCAGCGCTTTGTCCATCAGCCGGAGTTTGGCTAGATAAGGATGGATTGAGTAGGGCACAGCTAACGGCTAATAAAGCAGTTACTAAGGCAAGCCCCAACAGGTTACGCATTGCTGAAAGTTCCTAAAGCAGCGATTCAAGGATAATTGATTTTTCTGAATCCAACCTGAGAAGTAGCGACAGTTAGGGCACGGCAACGGTATCTAAAAGCTCGGCAATAATGGGTTCGCTTTTGTGACCGCCACTCGCGATCAAGCGATGGGCTAATACAGACGATGCTAAGGCCTTAACATCATCGGGTAGCACATAGTCTCGGTCTTCTAGAAAGGCCAACGCCTGAACAGCTCTATACAGCGCCACTGTACCCCGGGGACTGACGCCTAGGGCAACATCATCATGCACACGGGTAGCTCGCACAAGGTTGAGCATATACTGCTGCACTGAGTCTTCTACGTTTATCTTTTTGCACTCTTTCTGCAAACTGTGCATTTCGTCTAGGGTGATGCAGGGCTGTAGATCAGCCGGTTTTACAGGCTGGGCCAAATTGTGTAGCATCTTGAGTTCGTCATTGGCGTTGGGATAGCCCAGACTCAGGGAAAGGGCAAAGCGATCCATTTGAGCTTCAGGTAGTGGAAATGTCCCCTGGTATTCCACTGGGTTTTGGGTGGCAATGACAAAAAATGGATCGGGCACGGGACGGGAGACACCGTCGAGGGTGACTTGATGTTCTTCCATCACTTCCAACAGAGCCGATTGGGTGCGGGGGGTGGCACGGTTAATTTCATCGGCGAGTAGTATATTGGCAAAGACGGGCCCGGGCAGAAACTGAAACTGACCGCTGCTGGGGTTCCAGATATTTGTACCAGTGACATCGCTGGGTAGCAAATCGGGGGTACACTGCACCCGCTGAAATTTGCCAGCAATACAGCGGGCGAGGGACTTGGCTAGCAGGGTTTTGCCAACACCGGGCACATCTTCGAGCAGAACGTGGCCGCCAGACAGCAAAGCTACTAAAACTAAACGGATGGGAGCCTCTTTACCAACGATGGTTTTATTGAGGTTCTGTACGATGTGACCGATGCGATCGCGCATAGTTGCCCTTGGGTTTAACTCACTACAGCTTACCCACAGAGCTCAAGCTTTTGGAATGACACAGCTCATAAATCATGGCCCCAGAGCCGCCGCCGATTTCGGGGATGAACGGATCTGTAGAGTCGTTGGGGTATCGATACTTTGCAGATGTCATCATGGTTCGGCCCAAAAGAAATAGAAGCTTAAACGGCGGCGGCCAAATAGACGAGGTTCTAACGCGCTACACACCGCCTGCATGGCCAATTTTTTAGAGGGACCGTCAATCAGCTGCTTATCTTAGCAATGGTCACCATATATGTATGTGATTAGGTGATGTGGGTCAAAAAATTGCATCACTGCAGGTGAATCCTGATGAGGATTAACAGCCTATGCCCTTTTCAGCGAGATACAGCCCCGAGCTTAATGCTGTGGAAACGGTTTTTAATGGCATTATCAACGAAGCAGATATTGAAGCAGAACTGTACGAAAGTCATCGAATATCAGAAAAGTTTGGAACTTCGTACTACTTGGTCAATTTTACGGACGCTGAACTTAAGTTATCCATCACGTACATTTATAACTTGCCAGCACTTTGCGATCGCATAGGCAAAAACCGTCCCACTCGCATCGCCTTGGTCAATGACAATGCTCAGAACCAAGAGCTGGTTGATTTCTATAAACTGGTGAGCCAAAACAGAGGTTGGAACATCGAAACATTTTTGACCCCTAACGACGCAGAAAGCTGGCTACGCTCAAACGCATAGTCCATTTTCTCCAGGCGTTTAGAGCCGTAAAATCAGCCAACTTGTGAAGCCGCGATGTAAATCAGGGGGGCCAGGGGTAACCTACCTTTGCCGTTAAGATTGCTAGAGAATCTCGACGGTAAGCCATCGGCAGATGTTTATTCGTTTGCCGATGGTGCCACGGCCCCCCCAGAGTTAGGGCTAGGATGGCGCTGTCCATGGTTTTGTAGTGCCCCTACAAACACACCTATGATTCAACGCACACTCTACGTCTTAGCCGTACTCAATCTTGAAACCTCGGCCAATTTTTATCGAGATGTCCTCGGCTTCACCATTGAAGATATTGGCGATCCTGGCTGGCGCATGTACGTCCGCGATGGCTGTCGCATCATGGCTGGGGAATGTCCTGATGCCATACCCCCCAAAAACCTGGGCGATCATTCCTATTTTGCCTATTTTGTTGTTGATGACGTAGACACTGAATATAACAACGTAATAGCTCACGACATAGAAATCATCAAACCCTTACGCGACGAACCCTGGGGTATGCGAGAATTTGGCCTCCGCACTGTTGATGGCCATCGCATTATGATTGGAAAAGACTTGGATGAATAAGCAGGCCACCCAGTCTCACTGAGGCAATGGGAGAAAGAAAAGACGATATCTTAGAATATGTGAGAGAGTTTTCAAGCAGTAACGGCTAAGATATGGACCGCTCCCACCCGCTCACTAGAGTTTAGCTAACGGTCCCAGTAGCCTAATCTAATAGGAAGATAAACTCTGTCGCCTGCTAGCCTTTATGCTCACCAACATCCTCATCGTTCTGGCATTAATCCTGGCCAATGGCGTATTTGCCATGTCTGAGCTGGCTGTCGTATCAGCTCGAAAAGTACGCTTGGAGCAATCGGCACTCAGCGGCGACCCCCAGGCTAGGGCGGCCCTCAAGTTAGCGAAACGGCCTGATAATTTCTTCTCTACGGTACAGGTGGGCATCACCTTAATCAGCATCTTTAGTGGTGCCTTTGGGGGGTCAGCTCTAGCGGGTCCGGTGGCAGAGCTACTCCGTCAGATTCCACCGCTGTCGGTCCATGCCGATAGTCTCGCCTTTACCCTGGTAGTGGCAATCATCACCTACCTATCGCTGATTTTAGGTGAGCTAGTCCCCAAGCAGCTGGCCCTCACTATGCCCGAGGCCATTGCTAAGACCATTGCCCAACCCATGGCGATGCTATCAAAGCTGGCAGCCCCGGTGGTAGCACTGCTGAGTTTTTCCACCAACCTGGTGGTGCGTCTCCTCAATATCCAACCCGACCGTGGCCCCAGCGTGACCGAGGCTGAAATCCGTGCTTTCATCCAGCAGGGCACCGAAGAAGGCACCCTCGAGGTAGCCGAACAGGAAATTATGGAGCGTGTGTTTCGATTAGGAGATCGACAGGTAACCTCAATTATGACGCCACGCCCTGAAATTACATGGCTCGATTTGGAAGCTACGGCTGAGGCAAATCAGCGCAAAATTATTGGCAGTCGCTACCGTCGACTGCCCGTATGCCAGGGCAACTTAGATAATATTTTGGGATTAATCAGCGTCAACTCCCTCTTGCACCGGGCACTGCATAACGATCCGCTAGATCTGACTGTGGGTCTAGAGCAACCGTTGGTCATTCCTGAACTATCGCGATCGCTACCGCTGTTAGAGCAGTTCAAACATTCGCGGGTACACACGGCTCTGGTCGTTGACGAATATGGGGTCATTCAAGGGCTTGTAACCCTGTGGGACATTCTTGAAGCCCTAGTCGGCGACGCGCCCTCATTTGATGAGTCTAGGGACAAGCCGCGTCAGCGTGAAGATGGCTCCTGGCTGTTGGATGGCATGATGAACATTGAAGAGATATATAGCTGTTTAAACCTGGGAGAATTCTCTGATAAGACGGCTAGCTATTACACCCTTGGGGGTCTCGTAATTCACCAGCTGGGAAAAATTCCGAGTGCCACCGATAGCTTTAAGTGGCACGGGTTTACCGTAGAAGTGATGGATATGGATGGCAACCGGGTAGACAAGGTATTGATTATACCAAAACAACACGCTTGCCCCACAGACGAGGGGTAGACCATGAACAATGACAATCTCCATCTCTAAACCCGCCAGCTTAAGACCAGGTGGAGTAGCCAGCTACTGAATCTGCAATAGATGGAACAGGTTCCCCCAAAAGGCTATTTAGTTTGGGTAATAGCTCACTAAAGCGAAATGGTTTATGAATGCAATCATTGGCACCAAGCTGAATAGCCCGTGCACAATCTAACTCACCACGGGCGGTAATAATCATCACCGGTAGCGACTGCTCTGTTTCACGCAGTTTACTCAACACATCAAACCCATCAATCACAGGTAGACCCAAATCTAAAAGGATTAAATCAAAGGGTTGAGATAGGGCCATATCGAGGGCTTCACGACCATTAAATGCCGATTCAGCCTGATGACGTTGTCTTTTAAGTCCCTTTTCTAGAAACGTGACAATTCGAGGTTCATCATCTACCAGTAAAATTCTAGCCATACTGAGAGCCACCAACGGTTACTGCGCTGATCTTCAGTATTTGGGACAAACTTAAAATAGCGATGATAGATACGTTAGAGTTTACTCATGTTTTAACCGATAGCCCATACCTCTAACGGTTTCAATCAAATGGTGGCCCAGCTTTTTGCGCAAGTATCCCACATAGACATCGACAACATTGGACCCTGGATCATAGTCATACCCCCAAACGTGGTCAAGCAGCTGTTCTCGACTCAAAATTTGTCCCGGATGACGTAAAAAGGTCTCAGCTAAGAGAAATTCTCGGGCTGAGAGTTTGACTATTTGGCCATCAACCCGTGCATCCCTGGAACGCAAGTCAAGTTCAACGCCGCGAAAATCAACTAGATAAGACGCTGTAGACATCTCAGCTTGAGTCTTGCGCGCATCTCGCAACCGCACACGAATACGCATCAGCAACTCTTCAAAGCGAAATGGTTTGGTCAGATAGTCGTCTGCACCACGCTCAAACCCAGCAACTTTGTCGTTGACTGCATGGCGGGCACTGAGAATAATAATGGCAATGGCAATGCCCTGTCGTCGCAGCGCATCGAGCACGGTTAAACCATCTATTTTTGGTAAGCCCAGGTCCAGGATCATTAGATCAAATTGATCGCTGAGGGCAGTTGCGATCGCATCATTGCCATTATCCACAATAGTCGGAGTATATCCATTAGCCCGCAAGCCTTTCTCTAAAAAAGCTGCCACCCGTAAAGAGTCTTCAACAATTAAAATACGGCTCATACAAAATACAGCCCAGCTTGCAAAGGAAAGAAATGCATGTAAACCGAGGTGTCACAGAGGTATCACAGTGGCTTAGCCACAGCTAAAGAATTAAGTTAACAAAATCTCGATAGGCTCTCCCGTGGCAATCTAAGAACAGCATAGAAAGAAGCCGTTAGAGACCCTCAGAAACAGTAGTAAGCGTCCAGATTTACAAGCAACAGTGTTATGGTTAACAACTCTACTCACTATCTATGCTGAGTGAGCTCTCTGAGCATAACAGAGGTCTCCGTATGACTACTACTATCCGATGGCCATTGTTATAGAGTCACTAGATAGTATCCAGATGGATATCCTATCCATTAAGAGGCTCAAATCAAGCCCTCGCGAACCGCTTTGGCCGCCGCTTGCACCCGATCATCGACGCTGAGCTTATTGAGAATAGTCCGCACATAGGCTTTAATCGTGCCAAAGGATAAGTAGAGCTGATCGGCAATTTCCTGATTAGAACAGCCCTCACTAATCAGCTGCAAAACATCACGTTCGCGGTCTGTCAGGATAGAGGGTGACTCACTATGAACTGAAACGGCTGCCGTGGCCCCTTGCAGCATAGACGCCAACTTATGGGCAATTTGCGGATCCAAATAAGTACCCCCGCCCTGAATCAGACGCAACACGGCTAGCAGCTGTTGCCAGTCAATACTCTTAAGACAATAGCCATCGGCACCAGCCGCCAGCATCCCAACCACCTGGCTATCTTTACCAAAGGCACTTAACGCCAAAACCCGAACGCCTACCCGTGATGCCTTGATCGTTTGAGTTGCCGAAATTCCATCTAAAACAGGCATCTCAATATCCATCAAAATAATGTCTGGCTGCTGCTGAGCCGCTAATTCAATTGCCTGCTGTCCATTTTCAGCTTCACCCACCACCTCAAAGTCTGGCTCTAAGCTAAACTGTCCCGCCAGACCTCTCCGCATCAGAGCATGATCTTCCACCAAAAGAACACGGATAGGATCAGTTGCCATAGCCACCTCGACAAATAAACAGACTAAGACGTCGGCACAGCACACATCGAATGATCAACCAATAGCATAAACTCAAAGGTAGCACCCTGCCCCAGGATACTCTCCACCCAAATTTTACCCCCGTGGGCCTCAACAATTTGCCGACAAAGATATAGACCTAGCCCAGCACGCCCCTGACGACCCGGACCTTGGGAGAACCGATAGAACAACGAGCTAATCTCTTCTTCTTTTAACCCCGGACCCTGATCAGACACGGCAACAGAAACACTCTTGGCAGTCGTTGAGGTAATCTTGATAGACACTGGTTTCCCCTCATCACTTAAGCGCACCGCATTTTCAATCAGGTTTTGCAAAACTCTCTGAATCTCGATAGCATCACCATACACTTGGGGAGTATTAGGAGCGATATAAACTGTAAGTTCACATTTGGCCTCAGAACTATCCTGCACCCACAGGATCACCCGGTTACAAATTTTCTCCCAGTTCAAAGGCTCACAATTAAGCAGCTGACTCCCTTGCGCCTCATAACGGCTAATATCCAGCAGCGTTTCCACAAGCTTGATCAAATTATCATTGGCTTCACGATAGTCTTTGAGCAAGCCTTTAAGCAGATCGCTCACGGGGCCAAACGCCCCCCTCACAATTGCATTCAGCATGCCACGGTTGGCTAAGAGGGGAGTGCGCAAATCGTGGGAGAGTGTGCTAATCAAATCTCCTAGCTGTTGGTTTCGCTGCTGAATACGTTCTTGCCGCACACTAATCCCTTCAGCCATACCATTGAGCGTAGTCGCCAAATCTCCCATAGGATCTTCCGATACATGTTCGATTCGTTTAGCAAGTTGGCCATTGCGCCAATTGTCCCCCACACGTATTAGTTGTCTCAATGGCGTGAGGATACGCCGACGCAAAAGCATTAGGTTCAGAGCACCACCCACAACAATCAGCCCAATACCGATACCGCTAAGACCTAATCCCAACCGATTGAGGCGATCTAACCGCGCTAGCCGCTTATTTTGATCAGCCAGAATAGCCTTCTCATAATCAAGAATACGATTAACAGCTGCTCGAAGAATATCCAATGAACTTTCTTCAGCTAAGATCTCGCGATCAAATGTCCCATCGATCACCGGCTGTGCAAATTTTCGTAACCATTGATCATCAAATGTTCGAATCAGGATTAAGGTGCTTTGCTGAGTGTCGTCTTCCGCCAATAAACCTGAGAGAGTATGAAAGCTTACTTCAAAGGTGTCACGTCCAGCTTGATATTGCCTTAAAAAATCTTTATTATCAGTCAGCAAATAACCCCGCAGCGCAACTTTTGCTTCCAATGCCGATCTTAGTAGCCGCTCGCTTTCACGTTTGGTCTCAACCGTCTGGGTAATATCTTGGGCGGTTCGCTGCCTGGCAATATTCACGGCAACGCTGAGCACTTCCTGGGCCAAGAGCAGAACGACCAATACTGTAAAACTGGCATAAAACGGTGCAAATAGACGCTTTCTAAGGAAAGATAAATCCAGTCGCCTTCCCATGGACTTAGCACTGGTTACCCAGCTTTTAGCAATACTTCCATTCCCATCTTATCCACGTTCTTTTGAGAGAAGCACCTCATGGAAGAAAATAAACGTTTTCTTACTTTATCTAGAATTATGAAGGTATTCTCATGATGGGTTTAAGGGTTTCCAAATGACGTTGCCCAGCCTATGGGTCCATTCTTCACAAGACAGCCATCAGCGATCAAATCACATATGGGGCTTGCCCATGGCTAAACAGAACCAAAGAGGGGCTACTATTGTAGTGCCTGCGCCGCTTCAACTAACTGACTCCGCAACCATTGATGTTGGGCAACATTATCATTACGCTGATGCCAAAACATTGAAACCGTAAGATCTGTTAAATCAGGCGGTGGTGGCAAAATTTTTAATTCCAGCAAGTTGGCATATTTTTGAGCCAGACGTCTGGGGAGTAGGGCAATGCAATCAGAATTGGTAACCAAAAAGGGAATGGCCATAAGATGAGGCGTTGACCAGGCTACATTTTGGGCTACTTTTGGCTGTGCCATTGTTTTATCTAACAGAGCAATAACACTCTCTTGCGTAGAGGCAAGGATATGACGTCCTTCAAGATATCTTTCAACGGTCATCTCAGAAAAGCTAACATCTTTATCAACAACGCACACAAATTCTTCTTGATACAGCTCCTGTTTAAAGTGCCAGCTTTTATGATGAGCGTTGACATCTACCAACAGGTCAATCCTACCTCCATCTAAGGCATCTAACATATCTGTGCGATTAAGATTGCTAACTCGAATATGGATACCAGGAGCTAGTTTAGCTAATCTTTCTAAAAGACTCTTACCCAAGGTAGCTTCAACATAGTCACTAAACGCAATTCGAAAATCACCACTCACCATGTCAGGGTTGAATGGTTTCTTTTCGAGAATATTACTTTGAATCTCAGTTAAGATCTGACGTACCGCAATACTAACTTCGCGGGCATAAGGTGTCGCCTCCATATCTCTAGATGAGCGAATTAAAATGGGATCATCCAAAAGTATTCGCAAGCGTTTTAGGGCATAGCTCATGGCAGATTGACTCATATCAAGCTTTTCTGCTGCCCTAGTCACATTAACCTGCTCAACTAAAACATCAAGAGCAAGTAGCAGGTTAAGATCTAGCTTACGAAGATTTAGATAATCAATCACCATTTAAATAAAATAAGCGCTCAAAAAACGCTCCAATCGAAAACACAAATACTACTTATCAGCATCATTTCTTTCATAGAGCAACGAACCAAGCCAGAAACTCATACAAACAGCATCAATACCAGATATCAATATCGTTTGTTTGACAAGTCAGTAGCCGTTCAATAGTGTACAGACATATAGCTCAATTAATATTTAAATCTATCTGCCCTAAGATATGTGGCTACATATACAGATTCTATTTTCAAGCCTATGGCTATCGCTAATATTGCAGTAATTTTTTATACAAAATTTCTTAAAGAGAATAGCCCTTAGAAAAAGAGAGTTTTTTAGAAAATTACGCAGCTTTTAATACAGATAGGCTCCAAATGCTCCGTAGAGTAAATGGCAGCCATAAGTTATGCTAATAAGCATTAGCACCTACTCATTATCTGTTACATTTTCGAGTTTATTCCTCTTAAAGATATTATTTAGATAAGTCTTGGATAATAGTAGATTTAGATTAGAAAGCCCTTATTAATCTCTGAGATAATTCTAATTTATTAGAGATTTTTCATGAGACTTTCTCGTAGTTTAATAATGATTAGAATATTCGCCATACCTTAAAGAATATTAGATGTTTTTATATGAGATATTTCCATATAATTAACATCGACCATTGTATTTTTTAACAAGACAGTCAAAACGCTAGATATTTATAAAAACTAAGGTCTATAGTTTACATGGAGCACTTGACAATCATCTGAATAGATGACGTATATGACTACATATAAATTTGAGTTTTTTGAGAATTCAGGTGGTCCAATATTCTCCCACGTTTGCAACATGAGACATGATTTCTTTCATGAATAGAGTGATTCTTGATGTATAGATAATGGGAGGGCCCCGACTAGCTGATTAGACAACAGATTATATGAGTACTTATCAATATTCAATTTTCAATATTCCACCTAAATATATTATTTTGTATGCCAGTAAGCCTTAATCTGCCCCAAGTCGAAACTGTTGAGCGTCTGACAACCATATGGGCCAATCGCTATTTCCCTGATCTGTCTGGTCTGCTGACTAACAATGAACTTACCGCCCGCAGCAAATTGCGCGAAGCTGTCTCAAAACAAGGTCGCAAACAAACAGCCCAAAAACTAAGCAAAAAAGTTGTTGAGCAACAATGTAATCTTGCCGCAGTCAGGACCCGATCGCTTTACTCGGATGATCAGGCCTCAAACTTTAAAGAGACATCCAGCCTAGCTAAACTAATTAGTCGCATTTATCTGCAATTGATAGAGATTTATCAGGAGTCAGCACCCGTTGTACTATCCCAAGGACCGCAGGGGCATGCCTTGATAGAACCGTCTTTAGAATCTTGGGGAATTCCAAAAATTAACAGGCTAGCAGCTGCACTAGCCCCTCTTTTATCAGAACTTCAAGATCAGAATAAGTCGTCTCAAAGTTGGCAGTCTGCGGGTTTTGCGACAACCCAGATCAACCTCAGTAATGCTCTGTTATTAGAACAGTTAGGACCTGCAGAACAAGTGTTTATTAAATGCTATTTTCAGTTTCTTGAGGAGCAGGTTGCTTTGCCCTGGCAGCAAATGTGCGCAGCTGCCGTAGCTTATACATCGAGGTCTTCAGCGTTTGCCATTGTGGAACGTATTTTACCCATGACCCATGATATAGCGGTCGCAACATACACTCGATGGAGTAAGACATTTCCAAACTACTACAGTCGCAGAGGTGATCTCAGCAGTCCGGCTGTAAAACATTCTTGCATACGTGATTTTGAGATGTTTCAAGTCTATTTATGGCTATCTTTTCTCGCGAAAGATCTAAAATTTGTTAAGCAAGAGCTGCCGGCTATTTGTGTCATGGTCTATGGAACCCTGAACATCCCATGGACCATGACCGTTGATGGCAATATTTTATTGATGCGTGAAATCTTAGATAGGCTGGAACCCAACGAGAAAAGTCTAGTACGGCCCTATACTCAACACATGATTAACGCCTTTCCAGACAGATAAGCTCAGACTTATATTGGACATCGCTTTGACAGGATGATGCCAGTGGCTGGCCTACCCCCTCCTGAGAGGGGAAATGGGGTGGGTTGGCCGTTAACGCAGATGATCGAACCCACCCTACCTTTCAGGCACACTCTCCCTTGGGAGAGGGGAGAGATCGACAAGTTATCAAATCCTTGGTCCTAAGCTATAGCTGACAGCCTCTTGCATACTGTCCTGGAGTCACGCCCAGCATTTTCTTGAAATGGCGATGTAGATGACTTTGATCGGCAAAGCCAGTGGCTAGGGCAGCAGCAGGAATGGGATAGCCTGACGCCAACAGTTGTTTTGCTTGATGAACTCGTACATGATTTAGATAGGCATGGGGCGGTAAACCTACCTGTTCTTTAAACGCTCTCAGGAGCCGAAAGGGGCTTAGATCTACTAAGCTGGCAAGTTCATTTAGGGAAATATTACGGGTGTAGTGACAGGTCAGATAGTCACGTACCTGTTGTACAGCCTGATTCTCTTTGCCAACTGGCTGAAGCTGAGGACAATTGCTGGCATATCGATGGATGAGCTGTGTCATTCCCCATAGAAAATAGGACTCTCTTTCTATGGAAGAAGGAGATTTTTCAAGGGTACGATGGAGGTTAATCAGCTGATGATTGAGGCGTTTATCGTGAATAACAGGGGATGAAAAGTAGGGAAGAGTCCCCGAATATTCATTTAATTCTGTGGCAGCCTGCCGGAGCCAGTCAATCGCTGGTAGCAGGGTGCGATAGGTCCACCCTGTTTCTAAAACAGCATGGCCTGTGTGCATTTCACCAGGGTGGGTGATGACTACACTGCCAGCCGGGGCAATGTGGTTAGCGCCACGATAGTCAAACTCCATTACCCCTGATTCGACAATGGCAATGCCAAACCCTTCATGGGCATGGCGGGAAAAGGAATAGGTGATGTACGTGGCATGTAGCATTTCTAGACCACGCAATACTGGGTCACGCCAAAACTTGACGCGTTCCTTGGGAGTAGCTTGACGACTCATAGCCCCATTAACGACCCACTAACGAATGTAAACCTCAGTTTAGCGAGGAATATTGGGGGTCGTCTTGTACGTTTTTGCACCCCTGTCTTATGCAAGGAAGGGGACCTGGCAGTCACTGGCGGGAGTTAGCGTGGCAGTCATCATTATGCCGGTTAGCACTCCCCAAAAAGCGGCATTGGTCGGTTGCCGTGAACGCTGCGTTAGGATACTCAGGGTTTTAGTTCTTGGGTTATGGAAATTTTAATTTCAGCCATATTCCCCATCGCACTGGTGGCACTGGTGGGGGTTTGGGTAGGGCACACATTTGCACTGGAGCGACAAACCCTAGCACGACTGAGCATTTATGCATTGGTGCCAGCGCTAGTGTTACACAGTCTGGCAAAAACAACCTTAGAATTAGGGCCTGCGATCGCAATTCTCACCGCCTTTATTTTCCATACTGCCCTGCTATATCTATTAGCCATCACCCTGGGCAGACTGCTAACGTTCTCATCTGATGAAAATAAGAGCCTGATCGCCACAACAATCTTTGCCAACGTGGGCAATATGGGTCTTCCCTTTGTGCTGTTTTCTCTGGGCGAGGCCGGGTTAGAACGGGCGATCGTTTACCTGGTGGGCTCTAGTCTGATGACCGCTAGCGTTTTTCCCATTGTGCTAAAGGGGGAAGGCGTGCTCAGCGGCCTGCGTTATACCATGTGTTTACCCGTTTTGTGGGCTGCGATCGCAGGCATTGCTCTTCAAGGCACAGGGGCAGTACTGCCCATCCCCATCGAGCGCGGCGTCACCCTATTAAGCGACGGAGCCATCCCCGTCGCCCTGCTAATGCTGGGTATTCAACTCTCTGAAACACCGTTTGTGTTTGGTCGTTACGAGCTGATGGGCGCAGGACTGAGGCTAATTGTGTCACCGCTGTTGGCCTTTAACATTGCAAATTTGGTGGGGCTAACGGGCATAGACCGTCAGGTAGTAGTGTTACAGGCCGCCATGCCCGTAGCCGTTAATTCTCTCATCTGGGTCACGGAGCTAGGGGGTGACACCGTACGCGTAGCCAGAACCATTGTGATCTCCACATTGCTCAGTTTAGGCACCCTCCCCATCGTGCTGTGGCTGAGCAGCCGATGAAGAAAATCGCTTTAGGATCTCTCGGGCTGTCTTACAGTCTTGAGCAATCTGTTGTTTTAAGCTATCTAACGACTCAAACTTCTGTTCCGGCCTGATAAAACTCTCTAAACTAACGGTTATGGTCTCTCCATAGAGGTCTCCATCCCAGTCAAATAGATGGACTTCGACACTTAAGTCTTGACCCTCTACGGTGGGTCGATTGCCAATGTTCATCACCCCAAAAAGAGGTTTTTGATCGGGCAAAATGTTAAACGCTTTAACGCTGTAAACACCCTGACGCGGGATAAATTTATCTGTCGGTAGTTTGAGGTTGGCGGTGGGAAATCCAATGGTACGTCCCAGCTGTTTTCCCTGGACAACGTGCCCCGTCAATATGTAGGGTCGACCCAATAGCTGGTTAGCGCGATCTAACTCACCATCGGTAAGGGCCTGACGAATACGGGAGCTGCTGATGCGACCCTCAATGTCATTTTGCAGGGGAACGATGGTGATAGGAATCTTGTGGCGGGTTGCGATCGCACATAGTAATTCCGCGTTCCCCCTCCGCCCCTTGCCAAAATGAAAATCACTGCCCACACTAATGTGAGTCGCCTGCAACTCGTGAATCAGGATTTGCTCTACAAACTCAGCCGCATCCAAGTTAGCCAGCGCCGCATTAAATGGCAGAAGGACCAGCTGATCTACCCCCAAACAAGCTAGCTGACGGCTTTTTTCCTCTAGCGGCGTCAGCAGCGGTCGCGAATGCCCCGAGAAAAACTCCTTGGGATGGGGAAAAAAGGTCACCACCGACGCCCACTCAGTAAATCCTGACGTCGGCACATCAATACTGGTCACGGCACCCGGCAAGTCGCTATAGCCAGACGCTTCAGCCGCCTGCAAACACATATCCTCAGCTAACTCTAGCGACGGTAAACCACCCTTATGGGTCAAGACAGGTTCGATTACACGCTGGTGGCCAAGGTGCACACCATCAAAGTTGCCAAGCGCAATTTTAGTCGGCTTTTTCGCCGATGTCGGAGATGAAGTAATCCACACGCTTTACATCTTGACATGAAAAGCTCAGCATAGCTCGGGTGTCCCTTGCTTAAGAACAATTAGGTTTATGCGATCGCAGATCCCATGACAAGTACCGGTTTTGCCCTAACCCATCAACATCACTGTATCAATGACATGAATAATGCCATTGCTCGCTTCAATATCCGCGGCAATTACAGCAGCATTTTTAATTTCTAGGGGGCTATGGCTGCGAATGGGAATCGGCGAGCCTTCCACTGACGTCAGCTCAGAAGACTGACCGAGCTGCGCACTATCCCAGCGCCCAGGCACAACGTGGTAACACAGAATACGACCTAGCTGCGGTGGATTCTGCACCAGGTTATTGACCGTATTAGGGGGCAGCTTAGCAAACGCAGCATCGTTGGGTGCAAACACCGTAAAAGGCCCCTCCCCCTGCAACGTTTCCACTAAGTTAGCGGCCTGAACAGCAGCCACCAAGGTTTCAAACCCAGGAGTATTCACTGCAATATCGACAATGGTTGACATGGTTAGAAAAGACGAGGGGCCATTAATTTGAGCGTATGAGCGTATTTCTCATACCATTTGTAGAGGCGTTCCATGGGATGCCTCTACAAATGGCGCATCTCCTAGCGATAATCCGCCGTTTGAATATCTCGCAGTCGTGCTTCTGGTCGCGTTAGCCGATCCATCTGAGCTTCAAAGAAGCGACGGTTAGCCAGCAAATGCTCTGGGTTAGGATCGTCTAGAGGATAGTACAGCGCCGCTCGCAGCGCCTGGATTACCGCCGATGTGACATTATACATTGAGCGCTGAAAGGTAATCCCCAGCTGAATGAGCTGGTCATCATCCCCCCGACAGTGCTGCTGGTAATAGTCTTGCAGGTAGGGGGGCAGAAAATGAAGCATGTCCTGCATCAACAGCGTGGGGGGAATCCCCGCGCTACCCACCGGAAAGACATCGGCATAGAGAATGCCGTAGTGAAAGTCCGTCTGCTGATCGGGGACCTGATCGGCTTGGGCATCGTAGGATTTAGTGCCCCGAAAGGGGGTGGTCCGATAAAATACCGCTTCCACATAGGGCAACGCGGCCTCATAGAGCCAGGTAAAGCCAACGGACTTAGGAATGATTTCAAAACACTCATCACCAATGTAAACATGGTGATAAATCGGTCGACCGGCTACCGCAAAAATGCCATTCACTAAAAAGTTCATGGCATCGGGCACACCGGCAAAACCACCCTCATCATAAATATCTGACATCTCAAAGAAGACCGGAGCCATCACTTCCCAAAACAGCCCCAAATTGGCATAGTACGACAGCTGTCGCACCTGCTCCATAAACATATTGGGAAAGAGCTTATAGAGACCTAACATGGCCCAGTTACCCTTAAAGTAAGCTTTGATCGCCCGATCGGCAGCGGCCAGATACTCATCGCTGTAGAGATAGGCATTAAACTTTGGGTTAATGTCCTCATGCCAAAACATGGCTCGCATACAGGCTTCTGCAAACTCCATATTGACACGGTCATGCCCCAAGTGATGCAACAACCGGGGCACACGGCGGCCCGATTCACCCTTGGCCATAAACTCCAGCAGTTCTGGATGCGCCTCACCAACGCCCCGCCACACTCGCAGGGGTGATTGATCACCGGAGTAGGTGTTGTGGCGCTCTAAATAGTCTTTAGAAATAAGATACTTAAAAAACGGCAGCGGCTGTAGAAAAACACGCTCTGCAATGTACAGCAGATCGCGCCAGTAAAAGTCCATGGGCACCGCATAGGCCTTGTAAATGCCGATAATCTGCATCAAATTTTCAGGGGTATCTGGCAGCATCGAGCCCCCGGCCTCTAAGCGATGAATGACATCCGCATAGGCGTGATTAGAAGCAGGTAAGGAGGTTGCAGTTGTAGCAGACATAGTTCTTAGAGAGAGAGAACGCGGGGCAACGCCCGCCAAACAAATAACAAAACCATAGGGTGGGGTTCACCCCATCAACCAGTGCCCAGGGAGTCACCTTTTCCCAACATCCATCCCCCTTACGAAGGGGCATCGTTCAACAGCACAGCACCAATAGATGGCAACGTCTGATTTGCCCCAGGCATCACCGCGATTGCCTGTACCACCGTTGGCTCAGTCCAGCGCATCAGCCAGTTGGGTTGGATACCTAACACCACAATCAGCACCACCAATACCAAAGCTGGAGCCTTCTCCCCAAAGGAGACTTTAGGGAAATAAGCCCGCTGGTTATCTAAGCGACCAAAGCAGGTGCGATTGAGCAAAATAACAAAATACACAGCCGTTAGTCCCGTTCCAACAATCCCCACTAGGGCCTGCCATGGAAAAACACGATAGCTGCCTAAAAATACCGTAAACTCAGCTGCAAAGCTGACCAGACCTGGAATCCCGGCGCTGGACATGGCCCCCAGCAACAGAGCCCCACTCACAAAGGGCAGCCCCCTGACGGGGTTCATGAGCCCATTGAGCCGATCTAAATCGCGGCTACCCACCTTGGTTTCAATCACCCCCACCAAATTAAATAAGATGCCGAGCACCAGACCATGGGCAACCATTTGGGCAATGCACCCTGACAGACTCAGCTCATTAGCCGCTGCACTACCTAGCAACACATAACCCATGTGACTCACAGAGCTGTAGGCCACCATACGCTTAATGTCGCGCTGCACAATGGCTAAGAAGGCACAATAAATAATGGTGACCGCAGCCCAAACAGCAAGCCAGGGGGCGAGAATAGCCCAGCCATCGGGCAACAGGCTAAGACCAAAGCGCAGCAGTCCGTAAGTGCCCAGTTTGGCCAAAACTCCCCCCAGTAAAATAGCCACTGGTGTCGATGCGGCCACATAGGTATCTGGTAACCAGGTATGGAGTGGCACCATGGGAACTTTAATACCAAACCCCAGGGCCAGGGGTATCAACAGCACCACCTGGAGTCTGAGGGACAAATCAGTGTCCGCTAGGGCAGCGTAGCTAAAGTTCTCGGCCCCGCCTAACCACAGCAAGCCAAACCCGCTAATTAACACCAATGCGCCGGAAAGAGCCGTGTAGATCAAAAACTTGGTGGCCGCATAGCTACGCTTCTCTCCACCCCAGATGTTGATTAACAAATATAGGGGGATCAGACAGGCTTCGTAAAAGAGAAAGAACAAAAGAAAATTCTGAGCTAAGAAAGCACCAGAAATGACGCTACTCGTGAGCAGCATCAGACTATAAAACAGTCGTGGTCGCTCTATATCGTCCCTAGCGCTGTAAATCGCGATCCAAGTGAGTAGAGCATTTAGCCCCACCATCAGCAATCCGAGGCCGTCTATTCCTAGCTCATAGTTCAGACCTAGAAACGGCAGCCAAGGTGAATTTTCCACCAGTTGAAACTGGCTATTGCTAAGGTCAAACTGGCGAAACAACCAGATTGCCCACACTAGCGTCAGACTCGCTCCCAAAAGAGCACCCAGCTTAGCTTTAGCCGGTGGAAAAAGAATTAACGCTAGGGCTCCTAACAATGGCAGTCCCATTAATAGAGTGAGCATCATGGCTTACTTGGGTTAAAAATCTTGTAAAACAGAAATCGACAATCAGAACACAGAGAATTGACCAAGGTTTGGCAGATAGTTCCAGCTCATGAAAAGACCCAAGAGCACCACGCAAATGGCGATGGTCAAGACATAGACTTGAGAGCGCCCAGGATTGCTGTATTTCAGGGTTTCTCCACTCAATAAAGACGCCACACCAACAAAGTTGACAACGCCATCAATGACATAGCGCTCGACCCAGTTAAAGCCTTTTGCCGCTGTCGCCACGGGCCAAATAAACAGGTTTTGGTAGAGACCGGAGGTATAAAAGTCATCGGCTAGCAGCTTGACAACCCATTGGGGCAAATAATCAGCCGGTAGTTTCTCTCGCTGAATACCGTAAAAGACAATCCCCAGACCCAGACCCAACCCACTGGACCAAATCAGCAATAGCCCGGTTTCACCAATGGCGGTTTGCATAATTGGCAGCAGCTTGAGGGTCTGAATAATGATAGGTATGTGCAGCGTCAGCCCCGCCATGGCTGCCATGGGTATCACCACAGACCAAATAGGTTCTGGAGCACGACTGGTCATCATCTGAGGCGAGCCGACAAACATCAGGCAAAACATTCGTACCAAACTAAAGGCGCACAGACCATTGATAGCTAGCACAATGGCAAACGGTATGATTTGACCGTCATACCAGAGACCGGTTTCTAAAAAACGCATGGCCCAAAAACCGCCAAAGGGGGGTAGACCGATGATACCTAGGGCACCCAAAAGAAATGACAGAGCGGTCACCGGACGACGAGACCACAAACCGCCTAACTGGGTCAGGTCTTGGGTAATACATGTAAGGATGACGGAGCCGGTGCTGGCGATCAGGGCTGCGATCGCAACCGAAAATGACATCAGCAAAAAGTAAGCCACCCCGACCTGGGATGTCCCCACGGCAATAAATACCAGCCCCATAAAGGCACTGGTCAAGTAGGAGAGCACTCGCTTTACATCCACCTGGGCAATGGAGATTAGCGCAGCACCAATGGCTGAGATGGTACCAATGGTCACTGCCACCCCGTCCACCACAGGCGACAGGGCAAACACAGGCGTAAGCTTAATCAACACCCAAGAGCCCACCGGAATGACCACTGAGTTCCGCAAAATGGTCGTTGGCAGCGGCCCTTCCATGGCCGAATCTAGCCATAGATGTAACGGAAACTGAGCGCACTTACTAATGGGACCCGCCAACAGGGCCAACCCCACCAACGTTGCGATGGTTGTTCCTCTAATCGGACTGTCCGCCGCCCACTGGGCCAGCTCCGTATAGCTCCAGGTGCCCGCCAGCGGATATAGGGCAATCACCCCCATCAGCAGAATCAAATCCCCCACCCGCTTAGTCAAAAACGCATCCCGCGCCCCCGTCACCACCCGAGGCTGATTAAACCAGAAACCCACAATCAGGTAGGTCCCCAAGGTCAAAATCTCTAGCATTAGGTAGCTAAAGAACAGCGAGTCGCTGAGCAACAGCGCCGTCATCCCCGCTTCAAACAAGGCCAGCAGGCTATACAAACGGGCCCAGCTCCAGTCCATTTCTAAATAGCCAATGGCGTAAATCTGAGCCAGCAGGTTGAGGCTCACCACCACCACCACCGCCGCTAAATTTAACGACGACAGCTCAAATGGCAGCTCAATCGACAGATCGGCCACCTGCATCCACACCACCGACCAGCGCAACGGCACCTGTCCCCAGATAGACTGTAAACACAGCACCGAATGCACCAGAGCAACAGCAGTGGTAATGATATTGAGATATCCGGCCGGCCGTGGACCCGTACGCCGCAGCGACATCCAGGGAACCGTCAACAAGATACCCAATAGTGGATAGAGCGGGATTAGCCAGCCCGATTGCAAATAAACCTCAGCCATGGAGCAATTTCACAACACAACGTTAGGGACGGAACATCCAATCCGAGGGGATTGCCATAAATACCAGAATAAGTGACCAGGGGATCGCTATCCCCCGATCAGTAACTTTCTAAAACTTATCAGGCGACTCCAGAAGACCATTTACTGAACTCTATCTGAACTCGCCAATGATTTACTAAGGTCTATTCACACCCTAAGTGTAAACAGCTACACAAAAAAACGCCAGAAACTTGATAGATGATTTTTAATGTGACTGTTCAGGTAGATTTATTTAAGTCTATGCATAATTACCCCAAAGATATTTCCTCAATGTCTTCAAGGTCAAGGGGTAGAGATGGTTCATCCAGCCGTTGACAGCGGATCTGAAATGGGCAACGGCCACAGCGCTCAAGCACACTGGTTTGGGGAAAGGCGTTACTCTGGCGTAAAGCTGACAGCTGGTCAGTCAGGCGTAACAGCTCGGCCCTGGTTTGATCATGCTGCTGCAAGCTATAGGCAAAACGATAGTCACTGGGGGGCAGGTCCTCGCCCCGATCGTTCCGATGACGCACAAACCAATAGGCCATCGTCAGCTGCTCAGGGTTCAAATGGCTAGTTTCAGCTAACACATATAAATAGAGACGAGTTTGCCAATCTTGGGCAAGATACTGCTGAAGCGGTGGTTTGAGATAGGTTTTCCAATCAACAATCAGCCCCGAGCTATCTGTTAACACCAGCAAGTCATAAATCACTGTAAAGAGATAGCCATTGAACGCCAGGGTACGCTGGTGCTCACTTTGGCGCAGACGTTCATCAGGTCCTGAATGAAATAATTGGGGAGCCTGTTGACGTAGGGCCTCTACTTTAGCGGTCATATCCCCATGGGCCGTCGACATCACATCAATGGGAATACCCAAGAACTGCTGCTGCATCAGCAGGTGAAACTGACTGCCCCACAGCGCAGCCTCTTGCCCGGCCGGTTTGGGGGGGACAGCCAACGATTGGTTAAAGATGTACTGAAACCGGCGCGGACAGGACTCTAACAAGGTTAGATGGGCCTGAGATAAAGAAATGACCGGCAAAGACATGGGGACGGTATGGATCGTGAATAGGAGGGTGGGGTGTGCCCAACGGTATGACGGCACAAAACGTTGGCGTGTCTACACCTTACGTAGCACAAAGACGCTGCCCTGGTTGCCTCGACCGATGCGCATGGAGTTGTCTAGATAGGTAATCTCTAGCCAACCGGGGTCACGGTTTGAGCTGATAGTAACGTCAATCCCTTTGAGCAAGTTGAACTTATTGGTTTGCTGCATTGCCTCAATAAACTGGCTGGGATTTTGGTAATCCAAGGTAGATTGCAAACCAAAAATAGCGCGGTCAAACCGGACATTAACTCGCTTTTCTGAAACAGGTTCAAACGTGGCGGTTACAGACACCAGACCCCCCAGAACCGACTTCACCTCAGCCAAGTTGTAAATACGCAGCTGCTCGACTCGCACACACTGGTAGATATTGCCCAACGAGCACAGGGGAAAGCGATCAATACCCAGCAGCTCAGAGCTAGTGGTGTAGAGCAGCTGCCAATTTCCGTCTAACAGATCGACCGCACCCAGGGGATTAGAGGTGGGATTACGGGCTTCGAGTCGGGCAACCTTAGTGAGGATGTCTTGTTTTTGATCAGGGGACGTCAGTAACCCACGATTTGTGGGTGCGATCGCATCTAAAAGGTCAGTTTTTTCAACCATGGGATAGGTAGTAGCAGGGATGGGTTAAGCAAACAGATACCTAACCATACCGCCGCCTATTTCAAGAGCTAGCAAATTATTATCATTAGAGACTTGACATCAGCATGCTTTCATACTTTATTGGCATGGCATGGTAATAAATGCGTAATATTCAGCCGCAGGCCATCAGTATCCATGATGAGTTCTGAAGTACTGTATATTTTGATGCAGAGTTACACACTCTCTGTGTAGAAAAACCTAGGTTAGCCATGACGGTGAGTGAAGCTGTCCTGACCTTAGGTCATAGCGTCAGTAGCCGTTCACCTAGCTCCAGTTTTAACCACAAACGCGTATGACTAAATACAATCCCTCCGTCCGACAAATCCCTCGCAAGCAACATGCGATGGTTATCCCCGAGCGTGGCGACTCCTCTATCCTTCGGTGGTTAGAAAACACAGGCCGTCTGATTCCCCGCGAACCAGCGGAAAAAGTGCTTGACGAAGCTGATGGCGAAGAAATCTCTGATTTGATGGGTAGCGATGACGCTAGCTTTGATGATTCGGATGACAATTCGTCCAGTCCTGACAGCGATAGCGATTCCGACGATTAGCCGTTGCTGATTTAGAGGATGAACCAATCGGTTAGATATGCCGTAGAACAGCATCTTACAGATAAAATCATCCCGAAAATCAGCAACGCCGACGATTAGGTTTTCAGTTCAATCGGGCTGCATTAGAACATAAGTTTTTATACTTAGCGATTTTGTAGCCTGGATTCCTAGACTTTCAGCAGAATTAGCTAGAGAATCAAACGGTGAGGTCTTTTTAGTTTTTTTAGTACTCCTTATGTACAGATAGTTCTGTACGGAAAGTGGGGCTAAACGCTTGAAGTGTGTGGTGTGTGAAGGACGTGAGTTGTGGATGCTAAATTCTTTACCTCTAGGGCAACGACCCTAACGGGTACGGGCCTGTCAATGCTTTTGATGGCAGCCCTATCCTGTTTGGCAGCTGCTTTAGATACCTGGGCAGGGCGTGACTGGTTAACCCAGTCAACTCTGTTAATGCCGTTTTTGCTGTCGGCTGTCGGCGCATCCCTGATGGGCTACGTCGTTGTGCCAGTGCTCAAGCGTCTCAAGGCTGGTCAGTTTATTCGTGAGGAAGGCCCCAAGGCCCACCTGAAAAAGGCAGGCACTCCCACCATGGGGGGCATCTTCTTTGTACCTGTTGCCCTGCTGGTGGCAATCATTGCCTCGGGTGGTGATATGAACACCCTGGCGGTCTGTGCCCTGACCCTGGCCTACGGGTTTATTGGCTGGATTGACGACTGGCAGGTACTCCAGCGTCGTTCCAACAAGGGCATCTCCCCAAAAATGAAGCTGGCGCTACAGATCGGCTTTGCCATTGCCTTCTGTGCCTGGGCGATAACGAGCCAACCAGCCGAAATTACCAATGTTTCTCTCCCTTTAGGTATTTTTCTACCCCTTGGTATCCTGTTCTGGCCCATAGCCGGATTCACCATGGTTGCTGAGAGCAATGCCACCAACCTTACCGATGGTGTGGATGGGTTAATGGGCGGTACAGGTGCGATCGCACTCCTGGGGCTGGGCGCACTGATTTCTCCCGATTATCCAGAGCTGATGATTTTCTGTGCAGCCATGAGCGGTGCCTGCGTCGGTTTTCTAACCCACAATCGCAACCCGGCTCGAGTATTCATGGGTGATACGGGTTCTTTGGCCCTGGGCGGGGCTTTAGCTGCCGTCGGTATCCTGAGCGGTCATCTGTTTGCCCTGCTAATCATTACCCTGCTGTTTGTCGCTGAAACCCTGTCTGTGATTTTGCAGGTGGGTTACTACAAAGCCACCAAAGGTCCTGACGGCAAGGGTAAGCGTTTATTCAAGATGGCTCCTTTACACCACCACTTTGAACTATCTGGCTGGTCAGAGATTCAGGTGGTCAGTGTGTTTTACATCGTGGCTGGGTTGCTATCCTGCGTAGCGCTCACAACGTTGACCTAACCAAACAACTAGCTCCCATAAAATTGCATACAGCGTTTGAAACAGTGGCGGAGATCGCCACTGTTTTATTTTTGCAGCTGAGCTTGATCCACCCGAGAATTCTTGCCACACTACTTCTACGGCTGTCTTCAGGCTCCGTCACCCAAATTCAACCCGCGCATTTGCTCCGCCACACCTAAATGTCTGTACCCATCTTCCCACTGCTAAAAGATCTCGACCTGATCCAAGACCCAACCCAAATCGCCAAACTCTCCAAAGACTATTACCACTTCAGCCCAGTTCTCACCGCCCAGCTAGACGACAAAGTCGCTGATTTGGTAGTGCGGCCCACAACCGAGACAGAGGTGATACAGATAGCCCAGGCCTGTGTAACCACCCAAACACCCCTGACAGTCCGAGGAGCCGGTACCGGCAACTACGGCCAGTGCATCCCATTGGCAGGCGGCGTGATTATGGACCTCAGCCAGCTCAACCGGGTGAAATGGGTCAAGCCAGGGCTCGCCTGTGTGGAAGCCGGAGCCAAGTTAGCGGCCATTGATAAAATTACCCGCGAACAAGGTTGGGAAATTCGCATGGCACCCTCCACCTACCGCACTGCCACCATCGGCGGCTTTATCGGCGGTGGCAGCGGCGGCATTGGCTCCATTACCTACGGTCAACTGGCCGACCGTGGCAATCTCCATGCCGTCCGCGTGGTCACCATGGAGGACGAGCCCCGTATCCTAGAGCTACGCGGTGACGAAGTGCAAAAGGTCAACCACGCCTATGGCACCAACGGCATCATCACCGAACTCGAAATTCCCCTGGGTCCCGCCTACCCTTGGGCCGAAATAATTGTCACCTTTGATGACTTTATGACCGCAGCCCAATTTGGCTATACCCTGGGCGAGGCGGACGGCATTATTAAAAAATTGATTAGCATCCACGCCTGGCCTATTCCCAGCTACTTTGCGGCCTTGCAACATGCCCTACCTGAGGGACAAACCGCGGCCCTAGTAATGGTTGCAGAGTCATCGTTAGAGCCCTTTAGCGAACTCATCAAAGAATTTGGCGGCACAGTGACCTATCAAAAAACGGCTGCGGAAGCTAAAAAAGGAGCCGCTCTAGCAGAGTTTACCTGGAACCACACCACCCTCCATGCCAGAAATGTAGACACTAGCCTCACCTACCTGCAAACCCTGTTCCCCTACGACACAGACCTCACGTTAGTGGAGCACATGTATCATCACTTTGGCAATGAGGTGCTCATGCATTTGGAGTTCTTTAAAGTCCATGGTCAGGTTTGTCCAGCCGCCCTACAGCTGGTGCGCTACACCACCGAAGAGCGACTCAATGAGATTATTCGCTACCACGAGACTCAAGGAGCGTTTATTGCGAATCCCCACACCTACATTTTGGAAGATGGCGGCCGTAAAGAAATCAACGAAACCCAAGTAGCGTTTAAGGCCCAAGTAGATCCCTATGGGCTACTAAACCCTGGCAAAATGCGTGGCTGGCTGGAGCGACAGGCTAAGTCTTAAAGTTTTGCGTGTACTTCCCATAGCACGTAACGCGTCTCGATAGGCTGAGGCTAATTCCCTAGCTGCAAAGTTTGCTATGCGCCCAGCAGTCTTGTTAATGGCAACCGCATTGCTATCCGCCTGTGGTGATGTGCCTGAACCGATAAATTTGGCCCCCATTGAAGGGGCATTGGTCAGAGGTGTGAACTTTAATGGCAAGGGTGGCTTTGAAATTGACGGCTATCGCTGGACATCTCAGGCAGACTCTAAGGCCAATGGCATGATGCTACGAGATGTGGAATCGCTGACAACTGACATCCAGCCGCAGCCAGCTACCGAGGAAAATACCCAGTTGTTGTTAAATACCAGCATTGCCAAAACCGGCAGTCTAAATATTGACCAAATCATCTACGGTGCTGAGTACGAAATCTATTTCTGGTTTATGGAAAACCAGCGGGGCTCCCAGCGGAGTATGACAGTCGAGATTGAAGGTCAGGTGGTTGAAACGGAACTGGGAAATTTGCCCTACCGGAGCTGGTCTCGTTTTGGTCCTTACCCAGTGGACCTGAGTGATGGAGAGTTAAACATTGTTGTGACCACAACAGACCCAAGTCAAAAGGCTGAAGTGATGGGCATGTTGCTGGTCAAACCTGATAACTCAGGGTCGTTATAGACGATAGCAATATTACACTACGATCAGGAAACAATGAGAACAACAACCATTCGGCAGATTCTCAAAGTAGGCAAGCAGCTAGGAAGCAGCAGTGGACTGATTTTGGTTATGAACAATTTAGCCAACAATATTATTAACCGTACTTGCACATTCCATTAATTCCAGAAAGAACAGTTCATTAAGCGAGATAGAGTCGCATAGACGATAGGGATGATTGAGATTGTTACGGGAGCACCTATCCATACATTGAGCCATCCGGCGATAGTAACCGCGCATCTGATCAACCAGTCACCAGGAGCAGAATCAGTGGGGGGAGTAACCCTATATTTAGAGCCCGTGGGTGAGCCCTGCATTAAGCTAATGTCTGGCGTCAAGGTTGATCGCAGCTATGAAAAAGCGATAGCTCAGGGTATCCAACAAGCTTTGGAAGATCTCAATGCAAACATTACTGGACTACATATTTGGTGGTGTGATTGGCTGTGGCACCCGATTGACTCACGACCTAGGGCATTCACTCGAGCAGCAGCGAGGGCCATCGCTGAAATCTTGCCATGGTTAGAGCTAACAACATTTGTGGGCCATGGTACGTCCAATAGTCCCACAGCGGCACCTCCATTCCCCAGTCATGTTTTTGAACAGAGTGCCATCGATGCTAGTAGCGGCAATCGTTTACAGCCATCTCTCAACTCACGCTGGACTATCAAAACTCCCCTGATCTCCCACGTCACGCGAGTGAGAGAGACTCATTTGCTACCTGCCGAACGTAGTCGCTTAGTCGGCCATCAATCTGTTACCCAAACAACACTTTCCTTTAAAGCTATTGCCAATACTCAACGAGTCTGCCCAGTGGACAAACTACTCGAATTTCGAATGGACAACGGAGAGATTTTGAACAGCTTTGCCGACGCCATCCGCAACGATCTTCCAAACGCTAGAGGATTTGATGTCATGGTCCGGCAGCTCATGTACCAAACATCTGGTCAATCAGAAACCCCATTAAAAAAGTCAAACGCTCGCCAGGTTCACTGTCTGAACGCCTTAACCCACACCCTACAGCAAGCCATCAATGTGGGTAGCAAATCTTATATTTAGTTCATTTGTATCAAATTCGCCCCTTCGCTATGATAGGTATGTACCCTGATGCCTCGTTCGGATGGATAGCGCGACCACGAGTCCAGATACGATTCCCGAAATACTGCCAGGGATTGAGCTTAGCGAGGAGCAGTGGGACGCCATACAGGCGATTGAGAATTTTTTACAGAGCCCTAGCAAGCTGTATTTGCTAACAGGCTATGCTGGCACCGGAAAAACCACACTCTTACAGGCATTAGTCACCCATCTGCGGGATCACGGCTGCGATTGGCCCATCGCGCTGACAGCGTTTAGTAATAAAGCGACCAAGGTGCTCAAAACCATGGCCACCCAATGGGATCTGAAGCAGGTAGAGTCGGTCACATGCTGTCGGCTGCTGGGGCTAAAACCTGTGATTGATACGGGCAGCGGTGAGCAGATTTTTAAGTCGGTAAGCGACCAGCATAATCAGGTGCCGGACTATCGGCTGGTGATCGTGGATGAGTGCTCGATGATCAATCAGGAAATGTGGAAGCTCCTGGTTGAAGCGATCTCACGGTTAGATATCCCTACGCAGATGTTATTTGTGGGTGACCCGGCGCAGCTGCCACCGGTAAATGAAACGGAGTCCTGCTGCTTTAGTCAGATTATGCACCAGTCGTCCTTATCCCAGGTGATCCGCTATGGCGGTGCCATTGGGGTGATTGCCGACGACATTCGGCGGAATATTGAGCGGGTCCAACTGCCCAGGTATGAAAGTGATATGAATGGCGATCGCACCGAAGGCTTTTTTGTTCTACCTAAGGCACCCTGGCGCGATGTCCTCATCCGTGCCTTTACCTGTGAAAAGTACAAAGCTGATCCCAACTATGTGCGGGTACTGGCCTACACCAACCAACGGGTCAAAGTTCTTAACCGAATGATTCGCCGTGCCATCTACGGTGACGATCTGGCTCAGTTTGTCCCTGGCGAGAGGCTGATTGCCAATAATCCCTGTCTGGAAGAAGGGGGCATTATTCTACAAACGTCAGAAGAATGTGAGGTATTAGAAGTCAAGCCTGGAAAGATAGAAGGCATGCCTGTCTGGCAGCTAGCTGTCTATACCGAAGAGGGTAAATTTCAAGACCTCAACGTACTACAGGAAATCAGCGTTCCCGACTATGAGAGACGTTCTCGGGACTACGCCATCAACAAACAGTGGGAGATTTTTTGGGAGTTTCGGCAACAGTTCCATGATGTCAATTATGCCTACAGCTTAACGGTGCACAAAAGCCAGGGCTCCACCTTTCAAGATGTCTTTATTGACCTACCAGATTTAATGAGAAATTCTAAAGTCATTGAACGAAATCAGCTCTGTTATGTCGCCTTTACCCGAGCTGCCAAGAGAGTTTTTATATATCAGTAGAGGATCTACAAAGCCAAAACCTTACCGCGTAAGTCACCAGGACCATCCACACCAAAGCGATTCAGCATCGTCGGCAAAATGTCATATAGCTGAGCTTTCTCCAATACCTGCCCACCCCTAGGCTCCGTCGGATCATGGAAGATCATCAGTCCATATTGAGCGTGGTTAGCATCATCCGGCCCCGTATCATTCCCTTTCGCATACAGCTCACCTGTCCCAACGCTGCCGACAGAACGCCAGGCTAACCAATCAAAATATACCAGCAAATCCGGAGCCATTCCCCGCACCTTTTGATAGGTTTCTTGGGGAATGTAGGCTTTCACCTCCATAGGCGACCCGTCAGGGAACGTAATCGACTCCAGCTCAGCAATCAACTGTTGACGAAACGCCCTAAACTCCTTTAGCGGAATTGTTCCCTGGGGTTCTCTTCCCTGGATATTCAAAAAGATTCTGGCATAGTAGCCGCCTGCCCCCCAGACTTTAGTGTTCTCCCAGTCCACCTCTACCTTATCCAACGCGGTCGGCTCACCAGGTTTCTCCTTTAGCGCTAGATATCCCTTCTCTATCAGCCATTCATTGATGCAGATCCCCCCCATCAACGGCTGCGCCCCATGGTCCGACACCACCAGCACAGCAGTATTTTCATCACACTGAGCTAATAGCTGCCCCACCCGCTGATCTACATGACAATAATAGTCATGGATCGCCGCCGCAAAGGGCATATCTGGCACATAGTCAGGATGACGCGGGTCCATGGGTTTCCAAAAGGCATGGTGGATACGATCTACTCCCATATCCACCAGCATGAGAAAGTCCGGCTGGTCTTGTGCAATGAGCTTTTCTGCTAGGGTAAACCGCTGATCGCATAGCTTATGGATGTTTGAGAGAATTTCTGCTTTGTCTTCTGAGCGAAACTCAGGTACATCCATCATAAAATCAGGCATCCAGCTGCGAATTTGGTCCCCCAGCTCTGGCGGATGGGTAAAGGTGACCTGGGGGCTCGGTGTGAGAAAGCATGACACCATAGAACCATTAACTTCGTAAGGCGGCGACGTACCCGGTACGCTTAGAGCCGCTACCTTCCACCCCGCACTGCCCAGGTAGTCCCACAGCCTCGGAAACCGCACGGCACGACCATCGGCAATGGTCATGTTCTGATAGGCTCGCGTTGCGCGATTGCGAAACCCGTAGATGCCTAGCTCCCCCGGATCGCGTCCGGTCATCATGCAGCTCCAGGCGGGTACCGTAATCGCCGGAATCGAGCTTTCTAGTCGACCATAGCTGCCTTGGGTCATCAGCCGCGAGAGATTGGGCAAATCATCTCGCCATCGCTCAAAGACGAGGGACGGCTCCATGCAATCGAGGCCAATGATGACTAGGCGAGGAGAAGGAGACATTTAATGGACCGCCGTGCTAAACCGTCGCCGTAATACTAGCGTTGCTACTGCCCCTACAACCGCCACCAGCGACAGAATATGTACGACATTAAAGGGCGTCCCCGGAAAGAACCAGGAATCTGTTCTGAGAAACTCAATAAAGAATCGACCAAAGGGATACCAGATCAAATACAACAGCGATATATCTCCCGGTCTCAGCTGCCTCCCAAAGCGCTTTGATATCCAGTACAGCACTAAAAAGCCTAGAAAATTCCAGACAGACTCATAGAGAAACAATGCATGGAATCGAGTTGATTCAGGATAGGCGACCAGATCGTCATAGGGTGCCAATCGATGCCGTGGGTCAATCCGGAGAGCAAGGGGCCAGTTGGTTGGCGGACCATAAAGCTCCTGATTGATAAAATTACCCCAACGACCAATAGCCTGGGCAATGGGCAACCCTACTGCTGCGGCATCGAGATAGGTCAGCGTGGGTAAACGACGAATCTTAGTAAATAGCCAAAGGGCAATACTGCCAAAAATAAAGGCACCAAAAATGTGGATACCCCCTGTCCAGATCATGATCACCTGAAGCGGATTGGAGAGGTAGTAAGCGGCATTGCCAGACTGAATGAAAACATAGTAGAGACGCGCACCGAAGAAGGCTGGAATCAGCACCCAGATAAGCATGTCCCAAAAATCTTCTGGGTCTTTACCACGACGTTCAACTTCCTTGCTGGCAATCCAAGCACCGGTAATAACGGCAGTTGCCATGAACAAACCGTACCAGGTGAGGGTCAAGGGGCCCAATGGAATTGTTGGATCTATGGGGGGATACATCGTTTATTTCTGCGCAGTTATTCTTCTAGATAGCCAAGGTCTTTGAGGCGGCGACGCACTTCAGGGTCATCAAATCCGGTGGCTCGAGCTTGGGAGTATAGGGCTTGGTGCTCTTCAGCATCTTGGCCAAAGGCAGAAAGAGAGTCTTGCAATGACTCCACCATCTCTGGAAAAATCTCACTGAGGTCTAAACTCTCACCCGGATCATCCTGTACATCGTAAAGCTGGGGAGGGTTTTGGGCGGTCTCAATCAGTTTATGATTACCGACCCACACAGCCCTCCTAGTTTGGTCACAGGCATGTTGGGAAATCAGTTCTGGCTGACGTTTTTGAATTAGGTTCAGCACATTCTGCGGCGTGATGGCTTCTGCATACACACAGCGTTCGGGTTCAATCTCTTCTAGGGGTTTGCTTTCATCTGGGTGTTCCAGGCTCAGCTCGGCTTCTTCTTGAGTGGCCAGCCCAGCTGCCGAAAGTACGGTGTGGAAAAGGCAGCGTGTAGAAACGACATCCTCTCGAATGGTGCCGCGCTCAATGGTGTCGGTGGGGTCGTGGATGATCAGAGGCACTTGGACCAGCTCATTATAAATAGAGAGACTGTGGCCAATTAGTTGTTTCTCGCCCAAATGCTCACCATGGTCGGCACAGACAACAACATAGGTATTGTCAAGACAGCCTGACTGTTTAAGCTGGTCTAAAAAGCGTCCCACTTGCACATCTTGGGCGGCGACTTCCGCATCGTACATGCCGTCTAGGGTATTTTTTTGCTGATTGCCCAGGGCTCCCATTAGGGGTGCTAACCAGCCGTATACATCGCTATTAAAGCGACGCAAGTAGGTCTGGGCATCTCGATCCTTTAGGACATTGGGGGCAAATTTTTCAATGTATTCGCGCGGGGGATGATAGGGCATGTGGGTGCCCATCAGATTGATAAAGGTAAATATAGGCTGGTCTACATCCACCCCTTTGCGCTCAATTAATAGCCTGGCAGCATCGTCTAGAGACTTGCGGGTATTACCTTTAAAGCTGAGGGCCGTCTGCCACAGGGGCACCATCAGTGGGGTGAAGGACAGCGACAGAAGCCAGTCGGAACGGGCAAAGGCATCTTGGACCTTGTTTAGAGCATTGGCAACGACGCGCTTAAACAGCTGGCGATACTTGTCTAAAAAGCTAGAGGGGATACCGGCCTGGTTGGGCTTGGAGCTAAGCAGACCGCTGTAGTTGAGAAAACTATAAAACCCACGCCGCAGTCCGTTGTTAATGACGCCCACCAGCGGATTGTTGCAAAACGCTGCGGTGTAATAGCCCCCATCTTGCAGACGCTCTGCCAGGGTCTTGAGGTGCGGTGGCATCACCGAATAGGACTGCTGCATTTGGTGCTGTGACGGATACAGTCCGGTAAACATGGAGGCGTGGGAGGGGATGGTCCATTGACCGGGTGCGATCGCAACCTTAAACCGGGTGGCCTCCTTAGCAAACGCATCAATATTTGGCGAAGTCGGCTTGTCGTAGCCGTAGCACGATAGGCGGTCTACACGCTGAGTGTCGAGCACCAAAAAAATGACATCCGGTTGATTTGAGGGCATTGAAGCGCAGGGGAGCTTAATGACAATCTGACCGTTGCTGCTAAACAGCAACGCCGCTATCTAATACTACGTTGGCGATAAGTGTTCGGATTCACAGGGTCACCCGGTAGCAAACTCGGTGATCGCCACCTACAGCCCTAACCAAAACGCTTCACTAAACGCAGTATTAGACCAGTCTAGAGTATCAAGACTATGGCCGTTGCTGATTTATCAGGATGAATGACTATCCAAAAAATTCTCCGTCTGTTCTCGAGTCGGCATCGACGGCTGCGCCCCAGCTTTCATCACCGATAGGGCCGCCACTGCACTCGCCCATTTCACCGCCTCGCGTAGTGATTTTTCTTCCCACAGAGCCACCGCCAGCCCCCCATTGAAGGCATCCCCCGCCGCTACCGTATCCACCGCCGCCACCTGAAAAGCTGGCATGTGAAACAACTCAGATTTTGATGCGGCCACAGCCCCCTGGCTCCCCAGTTTCACGATCACCGTCGACGACCCTCGCTGGCGCAGTATCTGAGCTGCCTCCATAGCAGTAACCACATCATGGACCTGCACACCTGTTAGCTGAGATGCCTCCGTTTGATTGGGGGTCAAAATATCTACGAGCCCATAAAAGCTCGCTGGCAAATCGACACGAGCCGGTGCCGGGTCCACAATGACTAGGTGATCGCTCGCCCGCTCTGCCGCCGCCTGCACCGCCATCAACGGTATCTCAAACTGCATCAGCAAAATTGATGGCTGAGCCACCAATGGCAAACGGTCCACATCCGATGCATCCACATGGCCATTAGCCCCAGGCACCACCACAATTTGATTTTCACCGGCCCCACCCACAGCGATCAGCGCCACCCCCGATGGCCCGCAATCGACCGCAACCAGGTCAGTCTTTACCCCTGCGGCCTGCAAGCTATCGCAGAGGAGCGGGCCAAAACTATCGTTACCCACCCGACCCACCATGGTGGTGGGTGCCCCCAGCCGAGCGGCCGCGACGGCTTGGTTTGCCCCTTTCCCCCCTGGCACCGTAGCAAAGCCCGTTCCCAGCAGCGTCTCTCCAGTCTGAGGCAAACGTGGCACCTGGGCCACCAGGTCCATATTTAAACTGCCAAAAACAACAATGGGCATGAGGCAAGGTTAAGAGTCAAAATTACCCCAACTGTCCCCTAACCCCGTAAGGGGGTCCAAACTGGGTGGTGGCAGTTCAGGTGGATCGTTGACCTGCCAGGGGTTCGGTGGTCGATCGCTGCTCCACCCCCACCAAGCTGCACCACATTCACAGTGATAAAACTCTTGCCACTTACGCTTGTGATTGTGGGTGTACACGGGGGCACGGCGGTTAATCCAAACAGCAGTGGCTACTGCCGCCGGCTCACCACATCGCGGACAGCAAAACGTTAGGGCATGAGTAGCGGGCTCTGTCCACTTGGGTGGAACGGGTGAAAAAGCTTCCATAATTTGAGACGGTTCAGCTAGCGATCTCCTTATGTTAATTATGGTCGTGTTTTCTAAAAGCGGGTGACTCGCCACCTGCGACTTATCGGCTCACCTTATCTGCTTAAGATTTTGTGAAAAGACGTTAAGAATCTATAGTTATAGCAAGTCGGTAAGTATATCCATCGGCTTATTTCGCACATAGCTGTTGCTGTGTAAGGCTGACAGCGATCACCAATATTGTGAACTATGTGCACAATGTATTTGTAGGGCGACCAGGCGCATTCCCGGTCAGCTGTAGACCTCTAGCAATAGGCAATTCCTGTGAAGGCAATCACTCTGCTCGGCTCCACTGGCTCCATCGGCACCCAAACTCTAGATATTATTCAACACAATCCCGATAAGTTTCGCTTGGTCGGCATTGCCGCCGGTCGTAACGTTACGCTGCTGGCCGAGCAGGTGCGCCAGTTTAAGCCAGAGATTGTTGCTATTCGAGATGAGGGTAAGCTAGCGGACCTCAAGGACGCCATTGCAGATATTGATCCTCAGCCGCAGATCCTGGCAGGGGCTGACGGCATTGTAGAAGTGGCTCGCTACGGCGATGCGGAAGCCGTGGTCACGGGTATTGTGGGGTGTGCCGGACTCTTGCCCACTATTGCTGCCATCGAAGCTGGCAAAGATATTGCCCTCGCCAATAAAGAAACCCTGATTGCTGGGGGGCCGGTGGTACTCCCCTTGGTGGAAAAGCATGGGGTAAAGCTGCTACCCGCCGACTCTGAGCACTCTGCTATTTTCCAATGCTTACAGGGACTGCCGGAGGGCGGCCTACGTCGCATTATTCTGACTGCATCTGGCGGTGCATTTCGTGATTGGCCTGTGGAACGCCTCCAGGATGTCACCGTTGCCGATGCCATCAAGCATCCCAACTGGTCCATGGGGCGCAAAATTACCGTAGACTCCGCCACCATGATGAATAAAGGTCTAGAGGTGATCGAAGCCCATTATTTGTTTGGCATGGACTATGACCACATTGATACACTAATCCATCCCCAAAGCATCATTCATTCACTGATTGAAACCCAGGATACGTCGATGCTGGCTCAGCTGGGCTGGCCCGATATGCGGCTGCCACTGCTCTACGCCATCTCCTGGCCCGAACGCATTTTCACCGACTGGACGCCTTTAGATCTGGCTCAGGTGGCCACCCTAACATTTAAGGAGCCAGACCACGCCAAATATCCCTGCATTAATCTGGCTTACGAGGCCGGTCGTTCCGGTGGTTCCATGACGGCTGTGCTTAATGCGGCCAATGAGCAGGCAGTGGCGATGTTCTTAGATGAGAAGATTCACTACTTGGATATTCCTAAGGTGATTGAGAAGGTTTGCGATCGCAACCGCGACCACCTCACCGCCACACCGTCACTCCAAGACATCCTAGATGCCGACCAATGGGCTCGTGCAGAAGTGCTTGCCATCAGCGATACCCTTACCCAACGCCAGGTAGTGGCCCTGGGTTAAGATTGGCCAGGGTAAACTTTGCCCAGGACCTTAGCAGGAATCACCGCCCATGGAAATTGTGGTTGTCATTGGTGCCGTCTTTATCTCAATCCTGGTCTTTACCTGGCTGCTAAACGTAGTCAAAGCCACCCTCAAGACAGCATTTTTAGCAGCGATTATTTTGCTAGCCCTACAGCTTTTGTTTGGCATTGGTCCCGAAGTTATCTGGGACACCATCCGCGATTGGCTCGGTCAGGCAGGCAATGCAGCCCGGTAGGTTGGGTTGCCCCACACCCGCATGGTCCGCATGGCTTCAAAACGTTGATTAACCCAACCGCCAGCGATCAAAATTCTACGCGGCAGGATGTGTTGGGTTAATCAAACGATTGGACAGATATTGAGGGTTGTCAGGATAATCCAAACGACAGCATCAATATTTTGAACCGTTGGTGCGGTAAGTTTTACACGGCAGATAATCCGATCCAGGGTGCCGATACGAATCTCAGCAATGTAAACAACAAAGGTGAGCATTGCCCACCCCTGAATTGATTTATCCGATGACTAAAAGAGCGAAACCTAAGCCGCCACCTTCACCTTAAACATCAACCGCTCATTCTCCACATCCACAACAACGGTATCACCACCTTTGTAATCACTCCGAAGAATACCCTTCGCAATCGTTGTTTCCAACTCTCGCTGGATCGCACGCTTCAGCGGTCTGGCTCCATATACCGGGTCATAACCCACATCTGCCAAGAAGTCTAAGGCCGATTCCGACAACAACAACCCAATTTTCTGGTCTGCTAGCCGTTTTTCTAGCGCCTTTGCTTGAAGTTTGACAATCTCTCGTAGCTGAGACTTCTGCAAACTATGGAAGATTATCATTTCATCTACGCGGTTGAGAAATTCGGGTCGGAAGTTAGAGCGGAGAGCCTCCATCACCCGAGAGCGCATCTCCTCATAACGACTATCATCCCCTGCTACATCTAAGATGTATTGGGAACCAATATTACTCGTCATGATGATCACAGAGTTCTTAAAGTCCACCGTGCGACCCTGGGAGTCTGTCACGCGACCATCGTCGAGAATCTGCAACATGATATTGAACACGTCTGGATGAGCTTTCTCAATCTCATCAAAGAGAATCACCGAATAGGGTCGACGACGTAGTGCCTCGGTTAGCTGACCGCCTTCGTCATAGCCCACATACCCTGGAGGCGCACCAATCAGACGAGAGACCGCATGTTTCTCCATGTACTCCGACATATCGATACGGACAATGGCTTCTTCTGTATCAAACAGGTAGCTGGCCAAAGCTTTGGCCAGTTCGGTTTTACCCACGCCTGTGGGTCCCAGAAAGATAAAACTGGCCGTGGGCCGATTGGGGTCTGCCAGCCCCGCCCGCGATCGTTGAATGGAATCAGCCACAGCGGTCACCGCCTCATCTTGACCGATAACTCGCTGATGAAGTTCATCTTCTAAGTGCAGCAGCTTGGCCATTTCCGACTGTACTAGCTTGCTGATGGGAATACCGGTCCACTTAGAAATAATCTCGGCAATGTCTGATTCTGTGACTTCTTCTCGCAGCAGGGTATGGCCACTGGCCTGAGATTCGGCTAGCTGTTCTTCGGCTTTAGAGACTTTTTCTTGCAGCTCGGTTAGCTTGCCGTACTTGAGTGCGGCGGCACGATTGTAGTCATATTCTCTTTCTGCCTGAGCAATCTCGATATTAACGCGATCAATCTCTTCTTTAATCACTTGAATCTGATCAATCCCGTCTTTTTCGGACTGCCACTGGGCATTGAGGGTACTTTGTTCTTCTTTTAGATTGGCCAGTTCTCGCTCCAGACGCTCCAAACGTTCTAAAGAACCTGCATTGGTTTCATTCTTGAGTGATAACCGCTCCATCTCTAGCTGCAGGATCTTGCGATCTACTTCGTCTAGCTCTTCTGGTTTAGAGGTAATCTCCATTTTGAGTTTGGCGGCGGCTTCATCGACAAGGTCAATGGCCTTGTCCGGTAAAAAGCGATCGCTAATGTAGCGAGTGGACAGCGTAGCCGCCGCCACCAGGGCATTGTCCGCAATGGTCACACCATGGTGCAGCTCATAGCGTTCCTTTAGACCCCGCAGGATAGAAATGGTATCGGGCACCGTGGGCTGATCAATATACACTTGCTGAAAACGACGCTCTAGGGCCGCATCTTTTTCGATGTACTGGCGATATTCGTCCAGGGTGGTGGCTCCGATGCAGCGCAGCTCACCACGGGCCAGCATGGGCTTGAGCAGGTTGCCTGCATCCATAGCACCTTGGGTGGCCCCGGCACCGACAACGGTATGAATTTCATCGATAAACAGCACAATCTGGCCCTGGGAATCGGTCACTTCCTTAAGCACCGCTTTTAGCCGTTCTTCAAATTCACCACGATATTTGGCTCCAGCAATCAGAGCCCCCATGTCCAGGGCAATCAGTTTGCGATCGCGCAATGACTGGGGCACATCATTATTGATAATCCGCTGGGCCATGCCCTCAGCAATGGCCGTCTTACCCACACCGGGTTCACCGATTAGCACCGGATTATTCTTTGTCCGACGGGACAAAATCTGAATCGTGCGACGGATTTCATCATCTCGACCGATCACTGGATCCAGACGCCCCTCACGGGCATACTCGGTCAGATCGCGGCCATATTTCTCTAGCGCTTCGTATTTACCTTCAGGGTTTTGGTCCGTCACCTTTTGATGGCCTCGTACTTGTTCTACAGCGGTTCTGAGCTGCTTGGCGCTAATCTGTGCCTCCCGCAGCAAGGATTTACCAAAGCGAGCATCCTCCGGGTAGCCCAGCACCAGATGCTCGATGGAAATGTAATCGTCTTCAAAGTCTTTGCGAAACGCTTCGGCGCGGTCTAACAGCGTATTCAGCGAACGCCCTAAATATACGGTGTCACTCTGTCCTTTTACTTGGGGCTGTTTACGCAAAAATGCTGCGGTGGCGCTACGCAGGTCTTCAACAGAGGCACCGGCCTTCTGTAATATCCGACTTGCCAACCCATCTTCATCTAGCAGGGCCAGCATAAGATGCTCAGTTTCAATCTGCTGATGCTGCCACTGTTTTGCCAGATCGGTGGTGGTTGCGATCGCAGCCCAAGCCCGTTCCGTAAACTGATTTGGATTTGATGGTTGCATAGCCAAGCCTCTGATGCATGTGCGCCTGTTTGCATTCTAGGCAAAGACATAGGACTCGGATGATCGGTGTTCCCCCTACGAGGAGGTGGGTATTGCCGCCCAATGGGTGAGCTCTCAGCTAAAAACTGCAGATAACAGCAGCAGCGGCGCAAACTGCAGTTTGTACCACCCTTCCCCTAGGAATATGCATCAGGACGGTTGCGCATCAGGTTAGCAGTTGCTGCTGGCCGCTTTCGGTGAGATATAGGGTCCTCACTAACCTGACCAGATGCCATAAGTCACAAAAAGTCATAGCGCCCTTTTATCCGTAGCAGCTAATAGAAAGCGGGTATGTTACAAATAGGTGCTGAGGGGTAAAAACACAGATTTCTGAGATTCTTAGTTGATATGTCGATGGAAATCTGTATTTTGAAAAGATGTTTGTTGACTAGCTAGACGTTTTGCCAAACCTTCCCCAACGAGAGACTGGGCCGCTGCATTCTGCGCTGCGTCAGACGCTATATTCCACCTACTGCGAGCAGCAACCACTGCGCCGGATCTCGCGGACGTTCTCGCCGCTCGAATTTCTTCGTTTTCTAAGCTACATCAACCCACACACCATCAAAGCGGTGATCCGAGCTACACTACAGCGCCGGTTGCCCAGTTTAGCCTCAGAAATGGCCTACAACGCAATGCTGGGGCTTTTTCCTGGCATTCTGGCCATGCTGACGGCCATTGGTCTAGTCAAATCCTTAGAAAATACGTTTAATCGCCTGGCCATGAGCCTCAGTGAGATTGCACCGGGGGCTGTCAATGACCTGATTCAAAATTTTGCCGAAGAAGTCAGCGATGGTGAAAACAAGGGACTATTTTCCGTCAGCTTTGTCATTGCTCTGTGGGCTTCCTCTGGGGCCATCAGCGCCGCCATGCGCGCCCTCGATGAAATCCATCAGATCCCACCTGAGCAGCGTCGCCCTTTTTGGAAAGCCCGACTGCTATCGATTGGCCTAACCATTGGCACAATTTTGCTGCTAATGACCGCCTCCTATCTGGTGTTTATCAGCGACGGCGTTATCCAGCTGCTGGCCCAGCAGAGCGGTGAAACCATCAGACAGTGGGTGCTGACCATTTGGCGACTGCTTACGTGGCCCTTAGCTCTAGGGATTGTATCGTCTGCGTTTGCCTTTGTTTATCGCTTTGGTCCCAGCCGCTGGACCCGTGGCAAACCCCTGATGCCAGGAGCCGCCCTCGCAGCCCTATCCTGGGCACTACTGTCGGCCTCTTTCCGCATGTACGTAGCCCAGTTTGGCAATTACAACAAGGTTTATGGTGCCATTGGTACCGTTATCATTCTGCTGCTGTGGCTATTTCTCACTTCATTGGTCATGCTCATTGGCGACCAGCTAAATGTAATCGTCGGAGAACTAATGCTCCACAGCCCGCGCATGCCCCTGGTCAGACGCAGATGGCAGGGCCAGCAGCAGGACTATCGAAACGCTAGCCAGCTACCTAGCTTAGATAAATCGACGATTAACAAGGACCGGCATCGATAGCGCCATTGATAACGAAAAACCCCGTAGAGGCGTTCCATGGAACGCCTCTACGGGGTTTTTCTAGGCCAAAATCTCCACCGTATCCCCTACACTCAATGTGCCTTCGCTCTGGGCAATTAAATTTTGACCAAACCAAATGGCATGGTCCCAACGACGGTAGGTAGCCAACGTCTTTAAAGGCTCTTTTCCCTGTTCGCCTGTGGTTTGCGCCACCCCTGGAACAGAGCAACGGGAACAAGCTTTGGCCACATCAAAGACAATGTCGCCAATTTTAATTTGCCGCCAGGTATCCTCTGCAAACGCATTACAGCCCTTGATGACCAAATTGGGTCGAAATCGATTCATGGGTACCGGCTGCTCCAGACGTTCGTTGAGGTCCGCCAGGGATGCTTCCGAAATCAGTAGAAACGGATAGGCATCGGCAAAGCTATTGGGTGTCTCAAAGCGACCATGATCTGCCGGACGATGGACACTCTCTGGCATGTACACCAGCTGACAAGCAACACCGAGAAAGTCACTCAGCCACTGGGACGAAGCATGCCCCATGGGCCGAGCCCGGCAGCTATCGCCCCAGACATCTACGGTAATTTCATCCGTGACGTCATCAGGCGATGGTAGGGGTAGCTCGAGGGCACCGTCGTCAGTGCCGAGAATGCTCAGGTGCAACCCATCGTCCACTGCAACCTGAATCAGGGCCATTTTGGGAAATTTGCGCTGGGTGAGAAACGTACCGTTGCGATCGCACACCATCCACCGCCGATCGTGCAGTAGCCCCCGATCGGTTACTTGGGCCTGACGTAACGAAATGCCCGCTGCCGATTTAATGGGGTAGGTGATCAAACCACTCAGGGTAATCAAAGCCATCGCAATTCTCCTAGGGACGGTTATCCTGCCAAAGGACACCTGGTTCAACCACCGTAAAATTATCTATAACATTAGAATAGGCCCGTAAAACAGACTTTACCGCTCTGGACTGTGGGCATTGCCTACCCTAGACACCGATCACAGCAGCCATGGATAAGCTCTATGCAATGGAAGACGCCCAGCGGATTTTACAGCTTGCGATCGCGCAGGAAACCGAATCGGGTGAACTCTCGCACCAGCAGCTGCTAGAAATTGCCGAAGAACTCAATATCAGTCCCGCCACCCTACAGACAGCTGAGCAAGAGTGGCGCATCATGAAAGGGCAGGCCGAAGACCATCGTCTTTTTCAACAGCAGCGCAGACAGCGATTAAGAAGTCAGCTGATGCGATACAGCATTGTCATTAGCTTTTTAATTCTCATAGATTTTGTCACCGTTGGTGGCACCGTCCTAGGCCACCTCGGATTTTCGCTCTATGTTGCCTTGTTCTGGGGACTGGGGCTATCCCTCAAAGCCTGGCGAACACTCCAAACATCAGGAGAGCGCTACGAGCGCGACCTGAACAAATGGCGACGCAAGCGCAGCGTCCAGAAAACCCTTAATGGTGTGGTCGATCGCTTTTTAGGCTCCACTTAGCCCACAGTGCGTTTTAAGCTGACATAAAGTCTTAAAAAAGATTTTTTTAGGCTAATACCGCCCGCCATAAATCGTTACAAGACTTACAATCAAAGCCTATCAACGAAAGTTGCATTTTAAACAGCAGTCTAACCGAAACCATGGGCACCAACGGTCAGGCTAATTTTTATAAATTTTCCTTGTAGATGCCAAAATCAGTTGCACTTATTGGACAATCCTGCAATGATACGAGACACAAGGTTGGTTGTGTGTTCCCTTGATTTTCACTAAATAGCTGCGGGTATGATTGCTCTAGATCTTTCGTACCCGCAGCTATTCAGTTTTAGAGTGGCCATGCGCTATTGCCCATGGACAAGTTTCCAGCCAATCATTCAACTAATCAACCACCGCGCCGATTTATTCAGGTTTGCCAATATCGCAGCTGCCAGCGGTTTAATTCAGCAGCTGTATTAAAAGCGTTAAAGCAGCACGCCAGCCCTGAACTCATGGTCGCAGCCAGCTCCTGTTTGGGCCAGTGCGGCTCAGGGCCTACCGTAAGAGTTGTCCCAGACAATGTCTGGTATTGCCGGGTCCGCCCCCAGGACGCCGATGAAATCTGTGAGCAGCACATCAATCAAGGCAAACCCATTAAACGGTTGCTACATCCTCGGTTTCATCCTGATTACAACAGACTGATGCAGCGTTTGGAGTCCCAGGCGGAAGAGGTATAAATCCCTAAGTTCCGTTGGGCTCTGTCTTGCGGTCCTTTCATATGTCTTTCATCAAATATCCATTCCCCAGCGGAGAACCGGAGTATACTAAGGGGGTTGCAGCTACGCCGCCCTGTGGAACTCTCCTGCAAAAGTGAATACGCCTTACTGGCACTGTTAGAACTCAGCCTTAACTACGATAAGGCTGAGCCTTTACAAATTCGTCAGATCGCAGCCCAGCAGAATATACCCGACCGCTACCTAGAACAGCTGTTAGCAACCCTACGCCGAGGCGGGTTTGTAAAAAGCCAGCGCGGTGCAAAGGGAGGATATTTGCTAGCCCAAGCACCGTGGAATGTCATGCTGCTCGACGTTGTGAATTGTATCGAAGGTCTAGAAAATAAGGACAATGCAAGCGATGCTGTACTGACAACGGAGCGGCAGATTGTCCGAGGTTTGTGGCAAGAGGTGCAAGAAGCCGCTAGAAACATTTTGTCTGCCCACACCCTGCAAGATTTAGTAGAACAGCGGAATGCTAAGCACCAAGTTGATTTGATGTATTACATTTAGCGCATCGGGAAATGGCTAGCCATGCGGATCGCCCAAAATATTACTGAACTGGTGGGTCGTACACCGCTGGTCAAGCTCAATCGTATTCCTCAAAGTGAGGGGTGTGTGGCCCAAATCGTCCTCAAATTAGAGGGAATGAATCCGTCTGCCTCCGTCAAGGACAGGATTGGCGTCAACATGATTGCCACCGCCGAAGCTGCTGGCAAAATCCATCCGGGGAAAACCACCTTAGTGGAGCCCACCTCTGGCAATACGGGTATTGCCTTGGCCATGATATCTGCGGCCAAGGGGTACCGACTGATTTTGACCATGCCAGAAACCATGAGCGCCGAACGTCGGGCAATGCTGCGAGCCTACGGCGCTGAATTGGAGCTTACACCTGGCAGTGAAGGCATGGCAGGCTGTATTCAGCGGGCTCAGCAGATTGTTGAATCTACCCCCGATGCCTATATGTTGCAGCAGTTTCACAACCCTGCCAACCCAGACATGCACCGTCGCACCACGGCATTAGAAATCTGGCAGGATACCGACGGGCAGGTGGATTTTCTGATAGCAGGTGTGGGCACAGGCGGCACCATTACGGGCGTTAGTGAAGTGCTCAAACGTCACAAAGCCGAATTTAAAACCATTGCCGTTGAACCCTCCAACAGCCAAGTGCTCACCGGAGGTAAACCTGGTCCCCACAAAATTCAAGGGATTGGTGCTGGCTTTGTCCCTGACGTCCTCAAGGTCAGTTTGATCGATGAAGTCATCGCTGTCAGTGACGATGAGGCCATCTCTTTTGGTCGTCGCCTCGCCAAAGAAGAAGGCATTTTATCTGGTATTTCCAGTGGTGCCGCCCTGTGCGCTGCCATTGAAGTCGGTTGTCGACCTGAAAACAAAGACAAATTAATCGTGGTAATTCAGCCGAGCTTTGGTGAGCGTTATCTGAGTACTCCCCTATTTCAAGATCCGGCACTTACATCTCCCCTAGCTCACACCCGCTAACCCCACTAGCACAGCTACTTCTACCCACTCCACCACCGCTCCATAGGTGTCTCCCGTGTGCCCGTTTAGCCTGCGGTTTAGCCAGGCCGCCACCCACCATGCGCCACCCATCCCCATGGCAGCTGCCGTCATCCCATAGCTCCAGGGCGTTAATCTGAGAGCTCCTGCCAGCAGGGTCAAGCCGAGCAGAACCATAGCCCAGGGTAATGTCTGCCAGCGCGATGATAGAGCCTGTTTGTGAAATGCGCCCTTACCGTCTGGCTTGAGATAGGCATAGCTACCGATAGCCCATTGTTGTCCCCATCGACCCCAGGCTGCTGCAAATAGGAGGGCAAACCAGCGATGTTGGGTCGTGGCAGCAAGGGCGGTAATTTTGAGTAGGAGAATTGCGATCGCAGCCATCACCCCAAAGGCCCCAGCATGACTGTCAGCCATCACCGTCAACCGCCGTTGAGGGTCCTGGACAGCTAAGCCATCAGCCGTATCCATAGCCCCATCTAAGTGCAGTCCGCCCGTCAGCCATACCCCAGCAAAAATAACTAACGCACTGCGCAGCGCCAGGGGCCATCCCATTACCCCCAACAGACCATCTATCCCCGCCAACAGCCCCCCTAGCCCCAGCCCCACACCAGGCACCAGTAGGGCAATCTTATCGAACGCCACCGGCCAGCCCTTAGGCAACGGCAAACAGGAATAAAACAACACAGCTCCATTTAACAGCGCCCATTGTCGATGCACGGCATGGCAGATAGACCTAATCCGCAGCCCCATAAAATACCTCAAAAAGCCCATTTCTGTTGAGATTGAGCAGATATACCTGTCCCATAACAACCCATGACAGCTCTAGGTATAATCTTAATGATCGGTATTCTGGCCGAAGGCAGTACGAGATTTTGCTGAAATAATTATGAAGACAAGCAGCTTAGGCTCAACAGAAAGATTATTTTGGCCTTTGACGTTCCAAATAATCAGATTTCATCTATCTTGAGTATAGATTGTTTAAGCCTCGGTGTTTTACGGGCCCACTGCTGATTTTAAGCGCCCATCTACCGACCCTGTTATGAGTTATCAACCTTCAACAACTTCTCTTCCAGCCCCCTGTCTTGTCGATACGGGCACCGTCATCAACAAAAAAGACATGATACGTATCCTCCATCATTTGGGACGTATCCGGTATGTTCACTACCAAGAAGAACAGGTCCTTAAGGAAGGTGAAGGGTACGTGGTTGAGGTATTTAGCGATCCTCAGCAAGCGACTATCGTAGCCAACAGCAGCCTCTACCTCAATGTCACCAGCTTTGATTACATGGAGATGGGGCAGTTAGACCATAACCAGCCCTGGTTTGATCTGATTCAAGACAATCGCCGTTTGCGCATTTTGCCCCTATCCAATCCCCTCACAGAGCGGAACACCTGCAGCATTAACGATGCCACCCTAGAGGCCATGCTGGTCGAAACTCTCACCGCTAGATGGGATGCTTGTTTAGATGATGAAGGTAATCAATTTCCTAGCTAGTCAGCTTGTGTCTGTTGTCCCAAATCGAGTAGGGTTTCTTCACAACCGCATCTTGAGGACAGCGCTAACCGTTGGCAACTGAGCATTTCTCCTTTCACCGTCAGGCATCCTGCTCCCACACCCAGGCCAGAGCGGGTACATTTCATACACCCCACGGGCCAGTTCACACGCCACGATTTATGCCAGTGGGGACACTGGCTAATGTTAAAACCGTAACGCCAGCCCAACTCCACGATGCCGGAGCTCAGATGGTTCTGGCAAACACCTATCACCTACATCTACAACCCGGCGAAGATTTAGTAGCTGAAGCTGGCGGGCTTCACAAATTTATGGCCTGGCCTGGTCCAATGCTGACCGACTCAGGCGGGTTTCAGGTATTTAGCCTCAGCAAAATTCGCACCATTGCTGAAGAAGGCGTCACCTTTCGCTCTCCCCGCGACGGGCGGATCATCCACATGACCCCAGAAGAATCAATCCGCATCCAAAATCAGCTGGGGGCCGATGTGATTATGGCATTTGATGAATGCCCCCCCTACCCGGCTGAACGAGATGCTGTTGAGGCCGCCACCCAACGCACCTATCGCTGGCTCAAGCGCTGTATCAATACCCACCAGCGCAGTGACCAGGCTTTATTTGGCATCGTTCAGGGGGGCGTTCACCTCGACCTACGCCAGGCTGCTGCCGAGCAGCTAGTCCAACTAGATTTACCCGGCTATGCCATTGGTGGCGTCAGCGTTGGTGAGCCCCCCGAGCTCATTGAAAAAATTGTTCAAGCCACCACCCCTCTGCTGCCCCCCGATAAACCCCGCTACCTAATGGGTGTGGGCACTTACCGCGAAATGGCCCAAGCCGTTGCCGCTGGCATGGATCTGTTTGACTGCGTTATTCCCACGCGGTTTGCACGCCACGGAGCAGCCTTTGTTCAAGGGGAACGCTGGAACCTGAAAAACAAGAAATTTCGCCGAGATCTCACCCCCTTAGATGAAACCTGTCCCTGCTATACCTGTCAAAATTTTACCCGCGCTTATCTATGCCATCTAATTCATGCCCATGAAATGCTGGCATACACCCTGCTATCCATCCACAACATCACTGAGCTAATTCGGTTCACCCAGGCAATTCGTGAAGCAATTTTACAAAATCAGTTTGCAGCAAAGTTCCAAGCCTGGCTAGAGCCCTCTAGTAATAACGGTTAGGAAGAATTACGACAAGGCTTGAGCGCACCCACAGCGTGTTAAGATGTGAGTCAATTATTTAAGCAAACTATCGCAAACGTAGAGAGGTTTTCATGGACGCGGTCCTACTGTTAGCTAAACTCCCCGAAGCTTATCAAGCATTTGCTCCTCTGGTAGATATTTTGCCTATTCTGCCGCTCTTTTTCTTGTTGCTGGCGTTTGTTTGGCAGGCTTCCGTTGGTTTCCGCTAAGGAGCATGCTGTCTAGCGCAAAAACCCTTGTAAGGTCTCCATTTTGCCAAGGATAAGCCAGTTCTTTTGGTCAATCGAAACTGTTTTGTTGGAGTTGCGACGTCAACAAGACTGACTAACAACAGTCAGTTAGTTTTTCAAAGCCTTTAAACGCTTAATAACAAAAAGGAAGCACTTTTATCTTCAAGGTGCTTCCTTTTTGTTACATGTTGTTCATTGTGTGTTGTTAGTTCTATAGTCGATTGCCACAGTGGCGTCTCGAGCTATAGCAGGGCCTACAGAGTCATGTGGGTATATTTGTGCTGCTTGACATTATCTTCAGCCGTAACCTTGTGGGACGCATTCAAGATGCGTTTCTTATCAGTCGAAAAATTGACCCCAGAGAATTCCTGGCCATGGGGTACCAGGTCTCGAATCTCGGCCTTACTCTGATACGTTCTTGCAGCAGCCAATGCGCGCTCTACAAAGTTCTCGCAAAACTGCGCGTCAGTGGGGATGTGCCCCCCTGATGGCTGGTCGTTCTTAACAATCTCACCCAGCTGAAGACTGTACAGGGTTTTATAAGACGTCGGCACCCCTTTAATGAGGGCTTCAAAATAAGCAGACGGAACCGGTTCTAAAACCTTCACTGGTACGACATTACCGTCCTGCTTTGTAAAGCAATGGGCTACACCAACAATTACGTAGTCACTGTCTGATAACGCGGCTGGCACAGAAGAAAGAGTCATAGTTGACCACAAGGATTTTATAGCTTTACTAGCTCCAATCGTAGCGCCCTAGAGCTACAGGCACAGGATTCTGGGTGAATCCGTTATAAAACCCCACGAGCCGTAATGTTTGGCAATCCTTGGCCAATAATTTAACTATGACAGACCGGCATTGCTGATACTCGGAAGGATGTCATCTGCAAGAGGTGGTTCCATCGCATATCTAATCGAGCGGTTCATTCCCTAAGTCAACACCAGCGACGGGCCGGAGCACCTGATAAAGTAACCGCACGAAGGAGCATTAGCTAATCAGTTAATCTCAGTTAATCAATAGAGATCGTCTGTGGTCCTTTGCCAGCATTGTTATCGTCATCATCGTCGCTAGAAACATCAGCGCCTTGGTTTTCTAGCCAGCTTTTCACAGGATCATCCCCCAGGTTGATCTTTAATAGACCAGAGGCAAACCCACCAAAAAAGGCAACAGGCTGCCCTAAAATCTCTTGTACAAGGGGTGTCAGCTCGTCGAGAAACATAAAATTAACAGACTGTCACAAAATACCTTAGCTATAGTAACGCGGCTGAGGAGAAACCGGGAATCAATCACGGTGGTAAATCTAGGGTAAATCTAGTAAATGCTAGACCGCGACGGCTAGCGCAGCCCCCGACGACCGTTGGGATAGATAGTAGACCAGTTAGTCTTGGTCGCCGCCAGCTGACTATCCGTCAGATTAGCCCCGGTCAAATCTGCCCCACACAGGTTTACGCCTCTGAGATTGGCTCCGGACAAATTACTACGGGTTAGGTTCGCCCCTCGAAGGTCGCTATTTTCCAAATTAGCTTCCCCCATATAGGCATTAGATAACTTGGCGTTTCTGAAGTTGCATTGACGTAGGTCAGCTTTACTCAGGTTCGCGTTGGTTAGGTCAGCCCCCTGCAAGTTGCAGTCCATCAGCTGAGCACCCGCAAAACTTGCGCCACTGAGCACAATTCGCTGTAGGTTGAGCCGAGACAGGGGCTGTAGTGAAAAATCACGATGCCCACGTTCATAGGCCTTTTGAACAGCTTCAGGAGTAATTTTTTTGCCGTTTCCAGAAAACGGCCCTGATTGGCTAGAGCTACTAGATAGTAGATTACTTGAGGAGCGTCTTGGCGAAATCGGTGAAGGTCTTGTATTTTGACGCCGCTCCCTGCGCGCACGAATTGCCGCCGCCATCCGAGCCGATGGAGAGCCCCCCGATTGGGAATCATCTAAGCCCAAAATTGAAGCTGTTTCGTCACTGTTAAACGACGGCTGGCTTGAAGGTTCAACATCCTTAGGAGCCGTGGTAGGAATCGCCATGTTTTGGGCGAGGCTATCTAAATAGGGTTCTAAATCTAGATCCCGCAGAATCGCATCGGCTGAGCTGTATCGATGTCGTACTGAGATATCTAACATTTTGCTCAATACGCCTGCAAAGTGATCGCTCACCTTGACATGCTGCTGCCAAAGAATTTCCCCCGATTGGGGATCGTAGGACATTTCCTTAGGTGATTTTGCCGTTAGCAAATAGAGACAGGTCACGCCGATGGCATAAATATCGCTGGCGTAGACGGGCCGCATAGCCATTTGCTCGGGGGGGGCATAGCCAGGAGTACCCACAGCATAGGCAGTTAAGGCCGTATGCCCCGATTCTTCACTGGACTTGACCGGGTTAACTTTATCTTTAACCGCGCCAAAATCAATTAGCACCAGGCGCTTATCCGCATCGCGGCGAATTAGGTTAGCGGGTTTGATGTCGCGATGGATAACCTGATTGCGATGGATGTACTGCATCACTGGCAGCACTTCGCTTAAAAATTGCTTAGTTCCCGCTTCACTAAACGAACCTCTGGTTTTTACTTCTTTTTGAAGCGTCGCTCCATGGATATATTCTTGAACCAGAAAAAAGTCTGTGTAGGCTTCGAAATAATCCAGCAGCCGAGGCAGCTGGGGATGGTTACCAATCTTGCCAAGGATCTTGGCTTCCCGAGCAAAGAGGTCCCGCGCCATCTGCATCACGTGGGGTGATTCAGCAGTTGGATGCAGCTGCTTAATCACACAGGGCGGACAGCCGGGTAGCCCTTCGTCATGGGCTAAAAATGTGGTGCCGAATCCGCCCTTTCCGAGAGCACCGCTGACACGATAGCGATCGCGCAGCAATAACTCTGCTCCACAAGCAAGACATTGCCTTGCCGTGGATGGATTTTTAGGGCTAGGACACTCTGATCTAATGCAGTAGGTCATGTAGCTTTAGCCACCCTGCTCACATGTCTATGACTGGGGCTAGATTTAACTGTGGCACGACATTTCAAAACCATTGGGCAGGAAACCGCACTTCACCACCGATCCAACAAAAATAAAACCAATTGAAAATTGCTCCATAATACCTATTACTTTGCAATCTTTGGCCATCAGACATTAGTCATGGAATAGGTGGGATTCTTTAACAGCTTAATTTTATTCCGTCCCAGTTTTAAATATTCCCCCAATCTGGTCCACGCAGGATTCAGATCAACATCAAAATAAGCTTACTTGTCAGGTAATTAAAGTAAGTTTATCTATTATCTTTATCATCTTATCCAATTGTTTGTGGTGCCAGTATCAATTTAGGAATTGGTACCTTCGAAATTAAACGATAACTTTGCTGCTACGGTTGCCAGGAATTGTCAGGGGCTGACATACCGTGATTAAACCCGTGATTAAACAATCGACTTAAAGCGGAGCTTCAACGGTAAAATAATTTGGGTCTATTGCTACCTAATATCCTTTTAACCCAGGCTCCATGCGCATTTCTGTCAACTGGCTCAAAGAATTTGTCGATCCGCAGCTAACGCCTGAGGCCATTGGTGATGCCTTAACAATGGCTGGATTTGAAGTTGAAGATATTGAGGACCGTCGAAGCTGGGCTGATGGTGTAGTGGTTGGGAAGGTAGTCGATCGACAACCTCACCCCGATGCGGACAAGTTGAGCGTATGTACCGTGGATATTGGTGCGGACGAACCTTCCACCATTGTCTGTGGAGCATCTAATGTGCGGGCAGATATTTCTGTCGCAGTCGCGACGGTGGGAACCTATTTGCCCCAGGTGGACCTTAAGATCAAATCTCGCAAGGTACGCGGTGTGCCCTCTGCAGGCATGATTTGCTCTTTGTCAGAGCTGGGCTTGGCCAAGGATTCGGCGGGAATTCACATCTTTGAGCAGCCCAATTTGCAACTAGGGCAGGATGTGAGGCCTTTACTAGGTTTAGATGACACGGTCTTAGATTTGTCTTCCACAGCCAATCGAGCCGATGCCCTGAGTATGGTGGGCATTGCCCGGGAAGTGGCGGCGATCACCGGGGCTAAGCTCACCTTACCGATGGAAGAGGTGACTGTCCCGACTAGCGACCAGAGCCAGGTTGCGATCGCACTGTCAGATCCCAAAGCCTGCCCCATTTATATCGGCACCATCCTAGAGCAGGTCAACATTGGCCCATCTCCTGCCTGGCTCCAGCAGCGTTTAGACGCCGCAGGCACCCGCTCCATCAACAATGTGGTGGATATCACAAATTATGTGCTGCTGGAGTGGGGACAGCCGCTCCATGCCTTTGATTTAGATCGCCTGAGTCAGGGAGCTAACACAACCGTCAGCGTACGATTTGGCCAACCGGACGAATCTCTCAAGACCCTGGATGGTCAAGAGCGCCCGCTCAAAGAACAAACCCTTGCCATCACCGCCAATGATGTCCCCGTCGCCCTGGCTGGTGTGATGGGTGGAGAAGAGTCTGAGGTCCATGACGGCACTCAAAATGTATTTCTAGAGGCGGCCTTTTTTGATGCGGCGGCGATTCGTCGCTCAGCTCGGAGTCAAGGATTGCGCACCGAAGCATCGGCTCGCTATGAGCGGGGTGTAAACCCGGCAGAGCTAGAGCTAGCGGCTAATCGCGCTATCCAGCTGATGGTGGAGCTAGCAGATGCTAAAGTGACCCACCAGCAAGACGAGCGCACCGAGGTGGGCAAAATCACCCCCATGCGAACGGTGGGTCTGCGGCTAGGGCGGGTGCGTCACATTTTGGGCAGCTATATTACCGACGAGGGCACTCCAGCAGAGCTAAGCGCGGCCGATGTGGAAGATACCCTGACTCGTCTTGGATGTAGTCTGGCCGCCGATGGAGACGATGCTTGGACAGTGACCGTGCCCGCCTATCGCTATCGCGATTTGGAGCGAGAGATTGACCTGATCGAAGAAATTGCCCGTTTGTTTGGCTACAACCGCTTTGCCAACACCCTGCCCCAGCAAACATCTCGCGGGCGACTTTCCCCAGAAGCGTCCCTGGTACGGCAGCTTAGAAATGCATTCCGCGGTGCCGGTCTGACGGAGGTATTGCACTACTCCTTGACCAATCCGGCTCCCCAACGGGTAGTGCTAGAAAATCCGCTGTTTACCGAGTACTCTGCCCTGCGCTCCGATTTGCTATCAGGGCTAATTGATGGGTTTCAGTTCAATTTAGAACAGGGCAACGGCCCCCTCAATGCGTTTGAAATTGGCCATATCTTTGTTAACGAAGACGGTCAGCTAAATGAGTATGAGCGTGTGGGGGGCATTTTGGGGGGCAACGCAGCGCAGGGCCAATGGAGTGGACGCACCGCCCCCATAACCTGGTACGAGGCCAAAGGCATCCTTGAAACCGTGTTTCAACAGGTCGGGCTAGATGTGGACTATCGTCCTGATCAAGAAGACGAGCGGCTCCATCCTGGTAGAACGGCTTCCTTGTGGGTGCGCGGACGCACCAGACTCGGTACGTTTGGGCAATTACATCCACGTCTGCGCCAAGAGCGGGATCTGCCGGAAGAAGTCTATGGGTTTGAGCTGCACTGGGATGCGATCGCAACGTGCCTGGTCAGCGATCGCTTCCGAGCCCCCAAATTCAAAAGCTATTCTACCTATCCAGGCTCCGACCGCGACATCGCCTTCTATGCCCCAGTTGATGTCTCGGTGGCCGAGCTAGAAAAGCTCATTTCCCGCACCGGTGGCCAGCTGCTAGAAAATGTCAGTCTGTTTGATGAGTATAGGGGTAAAGGCGTACCCGACGGCCAGCGCAGCCTCGCCTTTCGCATGGTCTATCGCGCTAGCGATCGCACCCTCACAGACCAAGACATTGACCCCATCCAGGATAAAATCCGAGCGGCCCTAGAGAAAAAATTCAAAGTTAGCCTCCGCAGCTAGGGCAGGGTAAAAACAGTTGAGGCCTAAACGGCCTCTCCTAGCCAGCTGGCTGCTTCGGCTCTTCCTTCTTTTTCTTAGGCGGGCCATTAAAGTAAACCTCTAGCACGTCTTTCACCATAGGGGCGGCAAAAGCACCCCCGCCACCGCCGGAATGTTCTCCAAACGCGACGACCAACACCTCGGGTTTCTCAAAGGGGGCATAGGCTCCAAACCAGGTGTGGTTTTCAAACGGGGGGGCCTCGGCGGTGCCGCTCTTACCGGCAGGTGTGGGAATGGTCGGAACATTGAGCCGGGTACCGGTGCCACTGGTCACCACTTTGCGCAACCCATCTTGAACCACTTCGATGGTCCGCTCCTGCATGCCAATGGACGTTTTCCACTGTTTAGATTCAGCCCCATCCAGCAACAGATGGGGAGTCACTCGATAGCCACCGTTAGCTGCGATCGCAAACATCACTGCCGTTTGCAACGGGGTCACCTGCATATACCCCTGGCCAATGGTCATATTGATGGTGTCACCCAGGTACCATTCCTCTTCAAAGGCGTCTAATTTCCAAGCTTCATCCGGCACCAGCCCCGCCGATTCCTCTGTAACCAGTTCAATGCCGGTTTTCTCCCCCAGACCGTACTTACGCATCCACTCAATCAGAGGTTCATGGCCCATTCTCATACCCACCTGGTAAAAAAAGGTGTCGCTACTCCACTGCAGAGCCCCCGCAAACCCCAACGGGCCAAATCCAGCATTATTCCAATCCCAAAATAAAATCCCCCCCGCGTTGATGTTTGGATAGGTGGGCAAGATCGTATCGGCTGAAAAAGCACCGGACTCAATGCCCGCAGTGGTAGTAATAATTTTGAACGTACTGGCAGGGGGATAGGCCTGAAGGGCACGATTTAAGAATGGGTTACCACGACTGTTGAGCTGCTCCCACTGGGTCTGGGTAATGCGTGTGGAAAAGATATTGGGGTCAAAGGTGGGGCGACTAACCATGGCTAAGATGGCACCATCGCGGGGGTCCATGGCCACAATCGCCCCAATGTTGTCCCCCAGGGCCTTTTCCGCAGCTTTTTGTAGCTCCAGATCGATGGTCAGGCTAATGTTCTGACCCGCCTCAGGGGGTTTCTCCCCCATGATGCTCAAGACATTGCCAGCGCTGTCCACTTCCACCTGCTGACCGCCCCACACACCCCGCAGTAAGGATTCAAACGACTTTTCAGAACCCATTTTGCCAATGATGTCGCCAAGGCGATAGTCCGCCCCGTTATCGGCAAACTCGTCATATTCTTCTTCGTCAATTTCCCCCGTATAGCCAATCACATGGGCCGCCAAATCCCCGTTGGGATAGCTACGAATAGCTTCTGCTTCCACACGCACACCGGGCAGTTCTGGAGCGTATTCCGCTAGGGCCGTAGTTTGGGCAGGGCTGAGACCACGTGCGATCGCAATGGACTGGGTAGACTCATACCCGGCCGATTCGATCCGCTGATGAATCTCATTTGCTGGAATTTCTAGCAGCTGAGCCAGACGTTGCACCACCTGATCGCGCTGATCTACCGGCAGCGCAATGGGCCAAATTGAAACCGAGTGGGACAGCCGACTGCCCGCTAGAATCTTGCCCTTACGGTCAAACATCGTGCCCCGAGCCGGTCGTCTAGGCAGGAGCAAGATCCGGTTTTCTTCGGCTAGCTTACGGTTGCGATCGCCCTCCACCAGCTGCAAGTAAAACAACCGACTACCAATTCCCCCCAGCATCACCAAGGAAAGAAAAAGCATCATAATCACCGACTGGTATTGGCGACCAACGGTACGCCCTCCCTTTTTTTCAACCTGTGATGCGGCGGGGTATTGAAAAAAGGCCATAGTTGACGGTGAAAGTTCACTACTCACAGACAGTGGGCCCTCAGACGCTCAAACTATGGGTAAATCTAGGGCCAGCGCTGTGAACAGTTTAGCTCCTAAGACTAAATTCAAGCAGCACACTTGGTTCGGCCAGGGTTTTGGTTGGGGAACTCTTTTATTCAGTACCGTCTGCTTCTGCTGTATTCAGCATCGTCTGCTATCCAGCACGTCTGCCCTTTCCCGTTCAACCCGGCCCCCTTTACCAACCGATTAATTGGGATTTTGAGCGACTCCCCGTAAAATAATGCAAACGGACCAATCACGAGGGTTGCATCCTATGGCTCAAACCATCTCACCGCCAACGGTAGACGCGACAGCAGTATTGGATGTAGAACTCAAAGACATCGTCAAAACCTTTGGTGAAGAGACGGCGGTGCAAGGATTAAGCTTACAAATCCGGCAGGGTGAATTTTTTGGCATCCTCGGCCCCTCAGGCTGTGGCAAAACCACCACACTCCGGATGATTGCTGGCTTTGAAACCCCCACCTCAGGGGAGTTAACCATCCAGGGACAGTCCATGACTGGCGTCCCCGCCCATCGTCGCTCGGTCAATACGGTCTTTCAAAGCTATGCCCTGTTTAACCACATGAGCGTTTGGGACAATGTGGCATTTGGCCTCAAGGTTAAAAAAATTCCCAAAGCTGATCTACGCCAGCGGGTGGGGGAAGCGCTGACGCTGGTCCAGATGGAAAGCTTTGCCAAGCGTTACCCCACACAGCTTTCGGGCGGCCAGAGACAGCGAGTGGCCCTGGCTCGGGCATTGGTTAATCGCCCCGCTGTCATGCTCTTAGATGAACCCCTAGGAGCTCTAGATTTAAAGCTACGTAAGCAGATGCAGGTGGAACTGTCGAACCTGCACCAGCGACTCGGTATTACCTTCATCATGGTCACCCACGACCAGGAAGAAGCCCTGTCCCTATCGGATCGGATTGCGGTCATGAAAGACGGTCGCATCGAGCAGGTGGGGTCCCCCAGCGAAATTTATGAGCACCCCACCACCGCCTTTGTTGCCGATTTTATTGGGGATACCAATCTGCTGTCAGGACGCATTCAGCAGCACCCCTGGACCCTGACTATGGCTAGCGGACTGCAGGTTGCGATCGCACCCACCGATCTGCGCAACGGCACCCAGGCAGACATCAGCATTCGGCCTGAAAAAATCCATCTCATTGCTCAAACCACAACACCCCCACCCCCAACCCACGCCAACCACCACCAAGGAGAAGTCCAACACACCCTATATACAGGTCCCCATATTCATTGCATTATTAAACTAACGACTGGGGAGCGGTTACGCGTGCTGCAACCCAACCACACCAGGTATCGACCAGGAGACACAGTCTGTGTCTCCTGGTCAGCCCTCGACTGTCAGGTTCTCATGCCCCAAAGTTCTCCGTAATCAGCTAGCATCTACTACCCTTGCAAAATCGGTTCAAATAAGGATCTGAATGAACAAATTACCATTTCCCAATAGCCTAAGGTCAGGAAGTGGTTTTGAATATAGATTGGCGCACATAGTTAATAACAATGGTGATCCCTAAACCCCTGAGATTACAGCGGCTATGTGCGCAGCAAACTGTCGAATGCATTCAGCGGTTTGCTATATCCATGGTGTTTGCTTAGAGGAGAAAGACTGTGCCCCGCCGACTATCTCGCAACTCATCGTTGCTTACCAATACGTCCCGTCGTCGTTTTTTGCAGGGTTCTGCCGCTGCCCTAGCTGGGGTAGGTCTCTCAAACTGCCGCCGTACCATCGGTGAGGCTGAGACTGCTACTCCTGCGGCTGAGACCACCGCAGCCGCCCCAGCATCGGGCACGCTGCAAATTTATACCTGGGCTGACTACACAGACGATGAGCTGGCCGCACAGTTCACCGAGGCCACCGGTATCGATGTCAAGATCGATGTCTATGATTCAAATGAAACCATGCTGGCCAAAATACAGGCTGGCGGTGGCGACAACTACAGCCTGATCTATCCCTCGGACTACATGGTCACCGAAATGATCGGTCTAGACATGCTTACAGAGCTAGATCAGTCACGTCTGGTGGGCTTAGATAAAATTCTTGAAAAGTGGCAGAGCCCAGTATACGACCCTGACAATGCCCACAGCGTGCCCTACAGCTGGGGCACAACGGGTCTGCTTTACAACTCCGAGATTCTGACAACGGCCCCCACCGATTGGAACTATCTGTGGGATAACAGCGATGTGCTGTCTCGAAAAATGACCCTGCTTGATGACGTGCGGGAAACCATGGGAGCCGTGCTGAGCTCGTTGGGCTATTCTTACAACGCCACTGACCCTGCCGAACTCGAGGAAGCCTACCAAAAACTCCTAGAACTCAAGCCGTCCCTGGCCTCCTTCAAATCATTTGGTTGGCAAGACGAGCTTCTGAGTGGTGACTTGCTCCTGTCTATGGTTTACTCCGTAGAAGGCATTCCGGTCAGCCTCGAAAACCCCACCTTTAAGTACGTCATTCCAGAGAGTGGATCATCGGTGTGGACCGACACAATGGTGATTCCCACATCGGCCCCCAATGTGGACGCTGCCTACGAGTGGATTAACTTCAACCTGCAGCCCAAGGTGTCCCAAGAAACAGTAGAGCGACTGTTCTTTGCCACCCCTAATGGTGAAGCCATGACGCTACTCTCCAAAGAACTGCTAGACAACCAAAACCTGTTTCCCCCAGAAGACCTGCTGGCAAAATGCGAGGGCATTGCCCCCGTTGGCGAGGCCAATGCAATTTATGACGAGTATTGGACCAAGGTCAAAAGTGCTTAGGACACATGGATAAAGGCATTAGACCCACCGTAGCCCTCACTAAGGTCACAACGGTAACCACCGTGGGGCGAATACTGAAGGCTGGCATCAGACCCCTAGGGCTGTTAGGCCCGGCAGGGGTATGGCTGTTGTTGCTCATGGTGCTGCCCACATTACTGATTACCGAGCTGAGTCTGGTGCCTGGGCTCAGACCTGGGCAGCCCATTGAGGGCTACGGTTTTCTCAACTACCTGAGAATTTTAGAACCTACCTATTTGCAGGTTTTACAACGCTCAGCCACGTTTGCAACGGGCACCACGCTGCTCTGTTTGGGCTTGGGTTTTCCAGTGGCCTATTGGTTAGCCCTGATGGCTCCTAAGCGCTGGCGGAATTTGCTGCTGGTGCTGTTTATTTTGCCGCTGTGGACATCGTCTCTGCTGCGAACCTATGCGTGGATTACGCTGCTGAGATCGTCAGGGGTGATCAACCTGGTGCTGACTACCCTGGGGCTTCCCCCCCAGGGTTTAATGAATACACCCTGGGCCGTCTATGTCGGCATGACTTACAGCTTCTTGCCCTACATGGTGCTGATTTTGTACGCCTCTCTTGAGCGACTAGATTTGCAACTCCTGGAGGCCGCAGCCGATTTGGGTGCTAACCCACGCCTTGCTTTTTGGCGAGTGACGGTACCCCAAACCCTGCCAGGAATTGCAGCGGGCTGTTTGCTGGTATTTGTCACCAGCCTGGGTGATTTTGTGGTGCCCACCCTGCTCGGCGGTCCCAACAGCATGACCATTTCCCAACTGATCTACAACCAGTTTTTGGGGGTAGCTCGTAACTGGGGCTTTGGCTCATCTTTGAGTATGGTACTGATTTTGATGGTGAGTATGGCAATCGCACTGTTACTTAAATACGGCGATCTCAACCCTGATATTTACTCATGACCCCTGCCATGAAACTTGCCGAATCCCCTAACAAGACTCAAGATTTGCCATCGAGACGGCGGATCTCATGGCAGGCATGTCTGACGGTGCTGATGTACTGCTTTATGTACATCCCCATTATCGTTTTGGGTGTTTACAGTTTTAACGAGTCTCGATACGGCGCTATTTGGAAAGGGTTTAGCCTTACCTGGTACCGCAAGCTTATGGGAGATGAGCGCCTGTTTTTAGCCCTGGGGGACAGCCTCAAAATTGCCTTGTGTGCAGTCGCGGTCTCCTCAGTGCTGGGGACACTGATGGCAGTGGGGTTGGCTAAATACCGGTTCCCGGGTAAATCCTTATATGTGGGTATTTCCTATCTACCGCTGATTATTCCAGACATTGCGATCGCAGTGGCTACCCTGGTCTTCCTGGCCTCAGTCGCCGTTCCCCTGAGCCTATGGACAGCCATTGCTGCCCACATGGTCTTCTGCCTAGCCTACATTGCCATCGTCGTATCTAGCCGCCTACAGGGATTAGACCCAAATCTAGAAGAAGCTGCGCTAGATCTCGGAGCAACGCCCACCCAGGCTCTACTAAAAGTACTCATCCCCCAGCTAGCTCCAGCCATCGTATCAGGCTGCCTGCTAGCCTTTGTCTTAAGCATGGACGACCTGTTAATCTCTAGCTTTACCGCAGGTGGAGCCAATCCCTTACCCATTGAAATTTTTAGCCGAGTCAAAACAGGCATTAAACCCGATATCAACGCCCTAAGTGTCTTGCTCATCCTGGCATCGGGCCTCATTGCCTCATGCTCTGAATATTTCCGATATAAAAGCGAACGACACTAAAAGCACCAGCTGACCTCAAAGGTCAAACGGGATTGAATATTAGTCAGAGAATAGGGTGCCCCATCTCTAGATAAGGATCACCTTAAAATGTGCCAAAGATCACATTTTTTGAGCCTGAAAATCACGGTGAAAGCCTTGCCCACAGACCATAGTAGGAATAGACATAAAAGCTCTTTCAAATGACTTTATGACTCACTTCCTGTGATTGTTCCTGGAGTAGATACCATGCTAAGCCGTAAGACAACGACTCAATCGTTAGAGAGTCTCATGCGCTCGATCCTCAGCCGCCGCCGGATCAATCGAGAAACGCAGCATATGCTGATGCAGTCTCTCCTAGGCAAGCATCAGCTTAACAGCCAGGAACAAGAACAGGTACAGAAAATTTTTGACGCAATTACCCAAGGACGTTTAAGGGTCATTGATTAGGTATATCAAACACCCTGATGCATTAGGGCAGTTGCGCGTCGCATTGGTGTCGTAGCGTAACGCTTTAAGGGATAGTGAAGGGCTCTAATCAATGGGACCAACGTCATAACCCTAATCTTGGTCAGCCGATTGGCCATCATTGTCCTCAGCCTCTACGTCAGGCACAAAATCAGGGCGCGCCGCATCTTCCCAACCGGGCGGTCGCTTGGAGTTGTACCAAGCCAGGGAACCAATGACAACCGCGGCGATAAAGCCCACAACGTACACAAGCTGAAAATAATACATGGGGATACCTGACGTACTCGCTTCCCCGAATAAAAATGCCATAAGTGGGCCTGTCCTGTTTTGTTGTCTATATGTTGTCCATCTATAGTACTACTCTGCCGGTGGCTGTGACTCTATGGGCGCTGGGGCCGGGGCAACAGGTGCTGGAGCCGGGGCAACCGGAGCAACGGGCTCTGGAGCAGACGGAGCGGGGGCAACAACGGGCTCTGGAGCGGGCGGAGCGGGCGCAACGGGCTCTGGAGCGGGAGCTGGGGCTGGGGCCGTGGGAATAGGATCCGGCGATGGAGAAGACGGAGCCGGGGCTGGGGCGATGGGCGCAGGTCTACTACTCGGTAACGGCTCAGATGGACGGACAGTAGGTTCCGATGACCTGGGCTGAGCAGGAGCCGGAGCCGGCGCTGCGGGAGTCGGGTCAACAGGCTCAGAACGCTCAGGGCGCGAGGCTGGTGGCGGATCATCAGAGGATTCGGAACGACTGCTGCCGGCTTTATCTGCGACGACTTTACCAGGCTTAACAGGCTGGGCTTTGATGGAGCCTTTGCGGCCAGACAGCCGTGGCAACTCTGGAAATTTTTCGACCGGCAGACCTTCAATAAACTGCGAAACAAACTGACGCCAGGCGTAGGCAGCTGTACTGCTGGCACCTCGGGTGGGGCTGCTGTCGTCATTGCCAAACCAAATGCCCACCACCAGCTGAGGCGTAAAGCCAACAAACCACATGTCTCGATTTTTCTCGGAGGTACCGGTTTTACCTGCAACCTGCCGCCCACTAATGTAGGCGTTACTACCCGTACCACCTTCCACAACGCTGCGCATCATCCAAGTCATAATGGCCGCTGAGTCAGCATCAATCGCCTGCTCAGGCTCATCAGCAAACTCATACAGAACTTCACCAGCGCGATTGGTAATGCGTTTAATCCCATGGGCATCAACATGCTTGCCCTTAGCGGCAAAGGTGCCATAGGCATTTGTGAGTTCTAGCAGATTCACTTCCGATGAGCCCAAGGCCAGGGAATAAGCGGGCAACAAATCTGACTGGATCCCCATGCGTTTAGCCATAGCGATTACCGGCTCAAAGCCAACTTCCACCAGGACTTTCACCGCTACGATATTAATAGACGAGGCTAAGGCTCTCCTGAGCTCAACGTTCCCGCTGTATTTATCACCGTAGTTTTTGGGCTCATACCCATCAACCACATAGCGAGCATCGACATAGTCTTTGTAGGGGGACATGCCACTTGCGATCGCAGCGCTATAAACAAACGCCTTAAATGTAGAGCCCGGCTGACGCTGGGCTTGAGTCACCCGATTAAATTGGCTCTCTTCAAAGTCAGTACCACCCACCATGGCGTGCACCTGACCCGTCTTCGGATTCAGCGCCACAATTGAGCCTTGCTCAAACCGCTGCCAACCACCATACTCCTCCAAAACGTCTTCTAGAGTCGTTTCAGCCGCCCGCTGCCACTTAGGCTTCAATGTGGTTTCTACAGTTAGACCCCCCGCTTCAATCTCATCCGCAGAAATCAGCTCAGGCAGCTGCTTTTGCACATAAATAGTGAAATAAGGAAACTCGCTATACAGGAACTTCGGTTCATTGGGTGTGGTCGCCACATCACTCTGGTAAGCGGTACTGGCCTGCGATTCAGAAATGACACCGTTTTCCAGCATCCGACTGATAACTTTGTCCCGCTGTTCACGGGCAGCTTCTTCGTTTACCAGGGGAGAATAGAGGCTAGGCGCTGGGGCCATGCCCGCAATCAGGGCAATTTCTGCCACCGTCAGCTCTTCGACTTGCTTACCAAAGTAAATCCAGGCAGCATCAGCCACACCATAGGCCCCCGCCCCCAGGTAGACCAAATTTAGATAGCGCTCTAGGATCTTTTCTTTGCCTAACTCTTCCTCTAATTTGTTAGCCAGCAGAGCCTCACGAAATTTGCGCTGAAAACTGCGATCTTGGTCTAAAAAGACAATCCGGGCTAACTGCTGCGTAATCGTACTGGCCCCTTCCACCAGCTCTCGATTGCGCAGATTAGAGTACATGGCCCGGGCAATCCCCTTGTAGTCAATACCCGAATGCTCATAGAAGCGCCGATCTTCTGACGCAATAAACCCTTGGACCAGGGTATCTGGCATATCGTCATATTCAAGATATTCCTGGGTCGCTGGCCCGATTTTTTGCAGCGTACTGCCGTTGTCATCTTTGATGGTGATGGTCCCTGTACGTTCAAACGTCAACGCATCAGAGATTTCAGGCAGATTGGCATCTGCCTCCTGCCAAAAACGATAGGCACGGGTTATTGGACCGGCTACCCCCACTCCCATTAGCAGGGCAAGCCAAAAAACAAAACTTTTATACAGTGGCCTGGGTCGCTTTTGCTTAACTCCCTGGGTAACAGATGCCTTAGGCACCTTACCCATAGGCCCATTTTGCTTTACTTTACCAATCCAATTAGCCACGTTAAAGAAACCTTACTTAACCCATCATGTTGGAAACGGTTCACTCATTAACCAACGACAGGGCAATGGTTAATGCCGGTAGGTGCCTACACCTGAAATAACCTACAGCTCGTGCAATATCGTGACATACCTCCAAAAAGGCTATCAGAATCTGCCCTAACTCACCAGATAATCGGTATGTCCCAGGGCTAAACCTAAAATCAACATACCAAGCACTAAAAACGGTTGGGCACTGGCCTGATACTTCACATCGTTAGACAGCGGATCCCGCAAAAAATACATGTCTTGGAAGGTTATTTGCGGAATAATCATCAAGATCAGCAAGACCGCATATAGGTTTTTATGGATGGCAATGAGATAAGCGGCCATACCTGCCTGAAAAATATCAATCATTAAGACACAGATCCAGGCAGCCGTCCCAACCCCAAACATCACTGGCAGTGACTTGAGACCAAGCGCTTCATCCCCTTCTACACTCTTAAAATCATTCACAACGGCAATTCCCAACCCTGCCATGCTGTAAAGCAACGTCAGAACAACCACAGTGGGGTTAAGCTGACCAAACAGGGCATGGCCAGCCCACCAAGGCAGGGCAATGTAGCTAGCCCCCAAGGCATAATTACCCAGCCAACCATTTTTTTTCAGCTTGAGCGGGGGCGCAGAGTATATATAAGAAACAAACGACCCGCCCAGCGCCAACACTGTCAAGATTGGAAAATCATGGCTTGCCCACCGATCTAGGCCGTAGGAAACCGCCATGCCGCTAAGAAGTAGCACCCAAATTTGTACCTGTACCTGCCCCAGGCCAATGGCACCGGAGGGAATGGGTCGATAGGGCTCATTGATAGCATCTAGCTCACGATCGTAGTAATCGTTGATGGTCTGGGTATAGCCGGCCAGTAGAGGCCCCGCCATGAACATACAAGCAAGCGCCGCCAGCACATGGTCCACACTCCACACAAAGTGCCCAGACGAAGCAGCACCGCAAAGCACCCCCCAAATAAGGGGAATCCAGGTAATGGGCTTCATCAGCTGCAGGCGAATCTTCCAAATTGAGGTTTCACCATCAGCAGCACCTTTCATGCCCAATAGCTGACGCGCCTTAGAGCCCTCTGACACGGGTGTGACATCATCGGACTTGGGGTTAACTGAGGAGGGATTATCAGCCATGGGCTTTAGGAGTATTGATAAGAATCATTAGGGGATGAACAACGAGAACGGTCGTTAGCCAAAGGACAGAATGAGATAGCCAGATTGGAACTTAGCCCCAGTGACAGAGCGACCCTGTAGCGCCTTCGGTAGGGTCAAATTTCGGCGTTGGTCCCCGGCCTCAATGGTGACCTCTGGACCATACTGGGTAAGCTGAATCTGCTTTTTGTCTAGGCTTGGTAAAAACAGGCGGACGGTATTGGTTGATGGATCAATCTCCACCGGCGCTGGCGCTGATGGGGTGGCGATGTAGTCTGGCAAAACGTCAATCAGCGGCTGCCAGTCCCCCGTGTAGGCGGGCAGGGCATGGACAGGTAATGGCTCAAAGTCTTGATCACTATTATCGGAGCGATTGAGCAAAACGCCAGCCACCGTCATTTCTATTTGCTGGGCAGCGCCCCACAGATAACGGGCCGTTGCGATCGCAACCGCATCACCACTCGACACCAAATAGGCCCGCACCCGCATGGGGTCTTTGACCGCCGCAATTCCCTGTCCCACTAACCCCGTACTTTGTTGCACCTCTGGCTGGTTAAATAGGTCACCAGATAGCCCCCTACCACCACTCAGCACTGCTCCAGCTAAGGGTTGCACAAACGGCATCACGGCCTTAGAAAACTGCGATGCCTGGAATACTTGCTTAAAGCGACGGAAATACCAATCTATCCCAGCTGGCATCCCCCACATTCGCAGACTAGCCTGATCGCCAGACCCATCATGCACAATCACGTCGTAGTCACCACTGGCGTCGTATTCCCGCAGCGCGTTCAGCGCTAGGGCCTGATCCATCCCCGGCAACAGACTAAGCTCTTGACCATACACTGCCTTAAAAAACGGATCGCGCAGATATTCGGCTTCTAGTTTTTTTAACTGCTCCCAGTTTTGCTCTAGCAGGTGCGCAAACTGAAGTTGAACACACCACAAACTGTCGGCCAATGCGGTCGGAGTGGCGGTGACCGCCTGCCCCAAAAGCAGCCCAAATCCAGGCCCCGCGTCTTCAGTCACCAACAGCACTCGCTGACCTTGAGCTGATAGCTTTTTGGCAGTTGCGATCGCACAGATTGAACGACCGCTTCCCCCCTTACCTAAAAATGTGAGAATTAATGTCATTAGCCCCTACACCAAGCCGCCAAGAAACAGGCCCATAAACAGGCCCGTTCCAAATAAATATCTTTCTAGGCCATCTGTTTTAGCTCATCTTCAAAAAACCAGGTGGAAAAATCGTCTGCAAACTCAACGACCACACCTATGTTTTTGCCATCCAATATCTTGAACTTAGATACGACACCCTCTTGTCCCAAACGCTTAGCAACGGTATCCGACACCCGATCTCTGACCCGTACCACCTTCACCTTCTGCCCGACATCCAAAGCCATGCTTTAAGGTCTCCTCTCCAAATCAAACGACTTAAAATATTAAGAATTAAAACCAGTCCTAAGTTTATCAGTGTCTTGCTCTTTGTAAGCTATCCTAAAGAACTGTTGCTGGAGGTATACCAGCTGCCATTTATGTGTCGCCATCTCTACCGGGAGTGTCTATGTTGGCCAAGCGAATTTTGCCCTGTCTCGATGTCAAAGCAGGTCGAGTAGTCAAAGGCATTAACTTCGTAGAGCTAAAAGATGCTGGTGACCCCGTAGAGCTAGCACAGGTTTACAACCAGGCTGGAGCGGATGAGCTGGTATTTCTAGACATTACGGCCACCCACGAAGACCGCAGCATAATTTTTGATGTCGTGCACCGTACGGCTGAACAAGTTTTTATTCCCCTCACCGTGGGTGGCGGCATTAGTTCGGTCGAAACCATTAAGACTCTCTTGCGGGCAGGCGCAGACAAAGTCAGCATTAACTCTGCGGCTGTTCGCACCCCTGACTTTATCCAAGAAGCCAGCCATCGCTTTGGTAGTCAGTGCATTGTGGTAGCCATTGATGCCAAGCGCCGTCCCAACGGGTCAGGATGGGATGTATTTGTACGAGGTGGACGGGAAAATACGGGTCTAGACGCCATTGATTGGGCCAAGAACGTTGTCCATCGTGGTGCCGGAGAATTACTGATCACCAGCATGGATGCTGATGGCACTAAAGCCGGATACGACTTAGAACTAACGCGTACCATCGCCCAAGCCGTCAGTGTCCCCGTCATCGCTTCTGGAGGAGCGGGGACATGTGAACATATTCATGAAGCCCTAACAACCGGTCAGGCAGAAGCAGCCTTACTGGCGTCGTTACTCCATTACGGCCAACTTACGGTTGCAGAAATCAAATCCTATCTAACCAATCAGCGAGTAAATATAAGGCCTTACACATAGAACTTGCCCACCTATCTACTCGCCTCCAATTGAATTCTTAAAACATTGGCACCTATGAGGGCAGATTTATGATAGCTCTGTTACAATCTGTAAAAGATAGTCGAAATTCTTTAAGACCTGCCCCTTTTTTTATCGATGACGCTTCTAATCATAGCCATCGTTACTGGTTTAGTTATTTGGGCCCTTCGCCTCATGGATAGGGCCCTGGTCAGTCAGGAATTTTCCCTGATGCTGGCAGGTTTTTTGGTCGCTTCTGCTGCTGCTGCTATGGTAGGCGTCTACTTTCTGATGAGTGACTACATGGTCTACATGCACCAGGGTGAGTTCCTACCTCAGGAGCAGTATCCATCTGGCTTTATCGTGCTAGATGAGCAAATGGCCTCAGAGCAGTTATTGGACTCCGAATTGATTACTCTCGATATTGCAAATTTGCCCAGATAGTTAATATCGCGTCACTATTGCAACAGCTGCTGCCATGTAGCCGGGCCAACAACGCCATCAATGTCTAAGCCAGACTGACGCTGAAACGTTTCTACCGCCTGTTCTGTCTGCAAACCAAAAACACCGTCAATTGGTCCCGTATAGAGGTTGAGCGCCGATAGCCGCTGCTGTAGGGTAGTAACATCGGAACCACGGTCATCTAGCTGCAAAACTGGCAAATTTCCTGCTGACCCAGATGCAGCCGCATTACTTGGAGAATCAACATCGGTATCCCCTGATGCCCCATCGCCCACAGAGAGACTGGGTGTCTGGGGCTCCGCTAGGGTAGCCGGTGTAGGTAACAGGCGTCGCCAGGTTTCAGGGCCGACAACACCGTCTGCTGTCAGTTTCGCATCGGTTTGAAACTGGCGCACGGCGGCCATTGTATTCTGCTCATAAATGCCATCCACTGAGCCAGAGTAATATCCCATTAGAGCCAACATTGCCTGTAGCTCCTTCACAGCCGAGCCGGTACTTCCCAGCGCTAAAACGCTCTCAGCTTGAGTCAGCAAACGTGGTTCAGATCTCGCACTATTTGATTGCTCCGTAGATAACTCAGCAGTTATAGCCAGCGCAGATGTTGTCATCATTCCGGCCCCAGCAGCTAACAGACAGAGATGAGAAATCGTATTTAAGCCCCAACGTTCCATATGACAAAAAACCATATTTTTGGCACGAGCATAGGATATTTTTGCCCAACGCTCAGCTCAAGCCAACCATAAAGATGGCACAGCATGGCTGTAGCGTCCAGATAAATTGATATTTGTAGGTAGTTACCCCCATAGACCGCACCATTACCCACTAAACCAATGTCGATTATTTCCACCGAAGATAGGTTTCTAGGAAGTTTAGTGGGAACTTACCTGGGACATAGCTATACTGACCACCCATGGAGCTGCCCCGACACCAGAAATAGCCTGCTCTATCAATCCTGGTTAGATGATATTCAACAAAACAGAATTCCAGGACCAGCATTAGCTGATTTCAGCCCTGCTGTATCCTTGCCCTGGTTGCTGTCTCACCACGACAACAGCCGCATACGACATGACTGGCTCACCCATAAGCTTGACCCAATTCAATCCACTGAACCTGAGCATGCAACCAAGGTTGCTGGGGTCCTATACATGTTGGGGGACAGTTTGGAGTGGCTAATGCAATGTCCACAGACAGTTCAATATCCACTACCCTTGCTCTGCAAACATCTTCGGCATCAGTTATCTGCTTATCCTACAGACGTGATTGCCCAGGTTACTCCGTCAATTGAGTGGCTAGCCTCTGATGAATCATCAATTACTAGCCCCGTACCCCCAAAGATCCCCATGGCTGCTACAGCGTTAGCTCTACGACAGTGCCTGAATTATAGAGAAAACCTAGCCTTAGCATTGGAAAGTGAACCTGTATCACAACCTACCCCGGCTATGATTGGCTGTTTGCTAGGTGCATGGGGTGGAACAGCGGTTATTCCAACCCCTTGGATCAGGGCATTATCACCTGATTCTAGAGAGGCGCTAAGCAATATGGCGGAAAATCTTTATCGTACCTGGGCTGGAATCATCTGTATGGGGGGCACCTGTGAAACGTTACCACCATATTTATAAGGCTTTGGTCATTCTCAAAATTGAGCTAGCTATAATATGGGCATGGGTACGCTAAGCATCTGCCAACACTGTTCGCCAGTTGAGAAGTCATGAGTGGGAAGAGTGGTACGCTAGGGCGGCTGCTTTGTTCAATTCTCAAAGAACTGTCAAACTAGCTTGGCGCAGCGTTGTTAACAATGAATTTTTAGTCGTGGATTTGGGAACTTGGACTGGCTTTTCAGAGTTTGGATAGATATTTCAATCTAAGCGGACTCTAAATAGCATGTCCCACGTCCTAATAAGTTAGCTCAATCTAAAGTGCTAGCTTTCGATTGTTCAAGACATCTAGGGTATGACCAGGGACAAGGCAATGTTCCCTTTAGCCTTAAAACCAGTGTCTAACGCTATCAGGCATCTGACTCAACGATGGTATCCATCGCTTGAGTCAGCTAGCATCCTGGGTTATTGAGGTCTTTCATGCAGTCGGTGACATTCATGGTCAAAGGCATTTGGCAACGTTTGCGTACTTCGGTCGGCTGGTGCAAAGAGCAGTTGCCGGAATTCTCCACATCCTTACGTCAAAAATCCAACACATCCATCCGTCAGTCTACCCGGTCAGGGAAGCACTCAATTGGTCTGTACGTTATTTCTCGGCATACGCCCTTTAATCAAACCCAGGTAGCAATCGTACTGACGGTTTTGCTACTAACGGCAATTCTTGGGCAAAGATTTTATAATCAGCCGGCACTGACCGTTGGCACAATCGCTGCCGATAACTTTATCGCGCCCTACGATGCCACCTTGCCAGATATGATCACCACTGAGGAAAACCGGCAGGCGGCTCGCAGTGGTTCGATTATTGTTCTACAAATTGACCAAGAAAAAACTCAAGCCATATTGGAAGAGGCAAACGGAATTTTAGGCCAGGGTAGTACCCTACGACAGCAAGCGGGTGATATTCCCTATTTATCCACTGCTCAACTATCCAGTAGAACTCAGCAATATTTGCGTCAGGCACCCACCAACGATTGGGAAGAGATTTGGCAGTTAGCCCAACTATCAGAACTGACAAACACCGTTCTGGAAGAGGGAACCGTTGGTTCCCTCCAGGTACGGATCAATAATTTAGGAACCAACCAACGGATCGCCCTGAGGGAATTGGTTCGTCTTCGAGAACGGTCACCGTTCCAGTCTATGACAGCTGTTCGTAGCCAGATTGAGACTAACCGCCAAAAATATATAAAAACAAAGCCAAAGCTACAGGATTTGTCGACTCGCGACGGATTACGCCCCTTAGACACCAGGTTGTTTGAGTTAGGTGATGCTGACTGGCAAGCCGTTCAAGCTGCCAGCCGCTTAGTTTTAAATCGAATGTTGACCCAGGGTATTCATGAAGGGATGCCTACTGATCTATGGCAAAAAGCGATTGACAGTCAGCTGCAAGGAACGTTGCAACTAACTAATCAAACTGCTCTAAATCGAGACGATTTACTTGACCAAGAAGCCGCAGCGAGGGAAATTGCGGCCAAAATAGTTGGCGCTGTTTTGCAGCCTAACCTGATCGAAGATCAAGAACAGACTCGTATACGAGCAGAACAGGTCGAAAATGAGGTCAAGACGGTCACCGTGTCGATTGAGCAAGGCAATGCCATTGTGAATAAGGGGGAGACCATCACCCAAGGGGATTTTGTTTTACTCGATCACTTTAAGCTGACCCAACGTCGATTTAACTGGCTAGGTTTTTCTGGCTTTGGGGTTTTAGTCAGTGCAGGCATCGGCACATTACTGTGGATTGATCACTGGCAAGCCGGCGGACTAAGGCAACGTGATCATTTGTTAGTGCTGTGTCTGATTATGAGTGTAGCGGCGCTGATGGCACTGAAAATACCGGGTCTGGGACTGCCTGCGGTGGGTTTACTACTGGGTAGTTTTTACGGCTATATTTTGGCAACGGTCACCATTGGGCTGCTAGTTGTGCTGCTGCCCGTCGGCGGCTCGGTGGCGGTGTTGCCCTTATTTGCGGCGGCCTGTGCTGCCCTGGTTGGGGCCTGGATTGCCCCACGGTTGCGATCGCGAGAAGAATTTGCCCTCCTAGGCGGTGTGGTCGGCCTGACCCAAGGCATTGTTCACCTGATCCTCACCCTCATGTTTAACAGTGTGTCCGCTTCTGTGTGGTACACCGTACTACGCGATTCGGCTTTATTTGGGGTCTATGGCATTGCCTGGAGCATTGTGGCCCTGGGGGTCAGTCCCTACCTAGAATCATTTTTTGATGTCGTCACCCCCATTCGATTAGCAGAGCTATCTAACCCTAACCGTCCGTTGCTAAAACGATTAGCCGCAGATGCCCCCGGCACCTTTCAGCACACGATGTTTGTGGCTAACCTGGCAGAAGCCGCTGCCCGCGCCCTTGGCCACAACGTCGAACTCGTACGGGCAGGCACTCTGTATCATGACATCGGTAAGATGCATGACCCGTTGGGTTTTATTGAGAACCAAATGGGTGGCCCCAATAAACACGACCTGATTAATGACCCCTGGGTAAGTGCCGACATTATCAAAAAGCATGTCACCCAAGGTTTGGTGATGGCCAAGAAACATCGCCTCCCCAAAGCCATTCAGGCATTTATCCCTGAGCACCAGGGAGCCATGTTAATCAGCTATTTTTATTATCAGGCCCAGGAAATTGCCAGCCAAAATCCTGAGATGGAAATCCGGGATGAGGACTTTCGCTATGATGGCCCCATTCCCCAATCACCGGAAACCGGTATTGTCATGCTGGCAGATTCGTGCGAGGCCGCGTTGCGATCGCTCAACAAAGAAGCCTGCGCTGAAGAAGCCTACGCTATGGTAAATAAAATCCTGCGCGCCCGTTGGAAGGACAAACAGCTGATCGATTCTTGCCTGACTCGCAAGGACATGGATGTGATTGCCAATGTGTTTGTACAGGTCTGGCAGCAGTTTAACCATAAGCGCATTGCCTATCCGAAAGGAGCACTGACGGCAAATTAGCCCTGGGAACTAACAAAATCTCAAACCTTACTGTCCCAAAGGTATGTTTCGCCTTAACTTTTGGCTTAAAACACCGTATTTTGGGGCAAACACCATGGCCATAGCAAAAATAATAGTCATTAACACTACGATGCTGCCGCCGGTTGATACATCTAGGTGGTAGCTGAAATAGGTGCCTAGGACACAGGAAATAACGCTAGTAGTCACCGAAATTGCCAGCATGTGGTCAAAGCGATCGGTGAGCAAATAGGCCGTGGACCCCGGTGTGACGAGCATCGCCACCACTAGAACAATGCCTGCTGTTTGCAGTGCGGTCACAATGGTAAGCGCCAACACCGACAACAGCGTGTAATACATCAGCTGAGTATTGAGGCCAATGGCTTTGGCATGGTTTGGGTCAAAGCAAAACAGCAGCAAATCCTTACGGCGGAACAAAATAATGGCGAGGGTAGCACTACCTGCAATCGAGGTTTGAATAATGTCCGATGGGGAAATACCGAGGACATTGCCAAACAAAATGTGAAACAGATCAACGTTGCTGGGGATTTTTGTGGCTAGCACTAAACCAAAGGCAAAAAAACCGGTAAAAATCACGCCAATAATGGCATCTTCTTTGAGGCGGGTTTGGGCTTTGACATAGCCGATAATAACCGTTGCACCAAACCCAAAAATAAAGGCTCCAAGGGCAAAGGGTAGTCCCAGGGCGTAGGCCACCACCACCCCCGGCACCACCGCATGGGAAACGGCATCCCCCATGAGGGACCAGCCTTTTAGGGTGATGTAGCACGATAGGACGGCACAAACTACCCCCACAAAGGCACTCACCCAGATGGCTTTGACCATAAACCCAGCCTGGAGGGGCTCAATCAGCCATTGCCACAGGGGCATTAGTCCAAATAGAGGACAGGATAGAAACAAATCAGTCATAGTGCCGCTGGGGTTTGGAAGAAACCTGGGGCAGACTACTGAGGGGTAAGCCGCCAAAGGTCATGGATAGGTTGTCTTCGGTGAAGGTGTCGGCGGTGGTGCCTTCTGCAAGCACGGTGCGGTTGAGGAGAATGGTGCGATCGCAAAACGTCGAAATCGAGGCCAGATCATGGGTAGACACCAAAATTGTGTGGCCCTCATCCCGCAATTGCAGCAGCAGATTTACAATCCGTTTTTCTGTTTTCACATCCACCCCAGTAAACGGCTCATCCAGCAAAATCACCCGGCTATTTTGCGCCATCGCCCGCGCCAAAAACGCCCGCTTTTTCTGACCGCCGGATAGCTCACCAATTTGCCGATGACGAAAGTCGCTCATCCCCACCCGGTCCAAACTTTCCGCTACCTGACGGCGATCCTCCCGCCCCGGAATCCGCAGCATATTCATATAGCCGTAGCGGCCCATCATCACCACATCCGCCACGCTGACAGGAAAATTCCAGTCCACATCGTCAGATTGGGGCACATAGGACATCAGCTGTCGCTTTTGCGCCATTTTCACCGAAAGACCATCAATATGGACACGCCCCTGGTTCGGATTCACAAACCCCATGATGGTTTTGAACAACGTAGATTTGCCGCCACCGTTGGGGCCAACTAGGCCGGTAATGGTGCCAGGTTGCACATAGCAGCTGGCATTGTACAAAGCCAGGTGAGCGTTGCTATAGGTAACGCTGATGTTCTCGACGGTGATGCCAAAGGTATCTGATCGCATCGTGGATGAATTAATAGAGGACAGAAGATTAAAACTCAGATTGTGTATAAACGAAAAAGCCTACAGTCATCACCTCCTGGGAGGGGTGCCCAAAGGGCGGGGTGGGTCTCGATCGCTGGCGGTTAACCCACCCCGGAGCCCCTCCCAGGAGGGGAAAGGATATCGACTAACTTATTGAATCTCGACCGATAAATTAGACATTGCAGTACAAAATAAATTGCGTAAACTCAAAACTCAAAACTACGGCGACAGCAGCCCCTCGCTA
>JBCAWO010000012.1:0-93916 GCA_038534515.1 Cyanobacteria bacterium J06554_1
GCTGGATCTGTCGAAAATTGCCCAGCAGATGCAGGGGATTAGTAATCACCTGACGAAGGAGGCTGAGGCCGCCAAGGTGAGGATTGCGATCGCAACCCAACTCCTCCATCAAGCCCATCGCCATCAGGCCCATCTGATCGACCAGCTCCAAACCAACAATCTCGGCTTTGCCGTCGCCGAACCCGTTGAGCCCCTAGACACCCGAGTCCAAATCAGCCCAGCACCGGAGGCCCACACCGTCATTGCCACCGACGGTTCCCAAATCAACCCCAGCCACCACGAAATTGCCTACTGCTATCTGCTCAACATCGGTCGGGTAGTGCTGCACTACGGTCAGAGCCGCCTCCCACTGCTAGATAGTCAGCCTGAGGTCATCTATCGCCCAGAAGATCTCTACGCCTCACGGCAGTGGGGGATTCGTACAGAAGAGTGGATGGGGCATCGGCGCACGGTCTCAGAAGCGGTGGTTTTAGGCGAATTGGCCATAGCGGTCAATGGATTACAGCAAGAACCTAGGAGACAAGCCCACCGTCCGGGGGGGCACTACCCACCGAATCAACCATCCAAGGAACACCACGGTCTAAATCGAAGCCGACAATCACAGCAGCTATCGCTTCTACAACGACCGATACCCACATTAGCCATGACCGATGGCTCATTAATATATTGGTTTTTAGATCAGCTCCCCGCACCAGCCAGGGACCAAATATTGGCCCCTATTTTGGCCGCATGGGAGCAGCTGCGGCAGGCGCAGGTCCCCATGGTGGGCTATCTTAGTGCTTCGCGCAGCAGTGAGGCCCTAAACTTTTTGCGGTTGCAGAGCTGCCCCCACGCCCAGCCAGACTGCCAGAAACACTGTGAGGGGCAAACCGACGGTGCCCCCTGTCAGGTATTTTCGCCCCTGCGAGATGTCACCCTGTGGGCCACGTTATTAGAACCTGGTCAGCGCGGGCCTTTATTCAAAAGCTCAGCAGATATCTTGCAGCTGTACGGCGACCAATCGATCTACTTTTGCCATGTGCATGTGGGAGCTGAAATTGCGCGGGTGGAATTTCCTGAATGGGTAGTGAAGGACAGCAAATTATTTAACACGGCCCTGAGTCTGACGCTGACCCAGGTACAGAAAGGATTTGGCTATCCGGTAACCCTGGCTGAAGCCCACAACCAGGCGGTAGTGAGGGGGAGCGATCGCAGTCGATTTTTTGCCCTCCTCGAACAGCAGATGATTCGTGCCGGGCTACAAAACGTCGGCACATCCTATAAAGAGGCACGGAAACGCGGCAGCATTGCCTGAATCTATCTGCCCAGAAAAACGGCACAAAATGTCGGATGTTTATTTCCGGATTTCCGCAAATATTTTCGGTGGAGGGATCGGGAATTCTCTATGTAGCCCTCGTTGTTAAATGTACGTCTTTACAGATTTATAGCAATTGGCGACTACATCTGTCGGGTTATCGGCGGGTGCAATCTATCCCTATATTTACGGAGAGAGTTTGTAATGCAAGTATTAAATAACGTCTGATCCGATGTATGTAGTTACTAGAGCTGCGGCTGTGAACTCCTCTCCTCAACCGCCGAGTCGCCATCTCTGGCACTGTACTCAAACAATTGACGCCCACGATAGCTGGATCCGCTCCATTGCTATTGATCGCCAAGGCGCGTACATCATCAGCGGCAGCGGCGATCGTTCCATTAAGCTGTGGCATCTCCACAACGGACAGCTGCATCAAACCCTGCAAGGCCACAAGGGTTGGGTGCGGGCTTTAGCCATTAGTCCTGATGATGCCCTGATGGTTAGCGGTGGCAATGACAATAGTGTTTGTCTCTGGCAGCTAGCCCAAGGAAAAAAAGTAACAACGCTCAACGGTCACACCGATAGCGTTCGGGCCGTTGCCTTTAGCCCCGATGGTCAGTGGATCTATACGGGTAGCCAAGATAAAACGGTCCGCCGCTGGTCCGTGGCTACGGGGGCCTTGCAAAATACGCTGCTTACCCATCAGCACTGGATTCGCACCCTTGTCCTCAGCCCTGATGGACGCACCCTGGTCACAAGTACCCAAGATCAAGAAATTAATATCTGTGATGCGGCCACTGGCCAAATCCGTCGTCGCTTGCAGCAGCACACGGACGACATTGTATCCCTGGCCATTAGCCCCGATGGTGAACTCCTTGTCAGCGGCGGCGCTGATAAAAAAGTGATGTTCTGGCGGCTGCGTGATGGCCGACTGATGGGGGCACTGGATGCCCATACCAGGGGGGTTAACAGCGTTAGTTTTAGCGCTGATGGCAAATTACTGGCCACGGCTAGTCGCGATCGCACCATTCGCATTTGGAACATGACCACCCGCAAACTCCTGGATATTCTAGAAGGCCACGATAGCGGTGTCTGGTCCGCCATCTTTGCCCCCGACGGTCGCACCCTGATCAGCGGTGACTGGTCTGGCAAAATTCGCTGTTGGCAGCTGTCTCGATAGTGACTGGGGGAATGCTCCCCATCGAGACAGTCTATCGATATCGTCTGATACCACCTATTGAATAACTTAAGACCAAGCTTTTCTGCTCAAAAGCTAGTATTGAAATAGCTGTTTCAATCTTCTAATCATTGACCCTATGGAAACCCTAGCCCTAACTAACGACAACGTAGAAAAAGTACTGGATGAACTGCGCCCCTATCTGATGGCCGACGGCGGCAACGTTGAGCTAGTTGAAATCGATGGTCCCGTGGTCAAACTACGGCTACAGGGTGCTTGTGGGTCTTGCCCCAGCTCAGCCATGACCCTCCGCATGGGCATCGAGCGCCGCCTGCGAGAATTTATTCCTGAAATTGCTGAAATTGCTCAGGTTGTTTAAGAAACGCGGCGTTGCTGATCCTCGGTATGATTTTCTCTGGGAGATGCTGTCCTATGGCATATCTCACCGATCGGTTCATCCTCTAAATCAGCAACGGCGAAACGCCAAGTCCCTCTCCCCCAAGGAGAGGGATTTAGGTTAGGGGATGATATCCTGATTTACTGGGAAAACTCGGTGAACCACAGTGCTTGATCTAAAGCTGATTCGACAAAATCCTGACCAAGTGGCAGCGGCCTTAGCTAAGCGCAGCGGCGACTATGCCCAGTCCCTGTCTGAGCTACAGACGCTGGATAGCGAGCAGAGGGGGTTAGAGGGGGTGCGATCGCAACTCCAAGCCCGCAGTAATGAAATTGGCAAATCCGTCGGTATTCAGATCAAAGGCGGTGCCGACCCCAAGGGCGATCAGATCAAATCCCTGCGAGACGAAGGCAACCGGGTAAAAAAGGAACTAACTGAGTTAGAACCCAAAGAAAAAGAGCTTAAAGCCAAAATCCACAATATCCTCCTCACCCTGCCCAATCTGCCCAGTGACAGTACCCCGGCAGGCAAAACCGAGGACGACAATGTAGAAGTCCGTCGCTGGGGCGATGACCTTATTCCCCAGGGCGACAGCTTTTTAGCCCACTACGAACTAGGCGAAAAGCTGGGCATCATGAACTTCGAGCGCTCGGTCAAAATTGCCCAGAGTCGTTTTGTGACGCTGATTGGTGCTGGTGCCGCCCTCGAACGAGCCCTCATCCAATTTATGCTCGATCGCCACACCAAGTCTGGCTACACCGAAATTTTACCGCCCATTCTGGTTAACTCCGCCTCCCTCACCGGCTCAGGTCAATTGCCCAAGTTTGCCGAAGACAGCTTTAAATGTGCAGACGACGACCTGTGGCTTACCCCCACCGCCGAGGTGCCCCTGACTAACATGCACCGGGGCGAAATCCTGACGGAGGATGAGCTCCCCATTAACTACTGCGCCTATACCCCCTGTTTTCGCCGTGAGGCAGGTAGCTACGGTCGTGACACCCGCGGTCTAATTCGGCTGCACCAGTTTAATAAGGTGGAAATGTTCAAGTTTGTCCACCCAGACACCTCGTTTGACGAACTCGAAGCCCTTACTAAAGATGCCGAAGATATTTTGCAGCAGCTGAAGCTGCCCTATCGGGTGCTGGCGCTGTGTACTGGCGACATGGGCTTTTCTGCCACTAAAACCTACGACTTAGAAGTGTGGTTACCATCAGCCAACCGCTATCGCGAAATTTCCAGCTGTTCCAACTGCGTTGATTTCCAAGCGCGCCGCGCCGATATCCGCTTCAAAGTCCCTGGACAAAAAGGAACCCAGTTTGTCCATACCCTCAATGGCTCAGGGTTGGCCATTGGCCGTACCATGGCCGCTATTCTTGAAAACTATCAGCAACCCAATGGCAGTGTGAAAGTGCCTGACATACTCCAACCTTACCTGGGCCGGGAGTTCCTTTAATCCATTCACCCACATGTATTGAGCCAGGACGGTAGAATGGTGATTAGTGGAAAATTCAATTGCTTTTCACTGCCTATTCTTTTTTACTGCCATCTATGTCTGCTCTGGCCCTGATCTCTGTAATTGCCCTACTGATTTTTGTACATGAGTTAGGCCACTTTTTGGCAGCTCGGCTGCAAAGCATTCACGTTAACCGGTTTTCCATCGGCTTTGGTCCCATTCTCTGGAAGTACCAAGGGGCCCGTACAGAATATGCTCTACGGGCGTTACCCCTGGGCGGCTTTGTGGGATTTCCCCTAGATGACGACCCCAACAACGGTTTTGCATCCGACGATCCAGACCTGCTGCAAAATCGTCCAGTCATGGACCGGGCCATTGTTATGAGCGCCGGGGTCATTGCTAACCTGTTATTTGCTTACCTGGTTTTTGTTATTCAGTTCACCAGCTTTGGTGTGCCCGAAAGCTTTGAAATACAGCCCGGGGTGATTATTCCTCAGGTTATGTCAACTACCTCTCCCGCTGCCAGGGCTGGGATTAAAGCTGGGGATATTATTTTTGCGGTTAATGGTCAGCCCCTCAACCAGGGCGACGAAAATGTTCAGACCTTAATTAATGTCATCCAAGAAAGTCCCAATCAACCCGTCGATTTCCTGGTTAAGCGGGGTAAAAAGGAGCTAAACCTTACGGTTACTCCCGACATTTCCCCTGAGGGTAAGCCAGTCATTGGTGTCCAGCTATATCCTAATGAAACGGTTAACTACAAACGCTCTAGTAATCCTGTTGAGATCCTCAAGCTAGCAGCCGATGCATTTCAAAACGTGTTTGTCCGCACGGCCCAAGGCTTTCTCGATTTAGCCACAAACTTTTCGGAGGTGTCTGGCCAGGTATCGAGCCCCGTTGGCATCGTCGATCAAGGCCGAACAATGGTAGATACAGACTTTACTAGTCTGTTTCGCTTTACCGCTTTGATTAGCGTCAATCTGGCGATTATCAATATCCTGCCCTTGCCTGCTTTAGACGGTGGTCAGTTAGCCTTTTTACTGGTTGAGGCCCTAACTGGTAAACCCTTACCCCGACGAATTCAAGAAAGCGTCATGCAAACTGGACTGCTTTTATTTTTAGGGTTAGGTGGCATGCTGATTGCCCGTGATATTTCACGTCTAGAAATTTTTCAAAACGTTTTTCAATAGGTGGAATCTACTCAGACTAAACGCCCTCGCCTGACTAAAAAACGTCGGGCACTGCTGATTCTCAACTGCCTCAAGGAGCTTTATCCTGAGGCCCCCTGTTCCCTGGATTATGAAAACCCGCTGCAGCTGTTAATTGCAACTATGCTGTCGGCCCAATGTACCGACGCTCGGGTCAATCTGGTCACACCTGCTCTGTTTGAGCGTTTTCCGACGGTCACAGACTACGCCGAAGCTGACGTGGGTGAGATTGAGTCCTATGTTAAATCGACGGGGTTTTATCGCAATAAAGCCAAAAATATTCGGGCTGCCTGTGAAAAAATCATCCTCGACTTTGGGGGTGAAGTGCCCCAGTCGATGGATGCCTTAACCAGCTTACCGGGGGTGGCCCGTAAAACTGCCAACGTAGTGCTTGCCCATGCCTTTGGCATCAATGCTGGGGTCACGGTGGACACCCATGTAAAACGCATCACCAACCATCTTGGCCTGACCAAACACGATGCCCCAGTTAAAATTGAGCAGGACCTCATGAAGCTGTTGCCTCAGTCAGATTGGGAAAACTGGTCTATTCGCCTGGTGTATCATGGTCGCGCCGTCTGTGATGCCCGTAACCCGGCCTGTGAGCGTTGCCAACTTTTGGAATGGTGTCCGTCTGGACCAAAGCTGATCAAAGCCAGGGCCGCAAAATCATCGTCTGCCTAGTGGGGAACCCTAGCGGTTGAACACCTCAAAGGAAATAGCAGCTATAAAAATCTGGATTAAGCCATGGTTGGACTGTTTGTCGCTATTGTCCTAGTCGGAGCTACGCTGCTGGTGTGCGGGCTAAGTCGCTTTACTATTGAGGACGACTTTGACACCCGGGAACGTCATTGAGCCAGCAGACCCCCGAATGGGTCGGCCGATTGTGCCGCCCATGGCTGTGGTGCGTTGACGGTATTTGCGATCGCAGATGCATCATGGGCCATGCGGGCACAAATTTACAAAACATCTTTGCCAAAGACGATAACGTCATTTACCATAGAAGACTGTGATCAACATCGGAACCTATAGGAAACCACCAGCCCAATGGCTAAAAAAGGCATGATTGCGCGCCAGCGTAAGCGCGAAAAAATAGTTGCAAAGTATGCAGCCAAGCGCGAGGCACTTATGAATGAGTTTGCGGCCGCTGGCTCCCAGGCGCAAAAGCTAGAAATCCATCGTAAAATTCAGCAGCTGCCCCGCGATAGCTCACCCACACGTTTGCACAATCGTTGCTGGTTAACCGGTCGTCCCCATGGTTACTACCGTGACTTTGGTCTTTGCCGTAATGCCCTAAGAGATATGGCGCATCAGGGTTTACTGCCCGGTGTGGTGAAATCCAGCTGGTAGCTCCCGGCTGCAATTAGCTATCCTGTGCCCTGTCTGTCTAATGTACAAGCAGGGCGCATTACTGATCAGACATGCCTTCAAGATTTGACCGCCCCCTCAAATCTTGTATGACGTACATCAAGATGTATTTTCACAGACCTGGCACGTCCGCCGTTAGGTTATCTAAAAAATGGCAGTTAGGGGGCTAACCCATGACAGAAGACTCCAACGTAAACATTACTCAGGACTCCTTACGCAACGTCTTGAATACATGTTTGCCTTCCCAGGCCCCCATTCTGTGCCCATCATTGCAAGATAATCAGCCATTTGATCCGACAATCGGCATCGCTTTTCAGACTCTACTCAAATACCGACAGATTACCTGTCTACTCGTTGATCGACAGCATTGTCTTTTACATATCTGTGGCGATACCCTGGGTCTCCTAGAGGAGTGTGGGAAGGACATTACGTCCAAGAATATCCTCGATCTACTACCCGCTTCCCTGAAGCTACCCACAAGTATCGTTCTCAATCGGGCACTGACAGACGGCGAAGCTAACTGTTCTGGCTGTGTTGTTGCCCCACCTAACGGCCAACCTTACACCGTCACTGTTGCTGCTAGCAGACATATCACTGGCGAAATAAGAGAGATTTTAACCGTTTTAATTGAACGGGATGGGCGCGAGCGTTTGCAAGGGTCAGTAGATCTGCATACAACAGAGCTTATAGAAGTAAATAATCGCTTACGAGCCAAAGTATTAGAGCAACGGCAGACAGAACAAAAGCTAGCCCGTCAGGCCCAAGCTTTAGCCCGTTCCAATGCTGACTTGGAAGAATTTGCCTACGTTGTTTCCCACGATCTGCAAGAACCTCTCAGGGCTATGACCGCATTTTCTCAGCTCTTAGAACAGCGCTACGGTCAACAGCTAGATGCATCTGCTCAACGATACATCACTCATATCGTTGACGGCGGTACTCGTATGAAAGCGATGATTGATGGCATCCTAGAACTTTCCCGCATCAACAACAAACAAATTACCCACAGTCCCACCAGCTTAGAACAAGCTTTGGAAATCGCCCTGGAAAATTTAGAGCTAATGCGGATTGAAACCCAGGCAACCATCACCCACGATGCGTTGCCTACTTTGCATATACATAAAAACCATATTGTACAGCTGCTGCAAAATCTGATTGGCAATGCGCTCAAGTTTCGAGGACCAAAATCTCCCCAAGTCCACATCACAGCTGAACAGCAAGTGAGCAGCTGGCTATTCAGTGTTCACGATAACGGCATTGGCATTCCCCAGCCCCAACAAAAACGAATTTTTAAGCTCTTCCAACGATTGCATAATCAGCAAGAACAGGAAGGTTACGGCATTGGACTAGCAGTTTGCAAAAAAATTGTGGAGCATTACCAAGGCAGCATATGGTTAGAATCCTCTCCTGGAAAGGGATCGACCTTCTATTTCACCCTTGCTGTAGATACTTGCCAAAACTCAGCCTAAGGTTCGCATATACGCCCACCCAAGTCCTACCGTTCTCGTTGGGATATTTTGTGGTATTCCCGTGAGCATCGGCATAATTGACCATTGAGATAGACGTATGATTGCTCAGAAACTTTACGATTTTTGGCTGACGACAGCACAGCTGCCAACCAGTCTGAACTAAACAGCCGTCGCCTCAAGTAGTAGAGCCCCAGACAGATCTGACGTTATCTCAGGCCCGACTGGTGTTGCCTTTGTCAGGTTAGTTAGAACAATAGATATCTCTGCAAGCCTTAAGCTACAACAGCTACCCTGACAAGCCAATGTCCTAATTTATCAGGACATTGGCTGTACCTCAAACACGACATCTCAAACACGACATCTCAAACACGACATCTCAAACACTACAAAGGTGTTACGTGCCGATCCCAAGAATAGGTATTTTTGCGATATACAAGTTATAACGAGTTTTCTTACTATATTTGTAGGCTACCTAAAACAGATTGTCCGGCATAGGCTAATGTCTGAGGATAGCTTATTTGGGTGCATTATGCCTTGACGTGTGGCGATTTATAGAAACTCTCATTATTAGTACGACCACTATGCAATACTGCTAAATCTCATGTGCAACACGGCTAAATCTCAGCAGTAAGCTGCAAAATTTACCTATGGCTGGCTGCATCGATTATTCAAATCTTTTTATAACCTATTTACCCATCCAAATATATCTATAAAAACACCTATGACAGCAGGAATAGATGCATTGCTGATTGAAGATAATTTATCGGATGCTCAACTCTTTCAAGAGCTTTTAACATCATCTGAACTTATAGAAACAACGTTACATCATGCTGAGCGCTTCAATGAAGCCATCCAAGCCTTAGAGGACAACAACAATTTTGATGTGGTCTTATTGGATCTGTGTTTACCTGACGGTCAAGGTGTAGCGCTTGTCAAACAAATTAAAACGTTAGTACCTAAGGTTCCAGTCGTAGTCCTTACGGGTATTCAAGATCAAAACGTTGCCATTGCGGCCCTTCAAGAAGGTGCCCAAGACTATTTGGTTAAGTCAGACACATTCTCGCCAGAGCGACTAAAACGCCTAGGGTACGTAGATGTGGGTAATTTGCTGGCTAAGACTATTCAATACGCCATTGAGCGCACGGAGTTAACCAAGAAGCTAGAAATTAGTGAAGAACGCTATGCCCTCGCCGTTCAAGGGGCAAATGACGGTATTTGGGATTGGGATCTTAGGGCAAATAAAGTCTGCTATTCTCGCCGCTGGCAAACAATGTTAGGTCTGGATAACGATGATATTAGCACCAGTCCAGATGAGTGGTTATCTCGCATCTATGCTGACGATCGCTCTGATTTTGAACATAAGCTTCAGGAACACCTGGATTTCCATTGGTCCAACTTTGAATGCGAGTACCGGATTTTACATCAGGATGGCAGCTATCGTTGGATGCTGACTCGGGGAATGGCTCTATGGGACGAGCAGGGCCATCCCTACCGAATTGCCGGATCCCAAACCGATATTACTGAGCGTAAGGAGCTAGAACAGTTACTGTATAAGGAAAAAGAACTGGCTCAAATTACCCTTCATTCCATTGGCGATGCGGTGATTACAACGGATGAACATGGCCGGATTAAAGACTTTAATCCGGTGGCCGAGAAGCTAACTGGTTGGAAAGCCAAGGAGGCCAGACAGCGGTCAATTTCAGAGGTGTGTAAGCTTGTTGATAGTAGTACTCGGCAACCTCTAAAGAATCCAGCACTACAGGCCATAAAAGAGAAAAAAGCCATCAGTTTGAGCAATCATCCTACGCTTATTTCTAAGACGGGCCAGGAGTTTGGCATTGGTGATTCGGCTGCTCCGATTCGCTCTGCTACGGGGAAAGTGCTAGGCACTGTTCTGGTGTTCCATGATGTGACCGAGGAACGGGGGCGAGCTAAACAGCTAGCCTGGCAAGCTGCCCACGATCCTCTCACGGAGCTCTTTAATCGAAAGAAGTTTATTCACTCCCTGGATAAGGCCATTGACCAGCTGATGGAGCAAGACTCGCAACACATGCTGTGCTATATGGATTTAGACCACTTTAAGACTGTTAATGATACTTGTGGTCATGCGGCGGGAGACCAGCTACTGCGTCAGGTTGCCGATCTGTGGCGGGGGAAAATTCGTCAGACAGATATTCTGGCGCGGTTGGGGGGGGATGAATTTGGATTGCTGCTGTACAACTGCAAATTGACCCGTGCCTCCCAGATTGCTGAGTCGTTTTGCCATAGTATTCAAGGATTTCGCTTTCTTTATGATGGCAAGGTGTTTAACATTGGCGTGAGTGTCGGTATTGTTCCCATTTCGTCCCACACCACCAATAGTGAGCAGGTAATGCAGCTGGCGGATACAGCCTGCTATGCTGCTAAAAATAAAGGTCGTAATCGGGTGCAAATCTATCACCCTGACGATGACGGTATTCATCGTCAGACAGAAGATATTCAGTGGTTTTCTCGCGTCACAGAAGCCCTGGACAAAAACCAATTTCAGCTTTATTACCAGACCATTGAAGCTGCAATTCCAGATTCGACCGATACCCAGCTGTGTGAGATTCTACTGCGTCTGCCCAACCCCCAAACAGGTGAAATTTCGCCACCAATGGCGTTTTTGCCTACGGCTGAGCGCTATAACCTCATGCCTCGTATTGATCGATGGGTCGTGGAAAGTTTTTTTGCCTATCTGGTATCTCACCCGCCTGCCCCTAAGACAATTTACAGCGTGAACCTATCGGGGTCTAGCATTAATGATGAGAGCTTTATTGACTTTTTAGAGGAGCAGTTAAAAAAGCACCCGATCAATCCTCGTATTCTTTGTTTTGAAATTACTGAAACCCTGGCGATCGCAAACCTACAAAAAGCAGTTGATCTAATTTTGAAACTCAAGAAAATTGGCTGTCACTTTGCGCTAGATGACTTTGGTAGCGGGATGTCTTCGTTTAGCTATCTAAAGCATCTGCCCGTGGACTATCTCAAGATTGACGGTAACTTTGTCAAAGAGGCACCCACGGATGAAGTGCTGTGCGCCATGCTGCAATCGATTAATAATATCGGTCACATTATGGGGTTAGAAACAATTGCTGAATATGTTGAGAGCCCAGCTGTTTTAGAGAAAGTTCAGGCCCTGGGGATAGACTACGCCCAGGGCTATGCCATTAGCCGTCCGCAACCGTTGCTGTAGTGTCTTTGGTGGGGAAGGCCTGATCCTGTTTCAAAGCTTATGGCAGCCGATGGCGGCGGCCAGTGATTAAGTGTCAAACTTGGTCACTAGAGAGAGCATTTCGCCATATTTCTTTAGCATTGAGGACGCTAACGTAGAGAAAGAAGTTACGCTTACTGAAAAACGTGAGAATCGTAGCTATGTTTGCTAGGATTGCCCCTATGCTGTGGCTAATTGTCCCTACGCTGTGGCTTATTAGTTAATGCACGAACGGCGATAGGTGATAGGGGCATGTCTCTGACAGGTGTTTGAGTATGCGTTATTGGGAGTTTTTAATTCAGCAGGAAGGTGATCAAACCTGGCTGCCGTTAGAAACCAGACAGGTGGAAATATTGGAGGGTCGCTATCGCATGGCTGCCCATACCAGCTATGACGACACGTCTGTCGAAGTTCGGGTTAGCCAGCTGCTGCTAGATGAAATGCCCCCCCGTCGCCGCGTACGTAAGCGCAAGTCCATTACAAATGATTCGGGTTTGCTGGCTATTTTTCCGTTTATGCAGCTCAGTCCTGGTCGCTGGGAAATTGACTGTAATAGTCCCGATGTGATTGATGATTTTCTGGGGGAGGCCTGGCATTACTCGGTTCATCTTCAGGTTACCCCTCGAGATGAGGATGATTGGGAGCCTGATTGGTCTGACGCGACGACAGAGCAAGATCTGTCCCAGGCTACCGAAAAATCTGTAGAAACTGGCGCACCCAGCCCTGGCAGCATAAGCCCTGACCGGTCAGCGGGAGCTTCTCAACCTGATGACTTTCAACTACAGCTAAAGCAACAGGCCTATGTGACCCAGCTGGGGCAATCGCTCACGTTGGTGGGTCAGCTCTCGACGCCCAGTGGTGGCACCCTCTCTAGCTGTCAGCTTTGGGTACAGTTGCGGGATCCTCAAACGGCTAACCCGCTTCAAGAAAAGGTTTTTGATCTGCCGCCTCAAAAACTATCGTCTCCATTTTCGGTGACCATCGTACTGCCTGAGCAGCTGTCTACCCAGGTGATTCTGGGGGCAATTTCTTTGCGAAATCAATCGGCAGATCAGCCTCCGTTGGCGTCTGCTTCGTTTACGGTGACGATTGGGCTGGCTCAACTGTTGGATGCGATCGCAAATCAGCCCAACCTGGAATTCGAAGAAGAAATCTCTATTTTTCCAGGGTCCACCGAGGCGTTTGTCCCTCCCCCCGAACAGGCAGAAACGCTGCTCACCCGCGATACCCCCATTATCCCCAAGGAACTGATCCCCTCTGAAGGATTAACCCTGCCACCCCAGCTCAAACCCCCCAGCAGTGACGATGCCACTGACCGGCAACCAGAACTGCCGGCATTTCCCGCAGACAGCAGTAGCAGCTTTCGCCAGCCGCCGCCCGCTGATGAGCCCTCCGACGCATCTGAACCGGCCAGCGATGCCGACAATCCTGGTGCTAACGAGCTGCCCGATCGGGGGCCTGACCGGTCAAACGCCCCCGAATCCCTTGAGTCGGCGGCAGATTCAGAAGACACAGATGCCCCTCTAGAAGCAGACAAGTCTGAGCCAGACGAACCGCTACCCTTTGCTGAGCCTCGGGTGTTTGACCTTGGCAGTATTGAAGAGGACGATTTAGATCTTGAGCTGGCCACTGCCGCCGCCCAAGCGGATGAGCTGCCTCCAGAGATACACCCCGACACATTGCCCAGCCTCACAGACACGCCAGATCCTGACGGCTCCCAGCCAACGGATACCCAGTGGGATCCAAACGCTGTCAACATTGATCGAGCCTTTCAGAAGCTACAGCTGCGGGAAAGATTTTGGCAAAAGCTAAATTTGTTTACCCAGGACGGCTATCGCCAGTCTGTAGAGGTAAAACGAGCGTTGCAGCCGTCTGATACTTTGCCGGAGGGCAACCCACAAAGCAATGAGTTTGTCGCTTATGAGCCACAGCGACCCCCCATCGAGCCGCCCCAAGAGCAAAGTGACGATGCGACGCCTCTCCAGGTACTGCCCCCCACCCTCGATGTACCTGCGCAGGAGCTAGTGGCCGGTGAGTGGATTGCCATTAGAGTGCGCATCCCTACGGCCAGCTATCAGCCCTATGTCAAAGTGTGGATGAATGATTTACAGACTCGCACAGTGATTGAGGCTCCGCGTCTGCTGATGCAGTTTACCCCCAATGACTTGAATGAGCTAGAAACCCTAATGCGTGTCCAGGTTCCCAGCGGCTGTTTAGAACTCCAGATTGCTGCGATCGCAGTCGACATGGCCACCCTGCAAGAAAGCCGTAAAGTTGTCCAAAATCGCCGAGTGATGCCGCCGGACGATACCCTCTCCATCTTTGACGATTGGACTGTGTAGGGCCGCCCCGTGGGATTACCTGATACATCCATGCAAACTTTCTAAACAATCTACATATACCGCATCAAATCGCAGTAAATTAAGGCTTAGGTCCTAGGCCCCACGTCCAAGTGAGAATGTCGAGCTTCCTATATGGAAAACCTGCAGTTCTGGATGTGAAACGGTTAAATCTTCCGAGCATTCGCTCACCATTGAGAGATAGGAGACTTGATATATGGATACTTCCCTTTTGCCTCAGGTAATGGTGCCCATTGTGGCCATTCATGCATTTGCATTCATGATTGCCATGTTCCTGTATGTAGAGCAGGAAGAAACGTCGGCCTAGGCTGGTAAAGGCAAGGCTAAGAGATCACGCGGCGCACATTAGAAAAGCCCCCCAGGCAGACTCTGCCTGGGGGGCTTTTCAACGCCTATTTGACCTTAATCAACTGCAATTAGAGCTAAGGTTGGTAAACAACGGCGCTGCTGATCCTTGGGATGAATTTCTCTGCAAGAGGCTGATCCGTACCATTGCCAACAGATCGATACATCCCCTTAAATCAGCAACGGCAAAAACCCGGTCTTAAACTAAGTTCAAAGGCCAGTAGAGTTAGACACCTGAGCCTACACCCGCGTAGGCACCATAGAAAAACAGACCAACTACAACCAACACACCTGTGCCAGCAACAGTTGCAACAATCCAGAGGGGAATTCGGCCATCCTTAAACATGTATTTATCTCCTATCTCTGTCACCTACTCTCATGAAAAATGAGCCTAGACGGCCCTATGGACCCTCTACCCGTTGGATTTAGTTAAAGAAGTAGCTAGAAAATAGCAGACCTAGAACAAAAACTAACAGTAAACCAAGGAACAAAGATGTCCGGTTTAGCTCAACGGGCTGCTTATTGGGATTTGGGGTTCTTTCCACGGGTTACTCCTATCGTTGAATAAATTGCATTGCGGCAATGGCACCCAGGAAAAAGACCGAGGGAACGCCAAGGGCATGAACAGAAAGCCACCGTACCGTAAAAATCGGATAAACAATGGGCTCGTTGGGATTATTGCTGGTCATGGGAAAATTTTAATCTCAATTGACAATTGATGATGGAAGCAAAACCAAGCCCGGCTTAAAATCTTGAATCTCTTCTGGGTCAAAACTCAAGATTTAGCGGGGATTAATTACCAAATTCGGTAATTTGCTGATCTGCCTCATAGCGCTTCTCCAGAATCGGTACCTGGACCTGATTGTTGGGGAAGTACTCGTTGGGGCGAGGGGTGCCAAAGGCATCGTAGGCAAGGCCAGTGGATACAAACAACCAACCTGCGATAAACAGTGCCGGGATAGTAATGCTATGGATAATCCAGTAGCGAATACTGGTAATGATGTCTGAGAAAGGTCTTTCTCCGGTTGAACCTGCCATGAAACAGTCTCCTTCTAACAGAAAATAGGCGTTGAGCCACATTCAGACTAAAGTCTAGAATTTCGGTTACTAAAAACTACAGCTCTGAATGTGAAAAGTGTTTAGCTACATCATAGAGAAAAGGGTATATCCCTATCAAGCGACGATTAAGGATTCCTTCATAGTTTTCCTCCCTAGAGGGTAATTCAAGGACCCGATCACAATCGTGCTTAAACGGTGGCATCCTCAGGTACGTAGCGCAGCAGATAGCCACGCTGGCCCAGGATAAAGCCCTGCTCCTTACCAAAGAATTTAATTCGATAGAGGTTGGAGGGCACATCACCGGCGGGCTCATCCTTTAACCAGGTCTCCCCACCGTCAGGGCTCATAAGCAGAGTGCCGCTGCCACCGCTAACCCACATTTCATCACTGGTGCGATAGCCTACATCTAAAAAGCCCCAGCTGCTGCCGATTTCAGGACGTACGGGGTCGCCCCATGATTCGTACTTGGGTACATCAGGGGTTTCGTCGGGTTGACTAAACTGCATCTGACCGCCTCGGGCAATTAGCCAAAGGTCACCGCCACTGGTGAAGCCCATGTTCTGCAATCGCTTAGAGTTATCGCGGTTGTGGGGCTGCCAGCTGTCTTCTCCAGGCTCCCAGGTAGAGTAGAAATTTCCTCGAGACGAGACAGCCACGTAGCGGCCGTCGTCACCGCGGGTCATGTTGCGCACGACCCCAACCGCAGCCTGAACCAGCGCTGTCCAGTTACGACCGCTGTCTTCGGTGCGATAAATGGCCCCCACATCGGTGGCCATTTCAACGGTTCCCTTAGCTAGGGCAGTTACCATCAGGGGGCTGCCGGGCAGCTGCGAACTCAGGGGCACCTTGGCCCAGGATTTGCCACCATCGGTGGTGTGTAGCAGTACGCTGGGCAACCCAACGACCCAGCCTTCATCGCCGACAAAACTGACGGAGGTGAAGGTGTAACGCTGCTCACCCAAATCGAGAGCTTTCTGCTCCCAGGTTTTACCACCGTCGGTGGTTTCAAATAGCGTGGAGCGACTGCCCACTAGCCAGCCGTGGTTAGCATCCGTCGTAAATGCCACATCCGAGAAGGTGGCGTCGGTTTCTAAGGCAATCATCTGCCATGGATTAGTTCCCAGGGATGGCAGAAAAAACTTTGTACAGCCGACGGTGAGAATTGCGATCGCAACCAGCAGTAATCGCTTTAGCCCGATGGCCACTCGCCCATTAAAAAAGCCTGTTAAAACCGTTTGCATCTCTACTAATTCAAGACAAATAAACAAACTGAGACATGAAACTAGACTGAGAACCACACCCTGGATCCCAGGAACATGGCTGGCCAAGGCCATTTGAGACCTACTTCAGGCCATACAAACTCATAAAGAATAGGAACGCCAGCCCCAACGAACCAAAGATCAAAATGTTTTTCTGACCTGGCGTTAGCACATTCACCCCAAACCCATAGCCCAGGTTTTCACTAAATCCTGAGGGCTTACCGGCCGGACCAATACTCGTAAACATCTTGGGACGAGAGCCACATACCGGGCAGCGCCACTTTATCGGCAGCTCTGTAAACGGCACACCCGGTGGAATATTCGCCTTACCATCCCCCTTGACCGGCTCATAGGTGTAGCCACAAGGACGACACTCGTAGCGATCCATTTCGTAGGGTGTGAGTGGCGCAGGTGGCTCTTCGGCCTCGGGCGTATCCACCACCGGTTTAGCATCTGGCTCAGTACTCATGGGGGGTTTGGGTAGCGTCGATGTTAACAATTATTACATACCAAGCTGCGTCTCCCGACATATCCCGGCATATGTGGCTGCTGCAACCAGTCGAACCAAGGATACGGAACAGAAATATCTGAGATCTACGCGGGTAGCGCTCAGAATTTGCCGTTGCAGATTTGGGGGATGCAACGATCGCTTGGACATGCCATGTACTAATAACCTTTAGAAACTTGTAGACAAAACTATCGCCAGGATCGGCAGCGCCCAAAAAAATCTTCTCAGTTTTTTCTATCCCGGTGGGATTAACCTACACAGCTGACTAGAATAGAAGTAAGCTAATTGGGGCCACAAGCCCCTTGACGAAAAACCATAAAACGCGCGTGTTTGTACTAACCGGATACGAATACTTCTTATTATTTTTGATGATCTGTGGTCTGATTCCTGTGGCCGCTTTAGGAGCTGCTAAACTCCTTGGGGCTAAGGGAGCAGGGGTGGCTCGACGCACTACATACGAGTCAGGAATGGAGCCCATTGGCGGTGCTTGGATTCAGTTCAACATTCGCTATTACATGTTTGCCCTGGTCTTCGTCATCTTCGACGTTGAAACCGTTTTTCTATATCCGTGGGCGGTTGCCTTCCACACTTTGGGTGTCTTAGCCTTTGTTGAGGCGTTGGTTTTTATCGCAATTTTGCTAATCGGTTTGGTTTACGCGTGGCGTAAAGGAGCATTGGAATGGTCATAAAGTCCCCCTCGGATAGTTCATTAATTGGTGACAACGAACGGGTGATGAACCCGGCTGCTCCCCCGGCTGTTACCCAGGAGCTGTCAGAAAACGTCATTCTCACCACCGTTGATGACATCTACAACTGGACCCGTCTGTCCAGCCTGTTTCCGTTGCTGTACGGCACGGCCTGTTGCTTTATTGAGTTTGCAGCTCTATTGGGCTCTCGGTTTGATTTTGATCGATTTGGCCTGGCTCCTCGGTCTAGCCCACGTCAGGCTGATCTATTAATCACCGCTGGCACCGTCACCATGAAAATGGCCCCTGCCCTGGTGCGGCTCTATGAGCAAATGCCCGAGCCTAAGTACGTCATTGCCATGGGGGCATGCACTATCACAGGCGGTATGTTTAGTGTTGATTCACCGTCGGCAGTACGCGGTGTCGACAAGCTGATTCCAGTAGATGTGTACATTCCTGGCTGCCCCCCCCGACCCGAAGCTATCTTTGACGCTGTGATCAAGCTGCGTAAGAAAGTGGCTAACGAGTCCATGCGTGAGCGGGATATTCTGGAGCAGACCCATCGTTACTACACCCGCGCCCACAAAATGGAGGCGGTGGCACCTATCCTTACTGGCAACTACATTCGCTCTGCTACCCGCGAGGCTCCCTCTAAGGAACTGATGCAGTCCATGGGGATGCCGGTAACGCTGCCTGAAGCAGAGAAAGCGGCTCAACCGGAGGAAGAAACAAACAATGGCTGATGAAAACGTAGCTCCAGAGTCCGCTGTGGAATCAGCGGGCGCACTGGTGGAAGCTGGGCCCGTATCGCTTTGGTTAACCGAGCAGGGATTTGCCCATGAAATTATGGAGCGCGATCATCTGGGAACCGAGCTGCTTAGGGTAGAACCGGCATTTTTGATTCCTTTTTGTACGGCGCTGTATGCCTATGGCTTTAACTACCTTCAGTGTCAGGGCGCTTACGATGCCGGCCCGGGTCAGCCGTTGGTGAGCTTTTACCATCTGTTAAAGGTGAGTGATAATGCCGACCGGCCAGAGGAAGTTCGGATTAAGGTATACATCCCACGGGATAATCCAAAGGTTCCCTCGGTCTATTGGATTTGGAAAGCGGCCGACTGGCAAGAGCGGGAGAGCTATGACATGTACGGCATCATCTACGAAGGGCACCCCAACCTGAAACGGTTGCTGATGCCTGAGGACTGGGTTGGCTGGCCCATGCGCAAGGACTATATTTCGCCAGATTTCTACGAATTACAGGACGCTTATTAAAGACATCCGTAATCGAGGAGCAAAATTTTAGTATTCTTAAACCCATACGGGCGCGTTTGATTGATCATCAGCTGCCGGTATGGGTTTTAAGCATTAACGTTGTAGGCGTTGCTGCTCTTAGGGATGGATTTTATCTGCAAGATGTTGCTATGTGGCATATCGAACTGATTGGTTTATCCGCTAAAGCAGCAGCGGCAAGTTGTACGACATACAGGCGTAAATCAAATGTCGTTTTCTACCACCCTATCGGCGGATTTACTGCCGACTAAAAGCATCATTATCTGCTCCACCGGGCGCTCGGGCAGCACATTGCTCTGTAAAACGTTGAGCAATTTGAACTGCGTTGGCCAATCTGAAGAGTTCTTTCTACCCCAGATATTGGAGCGGAATGCCGTGCGGTCCTCAGCCGATGAGCTCTACGACTATCTGCCCAAAATTTATCGCGAAGGAACTACTCCCAATCAGGTTTTTGGCATCAAACTGCATTGGGACCACATGAAAACCTTGACGAAGATAGCGCGTACTGACCCAACCCTAGCGTCAAAATCGAATCTGGAAATTCTCACCCTGTTTTTTCCCAACCCGCGGTTTATTTTTATCCGGCGGGGTGACTTAGCTAAACAAGCTATTTCTGCGTCAATTGGATATCAAACGGGTGTTTATATGATTCCTAAGGATTTCCAAGGTGAGCCTGCCTATCGTAAAAAGAAAGTTTTCTTTAATCCGCTGAATATTTATCGCTACAAGCAAGGTCTACGAGCTCGTAATAAAAACTGGACAACATTTTTTGAGCAAAACAACCTACCGTTTTTTGAGGTGGTGTACGAAGACTTGGTCAAAGAGTTTGAGCCAACGATTCGGAGGGTTCTGGACTTTTGTGACATTGACCTTCCTGATGAAGCGCCCATTGTCCAGGGGACTAAAAAACAGGGCAACAAGATTAATGAGCGCTGGCTCAGGTACTACAATTTGATTCCTGAAAGCTTACTCGCGCGCTATTCTGACCTCAGAAGTACCCTGAAGAAGACCCTGCAAGGAGGGTAGGCTCTCTGGCTACTCGGCCCAGCGTCTCAGCAGATTTGACACGCTTTTAGAGAGCAGGTCAAATTCAGCTGTTTTACCATGCTGGGCGTATAGTGAGCGACGTGCCGTATCAAGGTCGAACAGCAGCTCTCGCTGGGCCGGGTCACGCACTAAACTTTGTACCCAGCCAACGACCACTAGCCGCTGTCCTTGGGTGACTTCATTGACCCGGTGCAGTGTGGATGACGGATAGATAATGGCATTGCCAGCTGGCAATCGATAGGCCTGTTCATCATCGGCTGCTTCAATCACTAGCTCCCCGCCGCCATAGTCGGTGGGCTTACTGAGGAAGACGGTAAAGGACACATCTGAACGGTAGCGTCCCATCATGGCATTGTCAGCATGGGTGCCATAGGACATCCCCACGCCATAGCGACTAAAGCGCAGACTGTGGATCTGTTTGGGCCGCACGGCAACTTGAAACAGCGGGTGACGGTTAAGGGCGGCTGTGACGATGGTCTCTAGGGGGTGGCCAGCGTCGCGCTGAAGCTGTTGGTTGTGTTTGACCTGTTTGGCATACCAACCAGCGGTGGTTTTACCATCCACAAACTCAGCGGTGGCCAGCGTCGTGCGCAGTTGGCTAAGCTCATCGGCTGAGAGCACATCTGGAATTTGAAACAGCATAGGGCTACTTCCAACCCACCCGATCGACTAGTTTGACCACCTCAGGGTTATTGCGACCGTAGGCCGATACGTTGACTTCGTCCACCTTGAAGTCGCCGAGTTCTGCCACGATGGGATCTATGGATGTCCCTTCAACCACCGGGTATTCGTTGTTGCTGTTGGCAAAAACTTGCTGGGCTTCAGGGCTGACTAGAAATTCTAGAAATGCGATCTCACTTTCTCGATGTTCAGCCCCAGCCACCAAACCAAAGCCGCTGATGTTGACATGGGTGCCTCGATCCGCCTGGTTGGGGAAAAATACGGCTGTGTTTGCAATCACCGCCTGATCTTGGGGCGCTTCAGATTTGGCAATTCTGGCCCAATAGTAGTGGTTGGCAATGGCTACATCACACTGCCCCACCGATACCGCCTTAATTTGATTAATGTCTCCACCGTCGGGGTCGCGGGCAAAGTTATTGACCAATCCTTTGGCCCAATTTTCGGTTTCTTCTAAGCCAATGGTTTCTACCAAAGAGCCCAACAGGGACTGATTGTAGATATTGCCAGAGCTGCGCACACACACACGCCCCTGCCACTCGGGCTCAGCCAGGGCTTCATAGGTGGATAGTTCAGATGGCTCAACCGTATCTACGTTGTAGATTAAGACCCGGGCTCGCTTAGTCAGGCCGTACCACAAACCGTCAGGGTGGCGCAGGCTGACCGGCACCTTTTCCTCTAGCACCGGAGACGACACGGATTGAAAAATGCCCGCCTGCTCTGCCCGCCACAGTCGCCCCGCATCAACGGTGACAAACACATCCGCTGGGCTTGCTTCCCCTTCGGTTTTAATCCGTTCGATCAGCTCGTCGGATTTGCCCTCGACCACATTTACCTTGATGCCCGTCTGCTCGGTGAAGCTTGCAAACAGGGCGTTGTCTACATCGTAGTGACGGGCCGAGTACACATTGACGATGGCATCGGGGGCGGCGGCCTCTTGCGACTGGTTATTGCAGCTTGCGATCGCAAACGAAATCAGACCAGCACAAACTACAGCGGATTTGTAAGACATAGCCAACATTAATGCGAAAATTTCCCAAATAATATTCTAGAAGGAAATTGGTGTTCTTAAAAACCAAGACCGGCTACATTTTTCCAGCCCTGGGTCATCAATTTTCTAACCGTGACATTGAGAATTGCATCATCTAAATTCCGTTGCCATGGAGCCTCAGACAAGTTAGCCGTTTTGCCTGTGCTTTTTTTGACCGAGGCTTTTAGATATTATTCGCAATAGTGGAAAACTATTGCAAGTGACCAGAGATTTCGCTATCATTCGCATTAAGAAACAGTTAATGACATTTTGCGGAGGAACGGCCATGGTTTCCTATACCCCTACAGCAATGAAGGCCGAACTCCACGAGCGGGGATGGCGCATGACGCCTCAGCGAGAAACCATCCTTAATACGTTTCAGAACATTGATAAGGGCCAGCATCTCAGCGCTGAAGAGCTGTGCGAGCTGCTAAAAGAAGAAGGCGAGCCCATCAGTCTTTCAACCATCTACCGCAACCTCAAACTAATGTCCCGCATGGGGATTTTACGAGAGCTAGAGTTAGCCGAAGGGCAAAAGCGCTACGAAATTAACCAGCCCTCGCCCCACCATCACCACCACTTAATTTGTGTACGGTGCAACAAGACCATCGAGTTCAAAAACGACTCAGTTCTTAAAGCCGGAGCCAAGATGGCCGACAAGTCAGGCTATCACTTGCTGGATTGTCAGCTGTTAATCCACGCCGTTTGCCCAGCCTGCCAGCGCTCAATCATGCCTGTTTAACAATGGCGGCGGCGACAGGCCGACAATTTAGCAACAACTCAGCAACAGCCTGTCTATTCGCCCATCACGTCGTCTTCGTAGTCCTCGTAGGGACCACCCACGCTGATGGGCGTTCCCACGACCTGCGCATCAGCAATATCGATATTCTCCAGGGAGGCGTCGCTAACATTGGTAAAGTGAAGCACTGAACTGGACAAATCCGCGCCATCTAAAATAGCCGACTGGAAAACAGCGTTAGTCAAAAAGGCACCGCTAAGATTCGCCCCCGTAAGATCGGCGCTGGTTAGGTCAGCCCCTTCAAGATTACTGTCAGACAGATTAGCACCCTGTAAATTGGCTCCCCGCAGGTCCGCTCCAATCAGGTGGGATGTGCTCAAATCAGCCCCCGACAAATCACAGTCAGGACAGGCCCCTGTGACTGCTAGACGCTGCACATCTGCTTCGGAAGCGCCCTGGGCTGAAGATAAAACAAAAACAGGTAATGCCAGAGCAAGTAAGGCGCTGCGTAACAACATAATCAGCAATCTCCTAAATAGGTCAACGGTTCAGCCTTCGGAGAACAATAGGGTTATAGAAAGCACCACAGTTGAAGCGTTCGAGTTTCCCAATAGCTCAGATATTTGTGTTGACCCTTTTATTTTTATTGTGTGTATCTTGTTACGATCTTGACACAGCTTTTCGGTAATTGCCTAGGGTCTTAACAACCCATAATTATTCGGTTTCCTGTACATTTTCGTGGGGGTACGCCGTCGCACTAGCGATTACAAATGGGCAGGTGGTAGGTAATCGGCAGTGGGTAAAAGGGCTGGCCCTAAACTCTCCGATTAAATTAACAGCCTGCGATCCCGGATTGTTCTAACGCAGTAGCGGCCTGAAAAATAATGTTTTCATGATACGGACGGGCAATTAACTGCACGCCCACAGGTAGCTCTCCTGGCAGTCGTACCGGCACCGACAGTACCGGTAGACCGATAAACGATAGCGGCTGAGTGTACACCCCTAGATGGGGCCGAATCAGCCATGACTCTCCCTCGAGCTCCATGGTGGTCTGCTCCCTTAGGGGGGCACTACAGGGGGTGGTCGGTGCTATCACCAGATCCACAGTTTTAAATATTTGCCGCACCTGGGCTTGATACCAGCGACGAAAACGCTGGGCCTGAAGATACCAGCTGCTGGGGATCAGGGCACCTGCCAAAAACCGGTCGCGGGTAGCGGGATCAAAGTCTTGTAAGCGAGTTTGCAACCGGGATAAATGGAGCTGACTGCCCTCGCTTGCCGTGATAATGTAGGCCGCCGCGCGGGCACGGGCGGTTTCCGGCAACGTCACAGTGCTGGTTGCATTTAGGGTCTTAGCCACCATTTCCAGGGCCCTGGCCACGGCGGGAGTCATGCCTCGGGCAAAGTGCTCTCCAGCGATGGCGATGCGCAAACCCGTGATATCCCCAGATAAATCGGGGATCGCGGGCGACCGGTCTGTACAGATGGGATCGCGAGCATCAGGTCCCTGGAGGCTAGCAAACGCCAGGGCAAGGTCTGGGACTGAGCGAGCAAAGGGACCCACATGATCCAGGCTGCTAGAAAACAAATAAACACCGGCCCGAGAGAGACGGCCATAGGTGGGTTTGAGCCCATAAACCCCGCAGAGCGAGGCCGGTACTCGAATGGAGCCATTGGTATCGGAGCCAAGGGTGAGCGGTACTAACCCTGCTGCCACCGCCGCCGCCGAACCACCGGAGGATCCCCCTGAAATTCTCGTCGGGTCGTGAGGGTTGGGGGTGGTTCCATAGTGATGGTTGACCGTAACAAAGCCATAGGCGTACTCATCCATATTGAGTGCGCCCACCAGGACAGCTCCAGCTGTCTTCAGCTTGGCCACTGCCGTGGCATCTAGCGTGGCTGCAGAATTATCTTGATTTATCTTGGAGCCCGCCAGGGTAACAGTGCCAGCAATATCGAAGAGATTTTTAACAGCGAACGGAACCCCAGCCAGAGGGCCTACAGATTTACCTTGGGCCAGCTTTTGGTCGATGGCCGCTGCCGCCGCCAGGGCCGAGTCGGCCAGCACATGGGTAAAACAGTTGAGTTGTTTATCTTGTTGGGCAATGCGGTCTAATGCAGCCTGCACCACTGCTTGAGCCGTTATCTTCCCACAGTTAACCTGTTGGGCAATATGGCTGGCTGACATCACGGTTCAAACCTGGGTGCGGCTTCTAAATCGTCGGGTAGTGTAAACTCAAGTATCTGTTGCGCAATGGTATGGACGCGCTCAAAGTTCTCCACCACATCAGCCATTTGCTCTGGCGGAATGGGCAGTTCTAAAAGCTGAGTGGTATGGCGTACATACGCCTCAATCTGGTCTGGCTGCAGTGGTTTGCTAATCTCTGGCATCTTTGAGAAAGAAAGACTTAAAACAATCTAAAACTTTAAAGGCTTTGATTTGAAGATTATCCAACAGTTTCTTAATAAGTAGAGGCGTGCATGCTGCGGCTATTATCGCCGACCCTTGGCGCTGGTTCTAGAGACCCTGGGTATCTAATACTGTCATCTCATCCAACAATGCCTTCATAAACTTTTCGGGATCTTTCAAATTCATTTCTGACAGGGCTACCATCTCATCTACGCTGTAGCGATCGTCGCTGTCGACCACCTCTGAAATCCAAGTGGTAACTTTTTCAGGATATTGCAACAGCTCTTCTGCAAATTCCAAGGGGCTTTTACCTGAGTTTTCAGCATCTACTTTAGATGCCAAACATAGGCCCAGCAGCTTGCCCAGGGTGGTTTCGGGCGTAGTACATAAGAGAAACGCCATGGTTTGAGTCAAAAGCTGTTGCTTCTGCATCGGAAAATCTCCCAAATTGACTGTTTACAGGTGGTTTTAAGTTGTCTATGCTCGTTGCGCATAGAATATAGCATGGCGATTAGGATTTAATCTGTGCGCTGTGATTAGGAGCATAGATGCGACCTGATGGGTTAGATGCGATCGCACAACCTATCCCATACCCCTAAGCAAACACCACCGTACGATTTCCGTATACCAAAACCCGATGTTGCAAATGCAGCCGCACCGCCCGGGCCAGCACCATCCGCTCCAAGTCTTTACCTTTACGAATCAAATCATTCACCTGATCGCGATGACTTACCCGCACTACATCTTGCTCAATAATTGGACCCGCATCTAAATCTGACGTCACGTAGTGCCCTGTTGCCCCAATAATTTTTACCCCTCGCTCATAGGCCCGGTGATAGGGATTTGCCCCGACAAATGCCGGTAAAAACGAGTGGTGAATATTAATGATTTGAGGAAACTGACCCAAAAAATCGGGACTTAGAATTTGCATATATTTAGCCAATACCACCACATCGATGGCGTGCTCCTTTAGCAGAGCTAGCTGTTTTGCCTCCTGCTCAGGCTTAGTTGCCTTGGTCATCGGAATGTGGTGAAACGCAATATTAAATTGCTCAGCAATCGGCCTCAGCGTTTCATGGTTGCTCATAATCAGTGGAATGTCTGCCGCAAGTTCACCCGCCTGGTGCCGCCATAGCAGATCCAGTAGGCAGTGGTTCTGTTTACTCACCCAAATCGCCATGCGAGATACCACATCTGAACAGTGCAGCTGCCACGTAGCTCCCAGGGGTCTGGCAATGGAATCAAAGGCCGGCCCAATGAGCTCTCGCTTTAAGTTAAACCCCTCTAACTGCCATTCAATTCGAGACAAAAATAGCTCTGACGGCTCATCTCGATGCTGGTCAGCATGGACAACATTGCCGCCATTGGCATAGATAAAATTTGCAATTTTAGCCACCAGTCCCTGCTGATCGGGACAAGAAATCAAAAGTGTTGCAGTGGGTGCGGTCACAGTCAGATATTCCTACATAACCTTGGTCACGTTCAGCCACGTTGACCTAGAGAAATCGACAGATTTCGACTTAGACATGGTTGATGACACCCCATTATCCCATAACAATTTTTACGATATTGGTTGTTTTCATTAAAAAAACAAGCCAGGAACTATCCCCAGCTTGTTGTTCAAGTATATTGACTCAACGAAGTGTAAATACCGTAGTCTGCAGGCTCAAACGCTTACATGCGTTGTTCGAGGAACCCAGTTAGACGACCCAGGGTATCGTTGAGCTTTTCATCAGTGGTCGGACCCGCATCCACCTCTTCAGTCCGCTTCATCCGCTCAAATGTGCGAATGATTATGAACAAGATAAAGGCAATTACGACAAAGTTGATAACAGTCGACAAGAAGACGCCGTACTTGATGCCATTGGCAGAGAGAGACGCAATGTCTTCAACATTAGCTGCCTTTAGTGCAGGGGTAAGCAGCAGAGGAGTAATAATGTCCTCGATGAAAGAAGTAATGACGGCACCAAAAGCACCACCGATAACAACGGCTACGGCCAAGTCAACAACATTGCCACGCAGCAAGAATTCACGAAAGTCATTCATGAATCCACCTGCGGAATTGACCGCGTTGGAACGAGCCTGTCTACTAACCATATCTCTAGGTTTCCTTAAGTGAGAATTGTCCTGTGTTTGCGCACATCACTTTGAACTGGTGACGGGGGTGTCAATCCCGCTTAATGGTCAAACTGACTGGCATGTGCCCACCGATCAGTATTTTTTGACCTACAAAGTGAATTCACAGAATATATCAGTGTTTTCTTTGAAAATCTAGTTGCGTAGGTTACAAGGTTTCTAAATGTTGCGCAGTGTATCAACAGACAGTGAAAATCAGAAAATATTCTTAAAATCAGAGGTGCTTGTGCGGTTGAATAGTCTTCATTAAGCAGCCCCATCCGGTTTTGGGGAGGAGACCAGCCGGGACTCTAGTGATTTTTGATCTGCTACGGGGGCAGACGCTAGCCGAGCAGGCCAAAGCCAGTTACACAAGGGAACGAGGTAGAGATACACCGCAAAGGGAATAAAGCCCGGTCCAACCATGAGCAATGTGGCTGGGACGAGCCCGGCTATATTCCAAGGAACCATTGGTGCCAGAACAACGGCTGTATTTTCAAGATCGATGGCAACTTGCTGATGGCCATCGTCTTGCTGTCGGTAATAGGGGGACACTAGCTGATGGGTGAGTAAAATGGTAATGGTTTGGGTGCAGCCAAAAGCAGCTGAGATCAGGCTGATGAGGGTTGTTCCGGTAAACAATGTGCGCGGCTGTTGAGCCCCATGTAACCAACGTCCTACTCGCTCCAGGCTCCGGGTACCGGTCAACAGTCCTGATAGGGTGGTCGATAGCAGGACTACGGCACAGACGCTGACCATGGGCCACAGTCCACCGCCTAGTAAGATCGATCTCAGTTCCAGATTATTATCTAGCCGAAAGCCCCACAGGGTAAAACGTAGGACCTCTATAAAAGAGTAAGACTGCAGGGTTATCGCCAGGATAGCTGCCATAATCCAGCCCAGAATAATGGTCAGCTTTACATTTACCCGTACCGCTGCTAGCACCAATACGAGTAAGGCGGGTAGGAGGGTAATACCGCTGAGGTTAAAGACATTGGCCATTGTTTGGCTGATGTCTGATTGCTGAGAGATTTCTAGGGGATAAAACCAAGAGAGTACGCCGTAGATCAGCAGCGTCAGTGCCAGGGGTAACAGTGATGTCAGTAACATCTGTTTAAGATTCTGATAGATCTGGGTGCCGGTGACTATGGCCACCAGATGGGCACTTGAGGAGAGTGGAGAACAGCGATCTCCCACGTAGGCCCCGGCAATAATCGCACCAGCCATCAAATTAAGGGGGGACATACCGCTGGTGCGGGCCATAATCATCAGGGCTAAGCCAATGGTGCCGGCTGCGCCAAAGGAGGTGCCAATCAGGGTGGAGACTAGCGCTGTTAGGATAAATGCTGAAAGCACAAAGTAGCGGGGATGGATCAGCTGGGTGCCGTAGTAGACCAGGGCTGGTACGGTGCCTGCGGCCAGCCAGGTGCTGATTAGGGCACCAATGAGCAGCAGAATACTAAAAACGGGCCAGGATTGTTTGGCCCCTTGCCAGCAGAACTTGAGTAATGTAGATAGCGACTGACCTCGGCGGTAATGGATGAGGATGAAGAGTGCGATCGCAACCCCCAATGGCCACACCAGCGCCACCCCATGCAGTACACTCAGCAGCAAAAACACAAACGCCGCCAGCAGTCCAAATACAATATCCATGGCATCCGTCCCGGGCTGATTATTTACTTAGTATTATCTTGGCGTGGTTGAGTCTCGGAATAATATTAATCTGGAAAATTCTAACTGCTAGCATTCAGCCGTTTGCTATATTTTGGCGTAATTTATCTATAAATCAGCAACCGTTAAGCCTATACCCAACTGATTCCTAATTTTGATAGCTAGAATGCCTCTGCGAGCGTTTACAGCAAATGTTTTGATGCATGGGGACGTCTGCCGTGTTCCCTTGGCGTTGTTGCTTAACGCTTTCACGGGACTATGACGGGTTCTAACCAATGTGACCAACGCTATAATTCCAACCCTATTCTTAAAATATGCCCCTGTCTGACATTGTCATCAATGCCTATGACCTGCTCCTATGCACCATTGCCCTCTATAGCTTTCACAGATTGCTAATCATCTGGCGGTTCTATTGCCATCGTCATCTATCTACCCAACCGGCTTATTATTATGCGGACACCGAGCTACCCAACGTTACGGTGCAGCTACCTATCTTTAATGAGCTGTATGTAGTAGATCGGCTGCTCAAGGCTGTTTCACAGCTCAACTATCCATTGGATAAGTTAGAGATTCAGGTGCTAGATGACTCCACTGATGAAACCCGAGACATCTGTCGGCAGCAGGTGCAACAGCTTAAACAACAGAATCTAAACATTCACCACATCCATCGTCAGCAGCGTCAAGGCTTTAAGGCCGGTGCCCTTGACTATGGTTTAACCCTAGCCAGTGGAGAACTGGTGGCTATTTTTGATGCTGACTTTGTTCCCATGCCCGACACGTTGCTCAAAATGGTGCACCATTTTTCAGACCCACGGGTGGGTATGGTGCAGGCTCGTTGGGAGCACCTCAACCGCAATTATTCAACCCTGACCGAGCTGCAGGCGTTAATGCTAGATGGTCACTTTGTGGCAGAACAAACGTCCCGTAGCCGTACGGGTTGTTTCTTTAATTTTAATGGTACCGCTGGTATTTGGCGCATCGCGACCATTGTCGATGCAGGGGGGTGGCGGCATTCTACGGTGACTGAAGATCTCGATCTGTCTTACCGAGCCCAGATGAGAGACTGGCGCTGTGTCTATTTGCCAGATATTCAAGTGCCAGCCGAACTACCGATGGAGATGAACTCATTTAAATCCCAGCAGTTTCGCTGGGCTAAGGGCTCTAGCCAGGTGGCCAGACAGTTGTTGCCGTCAATTTTACAAGCTGATTTGCCAGCCTATATCAAATGGGAAGCCTTCTTTCATTTGACGAACAATTTTAACTATCTATTGATGTTGTTACTGCTGGTGCTGTCGTTACCCTATCAGCTATATGTTACCTACGACTGGCGATATGCTTTATTCTTCTATGGTCCATTATCTCTGAGCACTAGTTTTAGTCTGATTAGCTTTTACCTGATTGCCCAGCGACAGCCCCATAATAAATGGTTCTCTTGGGATCTGCTAAAGCATCTGATGCTGCTGATGGGGGTGGGGATTGGTCTCAGCATAAATCAGTCCTTGGCGATCTGTGATGGGCTACTGCGGAGTAATACGGACTTTGTGCGTACACCAAAACATGGGGTCATCCGTACGACAGAAAGCTGGTTTGATAAAAAATATCGAGCGGCCAAAAGTTGGGTGCCCTATGGGGAACTGCTCATGATGGTGTATCTGATGTTGACAATTGCGATCGCATTTACCAACCACCACTATCTTTCCCTACCGTTTTTGATTCTGTTTCTTGCAGGCTATGTCTACACCTTTAGCCTCAGCGTTTTCCAAACCCGCTAGTCGCTGAGTTTAGTGACTGCCAATCGTAGCCCCAGCAAGATTAACACCGCTCCAGTTATCCGTTCCAACCAATGGGAAATGCTGCTCAGTAGCTGTTTTACCCAATGCTGGGAAATCAACAGTGCCAACAAGGCAAACCACACCAGTGACTGTAGCGCCACTGTCCCGCCATAGAGGGCCTGGGTCGCTAACGGTGTACCGGGCTGCACAATCTGAGTAAACAGGGCTAAAAAGAATAACGTAGCTTTTGGGTTTAGCAAGTTGCCAAACAGCCCTAACCGAAACGCAGCAAAGGCACTGACAATCCGTCGATTATCCTGCAAAGAGTCAGCCTTCACTGGCTTTGCCTGTAGAGACTTGAACCCCAGATAAATCAGGTATCCAGCCCCCAGTAACTTTAGTCCGTTAAATAACAAAATCGACTGGGAAATCAGTGCGCCAATGCCAATCAGACAGTAGGTGGCATGAATGGTATTCCCCAAACCTATGCCCACTGCCGTGTATACTCCAGCCCGACGCGAGTAGGTCAGGCTACTGCGCAATGTGAGCGCAAAGTCAGGACCTGGCGTGACTACAGCCACTAGACCCACCACAAATACCGTCAACCATCCAGCCCAAAATGTCATAGCGAGTCTGAGATACAGCTGCCCACAGGTTAGGGCATATACCTCTCTGCTGTAGAGTCGTCTGTTACCAATAACCCCAAAGACTCTAATAACCGCCCAAGATTCCCTTACGTTTTGCCTGGCGTTCGGCCCAGCCAAATACCAATAAACCTAGGGTGAAATAAGCTGCTCCATTGAGTAATGCTACACCCAGTAGAGAAATATCCAACCCCTCACCACGGGCCATCAGGTCTCGCAAGAGCCCGGTGCTGGGCAACATGGGTAGAAAATTTGCAATCAGTCTGGCCCGACCGCTCCAGTCTTCGGTTGGCGCGGCTAATAAAAACAACAGCGCAAACTGAAAGATGGGCAAAATCTGCTGCACTCGCTTGAAGACTAATGCACAAGAACCCATCACAAAGGCCAGACCATAGGCTGCCATCAACAAGGTTAGCAGTGGAAAAATCAGCCCCACCGGAAACGATAGCTGACTACCCGTAATCCCCATCAAGATAAACAAAATCAACACAATGATGGTCATTCGTAGGGCTAGGCTAGCCACCGCCCGCGCAAAAAAGATTTTGGGTGCCGTAAAAGGTGAGAGAAAGATCTGCTCTAGGGTACCGGTCTGAGCTTCAGACTGAATATTAAAGGCAATATCATTAACGATATACAGCGCCAGCGTCCATAGCACATAGCCCACCACAACAGAATCTAACCGCTCGCCAAAGTTCATCGCAGGGCCGGCCATATATTGAGCGCTAACAAAAAGACCGTAAAAAACCGTTGTGATAATAATAATGCCGCCAATAATTTCGGACGGATATCTTATAAATTGAATCCACGTTCTTTTTAATTCGCCAATGAGTAGGTTAAACATGCAAAATCTAGATGGAACAGGCGTTTCTTTATGATGACGTATATTGGAGTTTAGCCCAAGGCTTAAGTTGAATCGTCAGTCTGTAAACTGGCAATTGATAGATGACATCCTAGCAATCTCACCCGTATTGGAACATTTACTAAGGCATGGCACCATGACCACCGAACAACTCCTGCTCGAAACCTGGCGCAGATTACCCGAAACAATGCGGCAAGAAGTATTGCACTTTGCCCAGTTTTTAGCTGAGCGCAGCAGCCTTCTGACAAGTCCAAAACCCAGCCCAGCCCCTAATCTGGGTGACAGACTACAGGCTATTCGAGATCGCATCGTTGAATCCGACATCCCCTTACTTAGCCGCAACGAAATTGAGCAGGAAGCCTTAGACCGTTGTGGAGGATATCAAGAATGACCGTGGTTCAGATTGCTAAAATATAAGCAGCAGCCCATCCACCTAACCGGCAGTGAACGCCATGGCATCCCTTGAGCAAATCCAAAAAGAGCTCCAAATCCTACCCCAAGAGGCGCTCAGTCTGGTCTATCAGTTTATTCAGCTGCTCAAAAAATCTAGCCAAGCCCCTCAAAACAATCAGGTTTCTCAGCCTTCTTCAACCTCTACAACCTTAGACTCCAATGCCACAGCTACTGATAACTCCAGGGGAGATGTCTACAAACGGTTCAAAGCATCAGGCTTGATAGGGTGTGTTTCTGTAGAAGAAGACCTCTCCACCACCTACAAGCAAGTTCTAGCGAAGGAGTGGAGCGAAAAATATGATCATCGCTGACACTGGTTTTTGGGTGGCGCTAATCGACCAAAAAGATAGTTACCATACAGCAGCAGACCAAGCATTGCGCAAATACAACGAGCCGTTAATAACGACCTGGCCCGTTATGACTGAAACATGCTACCTGCTCCTAAAAAATAAAGGATCCAGCGTTGCTAGCAGCTTTATACAAAACTTTAGTCAAGAACTCTTCAGTGTCTTTGAACTCAAGCAGAGTCATGGCAAAAGAGTTAGTCAACTTATGCAGCAATACGCCAATTTACCGATGGATTTAGCAGATGCGTCATTGGTGCTTTTGGCAGAGCATTTGGGACATGGGCGCATCCTCTCGGTCGATCAGCGAGATTTCAATGCTTATCGCTGGAAAAATACTCACCCATTCCAAAATTTGTTGCTTTAGTTAGTGATGGCAGGCAGGCACGGCTTTATCCTTGGGAATACCGAAATCACTTGGATCGTGAGTTTCTATGGGACTGATAGTTGTTCTTCTCTCAGTTCTTTGAGCAGTTTCGCGATGAAGGGATTTTTTCCGAATTTACAGCCATCGGTCTATTGTTATCGTTGTTTTTCATGGCGAGGGGGACTGTCGCTTCAGTCGATGTAGGGTTAGACGTCTTCGATGAAACGAGCTAGCGAAGATAGAACACCATACCAACAGTTAAGCGTAGCTTTATGAACTTGGTTAAACAAGCTCATGAGATGAGCTATGACGTTCGAATCTGAATCCAGGTACGTTTGATTTCACCAATCAGCAAATTGAGCATGGGATTTAAAAATATAGATCAGGAGATAATTCTGCGGTAGGGTCTGTGGCAGTAATACTCACATACGGGGAGTTCACCCTACGGATGATCTCGAATCAGCGACAGAAACACATCGGTTAGATCCGCTCGGTCCTGACGAATCTCTTTGATGGGCAAAGGCCGCAGAATATCTAATAATTCATAGAGCGCATTACCGGAAAAGTGAACTTGGTGGCCAGTGACTGTACCTCCAAGTGCCGTGATTTGTTTAGCCCTTGGGGCATCAATAGGCTGACCGCAGCCTATGCGATAGGCGCTTCCCGAAAACTGTTGGATAAGCTCGTGGGTGGGCTGCTCGGCAATGATTTGGCCCTGACGAATGATGGCCACCCGATCCGATAATTCTTCGGCTACATCTAGCTGATGTGTGGTCAACAGAATGGCACAACCGGCTGCTGCAATGTCGCGGACCAAAATCTTTACGGTTTCACTGGCTTCTACATCTAGACCTAGGGTGGGTTCATCTAGCAGTAGCAGCGTTGGCTGGTGTACCAGGGCCACAGCAATCGCCAGCTTTTGTTGCATACCCCGCGACAGCTTTTGTACTGGGGTCTTACGCTTATCGATCAGGCCAAACTGCTCTAACAGCTGTTCGCCCCGCTGCCGCGCTAGCCGGCGAGGCACCTGGCGCAGACCACCAAAGTACTCAATATTTTCTAACGGTGTGAGCCGCCAATAAAGATTGCGATTGCCTTCTAACACTGCCCCCACACGCTTTAGGGCCACTGACTGACTATGGGGGTCAAGACCGTCAATGCTGACTTTTCCTGCGTCGGGACGTACCAGGCCACCAATCATTTTAATGGTGGTGGTTTTGCCAGCACCGTTTGGTCCTAGGAAGGCAAGTACCTCTCCGGCACAGATACGAAGCGATACGTCTCTGACAGCTTCAAATCGATCTTTACCATGCCCATAGGACTTTTTTAAATGCTGAGCATTGAGGGTAATAGTACTGGTGTGATTTACCTTTGGCAGATGCCCTACTGACCGCATGGGCAAGGGAAGCGTCATTGAGAGTTACTCCGGTCATCGATTTGCTGTCAATGCTGCAAACCTAATGTTTTATGTCTGTAAGTCATCGTAACGCGAATGGAGAATTGAGCAAGCGCGACCAACGTTGTTCTATTAGCCATCAACGAATGCATATCTCCAAAGGAGAGGCGACGCTAACGTCGATGGCGAGTCAGGTTAGCGGCTGTTCTTTAAGGCTTTTGGGAACACTTACTGCCCTAACTAATCTTGATAGATGCAACAGGGCCTGAAGGGATATTAAAAAAGCTCTGGTGAAACCACCAGAGCCTAAGAGGAGCATACCAAACATCAATTAGCCTGGCGCAATGAGCCTAGTAAGAATTGATAGGACAATTAATAAATTAGTTAGGTCCAACCAGAAGAGTAGACATCACCTTCATAGGGCTGCATACCAATGGAGGGATAGGCATCGTCGCTGGGACTAAAAATGCGAACAGCTGCTTCAAAGATGTAGTTGAAACTATCCGTTAACCAACGAGAAATATGCATGATTTCTAGCCTCTATAACGTGTATTAACTGGGGTGGGAAACGTTGATACCCTCTAGGCAATACAGGAATTTACTAACTGGACTAAATTATCTGATCCAATCTAATCCAATGCAGTTAACCTGTCACTTGAGGCATCATAATGTCTCTCTTTCTATTTTATTGACCATTTGTATTCTAGGGCTCAATTCAAAACTCAAACTCATCTAAGTAAAGACTTGAAAGTATTGTTTACATTACTTAGTTAGTGGGGGCAAAGTCAGGTTTACTGTTTGATTTATTGGCTGAATCGGACATAGGACTTGAGATATTTGTGCAATAAATTTTGGGTAATAGAACCGTCTTCATTAAAGAGAATATAACTAGTCTATGCTGGTATCTATATCGTTAGATAGCGCTGAACTTGACTGGTCTGACACGGTAGATTAAGAACCTTAATATTTCTCAATTGATAGATTGAGTTTTTTGTTGACTAGGGTACGTTTGGACGTTCTTTAGTATTTTTTATTCGATAATAAATGAGTTCGACTGTCTAGTCCCACGTTGTCCATACATAGGAGGATAGCTGCCATGTTTCAACGAATTTTAGTGGCATTGGATCGGAGTAATAGCAGCCGCAGCGTTCTTGAAGAAGCTATTGCTTTGGCGAAGCCTGCGGCCAAGCTTAATCTTGTTACGGTGGTTCTTCCTGTGGATGTGGGTTATTCCGAACCGGTATATTTGGGAATGGAAGGCTTACGAAGTGCCTGGACTACGGAACTATACCAAAGCCAGATGGCTAGCTGGCAACAGCATCGTCAGGAGATTGAGCACTGGTTGCGATCGCAAACCGACTATGTGCATCGTCAGGGCATTAGCGTTGAATACACTAGCCCGATCGGTGCGCCGGGCACCACCCTGTGTGATGTTGCCACCCAGTGGGATGCTGACCTAATTATGATGGGCCGCCGGGGGCGTAGCGGCTTTAGCGAACTGTTGCTTGGCAGCATCAGCAATTATGTGATGCACCACGCTCCCTGCTCGGTGCTGACGGTCCAAGGCCTTACGCAGCCGCCCGTTCCCAAACCATCGGTTGCTTGCGCTGATCGCACCACCCCACAAGGAATCTATCAACATTGAGCGGTAAGGTCTATCTCTTGGGGGCAGGCCCCGGTAGTGTTGACTACCTTACCGTCCGGGGACAGCAGGTGCTGCACCAAGCTGACAGCCTAGTTTACGATGCCCTGGTAGATGTTCGATTGTTGTCTCAGCTACCGCCTACCTGCGAGACATTGCATGTGGGTAAACGGGGTGGTCAGCCCAGCACCCCACAGCGCGAGATCAATCAGCTGCTAGTGGAGCGCTGTCAGCGTGGCAGCCAGGTGGTTCGGCTTAAAAGTGGTGACCCCTTTATCTTTGGTCGTGCCGCTGGTGAAATCCATGCGCTAAAGGCCGCTAACTGTGACTTTGAAGTAATCCCGGGTGTGTCATCGGCCCTGGCGGCCCCCCTGCTCAACGCCATTCCCCTCACTGATCCCGCGCTGAGTCACGGCTTTGGCGTGTTTACTGCCCACAACCTCCCCACCCTAGACTGGGTCACCCTGGCCAATTTAGAAACGTTGGTGTTACTCATGGGGGGACGGCACCTGGGGGAGATCTGTTATCAGCTACAGTTCCATGGCTGTCATGGAGATACCCCCGTGGCAGTTATTCAGTGGGCCAGTCAACCCCAACAGCGGCTGTGGCAGGGAACGCTGTTGACCATTGCCCAAATCACCAAGGGGGAACGGCTCTCGCCCTGCATTATTGTTATCGGTGAAGTGGTCCGGTTACGAGAGTTTTTGAGGGCTTCCAAGACTGCTGCTGGTGAAACATTGCCCCTAGCCAACAAAACCATTCTTGTGACCCGTGCCACGGGCCAGTCCAGTGCGTTTACTACTCTGTTGGTTAATCAGGGGGCAACCGTGATTGACCTGCCTGCGTTAGAGATCCGACCGCCATCCAGCTGGGCTGCCTTAGACCAAGCATTAGAAAATTTGCCACAGTTTGACTGGCTGGTGTTAACCTCTGCCAATGCGGTCAATTTCTTTTTAGATCGGCTGCTGGCTCAGGGCTACGATCTGCGACAGCTGGCCCATCTAAAATTGGCCGTCGTGGGTAAAAAAACGGCTAAAATTTTGGCTGAGCGTGGCTTAAATGCTGATTTTATCCCTACTAACTATGTGGCTGATGCTTTGGTTGAGAGTTTTCCAGTCCCACTGACGGGGCTGCGACTCCTATTTCCTCGGGTGGAAACCGGCGGTCGAGATGTTCTAGTCAAAGAGTTTTCGCTCCAGGGAGCAACCGTAACAGAAGTGGCGGCCTACGAGTCGGGCTGTCCTGGGGCTATTGCGGCTGGAGCCCTGGCTGTTCTTCAGCAGGGGCAGGTGGATGCGATTACCTTTGCCAGTTCTAAAACGGTGCGTCACTTTAAGCAGCTAATGGCGGCTCAGTTTGGAGATGGGTGGATGGCAATGCTTGAGGGAGTTGCGATCGCATCCATCGGTCCCCAAACCACCCAAACCTGCCATGAAGCCCTAGGGCGTGTGGATATTGAAGCCACCACCTATACCCTAGACGGCCTCACCGATGCCCTAGGGCAGTGGGCAACACCCCCATAACCAACCCCATGACCCAACGTATCATTGGCCTCACTGGCGGCATTGCCACTGGCAAAACAACCGTCTCAGACCATTTAGCCACCAGCCATCATCTACCTGTTCTCGATGCCGATGTCTACGCCCGTGAAGCTGTGTCCGGTGGCTCACCAATTTTAGATACCCTCAGCCAGCGCTACGGCGATAACATTTTGCTCGACAATGGTACCCTAAACCGACGACAGCTAGGCACCATTATTTTTAACGACCCCACCGAAAAACGCTGGGTAGAACAGCAGATCCATCCCTTTGTCCGGCAGCGATTTACCCAGGTAAGTCGTGACTATCCTCCTACCGCAACCCTGGTCTATGCCATTCCTCTTTTGTTTGAAGCCAATCTCACCCACCTGGTCAGCGAAATTTGGGTCGTTAGCTGTCGTCCTGAGCAACAACAACAGCGACTGATGGCCCGTAACAATCTCTCCCTAGCTGAAGCCAACGCAAGAATTAATAACCAGCTCCCTTTAACAGAAAAAATTGCCCAAGCCGACCGGGTGCTCGACAACTCCGGTGATAAATCATATCTCTACCAGCAGATTGACGATGCCCTCAAATCGCTGCATTAGCAGCCCTAATGCAACAGAACATTTTCTGTGTGTCCCAAGTCGTTACCCAACGATAATCTAAAACCAATAGAGTGTCTCCACCGCACCCTACTTGACACAAACCGTTCTGATCCCTGACAGGCAAACCGACCGACATAAGTGGCTTACTCACCCCATGCGTAACTCAACCCTAAGAATCGCAAACCAACATCACAAAATAGTCGCATTTGGCAATCATTGATACAAACTGGGAAGTCACTCCCTGAAGAAACGAGAGCTCGCCATGACCGACTTTACTGATTTTCTTAAGCACAAGCAGGCCTACATTGCCATTGGCGAATTTAAGCCCGGTCGCTTTTCCCAAGCCCGCCAACTTTATGAAAAAGCCGTCGCTACCTATGACGATGGCTTCCAAGGAGCCTATCTGTTCCAAGAGCCCGGTACCGATCGGGGCATTGCCGTAATCCTGTGGGACAACGTAGATAATATGGAAGCCCACCAAAGTTCTACCTATCAGGCCATTGTCAGAGAATTATCTGGCCTCTTTGTAGCTCCGCCCGATGTCAAGTTCTACGAAGTCTGTAGTGAAATTGGCCTCATGGGACAGCTAGCCCAGGCCACTGCCTAGGCAACAGATAGTAAGCGGGTAGAAAGCGCCGCCCCTCTCTCGTCAACGCATTACCGATGCCCCCACCCGTGCTTCCTGCTCAAGTAGCTCCAACTTGCGCATTACCTGGTCGAGGTTGTTCATATCACCACTTATGCGTAATAAACGCGCTGCCGTTTCCAAATCTGCTATCGCCTGGCGCAGGTTACCCTGTTTTTGGTAAACCGCACCGCGATAGCAGTAAGGTAGCGCCATGTTGGGCTGTCGTTCAATCGCCAACCCAAACTTGCCAATTGCCTGTCTCAGATTCCCCAAAGATTGCAGTGCCTGTCCGAGATAAAAATAAGCGATGGCACTTTGAGGACGGAGGTCAACCGCCGCTTCAAGATCGCTGATGGCTCCAGCATAGTCCCGCACATCTATTCTGAGCACCCCCCGGTTGCAGCGCGCAGCAAACAAATGGGCATCTAATCGAACTGCCTGGCCAAAATCCTGAAGAGCCTCAGCACGATTACCTACTTCAAGCCAGGCCACGCCACGGCAGTTATAGGCAGCGGCACTAGGCCGAATCGAAATCACCTGGGTAAAGTCATCAACTGCCCCGGCATAGTTACGCATGTCATAGCGGGTAATCCCTCGATTGAAATATGAGCCAGCATCCTCACTGTCAATGGTGGGATTTTCAAAGCGCTGGATTAGGGGACGAATAACCGTTGGATCGGTGGTGCGTAGTTTTAGCTTGACCGTTGGGAACAAACTGGTCTGTGTGGAGAGTGTCTGCATGCCGATTAGGGCAGAACTGGAGTCACACACTGCAAAGTTCTCCGTAGAGCCCAAAATCTTAAAGGAGAACAAGTCTGGATAGTCCTTTTTCAAGGGCAGTAGCTGTTTGAGGGCATGTTTTAGCTGACGATGTCGAATGCTACTTTCACTCCAACGCTGGCTAATGCTAAGTAACAGCGGGTGCTCACGATTGTCTCCTCGATGGCACCAGCCAATATGTAGACGACAGTTTCGTTCTAGCACTTGGCGAAACTGTGTCAGGAGATCCGTGTCAAGGTCTACGCTGTCTGCCCAAGGCCACACCAGCATCAGCCGCTCATTTGCTTGCGCCAACAGCTGTTCCAATGCCTGTCGGCTGTTGGACTTGCCTTCAATATTGGCAAAGTCTAACAGCCACTGGCTATCAGTGACGTTGGCAATTGATGCTTGCAGAGGTTCTAGGGTTTCGGCCACCGCATCCAGCACAACGTTGGTCATTGTACTCATTTGCTGGTCCGTATCATCTAAACGCTGCTGCAGTTTCTCCATGCTGGCGACTCCCCTATCGAGGGGTTCCAGGGTTTCAGCTACTGCGTCCATTACAGACTCAGTTACATTACCCAGCTGCTGCTCTAACAAGTCAATGCGCTGCTGTACCTGGTCGATCTCAGTTAGATCAAAAGATTGCACCAACTGAAGAACCTTTTCCTGGGGGACTACTCTTTCCTTGATATTGGTCGATAGTTCCAAAAATTCATCGCGAGATACCATTTCTGAAACAGTTTTGACCAGTTCTTGTACTTCCCCCCTCAATAGAGACTGACGCTCCTCGGTGGTTAGCTGCTGCACCCGTTGCTCCAGGTAGTGCAGCTTGTCACTGAGACCGGCATGGTTATTCTTGGTATCGGACCCAAGTACTTCCATGTGGACCCGCAGCTGCATCAGTTCTGCTTTGAGTTTAGTCAGTGCTGCCTCTGTCGTCTCAAGCCGGCTCGTATCCAACTGCTGTAGTTGCTGACAGCGCGATCGCACATCCTTTAAATCAATGCACAGCTGGCTATGCTGGTCCTGCAAATTAGCTAGATACTGACGCAGTTCCTTAAGTTCTGGGATTTCTTGTTCTTCAATCTGCTCCCTCAACGTTTTGCGCGTATATTCAAAGACCTGGGTAAGACTGAGAATATCCTGCTGATTTTGGGCAATAATCGACTGCCGAACCGCCGTCAGCTGTTCGTGGGTAGGCAAATCTTCTAGCTGCTCCTGCACATCTCGCAACCGCTCATCCAGCTTGCTATTGACCGATAACATCACCGCTTGGTTTTGAGAGACTTTGGTCTCAAGCTGTCGTCGATTGACCAGTCCCAAGGCCGCCAATAATGACAGTGGAGCAGTTGCTAAGAGCACTTGCTGGGTAGCGACCGAAGCCACCGTGCCAGCACCAGCACCCAAAAGCAGTGCATACTCAGTCAAATTAAGCCAACGATGTTTCTTCACGGAGTTTTGCCGAATGCAGTGACGAAAAAGCCGTTGCTGACTTAGAGGATAAACTCGTCTGCTACAGTCATGCCGCAGATGAACTCATACCAGGAGATCAGTAACGCCCGAAAAAAAGCAGCCCGTCTGTATATTGGACTGCTTATTCTTCTATTCGTCCTGGCTAATGAACCATCAGGAGATTAGTCAAGTCTTTAAGTGTTATCAAATGCTGACGATACCTCAGTATTTACCCCGAGGCTAAAAAAAGTTCTAAAATCCTGAAAGTACTTTCGGACAACAGATTAGGTCTTTGAAGCCTGTCTTCTATCAAAGGAATCGCAGGATGAATGGGTATCTAAAGGCACTGTCAGCATTACGAAAACTGGATGCAATTGCCAAAACTGGCATTACCCATTGGAAAATTAATAGGGGAATCACAAACAGCCAACCGATCAGCAACCAGCACAAGATTCCAATAATGAAGCTGTAAATCCAGATATTAATGTGAAAGTTCAACGCTTCTTTAGAACTTTCCTTGACCACTGGATCATCAGAAATAATCCACAAGGCAGCGGGAATACCAGCTGAAAATAAAAGCTGGCTTAAAAAGATAGACCCATGGGAAACAGCAGATAAAATCTTACGCTTATCGCTATCAAATGTTGCATCCATGACGCTTTAGTCCTTTTTTTATTGTGACTTCATAGTAATTGATGCCTTGACCGACCCCGTTAGGGAAAACCGTAGTCGGTACCGATCAACTGCCTGTAATGACCTAATAGCTCCACAGGTGGTGTCTGTATGGGAGGGCCTTTACAATGGAAACTAACAGGAAAATGCGATCTCACTGAAGGATGCTAGCCATGGAATTAAAACGATTAGGGCATGTTGCTATTTGTGTGCCCGACATAGCGGCCGCGGCCAGTTTTTATCAATCCTTGGGGATGAATCTGGTCTGGCAGGACAGTGACTGGGCCTATCTAAAAGCTGGAAATGATGGTTTGGCGTTGCTTAGCCCGGACTATGAGCAAGCGGGTCCTCACTTTGGCTTTGTATTTGACGACCGGGCAGCAATCGATCAGGCCTATGCCGAACTGAGCCAGCAGGACATTAAGCTAACTGAAATTCACGAACATCGTGACGGTACAGCTTCGTTCTACGGTCGCGACCCCTTTGGTAACTGGTTTGAGTATCTCTACGAACCCAGTGAATCAAACACTTCTGAAACCAAAGCAGCTGAACTAGTTGCATAATCGAGAGGTATGGACAGTGCGACCGTAGCGAAGTTGCAGAACTAGGCATAGGAGGCAATTGCGGAAATATCGTTTGTCAAAAGCTCCGTTATAGTTAGAGGATGTTCTGCTTTTTAGCACCTTAGGCTAAAGAAACTGAGTCAAATGGCCAAACCAAAAATCCTGGATCCTGAGCGTTCCTACACCTTTAGGTCGTACTTTGAAATGACCTATGACCCAGAGGATATCCTGGCTGAGTTTGGTTATCGTCTACAAAAAGCACGAATTGCTCTACCCAGGGGACAACGCATTCTACCCCAGCTATCTGAACTGCAACAGCGGATTGAACGCACATTGCCAGTTGTCAGCTTGACTAGCGAAACTGCCCGACGTGAGACTTTAGTAGCTCCCATTCTGATAGATGTAGCTGCTTTCTGTAACTGTCAGCTCAAGATTGAATATCCCCTCAACGTTAGCCAGTGGCTCAAGGGCAATCTGGACTATTTGTTGCGAGCTGATCATGAGTTTCTGATTATCGAAGCGAAAAACGATGATCTATCGCGTGGGTTTACACAGTTGGCAGTAGAGCTAATTGCACTGACAAAACAACAAGAACTGCCAGAACCCTTGTTTGGTGCGGTGACCATTGGAGAAGTCTGGCGATTTGGCAAGCTTAATCCTAAAAAACAAGTGATCACCCAAGATTTAGAACTGTTCAAGCTGCCAGGAGATTTAGATGCATTAGTCTCTGTTCTTATTGGCATTATGGAAGAAAAATCTGTTGCCATAGCCTAATGGTTAAACGCTAAAAAGCTGACATAGCCTATAAAACAACGGTGTCAACAACAATGCAGGCAGAAACGACGCCACCCGAATAGTTGTTACCTGCAACAAGTTTAAACCCAATCCCATAATGATCACTCCACCTACACCCGTTACTAGCAAAATGCTGGGTGAGGCTGCCGGGTCACCAATACCGCTAGACAATACCCCAGCCAACAACGATATTCCCCCCTGATAAAGCACCACTGGCAATACCGAAAACCCAACACCTGCGCCATAGCTACCCGTCAAAGCAATTGATATTAGGCCATCCATTGTCCCCTTGATGACCAAAATTGTATTGTCACCGGTGAGGCCATTATTGAGACTGCCCAAAATCGCCATGGGGCCAATGCAATACAACAAACTTGCCGCCACAAATCCCTCAGTAAATCGACCACCTCCACCAAATCTGGCCTTAAGTCCATCCCCAATTGTCGCTAGACGTTTTTCAATCTGCCACCACTCCCCCAGCAGACCACCGATCACTAACGACACTATCCCTACAATCACTCCGGCAATCTGGCCCGCATCAATCTGAGTTAATGGCTGTGCCATCTGTACCCCAATAAATAGAGTTATCAACCCCATTACCTGAGTAATCACATCCTGCATTGCCCGAGGCAATCGTCCCCGCAGAATCAGCCCGCTACTAGTTCCCAATAGCACTAGCACTACGTTGATCCAGGTGCCACTCGTTTTTGCCCACAGGCTTAACATTGCTTTTTCATCATCTACAGCATTACCGAGAACTATTGCCCCTTTGGACACCGTACAGCCTGTCGCCGCTCTTTTGTCGTTAGTTTGATTGCGTTTGTGGGTCACCAGACCCACAATAAATAAATAAGCTATCGCCCCGTTTTTTAATCCCTATGGTTTCCGTTAGTTTGCTCAAAGCCACTACCTACGATGTCGATGTGCTAGAACAGCAGCTTCGTGCCTTGTTAGCACCCCTAGGTGGTATCGAAGCCTACGTTAAACCAGGGCAGCGGGTATTGCTTAAGCCCAATTTACTCACAGGTGCGCGCCCCACAAAAGAATGCACCACTCGCCCTGAGGTGGTTTACTGTGTCGCTAAGTTGGTTAAAGAAGCTGGTGGTAACCCTTTCTTGGGGGATAGCCCGGCCTTTGGTAGTGCCCACGGTGTTGCTAAGGCCAATGGCTTATTGCAGTGGGCTCAAAAACTAGACCTACCGATTGTGGAACTCCATGGTAAGCGCTATGGCCTTGAGTCGCAGCGGGAAAGTTTTGACAATCTGCTGCTGTCTAAAGAAGCCATGGAGGCTGATGTGGTGATTAACCTGCCCAAGGTGAAGTCCCATGTTCAGCTGACGTTAACCCTGGGGGTAAAAAATCTCTTTGGTTGTGTACCGGGTAAAATGAAGGCCTGGTGGCATATGGAAGCGGGTAAAGATCGTCAGCGGTTTGCTCATATGCTGGTGGCAACAGCCCAGGCGATTGATCCAGATCTAACAATTTTAGATGGCATAATTGGCCATGAGGGCAATGGCCCCAGTAATGGTGAGCCGCGGCGTCTTGGCGTACTGGGGGCCTCAGAGAATGTTTATGCGCTAGACCAGGCTATGGTAGACGTACTCCAGGTGGATGCGTCTCAGATACCCACCGTTGCTGCATCCCAACGTCTTGGGTTGTGCCCTGGTTCGATTGAGTTTGTCTTACAGTCACCGTCTGAACTGTGCATTGACAATTGGCAGCTTCCAGAAAAGCTGATGCCTATCGATTTTGGTATGCCTCGGGTAATGAAGTCTACCTTTAAGCATTTGTATATTCGGTTTATTAAAGAGCCGATGGCAGCCTATGCTCAGCGGTAATAGATTTTAGAGTAGACCAAACGAGAGGCAATTATCACCTCCCGTTTGCTTTGTTATTCAGTCAAAGAGATGTCTAAAAACCAGAGTTGGTCTTTCTCATGTCTTTGGCCATTGACTTAAAGGGGGACATGCTAGGGCCTGGGCGGCGACGACGAGCCTTAGCAAGTGGGGCAGAGTACTCGGCAAAGGTAGGAACAGACTTGGATTCAGTTTCTGATGCCTGGTTGGCAGCAGCAGCTAATGCGGTACGAATGAGCTCTAGAGGATCGGACATTGGCTCAGGTACGGCCACCTCTTGAGGTATAGCAGCAGCAGCTTTGCTAACAGCGGCTGATACTGCTGGTACCGTTGCCTGCGGAGGAGCAGCTGGCTCAGCGGCGGCTGGCTCAGCGGATACGGTTTTCGATGTAGCAGGCGTCGATTCTACCTTTGCTACAGGGGCTTGAGGTGTGGGCTTTACTGACGGTTCAGGAATAGCCGCTATCTCATCTTCGGACAGCTCCAAATAGTATCCAGACTTTTTACCCTTACCCAAAAGTTTGCCTAGCACTCTAACTATGCTCCTAATCAAACATCAATACCGGTACTGATTTGGGGAAGGGCGTTGTAGGTTGTTGATCAACAGCCTGCAGCTCAGATTACCCCTAGGAATCAGTAATGTGTGGAAATCACGTCATTAACATCCATCAGCAGACGAGACTTTATGGAAACGCTGCTAGGATACAAAATCATTATCAAAGCTGACGCTCATGCTACGCAAGAAAGCTTTAGGCCAGTTTACAACAGTTTACAATTGCGTATTGAAGGGACACTTTTAGTGCGAAAAATCAGGCTGATCTAAAAATGGCTTCTCGATACATTATCGAGAAGCCATCCTAAGGTTAATTGCGATCAAGCTAACTTAATCAGCTCCCTGGGTAAGCAGTTCACGCTTTTCCTTGGAGGCAATCACGACCTTGCCTTTCTCATCTACATCGACAACTGCTGTATCACCTTCTTTTAGACGGCTGGACAGGATTTCTTCAGCTAATGTATCCTCCAACAGTCGCATGATGGCACGACGTAAGGGTCGGGCCCCATAGCTTGGGTTATACCCTTCTTCTACCAATCGTTCTTTGAATTTGTCGGTGACCTCCAGGGTAATGCCCTGTTCGGTTAACCGGCCAAAGACCTCTTTGAGCAGAATGTCGGAGATTTCCTTCACTTCTGGCTTAGTGAGCTGACGGAAGACGATAATTTCATCCAAACGGTTTAAGAACTCAGGGCGGAAGTATTGCTTGAGTTCTTCGTTCACTAGGGAGCGAATGCGATTGTACTGGGACTCGGCTGCGTCTTCTTCCAGTTCAAAGCCAAGACCGCCGCCGCCTTTTTCAATCACCTTAGAACCGATATTGGAAGTCAAAATCAGCAGAGTGTTCTTGAAGTCCACCGTACGGCCTTTGGCATCGGTCAGGCGACCATCTTCCAAAATCTGCAACAGCATGTTGAAGACATCGGGATGGGCTTTCTCGATTTCATCGAACAGTACAACGGTGTAGGGACGACGACGTACGGCTTCAGTTAGCTGACCGCCTTCGCTGTAGCCGACATAGCCCGGAGGTGAACCAATTAGTTTGGAAACTGTATGGCGCTCCATAAATTCGGACATGTCAAGACGAATCATGGCTTCTTCGGAACCGAAGAAGTAGGATGCCAGGGTCTTGGTCAGCTCGGTTTTACCAACACCAGTGGGACCGGAGAAAACAAAGCTGGCAATGGGACGGTTGGGGTTTTTCAGACCCACCCGTGCCCGTCGAATGGCTCGAGAAATTGCTTTGACAGCTTCATCCTGGCCAATGACTCTCTGATGCAGCGTGTCCTCCATGTTGAGGAGTTTGTCGGACTCGGTTTCGGTTAGCTTATTAACTGGTACTCCGGTCCAAGACGCAACAATGTGGGCAATGTCCTCTTCGGTAACCACCGGAGATTCGGTGGTGCCGCCCGCCTCATCCGTTCGCTTGCTCTGGGCAATGGCGCGGATTTCTGCCTTGATTTCCATTTCGCGATCGCGAAGTTCCCCGGCCTTATCAAAGTCCTGGGAACGCACCGCATTGTCCTTATCTTTAAGGACCGTACGCAGCTCACGATCCAACTCCTTAGCCGCTGGTGGTAGCTGGGAGTTGATTAACCGTACCCGAGAGCCAGCCTCATCAATCAGGTCAATGGCCTTATCGGGAAGGAAACGATCGGAGATATAGCGATCGGCTAGCTTAGCTGCCGCTTCGAGGGACTCATCTGAGATTTTTAGCTTGTGATGCTGCTCATAGCGATCGCGCAGTCCGTGCAAAATCTCGATGGTTTCTTCCACACTGGGCTCACCCACCATAACTGGCTGGAAACGACGCTCCAGGGCCGCATCGCGCTCAATGTGCTTACGGTACTCGTCCAGGGTGGTGGCACCGATACATTGAAGTTCACCCCGAGCCAATGCAGGCTTCAGGATATTGGCTGCATCAATAGCACCTTCAGCCGCACCAGCACCGATTAGTGTGTGAACTTCGTCAATCACCAAGATGACATTCGCCGCAGAGCGAATCTCATCCATGATTTTTTTCAAGCGTTCTTCAAATTCACCACGGTATTTGGTACCTGCCACTAGCAGTCCTATATCCAGGGTGACAACGCGCTTTTCTTCTAGAATGTCGGGCACATCGCCATTGGCAATGCGCTGGGCCAACCCCTCGGCGATGGCGGTCTTACCCACACCCGGTTCACCGATTAGAACAGGATTGTTCTTGGTACGACGACCCAAGATTTGAATAACCCGCTCAATTTCCTTTTGCCGACCCACAACTGGGTCAAGCTTGCCCTCTGCTGCCATCTGGGTCAGGTTAGACCCAAACTCGTCGAGGGTAGGTGTCTTGGTACGCCCTTGGCTACCACCGGTAGATACTTCTGCAGTTTCACCCAGCATTCGAATAACCTGGGTGCGTACCTTGGATAGATCAACTCCAAGATTCTCAAGGACTCGGGCAGCGACGCCTTCGCCTTCGCGAATGAGACCCAGCAACAGGTGCTCGGTACCAATATAGTTGTGACCCAGCTGACGGGCCTCTTCCAGGGACAGCTCTAATACACGCTTGGCACGCGGTGTGAAGGGAATCTCTACGGCGACAAACCCGGAACCGCGACCGATAATCTTTTCGACCTCGATCCGAGCATCTTTCAGATTGACCCCCATGGACTTCAGAACTTTGGCGGCTACGCCGGTTCCTTCTCCGATGAGACCGAGAAGGATTTGCTCAGTACCCACAAAGTTGTGACCCAGTCGGCGGGCCTCCTCTTGGGCGAGCATGATTACCTTGATGGCTTTTTCTGTAAAGCGTTCAAACATGGCGGCTTTTCATCACCTGGCTTGTGCGGAGTTGCACTGATTCTAGCACAGCCATTTTTAGTGAAACTGTGCCGGTATTCACTACTTGCAAAGGTTTTAGCGACAGGAAAAGACCCGTCATAACAAAATTTAGGGAGATTGAGTATCGAGCTGGGATGAAATTACCTCGGGTTTCGTTCGTTACACCCTGTCCCAGGGATTACTGAAGTCCTTAACCTGACGTTAAGCCCAAAATAGCCATAGCTTTAGTGGTCAAATGCCATGAACTTAGATGATTTGGCGATAATTTGGCGAGCAGCTTATCCAGATCGCTGCGGGTATAAATATTTAATACGTATTAGTGACCAAATGTTACATAGGGCAACCATTGGTATCGATATTTACCAAATGTTTCGGTGCACTCCCGTTCGAGCTGCTTTAGATATTGTTTATAGTCAGGAGTCTGCAACTGGCTGCGCCACAAAATGAGGGCATCTTCGCCATCTTTGTAGTAGCGATTGCGTTGGCCAGCTGTGCGAAAGCCAAACTTTTCATAAAGACTTAGGGCTCGTTGGTTGGATGCGCGCACCTCTAGGGTGGCGTGGCTGAGGGTGCGGCGGCAGGCCGATTGTAATAGCTGGGTGAGTAAAAGCTGTCCCAGACGCTGTCGATGGTGGTCGGGATGGATTGCCAGGGTGGTGATGTGGGCTTCATCTAAGATCGCCCATAAACACCCCAGGCCAATGACCTGTTTATTGGCTTGCAGCACTAGTAAATCGCTGTTGGGGCTGTCAATTTCTCGGCGATAGCCTGCTTCGGTCCAAAGCCCGCCCAGGCAGATTTGATCGAGCTCTAGCACGGCGGGGAGTAGCTCATCGGTCAAAGCATGGCAGATCAGCGGTGTCATCATGGGGCGTATGGGGAAGATTCTCTGGATATTTTTGAGTAGGAAGTCTGGGAACAGGCACGAATTGTACACTGGAGCTTGCGCTCTTCTGCCGCTGCGGTGCAAACGCCCGATAATACCGCCTAGGGCGATGACTCCTCTAAACAATTCCTGACGACTACTCTATGGTTTCAACATTTTCTTCTATACAGCCAAGTACTCAGTCTAGTCTTCGATATTTGGAGACAGATTCGACGGAGTCTCCTAATCAGCGAATTTTGCCCCTCAGTGCTCGGGTGAATAAGCTCGATCACTTGGAGGTTGGCGGCTGTGATGTGCTCGATTTGGTTGAGGAATTTGGCTCGCCGCTGTACATCTTGGATGAGACGACGCTGCGCACGGCTTGTCAGCAATATCGTCAGGCCTTTGAGGCGTACTATCCAGGCGAGGCACTGGTAATGTACGCCTCAAAAGCGTGGAACTGTTTGGCGGTTTGTGCGATCGCAACCCAAGAAGGTCTTGCCATTGATGTGGTTTCCGGCGGCGAACTCGTGACGGCACTCAAAGCCGGAGCCAGTCCAGACAATATCTATTTTCACGGCAACAACAAATCCCGTCGTGAACTGCAGCAGGGGATTAAAGCTGGCTGCCGCATCGTTGTCGACAACTGGCATGAACTCAAAACCCTCAGCGTCCTGGCCAGCGCCGATGAGCCGGTGACCATTCTGCTGCGGCTGACCCCGGGGATTGAGTGCCACACCCACGAATATATTCAAACCGGGCATATCGATAGCAAATTTGGCTTTGACCCCGATCAGCTAGACGAGGTGTTTGCTTACCTGGCCCAGCAAACTAGCCTTGTTTGTATTGGTCTTCATGCCCACATTGGTTCCCAAATATTTGAGCTCCAGCCCCACGAAGACCTGTCCGGTGTATTAGTGCATTGGATGGAAGCGGCCAAGCGCCATGGACTGCCCATCAGGGAACTGGATGTGGGCGGTGGCCTTGGCATTCGCTACACCGAGACCGATGACCCGCCGAGCATCAGGGCCTGGGTACAGGTGGTGTGTGAACACATGGTTAAAGCTTGCCAGGTTGCCGACGTTCCCCTACCCAGGCTGATTTGCGAGCCAGGACGTTCCCTCATCGGCAGCGCCTGTGTCACCGCTTATACCGTCGGTAGCCAGAAGACCGTGCCCGGTATTCGCACCTATGTGTCCATCGATGGGGGTATGTCCGATAATCCCCGCCCCATTACCTATCAGTCGGTTTATCGAGTATTGGCCGCTGGTAACATGTCTGCCCCCTTGAGTGAAACCGTTACCCTGGCGGGCAAGCACTGCGAATCTGGAGATGTGGTGATTCACGATGCCCAGCTACCCCTCGTATCATCCGGCGATATTGTCGTTATTCCTGCCACCGGAGCCTATAACTACAGCATGGCGTCCAACTACAACCGTGTCCCTCGACCAGCGGCTGTGTTGGTACAAAATCAACAGGCCTGCTTAATAGTAGAGCGTGAAACCGAGGCCGATTTAATACGTTATGACCGACTCCCTGACTATCTTGGGGGAACTAGCTCAGGGGCTCCAGCTAATTAGACCGCCTTCGCCATGACATCCCATCAAAACGTTGCCTAAAATAAAGGCTGGCATATACGTCCTAGGCCATATTGGGTAGCCTTTATGAGGGTCTCATGTAGTCTAATTGTCCGGTAACAGTCCAGCTGAACAGTCGCGTTTACAACACCTGACTATTTATAGTGGGTTGATAGATCTATTTGTAGAGTCTGAATTTTTTGCAGATCCTGCTGCTGTAGCTCCTAATTTTTGAACGAGGTGCATCCTGAGATTGGCTGTGATCTTTCGTAATTGCAATTAGAGACAGCGTTGGCTTGTGTAACACCAGCTGCAGGGGCCTTCTCTAAACCAGGCGCAAGATAGATGGTGCTCCTGCTGGTACCCCAGGCCAAGCGGTTTTGAATGCTGCAGCTGGGCGTCTTGCCGTGTATGAATCCTTGTCTTGAAAACCCAGGTTGGGGCTGACACTTGTTAGGTCTGTTCGTCCATATTATCGACATTGCCCTTGTCCTTGTTCTCATCTACCTGATGTTGGTGGTTATTGGCGAACGCCGTAACCTATGGATGATTCGGGGACTGATTGTACTGATGCTAGCGGCGGTGCTTAGCCATGCGCTGAAGCTGTCGCTGCTGGGCTTTGTGCTGACTAATTTATCCTTTGGGGCAGCCGTTGCCATGGCGTTTTTGCTCCAGGCAGAAATCCGTCGTTTTTTAGAGCTGCTGGGTCGGGGGGAAATTATGCAGCTGTTTTCCCCCAGCAGTACCCCCGTACCCAGACCCGACAGTGTTATCGATGAGCTGGTGGATGCGGTGCGTGAACTGTCGCAAAAACGGACAGGGGCCTTGATGATTTTAGAAATTGGTCCCCCAATTGATGAAAATGACTTTTCAGTACCCGGGGTTCGGCTGAATGCGGATCTATCTAAAGAGCTGATCCAAACTATCTTTCAAACCAGTACCTTGCTCCATGACGGGGCCATTTTGATTCGGGCCTCTCGCATTGTGGCTGCCGGGGTAATCCTGCCGATTTCAGAACGAACGGCGTCGCGCCAGCTGGGTACGCGTCATCGAGCAGCCATGGGAATTACTGAGCGGATTGAAAATTGCCTGTGCATTGTTGTTTCTGAAGAAACTGGCTCTATTTCTATTGCTCAGCGGGGTCGCCTCAACCGTCCCCTCACCAGCAACCGTTTGCGAGAGCTGCTGCAAGAGCAGTTTACGCCTGTGGTTGATAGCGATACCGTCGCTCCGGAACTGCTTAATTTGGGACGTCGCGTGACCGGATTGTGGAAATGGACGCGTCAGTTGGTTAAGCGTTAGGTCCCCCAGATTTGTCTGACCAGAGGCAAGCAGTGCTAGCGCTACTGGAACAAATTAAGTAAAAACCTGCCAGACACGCCCCAGCTTGAAAATAGTTATGATGTAATAAGCACTAAGCATATATACGCAGTGAGCGAAGGTATTTCCATGTCAGTCAGCCAGTCTTCCCAAGAAAAAGAGCAATCTCCTTTGTCAGAACGGGAATTGCAAATTGTTGAGCTGGTTGCTGCTGGCTTAACTAACCAAGAAATTTCAACCCAGTTGGAAATTAGCAAACGTACTGTGGATAATCACATCAGCAATGTGCTGAACAAAACAGCGACCGGTAATCGAGTGGCCCTGGTGCGCTGGGCGCTGAAGTGGGGCAAGGTGTGCATTGATGATGTCAATTGCTGCACGTTGCCAAATGTGACTGGACAACAGGAGTTGGCATCTTAGCTTAGCCATGGTTGGGCCCATGATTTGATAGGGTGGGCATTGCCCGTTTAATTTTTTATCTGTTCGCTGATGAGCAATATCCAAGCCCTACGAGGTACCCGTGACATTCTGCCCGATGAGATTGGTGTGTGGCAGCATGTGGAGGCGACGGCTCGGGATATTCTGCACCGGGCGGCCTATCGAGAAATTCGACCCCCAATGTTTGAGCAAACGGAGCTGTTTGCCCGGGGCATTGGTGAAGCGACGGATGTGGTGGGTAAGGAGATGTACTCTTTTGAGGATCGCGGCGGTCGCTCGATTACCCTGCGACCTGAAATTACTGCCGGTTTGGTGCGGGCGTTTATTAGCAACAAGTTATTTGCCAGTGGCGGGGTGCAGCGGCTGTGGCACACTGGGCCAGCCTTTCGCTATGAGCGTCCCCAAAAGGGGCGACAGCGTCAGTTTCATCAGCTGGATGTGGAAATTTTGGGCAGTCGCGATCCGCGGGCGGATGTGGAGGTAATTGCGATCGCAACCGACATCCTTCAAACCCTGGGTCTAAAATCCCTTACCCTGGACATCAACTCGGTGGGTAGCGGTGCAGACCGCCAGGTCTACCGCGATGCCCTAGTCAGTTATCTCACCCCCTACCAAGACGATCTAGACTCAGATTCCCAAGATCGGCTTACCCGTAATCCCCTACGCATTCTCGATAGCAAAGACAGCCGCACCCAGGAAATTGTCAAAGATGCACCCAGTCTGCTAGACCACCTTAGTGATGATTCTCAGCGTCACTTTGACCAGGTGCAGCAGCAGCTCAGCACCCTCAATATTGACTTCACCATTAACCCCCGATTAGTGCGCGGTCTTGACTACTACACCCACACCGCCTTTGAAATCATGTCGGCGGATCTAGGTGCCCAGGCCACCGTCTGCGGTGGCGGTCGCTATGACGGTCTGGTGCAGCAGCTCGGTGGCCCAGATGTGCCTGCCATCGGCTTTGCCATTGGTCTAGAGCGGCTCACCATTTTGCTCCAGCAGCTCCAAAGCGTACCCGCACCCGGGCTGGATTTCTACATTGTTTCCCGTGGCGAAAAAGCAGAACCTGCCACAACTGTGCTGGCCCAACAGCTGCGTCACCAGGGATTTGCAGTGGAGGTTGACCTGAGCAGCAGCGCCTTTGGCAAACAGTTCAAACGGGCCGACCGCAGTGGTGCTATGGGCTGTCTGATTCTTGGTGACGCCGAAGCCGAGGGCGGTACCGTACAGCTCAAATGGCTCCGTTCAGGAGAACAGTCAGAACTCTCCCAACGCCAGCTAATTGATCAGACCGACACCCTAAAAACAAAAATCGCAGCCCTGCGGCAGTCCTGACGCGCCTTTTTTTGCTGTGCCGATGGTCCAATCCCTTTGCTCAACCATTTACCCGAGAAATGGCCAGATTAGAGGTCACCACAACCTATTTAGAAATGCTTTCTGTAGAGCAGATTGTTCCAGCCGCACCGACGGACCTAACGGTTACGGAAGCTGCTGTTCCCTGCCCAGAATTTCAACGGTTTCTCTACGCAGCTGTGGGGGGCTCCTGGTATTGGATGGACCGTCTGCGATGGACCTATAAACAATGGTTAGACTACATCAGTCAGGATACGGTTCGGATCTGGGTCGGCTATGTGCAAGGTGCACCAGCGGGATACTTTGAACTATCGCAACAACCTGATGAAAGTGCAAAAATCGAATACTTTGGGTTGCTACCCCAGTTCATTGGCCAGGGGCATGGCGGCTATCTGCTGACCCAGGCGCTCAAAACAGCCTGGGAACTGACATCAAAACGGGTTTGGGTACACACTAATTCTATCGACGGTCCCCATGCGTTGAAAAACTACCAGGCCCGAGGATTGGTGATTTACGATCGGCAGCGGGCCATTTTTGATCTTCCCAAAAGCCCTCCAGGCCCTTGGTCTGGAGCCCGTCGCCCCAAACCATAAATGTTTCTGTATCTCACAACCAAGAATATTTGGCCAGTGCCTAGGCTTCGCCGTTAGCAGATGGATTGACAAATGCGGGGCTAAGGAACGCCACCAGAGCACCAATCAGAAAGCCAGCAATGTTACGGGTTAGGGGTAGCCAGTCTTGGGTACGAGTCACCACTGGGCCAATGCCAAAGGCAATAAACAACATGCCCCACAGCGGTGAGAAAATCAGCATCCACTGCCAGGAAAACACCTGACCCTCTTTGCGAGGATGGGCGGCAAAGCCACAGATGATACCCCCTAAAACAGACGTAATCAGGGTTAAAATCCACTGCTCTCTGGGCAGACCGGGAACCACAGAACAGCCACCCCGCTCCAGACAGGTCTCTAGGGAGGCAATGGAGCGCATGATGGATTGATCTTCGCCGTTGTCGCGCACAAAGAACTGATTGCCAAATCGCGTTTGCAGCTCAATCCAAAAGACGCGGGGCAGCAGCGGATAGACCGAATCACCAACGCTAAAGTTGAGAATGTTGCCGCCGCGCGGGTCGGCAATTAGCATCACACTCTTGTCGTCTAATCCCCAAAAATCTTTGACAGCGCGACCTGGCGTCTGATCAAACTGGGTGAGCACTCGAAGCTTCCAACCCGTTTCGGCCTCAAACTCAGGCAGATGCTCGTTAAGGTAGTCTTCCTGGGAATTGGTCAGAATCTTAGCCAGATCGATCACCATGGTTGGCTCATCTGGCAGCAGCTCTGGATTGTTATAAGCATGGGCCGGGGCAACCCCTGCGATGAAAGCAATATAACAAACTAGCAAACTTCCCCACAGGGAAGCCTGCAACCAATCCTTAAAGCGTGAGCTCATGATGTTTACACTTATTTACCTACCTTTAATGTAAAGAAGAAGACAGGTTTCCGTCAATCATCGGCTGCTAGGGAGGTATCGGAGATGCTATCGGCAGTCACATCGTTGGGGATCGTACTTGAGCCTTTGGGGGGCACGGGCGGTGATGGTGGCGCTGGCCTTGAAACGGGCGGTTTGGCCGGTGGTCTGACGGGTGGTTTACGGGGACGTTTGGCCCGGGGTTTGGTGGGTTTTGTCAGCACTCGCCAAGCGGCTCTAAAGCCGATGGCCACGCTGCGGGTGGTCCGTTTAGCCTGATAGGCCTGCTGACGCACATCGCTCAGGCTGTGGTCTACCTGTTTAACAATATTGCGAGCGCTGCTGACGCTGTCGGTCATGTCATCGGCTAAGCCACTGAGGTCGGCACCCGTATTGCGCATTGCTTCTAAGGTCCGCGGCAGCTCGCGATCGAGAGTATCAAAAAGCTTTTCCGCACTGCGAGCGGCCCGGGCCAACCCAAACAGGGCAGGGACCGACACGCACACAAGTACAGCTAGCCCTACGGCCAGCAGCAAAATTGACAGACCCAGCCAGATCACAGGATTAGTCACGCTGGGAATCGGCGATGGCTTGGGACTGGGCCAGCTCTTCTTGAGTGGCTGCTTGACCCGCGATTAAGGCAGCCCTGAGGCGTTCTATGGTGCTGTCCCAATTTTGTAAGGTGGTGTGGGAGAGCTTATCGGCATGGAACTGAACGCTGGTGGACAGGTCTTCGATCAGGTCAGGCACTGCGTCGGCTGATTTTTTGAGCACCCGACGGGTCTGTTTGCCACTGCGGGGAGCAATCAGGAGACCAATAACGGTGCCAATGGCGGTGCCGGCTAACAGACCACCAATAAAATTATCGGAGTTGTCTTGGGACATGGGAGCAGGTGGGCGAGCCCACGGTGAGGGTGAATGGTGAACGGATGGTTGGTGCTCTTGGGTGCTTAGAGAGATCGGCGTTTGCTAAGCTGCCATATAACCTTTAGGAATTTGGCTGTCTGGAGCAGCCGTCGCTGCTGTAGCCGCCATTGCAGATAAAGCAGCTGCCACTGGCGCAGATCTGTACGCGTTTGGCTAAGGGTTAAGGCCTGCTGGGTCAAAGTATTTTCTAATAGTACTGTCCAACGATTGAGATCTCGATTGAGCTGGGTGACCTGGCGGTTAACTCGGATCATACGGCTGGCCAGGACCAGGCAAAGCAGTGCGATCGCAACGTTGGCTATGGCAATCCCGATGAGCATGGCAAACTAATTACAGCGAAGCTAACGAACGAAGATAAATTTTTCCGTCAGAATGATCAATCATAGGTGAACCCGTCGGCGTTTCCCTTTACCCTAATTGGGTCAATCCATCTGCCTAGTTGCCATGGTGCAAGCTACCGCCTCTGTTTTATATGTCAATAGTGCTAGTGCCCAGGGTACAGGAACGCGTCAGTCGCCGTTCAAAACCTTGACCCAGGCCCTGGAGCGTGCCAGCGCCGGTACCACAATACAGCTAGAGGCGGGCACCTATGGCAGTGGCGAGTCGTTTCCATTAACCCTGGCCTCGGGGGTCACCGTGGTGGGTATTGGGGGGACGGTCACCCTGCGCGGGGGTGGGTTACTCGCCACTGAAGAGTTTGGTCAACAGTCGGTGACTCTGCAGCTAGACGATGGGGCCCAGCTACGTAGCGTGACGGTTATAAACCCCCAGACCCAGGGCATTGGGGTGTGGCTAGAGCAGGGCTCGGCCCTAGTCACCCGCTGTCATATTAAAGACTGTGGGCGAGACGGCGCGTTTGTCACCAGTGATGCCCTGCCAGTGCTGCTGGCCAATGAGTTTTCTGGCAATCAGGCCAGTGGTTTGTTTATGGTGCGTCGCTCAAAGGGGGAAGTGCGGCAAAACCGCTTTACCCAAACCGGCTACGGCATTGCCATTAGCGACCAATCTGCGCCACTACTGATTGACAATGAGGTGACAGATAACAAGGCCGGGGTGGTGCTATCTCGCTCAGCCAAGCCGGTGCTGCGGCAAAATAAAATTCTGCGCAATCAGACAACGGGGCTGTGGGTGCAGGACACGGCCCAGCCTGACATAGGACAAAGCCAGGACCTGGGCAATAACGAGTTTAGAGACAACGGTCAGTGGGATGTACGTAACGAGGGTCGTCAAACCCTGACCACGGCTGGCAATCACATTAATCCCAACCGGGTGCAAGGGGCCATTCGCTATGTGGCCAGTGAGCTACCGGACCCAGTGGCGGTGCCCCCCTTGCTATTGGGGCGAGTCAAGCCTGAACCGTTGCCCCCCACCCCCGACTCCCCTGCCCCACCGCCCCTAAACTTAAACAGCCGCTTTCAAGATGTGGTGGGTCACTGGGCTGCCCCCTTTATTGACGCCATGGCGGAGGCCGAATTAATAAAGGGCTTTATTGATGGCTCATTTCGGCCCGATGCCCTGGTGACGCGGGCGGAGTTTGCCGCCTTAGCCATGGCCACATTTCCCGCCAGCGACAGCAGTAGCAACCGTCGGTTTAAGCCGTTTCAGGATGTGGCGTCGGGGTTTTGGGCCCGTGGGGTGATCTATCAAGCCCAGGCCCAAGGCTTTATTGCCGGGTTCCCCGATAATACCTTTCGGCCCAACGACCCTATGATTCGGGCCCAGGCCATCGTTGCTTTAATCAACGGGTTGACGCTGGGGGAGGGGCAGGCCGCTGAAATTGGCATCTATGATGATCGGGTTCAGGTGCCCCCCTATGCGGTAGAAGAAGTGGCCATGGCCACCCGTCGTGGCATTGTGGTGAACTATCCAGATTTGGCAGAGCTGCGACCCATGCAGCCGATTACCCGGTCTGAGACCACGGCATTGGTGTATCAGTGTTTGGTCACCCTGGGCCGGATGCCGCCCGTGACATCGCCCTTTATTGTGCAGCCCGCCAGAACGGTGGTGAGCAATAGCGTTGCGGCCAGTGGCAATACGGTGGTCACTAAGCACTGGGCCGATGACTTTTGGCAGCCCCTTTTGGCCCAAAACCTGCTGGAGATTTCTAATTCGCCTGATGCCCCCATGACCCGGGCCCAGTTTGCCAGCCTGGTCATCCGGGCGTTTGACCCCAAGCCCCGGCGTTATCCGGTGGCCTTTCGTGATGTGCCGTCTTCCCATTGGGCTGCCGAGGCGATCCACATGGCCTACCGGGCTAAGTTTCTATCTGGATTTCCCGATTACACCTTTGCCCCAGAGCAATCAATTCTAAAAATTCAAGTATTGCTAGCCCTGGTCAGCGGTTTGCGGCTAACGGCCAAAAATACGGCTGGAGTCCTGACCCATTACCAAGACCAGTCCCAGGTGCCCCGCTATGCTGTGAGCGCGATCGCAACCGCCACCCAGCTCGGCCTGGTCTTTAACTATCCCGACTTAAACCAGCTGGCCCCCAGCCAGGTTGCCACCTGTGGTGAAGTGGCCGCCATGGTTTACCAGGGCTTGGTATTACATAAGCGGATGCCACCGATCGCGTCGCCCTATCGCGTTGTCCTGCCGACGTAAAATTTCCCGATAGTGTTTTAAACAACACACATATGATGAGATGATGTAAGCTTAACGCTTTGTAACAAACGATTCATAAACACTACTTTAGAGGACAGTGCAATGGCAGAAATCCAATTTGCTCGGGGTGTAACTGAGGAAGTTATTCCAGACGTGCGGCTTACCCGTGCCAAGGATGGTTCCGACGGCACTGCTACATTCTATTTTGATGCGCCCAGAGCCCTTATGGAAGAAGGGTTTGAGGTGACTGGCCTCTATTTAGTTGATGAAGAAGGCGAAATTGTTAGTCGGGAAGTCAATGCCAAGTTTATCAACGGTGCGCCCGCAGCCCTAGAAGCAAGACTGCTGATGAAGAGCGTGGCCGAGTGGGATCGGTTTATGCGGTTTATGAACCGCTATGCCGAGCAAAATGGGCTGGGCTTGACTAAGAACTAGTGTTGGGTTTTGAGGCAGGCGTCCCCTGGACAGAGTTGAAGGGGGCGCTGGTTGGGAAAGCTGGCTATTTTCATAAACTGGGAACTCAACACTCAAACCTGTACCTATGGCTATCCCCCATCCTGATAGTGGTTTACTGTCTGCCGTTTGTGGTGTGATCACCGTTAGCGATACCCGCACGGTGGACACCGACAAAAGTGGGCAGCTGATTAAGTCCAAACTGCGCGAGTTTGGCCATCGGTTAGAGGTTTATCGATTAGTCAAGGATGAGCCGGACCAGATTGCTAGTCTGGTGCAGCGGCTGGCACCGACGGTGGATGTGATTATTTGCAATGGTGGTACTGGGATTGCGCCGAGGGATACCACCTACGATGCGATCGCAACGTTATTAGAAAAAGAAATTCCCGGCTTTGGCGAAATTTTCCGTCAGCTTAGCTATGCTGAAATTGGGTCGAGGGCCATTGCCTCTAGGGCGACCGCTGGGGTGTATCAATCTACACTGATATTTTTATTGCCAGGTTCGAGCAACGCAGTAACCCTGGCAATGGATGCGCTGATTTTGCCAGAATTACAGCATCTGATTCGGCAGCTCAGAGGTTAGGTTATCTAATTTTTATGGAGGCGTTCCATGGAACGCCTCCATAAAAATTAGACTCAACTAGTATCAATTATTGAGCATTTATCAGGGTTTTCTACCATAACCTTGGCTGCTCTTAACCCACCCTTTACCTTGTCCCTAGAGCCCCCCGTTATAGTAAATCTTGGTTAACTTTTTTTGTCGTCGCAGCATGGTCGCCACTGCCAGGCTGGGGGTACTCCTAGGGCTTGCTTTTCTAGGAAGTTGCTCGCAGAATCTCAATATGTCTCGCATTGAGGCAGACATTCAGAATGACATCGAGCGCCAGGGGCGGCGGCTGTCCCTAAAATCAGTAATCTGTCCAGATCGAGTGGAAAAGCAGGCCGAAGCCTACTTTCGCTGTGTTGGAGAGCTAACTGATGGCGGACAGTTCACCGTTAACGTAATTCAGCAGGATGACCAAGGCACCGTTAGCTGGGATGTGCCCAGTTCTAAGGTGCTGATCAATCTGGCATCCCTCGAAGAAAAAATTCAAGATGAGACGAAGGCAGCTGTCGGTAAGCGTTTGGCCATTGACTGCCGCGATACCTACAGGGTGAGCAGACGGGGCGATTCGTTTGAATGTGATGTGGTGGGTGCCGGGGCGGTGGCCGCTGGCCGGGTGGATTCGGTACTGGTTAAGGTAGCGGGCGACGGCAATTTGGAATGGCAAGAAGTAGTCATCAGCAATGCGCCCGTCGCGCCCCAGGGGGCCGCTGCCGCCGGGGCAGAGGCTGCACCAAAAGCAGGAACTGCACCAACAAAGACAGAGGCGGTGTCCGAAAAGTCGGATTTAGCGGCAACGGCGGCCAAACCTGACTCCGCCGCTGAGGAAGAAGAGAATGATGAAGGCGATCGTCAGTAGTGCGGCATTTACTGTCCACCCATGTTTCTGAGGAGATAGGCTATGGCAACGGTATTTGACTTTTTGGCTAAGGGGGGTCCAGTCATGGTGCCCATTGTGGGGGCCTCGGTGCTTACGATTTCCTGTGCCCTGGAGCGGACGCGGTTTTGGTCAGACCTGCTACGGCGTGAGGGCAAAATCGTTAATGATGTGTTAGCAGCGGCCCCGCGGGATTTGAATGAAGCGGCTGCGATCGCAAATCAGCACAGCGACACCCCCATTGGTCGGTTTTTGTTTGCTCCCCTACGGTTGCGCAACGCCTCCCCCGAAACCTTTCGTCTGGCTATGGAAACTGCAGCCGATCGCGAATTTGTCAAAATGCGCCAGGGTGAGAAGCTGCTAGAAACCATCGTTGCCATTTCCCCTTTGCTAGGATTGTTGGGTACAGTCACGGGTCTAATCGCCACCTTCTACAGTCTAGATATTGGCGGCAGCGGCGGTGGTGAAGGTGCCAGTAAAGCTGCCGCCGGTATTGGTGAGGCCTTGATTACCACCGCCGCCGGTATGGTGGTCGCCATTTTGGCGCTGCTGGTGCTGCGGGTGCTGGTGTCACTCCAAAGTCAGCAGGCCGACTATTTCTCAGAGGCCGGTAATGAGTTAGAGCTAATCTATCGACAGTCCTGGTACGAGCCCGCGCTGCTCGCCTCTGAAAACGGACATACCGCAGAAGAACCCTCAGTCTCAGCCGCATATCAATAGCCGCATAGTAGTAATTCCCGGAGGGTGGGCGGAGCTCACCAGAGCGCTCAATGGCCATCGGTAAACGCAAGGAAAGTAAAATTCCCACCATTGACTTGGTCCCTATGCTCACGGTAATGATGGGGGTGCTGGCCTTTTTTGTCGTTATTGCGGTGTCCTTAGGCAGTGAGCAGCTCATCGAAGTGGAGCTGCCGCCGGAGCAAACCGAAGAACCCCCCCCGGACCAGCTGCCGTCCATTGAAGATATTTTCATCGTAGAAATGGACGCCGATGAAAAAACCTTGCTAAATGGTCAACCCATTGAGGGCTCCCAGCTGGCCTTTGAAATAGAAGACTATCTTGAGAAAAATCCTGATAAAACCGTCTATCTAGTCCCAGATCAGGAGCTGCCCTACGAGAATGTGATGCAGTTTTTAGGGGACATGCGAGCGGTGGGGGGTGACCGGGTTTCCCTGGCCCTAGAAGATGGTGAAGAGGAGTAGGAAAAATGGGGTTGCGATCCAGGCATCAAAATTCAGGTGTGCCCGAGGTGAATTTGGTGCCGATGATGGATGTGTTGATGACGGTGCTGACTTTTTTCGTCATCATTTCCATGGAGCTGAGCGGCGTACAGATTTTTGGGGTGAGTCTGCCCCAGGCGGTCTCTGGCGTTGATGAAGAGGTGGTAGAAAGGGCTGAGCCTTTGGTGATTGGTCTGCGGGAAGATGGGCAGACGGTTTATAACGATGAGGCGTTGACAATTCCGGCGCTGGCTCCGATTATTCAGGGTTATTTTGCAGAGAACCCGGATGGATTTGTCATGCTCAAGGCGGATCGGACATTGCCCTACGCTGATGTGGCAAAGCTGTTGGCGGACCTGCGGGGGATTGGTGGTAAGCGGGTTTCCTTGGCAGTTGAGTAAACGTGAGAGGGAGCGCGCTTACCACCAATGCTGCCCCACAAATGGGGTTCTTTTGAATTGCTGCTCCAAGACATGATCAGAGGCATTTTATTGGTGGCCAATGCCACTGATTGCAGTCTAAAGGCCTGCTGTAAACTAGCGAGTAGCATCTGCCGGATGAATGCCCCATGGAATCAAGCTCTTTGACCGCTGTTTTTCTTCCCCTGGCCCTGTTTGTCATCATGCTAGGCATGGGATTAGGGCTAACGATAGTCGACTTTAAACGCATTTTGGTAGAGCCCAAAGCGGTCATCTTAGGTCTGATTGCCCAGATGATTTTGCTGCCCTTGGTTGGGGTGGTCCTGGCCAGTATCTTTCCCCTGAGTCCAGAGTTAGCGGTTGGGGTGATGATTTTGGCGGCCTGCCCCGGTGGACCCACCTCGAACCTGGTCACCTATTTAGCCAAGGGGAATGTGGCCCTATCCATTACCTTGACTGCCATTAGCAGTCTGCTCACAGTGTTTACCATTCCCCTAGTGGTAAACCTGGCCATGAAGCTATTTTTAGATGCCGAAACCGCTTTGCAGCTGCCCTTTGTGACAACGGTTGTTCGAATTGCGGTGATCACGCTAATTCCGGTGTCTTTGGGGATGGTGCTGCACAGCAAGGTACCCAGCTTTGCCGCCCGGGTTGAAAAATATGTAAAGTGGCTGTCTCTATTTTTCTTGGGGCTGATTATTGTCGGTCTACTGGTCAAAGAGCAAGCTAATGTGGCGGGCTTTTTCTTACAGGCCGGTGGCGTCACCTTTGCGCTGATGCCCATTACCATGGTGTTGGGATATGCGATCGCAACCCTGGCCCAGCTAGACAACCGCAGTGCCACCGCCATCACCATTGAAGTCGGTATCCAAAACGGCACTCTGGCTATTGCCATTGCCAGTGCTCCCACCTTTCTCAATAATCCCACCATGGCTATTCCCGCCGCCATTTATGCTTTGCTGATGTTTGTGGTCAGCGGGGCGTTTGCCTGGTGGTCACAGCGTCAATCACTGGTGACGACGACGCTTAGCCAGAAATCCTAGACCGACAACAGCAAACGCTACGGCCGTGGCTGGTTCAGGAACCTGAGCGACCTCATCAGGCTCGGTTACGGGGGGCTCGGTCACGGGCGGTGCGGTCACGGGCGGCTTGGTCGTGGGGGGCTCAGTCACGAGGGGCTCTTCAGCATCGGGCTCCCGCAGGGGCTGAACACCAAACGCGTCAAACGCCCACTCATTAGTGCGACTGTCGCCGGTGAAATCACAAAATGCATCTACACCCGTGCATCTGGAAAAGTTACTGGTGAAGTTACCTGTTTGGTTAAACCCATCTGCCAGATTAGTGCTGTTGGTAAAGTTGCCATATTGAGTCAATGAGACCGTATAGTTACCGGCTGCCAACATCACCGTCAGAAAGCTGTCGTAGGCTTTGCCTGTGGTGGGATCTTCCGCAACAGTGTCAGACTCATCATCATCATTGATAAATAGCCGATTCCCTGTGGCATCAAACAGGGTTAGCATCGGGTCAAACCCGCCTGCTACAACGGTGCTACCATCGGCTTGGGTGCCGCCAGCATAGGAATAAGTTCTGAAGGTAACCGTCGACTCAGTCTCTACGCTGAAGTCAAACAGGTGTACGTCACTATCTTGAGAGAACGTACCACGAAAGGAAAGATCTGCAGCCAATGCAGTACTACCGAGCGTGGTCACCATTGCACCAGTGACTACCCCCAGAAGGGTTGACAGTGGTTTCATAGGATTAATTCCAAAAAAGCTTCTGAGCTGAACTGACGTTTTGCTGCGCTGCGGGTAGATTGAGCCTGTGAGGTGATTAGCGGATCGACGGCGTTGGATGCAGCAACGGTAGAAAGCTAGTTAAGGAACGGTAGTGTATGTGTTCCAAAATTTGGGATGCGGTGTGAGAGTGCCGTTCTCTCTGCTCGAAAGCAATTATTTGGGATAGTGTCCCGCCTGATATTGCCAATCTATGGAAAAACCTGAGGTATCAACAACTGCTGATGCCCAACTTTAAAGAGAACTCAATTAATCTCCGTCTGATGTGAAATTCCTCTATGGTCAAGAATTATTGCCGGAGAAAAGATAGCAGGGCTTGTGGGACCCTATTTTCTGAGTTTTAAGAGAAATGGCATCATACAGGTAATGCGCTAAAGGTTTCTATGAAGCAACTCGTTGATGTGTTTTACGCTTGGTATCGCACCAATTTACGGAATCCGAAATACCGCTGGCTGGTTATCGTTGGCACCCTTACCTACTTATTGAGCCCCATTGACATTGCCCCCGATGTGTTTCCCATTGTGGGTTGGATCGACGATGGCATTTTGATTACGTTGCTGATTGCTGAAGTATCCCAGCTAATGTCAGGCGCGTTAAATCGTCCTGAAGATGAGGCTCCGGTGGCAGATAATGACGAAGAGGATAGCGTGGTGGTGGATGTAAAGGCCCAAGAGGTGCCGTAGATGACCGTTTATTTATTCATCATTGATTTCGATTTGTAGAGGCGTTCCATGGAACGCCTCTACAAATCGAAATCAATGGGATGGTGGTAAAAATGGCACGGATATCTCCGAAAGCCTTATATTGCAGCAACCTGACTCGCAAATATCCTAATGCATCAGGGCATTTGCTATAAATTAATGGTCTATTGAGGCGATTCGTTTTTTGATTTCTCATCTAAATCAATGGGTTCCTCGGCAGGGGGGCTAGTATCACCACTACTTTCCGTGTCTCCATTGTCTATTGATTCCTCAGTAGAGGTTTCCCCTGGGTCCGTTAAGGGCTCTACCGGTCGCCAGTTGGCAATGTCCCAGGTGCTGGCGTCCCAGGGGGTAAAGGTGTAACCGGTGATGCGATCGCTAACGGCGTTGGAAAGCGCCCGATGCACGATGGGTAAAACGGCGACATCTTTGGCAAGTTTGCGATCCATCTGCCGCAGAAGGTCGTTACGCTTGTCAGGGTCGCGTTCCCTACGAGCCGCTTTCCACAGGGCGTCGTATTCGGGGTCGCAATAGCGGGCATTATTGGGCTTTTGCCAGTTATTTTCTAGGGCGGCGATATTGTCACAGGTCCACCAGCCCATGTAGATAATGGGGTCTGGAATGTCGTTGCCGATGGCGTATTCCTGCATGTCGGCGTAAAAATGGTTGATGCTGTTGGTCTGGTCCGGGTCGGCGGAGAAAAAGTCCTCGGTCCGCACCCGTTCAATCAGTACGTTAATACCCAGTTCTGCCAGCTGCTCTTGTACCAGGGTCTGGGTGGCCTGGCGAATGGTGCCAATGGAGGTTTGGAAGACAAGCTGTAGGGGAACGTTGTTGCGATCGCGAATGCCATCCCCATCACTATCGACCCACCCGGCTTTTTCCAAGAGCCCCTTGGCCGTTTCCACATCATGTTTAAAGGGGATGGGCTTATCTCCAGATAGCTCAGGCGTTACCAACAGCTGGGAAATGGGCTTTCCCAAATCTCCATAGAGTTGCTCCACAATAGCCTGGCGGTCAATGCCATAGTCAATGGCCTGGCGCACCCGCAAATCAGCCAGGATCGGATGGGGAAACTCAACACTGGCTCGCTCCTTAGCCTCAGTTTCCTGACGTGGATCGGCAAAGTTCAACATAATGCGCTCCACCTGACTGCCAAAGGTAAGCATCAGGCTGCCCGTCCCACCGGTTTGTACCAGGTCCACCAGAGCTGCCGACTCCAGCTGAATATTGTGGGCAAAGTCGGCGGTGCCATCCCGCAGCACGTCGCGGGCTGCCACATAGGGGGGCACGTCACCTACAATTTCAACCCGTTTAAAGCCCCCACTGGCCTGCCGATAAAGTTCATTAGGGGCAAACAACAAGCGCCCATTGGCCTGGGTTAAGTAGCGATACGGACCCGTACCCACGGGCTGAAAATTAGCCGGTGCTTCACGGGCGTTACGGTTGTTAAAGTCCTTGAACAAATGCTCTGGCAAAATCAGACCATTTAAGCCCGTAAACGGAGTTTGCCAGCTAGCGGTAGGTTGCTTAAAGGTGATTTTTACCGTGTGGTCATCCACCGCTTTGACCGATCTAATGTCTCGGTAATATTGGGCCGTCACGGCCGCAACCGCCGAGTTAGTAATAAATTTATAGGTAAAGACAACATCCTCAGCCGTAAGGGGTTCGCCATCTGACCAGCGCAGTGTTTCCTGCAGTCGCCAGGTGACCGAGCGGCCGTCCTCACTAACGTCGCCATTGTCTAAAGAGGGTAGTGAGGCGGCTAAAACCGGTATCAGCTGTCCGTCAGGTCCATAGCTGGCTAAGGGTTCATAGACAATTCGAGCGGCTTCAAAATCCTGAAAACCACTGGCTAAATGAGGGTTCAGGGTGACGGGTGACCGGCTATAAATTAGCGTTAATACATCGGGGGCAGCGACCACGTCTTCGACTGAGTCATTGTGGGGAGAGTCGGTGATGGTTGGTGCGGGTGGTACCGGCTGTTGACACCCGGCTACTGCTAACAATGCCACTAGGCTGGCCATCCTTTTTTGCATGGAGGGGAGCTGCAGTAAGGACTTAGACCAGGGAAAAACCATATTTGCTCGATTGCATGGCGATCATGTTTGATAGTAGCCTTTGCCGTTGCAAAGTTGGAGGGAGTGGATCACAGCGACGGTATCGTACCATTGCCACAGATCTTTCCTGACTACTGTCCTTTTCTGCGAAGACATAACTGGTAGATGCACCCTGATGTCCTCCCCGGCGAATTTCGCTGGGGATTTTTTTTGCGCATTTTTAATTGCATCTATTAGGCTGGCTGCGGAATTCGAATTATGGCAAATGTCCTGATGCATTAGGACTGGTGCGCCCCATTGGCGTGATCGCTTGATGCTTTCAAGAACCATGAATTGCCCTCACCAATGTGACAACGCCGCAGGCCAGCAACACCCTAGATCAGCCATGCGCCTGCTAGCCCAAGGCTAACAGACGCATGATCAAAGATATTTTGTCGCGCTTTTAGGACGGCTCAGCAGGTACGGTAGCACTGGCCTCATCGGCAGGTGCGTCAGCTTCGGCACTGGCTTCATCGGCAGATGTGTCAGTGGCCTCTTCTTCAGCTACCTCCGGTTCGGGTTCCGGTTCCACTTTCTTAGTGGGTTTAGGTCCTCGCATTAGAGCTGGGTTAATCGGAGCTTTTTTCTCCTTGTCATCTTTGCCTCGTCGGCCCTTGCCCTTGCCCTTGCCTTTGCCCCTGCTTTTGTCCTTATCAAACGAAGGCTTACGAGCTTCCCGTTCTTCTTCGGGGGGACGATCTTTCTTTAAAATCGGCTTGTCTACCATGGCACTCCGTCAATTCTGCTTAGTGATCCTAACATTTGCTTAAGGATTTACTGTGGTGGCTTTTAGGCCACAGCCAATCTATCGCTGACAACCTATAGCGTCAAAAGTTCTGGTTGCTTGGGTTGCTGAGCTTTGACGGGGGCTGTCAGGGCCTCTTCTAAGGGAGCCAATCCCACCCGCTCTTCCAAAATATCCATGACTTCTCGCCCAAAATCGTTAGGGTTTTGGCGAAACGCCTGAAGACAGACATCGCCAAAAAAGGAGCCTAGGGGTTCTGGATTCCAGAGCAGCTTATTGGCAACCCAAGGTAGGTGAATGGCCAGGGGGTTGTAGTCCTTTTTGAGGATGTTGTTTTCGATGGCGTAGGTTTCTAAGTGAGTGTGGGGCTGCAGACCAATAAAGAAGATGGCGGGCTCTACTTTGTCACGGCCAAAAACGGCCTCCAGGGCTCGGTGGTAAGCCAGGGTTTGGCGAATGGTCTCAGTCCGCTCGTCGATCACATTAAAGGAGTAGTTGACCGATACCAGATCGTTAAAACCGGCGGCTTTGAGGTCACGGCAGTTTTGTAAAACAGTTCTCAGGTTGTACCCCATCCGCATTTTGCGCACCAGTTCCTGGGAGCCACTGGTAATGCCAATCTCAAAGTAGTTCATCCCCGTTTTCACCATCAGGTCGCATAGCTCGGGGGTCAGGTTGTCGGCGCGAATGTAAGCTGCCCAGTGGATATCCTCCATGCCTGAGTCAACAATCTTTTGCAGCAGTTCCACCGCATCGTCTATGAACCGACGGGCTGGAATAAACTGGGCATCGGTAAACCAGAAGTTGCGAATGCCGCGATCATAGAGCTGCCGCATTTCATTCACTACTTCATCGGCAGGATTAATCCGTACCTGTTTGCCTTCTACAACGGTGTAGACGCAGTAACAACAGTTGTGGGGGCAGCCCCGCTTGGTTTGAACACCAATATAAAAGTCGTTCTCCTGCAAATAGTATTCAAACTCGGGCCAGATCTTTTCGATGTAGTTGTAGTCGCAGGCACTTTTCTCAATAGCGGTGGGCCATTCGTGAATTAGCCGCTCCCGAGGTTCAGTTTCGCCAACGATGTAACAACGTTCGTTGCTGATGGATTCTTTGCGGATGAGCTTTTCTAGCAGCAACTCTCCTTCGCCGACAGAGACGATTGTACCCTTGGGCATCATGGAAGCCACTTGCTCATAAAAAACGCTGACGGCACCGCCACCGACCACCAGCTTTACATCGGGACAGTAGCGCTTAGCTCGTTTCAAACCGCGCTTAATCAGACCCGTGTTTTGCCAAAGCTCATTTAGATAGGTGCTAATCATGCGCAGTCCCCCCATCGCTCCGCGCAGTTTGATCAGGGGGTTGCGGGCATAGTTGAACTCAAATGCATTTTGTAGGGGGTTGCCACCGCGTCCACCGACGGGGGCGTAGATTTGAATATCGCGCCAGGAAAAGACCAGCAAGTTGGGTTGAAAGTCGTCAATGCAGCGCTCCAATGCTGAGCCAAAGTCTAACGGCGGCGTGGTCCCTAGATCAAAAATCTGCTGTTCTATGTCTGGAAAAACCTTGTGGAGATGATCTGCCAAATACACCACCCCAATGGGAAAAATAGGATTACAGGGCAGGCGGACATATAGAACTCGGTTAGCCATGGCTACGCTGATTGTCTTACATTGGTCAGCGTGAAAAAAATGAAGTAAATTCTGAAGTAAACTTTCAGATTTTTCACATATCTTTACGATAGCATTGCTAATCTGGGATTTCATCCCCGCAGCCGATTCAGCGCTCTGGGAAATGGGGCTAATGGCTCAGTAACCAGAGCAACCCACCAAGAAAGAGTCGACAATAAACCTTAATAAGCCTGTAAAGGCCAGCTATGTAAGCGAACTTTTTAGTATCAGTTGAGTCAGCATTTGTGTTATCCAATGCGGACATTGGTGACGGTTCTTAACTTTTAAGAGCTGTTAGATAGGCTGTAATTTGAAGCAAAAGATAGGTTGTCTTTTAATTGAGTTTGGATCAAACTCTAACGGCTAAAACTCTGCCCATAGCTTCTGTAAAAAATAACCACAACCCAAAGACATATTTTTTATTATTTTCTCGTAGTAATATGCTGCATGGGTATAGGCATCAAAGATGGTTGAAGAGATTAAAAAATCTGAAAACCTCATCGGTAGCCGCTTTTACAGTTGTTCGGGATCGGTGAATGCTATCCTATATGAGAAAATTGTCATACCCTTCTTTACTCCTCACTAACCATGGCACAGACACTTGATCCCATACCGTTTGATAGTACTGATACTGTCCTATGTTGCTATGTGAATAGCGCTAGTAAAATTCAGGTAGTTAGAATTACAAATATTCAGAATTGGTATTTTGAGCGCGTTGTTTTTCCTGGGCAACGATTGATGTTTGAATCATCCGTTAAGGGGCAGTTGGAAGTGCATTCTGGAGCAATGGCCAGCTCTATTTTGGAAGATACGATTCCTTGTACCCGTTTAACAATTGCTCAATCTGAGGATGAGATGGCTGGAGCCGCTGCTGGTTCAATCGATGCAATGCAGCCGGTGCATAGTTAATGGCCAAGCTAGTGGACAACATTAAAATTTAAGGTCTCTCAGTCATCGGTAGATTAAACATTTATTAATGAGTGTGGGTGCGACGGTCGGCTGGTCTAGTGTTACCTATGTGTGCTAAGGCTTACACAGTCCTTGGAGCGATAGAGTAAAGCTAAGGACTGTGTCGTTTTAAATGGCGTTAACCCCATGGATTTGCCTTCTTTTATTTGGTTGTGGCGCATCGCGGCTTGGTCTATGGGACTGTCGCTGACGGTCTATACCGGGTTACTGGTGACTGGTGGCGGGGTTTGGTATGGCCGCTCCCATCAAAAGCCTCAGCTAACTTGGTTGCGCCTTGTGCATATTGTGTTGGGCGTTATGTTGCTAGCCCTGGTGCTGTTGCTGTTGGGAATTGGGATTGTGGGGACCCTGGGAGAGCACGGAAGCCTGGGGCACTCCTGGCATTTGGGAGCTGGTTTATTGGTAGTGAGTCTGGTGCTGGCATCGGTGGGCGCGGCATCTCAGATTGCAACTCGCCCCTGGGCTCGGTCGCTGCATGTTGCGATTAATGGTGTGCTTTTTTTTGCCTTTGCGGCGGTTAGCTACAGCGGTTGGACCGTGGTACAGCAGTATTTGCCGTGACATTTGTTCTGGTTTTGGCACGGAAGTATGCGGCACAGCAGCAGTGTGCAACTCGCGGTAAAGTCACAATAACGAGTGTTACGCTCAAAATCTCTAATTTTTCTCACACATAGCTATGGTCTCGGCTGAAGCGATTGATCGATTTCGGATTTCGCCTCTGATTAAGGTGACGTTGCTAAGTTTTTATGTCGCTCTGTTGGTGCCGCTGCCGTTTTTAGCTCAGGCGACGGATGCACCGGTAGGCCCTGGTGTACTGGTCATATTGGCGTTGCTGGGGGCACTGTTCTTAGGGGCTGGGTTAAGTGAGCAGGTGCAAACCTCTGAGCATGGTATTGCTATGGTATCCCCACTGCCTTGGCGGGGATGGTCGTTGGCTTGGTCAGAGATTAAGTCGCTTAAACCCCGCTCGACGGGGCAAAATGGAACGGTTTATTACTTTATTACTGAATCGGCAGATCGGGCCTATCTGTTGCCGATGCGGGTGGTGGGGTTTGCTCGGCTGGTGCGTACGGTAGAGGCGAAAACGGGGATTGATACTCAGGATGTGACGCCCTTAGCTCAGCCCTGGATGTATCTGTTTTTGTTGGTAATGACGGTTTTATTGTTACTGATGGACAGCTGGACAATTTGGACGGCGACCCATGGCGGCATGGTTTGAGGATTCTAAGGTGAGTACTATGTCGACCGTTTTCAATGGGTGATAGCGTTTTAGAGTTTGCCGATGTCTCTTTACGAGCCGGGGTGGGTATTGGTCTGCTGCTGGATCGCATATCGTTTGCGATCGCACCCAAAACCCGTCTAGCCATTGTCGGACCCTCTGGGGCAGGAAAAACCTCACTGCTGCGGCTGATGAACCGACTGAGTGAGCCCACCAGCGGTTACATCACCTATCGGCAGCAGCCCCTCACCCAGTATCCGGTGGCGGCCCTGCGGCGGCAGATTGGTCTGGTTATGCAGGATAGTAAGCTGCTGGGACAGTCCGTAGAGGATGCCCTCTGCTACCCGGCTCGACTGCAAAAGATAGATCCTGCTAAGGCCAGCCGCGCCCTACAGCCGTGGCTAGAGCCACTCAAGATTCCCCAGGATTGGCTGGGGCGACAGGAGTTAGACCTATCCATGGGGCAGCGTCAGCGAGTTGCGATCGCACGTACCCTCATGACCCAGCCAGATATTCTGCTGCTCGATGAGCCCACCTCCGCCCAGGACATGGGCTATGCCCATCACCTGCTCACCTACCTTGCCAGCCTGGACAACATCAGCACCGTGGTCATGGTTAATCATCAGTTAGAATTCCTGGCTGATTGGGCCACCCATGTTCTATACCTAAACCAGGGCAAGCTGGTTAGCTACCAGCCCAGCGACCAGGTAGACTGGACGGCGCTCAAGCAGGACATCATCGCCTATCAAGCCGATGATGATTGGGCCGATGACGATGCGTAAAGCTGGCTATGGCACATTGCCTGGAATATTCCTAGGCGTTAGCCAACCGCATTAATGGCATTAACGGCACCTACGCTAACAGGATGATGACCGTTAGTTGTTTGGATGCGCTCAATATTAAGCCGGTAGCCGACATTCCGGACAGTCTGAATCACGTTAGGCTGACGAGGATCAACCTCGATCTTTTTGCGCAGTGACAGAACGTGGGTGTCGACGGTGCGTGGGTTATCGATGGCATCGGGCCAGGCGCGCCTCAACAGGTCGGCCCGGCTCAGGGGTGAGCCCTCAGCTTGGGTCAGCACATAGATCAAGCTAAATTCTTGGGGTGTCAGGTCAATAAACTGATCTTTAAACCGCACCCGACGCTGTACCAAATCAATATTTAAGTCGCCATAGGTTAGGGAAACGGGAGCCGTTATCTTACGATTGCGTCGGGTTAACGCTTCCACCCGAGCCAAAAACTCCTGCATGCCAAAGGGCTTCTTTAAATAATCGTCAGCCCCTGCCTGTAACCCCGCCACCACATCCGGTTCGCCCGACTTGGCTGAGAGAATCATAATCAGCGGACGTCCCCGCTGCTGTAGCCACTGACAAAGCTCCAACCCGCTGCCATCCGACAGCTCCGTTTCCATAATGACCAGGTTAGGTTGGGCTGTCTGAAAGGTTTCCTTTGCCCGCGTCATGTCAGCAGACTGATTGACTCGATAACCTGCCTGCTGAAGATGCCAACTAAGTAGCGATCGCAGATGGGGATTACCCTCGATAATTTGAATACACGTAGAGGCCACAGCTAACCAAGAAGCCCAGGCTTCATAACACTCTCGTAGAAGAGTATCAAAGACCTTAGGAATATTTTGTAGTTGCGGCTACGGGGAATGCATCCGTATTCGTATCTGAGCTTTGTGTAGATACCCATAGCTGCAAGTACATAGCTACCACTCAGTCACGTAAACCCACTGGGTGAACCCTATACATTTGCAAAAGAAAATATAACTGCCCCTAGCTAAGCTGATAAAATCTTAGAGAGAGTACGGAAAAAACAAAAAAAGTTTACATAAACATCCAAACCCGAGAATAGACATTACTGTATCTACCCCTTCAATTCTCGTTCCTACTCGTGTTTATTCGTCACTACCCAGGCTTGCCCCCCTTTCAGCCCCCTTCAGATAAATGTCGGTTATTTAGCAGAAAATACACCCCTAAACCCACCATTATTTAACTACCCCGCAGCGATAGCAGATTGGTCCCGAGTGATCGGTATAGAGGAGACCCATACACCATGCTTCAAGACGCAAAATCAATTCGCTATTACCAGAGAATTACGGATGCCCTGGTCGATCAGTGGAACCGTGGTTACCGTTCCGATGATCTGCGGCGCTATGTCGCCGGTTACCTGGCGGCTCTGCGCCATGCTGATGCCCTAGAGCCCTACCTGGTCCATCGTTTAGAAGAGGAAGTCAACCGATTTATGTTTGACACCTCAAATTTTGCAGTATCCCAACCCCAGCCCGAGCCCGATTATCGCTAGCGTTTTGCTAACACCGCCCCTGAGACCGGGCAAGCGGTCAAAACATAGTTAAAGCAGCTAGGGGCGCATCTACAATAGATGCGCCTTCTTGAATCTATGGGGTTTTGAAAACCTTTTAAGACGCCAGGGCTACTTCCACCATCTCTTGAAGCTTTCCATTTTGATACAGCTCGATCATGATGTCTGAGCCACCAATAAACTCCCCATTGATATAAACCTGGGGAATGGTTGGCCAGTTGGAATATTCCTTGATGCCCTGGCGAATGTCATAGTCCGATAGGACATCAATGGTTTCGTAAGGAGCGCCCAGGGAGTTAAGAATCTGAGCCACATTATTCGAAAAGCCACACTGGGGCATCAGTTTGGTGCCTTTCATGAACACAAGAATTTTGTTGGATGTGACCAAGCTGTCGATTTTTTCTTTGACGTCTGGAGACATGGTTACAGCACTCAATGATTGGGCTAATTATTTGCTGCTGCTGATTATAAGGGGATGAACCCGTCTGTGATAACCACTATTGGGCGGTACATCACAGATTTATTCACACCAAAGGTCGGCAACAACGATTGTTTTAATGATCTTATCGGACCGTCTGCCAGGTGGCATTAAGTCTGCTGGGCCCACTCCTCAGGGGTAAACGTTTTGAGGGTTAGGGCATGGAGATCGCCAGAGGCCATCGCTGCGTTTACGCTGCCATAAACCAGCTGATGCTGCTTAATCAGGTTAAGGCCCTCAAACGATGTGGACACAATCGTAGCCTGATAGTGATCTTGGGTGCCTGTCAGGTCTTGAACAATGACCTTAGCATCAGGCATCTTGGATTTGATTAATTGCTCTACTTGGTCTGCAGGAATCATGGTGTTGGTCTGTAAATGAATTTTACGCCTGACTTTCTGTGCCTGACTAATTTCTATGCCTGACTAAAGTAATAGGTTAACAGCAGCCTGAGTTGGGCGACAGGCATCTCGATGAAAAGCGACGCCCGAAATACTAAAGCCATAGGATTGTGCCAAATAAGTGGGTGTCAGCCCTACGGCATCAGAACAAACTTCGTGGAGTTAATTCCCGTCTTTTAACTAAGGCTCTGTGGTGGTTGCTGTCTCCTCTGCCTCAACATAGGGCTGAGCCACAAACCCAATTTCGAGCAGCTGATCGTATGCTTGTTTGCCCAGTGCGCGGGTCGGGTTTTGGCTACCCAGCACCTCCACCAACAGTGGAATTGCCAGGGTAGGCTGCTGCTGTGCTTGGTAGGCAAGGGCCAACTGTAATGTGGCCTGGTCCCTGAGTTCAGCAGCCTCCAGGGCTTTTTGACGCATCTCGTTGCTAACGCGACTATCAATTCCTGTAAACGTAGTGAACAGGGTTTGATAGTGGCTAGACGAAGTATTTAAAGTCTTCCGAGCACTTTGCAAACGGTCTACGGCCGTACCGTAGTCAGCGGCGGCATAGGCCCCCTCAGCTTCTGCTATCAAGAGTTCAGCAGCTCTGATACCGGTAGGGCTGTCACCCTGGTTGAGGGGGCGAGCCACATCGGCAACGGCTGCACTTGGGTCTTCAGAACCGGTGCGCCGATAGGGGCGGCTAACAAAGCCCAGCTCAAACAGCTGTTGATATGAATCTAATCCCAGCTCGCGAGCTGGGCCCTGACTTTGTACAATCTCTACCAGCAGCGGAACAGCGAGTTCAGCTTGGCCCTGAGCGCGGTAGATCAGGGCTTGACGCAGCGTGGCAAGATCACGCATCTGAGCGGCGTCTCGAGCGTTGGTCCGCAGCGTGCCGCTAATATCAGCGTCAATGCCTGTAAAAGCGGCAGCAATCTCCTGGTAGCTACTGGATGTTTGGTTAAGATTTTCCCGAGCTGCCTGTAGTTTACGGATAGCCAAATCGTAGTTTTGATTGTCGATGGCAGTTTCCGCCTCTGCCAGCAGGTTCTCCCCAGCCGCTAGCCCCAGACGGTCCATGTCTACTTGGGCTAAAAGTGTGGGTTGTTGTAGTACCGTTTCTGTAGCAGTCTCCGCCGCTGATGTTGGGGCAGACATCAGAGCTAGGCTGGCGGCTGCTCCCAAAAAGGAGAACATACTTGGTTGGATGATGCGCGATAAGGAAACCATGGAGCCAACTAAATTGATGACAAGGCAGGATAACAAAGCGTAACGATTTGCCCTATGGCGGTGCGTTAGTTTTCAAACCCTAATATATCGTTACAGAGGTTATCAATACACCCGTCCTAGATTTTCAGGCATTGTGCCTATTGTCAAAGTGGATACTATCCGTGAAATATCTAAAATGACTGCAGGAGAGAGTTTACAGGGAGTCAGCCCAGCGCAGACAGGATTGATTTTGCAGCGCGGTGGCGAAGAGCTGCGGCTACACAAGGCCCCCGATTGGCTGACGATTCGATGTGAAGAGCTAACGCAGCAGGAGGCCCTTATTGAGCAGCTCAAGGCCCTTTGGAGTCCCTTGGCTGTCAAATCGGTGGCAAGGGGACAGTTAATAGCCTTTAAGGTGCGTCGGCAACAGCTAGAGACCTGTCTGCAACAGGCTCGACAGATAGACCGTGTAAAGTTTGCCAGCCACGTCTATGAATTGGCGGCTAGTCCCAATACTCATCTCTATTTGCTTGAGCAAATTACGGTGCAGTTTTCGACGGGATTTCCCCTGCGTACCATTGATGAACTGGCAAAGGAGCTGGGGCTGATTCGTGAGAAAGGGTTGGCCGGGGCAGAGCGCACCTATGTTTTTCGAGTCGATAAGACCGCGGTGGAAAATCCGGTGAAGCTGGCGAACCGTTTAATGCGCTATGCCCAGGTACTGGTGGCAGAGCCCAATGTAGTGGTTTCCACAGCGCCGCTATATCGCCCCAAAGATCAGCTCTACAGCAAGCAATGGCATCTGCAGCATCAGGGCGGTCGTGGGTTGGCGGCAAATTCCCATATTGCAGCAGAAAAAGCCTGGGATATTACCCGCGGTAGCCGTTCGGTGGTGATTGCCATAACCGATGACGCTTTTGATCTCAATCATCCCGATTTGCAGGGTATGGGCAAACTGGTGGCACCTTGGGATCTTAAGCATCAAGATGGGCTGCCCATGCCTAGCCAAGATTATGAAAACCATGGCACTGCGGTGGCAGGATTAGCCGTGGCGGAGGAAACCGGCAGCGGTGTTGTCGGTGTGGCCCCGGGCTGCAGTTTTATGCCGATTCAAACTACGGGCTATTTGGATGATGAGTCGATTGAGCAGCTGTTTGAATGGACAATTGAGCAGGGTGCTTCGGTGATTTCCTGTAGCTGGTCACCCGCCGCTGTCTATTTTCCCCTATCCCTACGTCAGCGCAATGCCATTAATCAGGCTGCTACTAAGGGTCGTAACGGTAAGGGCTGTGTTGTGCTTTTTTCGGCGGGTAATGCTAATCGACCCTTGAATGGCAAGGTGCGTGAACTGGGCTGGCCTGAGAATGCTCTTAAGGGAGTTACCCAGTGGCTTGGTGGTTTTGCCATGCATCCAGACGTGATTACCGTGTCGGCCAGCACCAGCTTGAACCGTAAGGCCGCCTATAGCAACTGGGGGAAGCATGTATCGGTGGCAGCCCCCAGTAACAATGGAGCCCCCAGTATGGCGCTACCCAATGTGGGCCAGGTGGAAACAGGGCCGCCCATTAAAGGGGCATTAGATGGATTGGGGATGACCACATCTGACCGCACCGGTGGCACTGGCTATAGCAGCAGTAGCTACACCAGCAGTTTTGGTGGCACGTCCAGTGCTTGTCCGGTGGTGGCCGGGGTGGTGGGTCTGATGCTATCGGCCAATCCAGATCTAACAGCTGGAGAGGTTAAGCAAATTTTGCAAGATACCGCCGATAAAATTGAAGATGATAGCCCTGACCCTCAGCTGGGGTTAACCTATGGCCGCTACGACAACCGTGGTCATTCCCGCTGGTTTGGCTACGGTAAGGTGAATGCCTATGAGGCGGTCAAAGCCTCTCGCGATCGCCACCTAGCCAAGCGGCGGCTGAGTAAAACAATTGAGCAGACCAGTGCTGTGACCCTGACCATCCCTGCTGATAGGACAGCTATGCAACAGGCAGGGATTACGATTAACCAGCATGGCAAGGTGCAGGATATTCAGATTTATGTGGATATTCGCCATGGATTTTTGGGTGATTTATCTATTTCGGTGATTCCCCCCCAGGGACTGTCTGTGCTGTTGCAGGGGCGCACCCTAGGACGGCAGACTCAACTGCGTAAGACCTACACCTTTGAAACTACGCCAGCGCTGAGTCGATTGATGAATCAAGGAATACACGGTCGTTGGCAGCTAAAGATTATGGACCACACTGAAACCCATCAAGGGCAATTGTTACAATGGCTACTAAGATTAGGTGTTTAGCAGATATCTGTAGGTAATTTGTCGTATAGATGAAAGCCTTGTGTTGTAAGCTTCTGAGCTTGCGGTATACCTGTTGAGTAAGGTTAGTAACATAGCTTACTCATTTTTATCCTGAGGATGCTAAATTTATGTTATGACGCTTTTATTAGCGCAATACTCGTTGCCAGCGTTTGTGTGAGGAATTGGTTTACTGGTGTTATCTACACGTCCTTAGCTTGTGGCTTTTACGGATTTGTGGGGACACCGCTAGTTGGCCTCAAGTATTGGGACATCAGGTTTTTAGTTGATATTTACCCCATTAGCATAAGTCAGGGATGCTAGTTGAGAGTTCAAGGACACAGTTGCGACTGCCTTTGAGGCTGGAATAGCTAGGTTCGAAGTTCATCTTCTCAAAAACTATTGGTGGTCTAACTCCAATAGACTCTATCCATGTGACCTAGAAAATCGGGATGACTGGACTCGTAGTCCATCTTCTCGACAGAGTACCAGTGGCTGAAGGGACGCTGGTTGGATGACCTAGAAAATCGGGATGACTGGATTCGTAGTCCATCTTCTCGACAGAGTACCAGTGGCTGAAGGGACGCTGGTTAGATGACCTAGAAAATCGGGATGACTGGATTCGAACCAGCGGCCCCTTCGTCCCGAACGAAGTGCGCTACCAAACTGCGCTACATCCCGTCTCAGCTACCGTTAAGCTTCTACTCATGCACTCAAACTATATTTGAAGCGCTTGTATGGCTTACTGCTGTTACCAAACTAGGTTATCACACTAGTCTGGTGTGGTCTCTCGGTAAATACTGATAGGCATTTATCCAGGGAAATAGGTCGTAACTTCATGGTGTGTATTTCCGTAGCCAGAGGCTTTACCGATATTTCAAGGTTGTAAGCCATGTTCGTTAGTTTCTTTATATACCTAACGTTTCAATCTGGTTTTATACGTGCATCCTTAACGTAGGGTGCATATGATTCTCGTTTCGCTGATAAACATTAGTTTTGCTGTTATTAGTCGCTGTAATTTCATGTAGACAGGTAAGGAATCACCGAGTCCGCTCATGTAGCGAAAAGTAACCGCTTAGGAGACAATCCGTGTTTGCCCTCAATATTGACTGTTTAAACACTGCCGATACATTAAAGGCAGATATATTGAAAATTACCGATGTTCCTACGGGATTTGATTTTCAGAGCTTGGCTCCCTTGGAAATGGTGACCAGCCAACTAACTGACGTGAGTTTTGGATGTGCGATCGCAATTATCCCATCCAATCCACGGTTTGTAGGCAAAGCCGGGCAGCGGGTAATTATGCCAACGGGTAACGACAACCGCCTGTCCATTGCCATAGACAAATCCATCGATTCTTTTTGCCTGTGGGGTCGCTGCACTCAGCCCATAGTGCTTAAGGTTTTAGAAAGCAGTGGTAAGGTGCTCAAAATCCACAGTGATAAGGCGTTTCGATGGCCCGATAGTTCAGAAACTGCCCTCCTTCCTCTGCAGATTCTAAAGCTAGAGAACATGAGCAATATTGCCATGATCGAACTATCTGCCGATGCCCCCTTTACCATTGAGGGTCTATCCATATAGTCAGTTCCCGACCAGTTTCTTTGGTTAGCTCGACCAGGCAACTCTTTTTGTCCTAGTCAGTCTATTTCAGTAAGGCTAAGTTCAAAAGACACGATGCTATTGAGTTCTACCCTCTAGCATTTACTAAGGTCACTGTTTAAACTGCGAAGGGATTCATTCAGGATCCCCGACTGCATCTGTGTATTCCTTAGACATTGCATTACTGAAACTATTATGGCAGCTGTATTATCTCCATCGGTATTTGTAGGTAAGTCAATTAAATTTGGTACGGACGGCTGGCGCGGCATGATTGCGGCCGACTTTACCTTTGAACGTGTGGACCTGGTGGCAGCCCTATCTGCCAAGGTTCTAGAAGACTGCTACGGCAGCAACGGTAGCCGCACCGTGATTGTGGGCTACGACCGCCGGTTTCTATCGCCTGAATTTGCTGGCCACGCGGCAGAGGCAGTGGCCCAGGCTGGATATGACGTGCTGCTGTCCGAGTGCTTTGCGCCCACCCCTGCCTTTAGCTGGGCCGCCCATGAAAAAGGAGCCCTGGGGGCCATCGTCATCACCGCCAGCCATAATCCTGCTGCCTATTCGGGGCTAAAAGTAAAAGGAGCCTTTGGTGGGTCAGTACCCCCAGAGGTGACCAAAAAAGTTGAAGCGATGCTAGGTGAGGGCAAACCCGTGGCTGAGTCAGCGGGTACCATCACCAGCTTTGATCCCTGGCCCAGCTACTGCCAGGCATTGCAGAGCATGGTAGATATTGACGCTATTCGGGCCGCCATTGCCGACGGCAATTTGACCGTTTTTGCTGATGTCATGCATGGTTCAGCGGCGGGCGGATTTGAGAAAATCCTTGGGATGCCCATTCATGAAATCAATGGCGACGCCGATCCGCTGTTTGAAGGGGGTGCACCGGAGCCTTTACCCAGATACATTCCTAAGCTTTACAAGGCGGTTAAAGATCGCTACCAGTCCGGTGCTGAGGGCTTAACCGTCGGCATTATCTTCGATGGCGATAGCGATCGAGTGGCTGGGATGGATGGCCAGGGTGAGTTTCTTAGCTCCCAGGTGCTGATTCCAATTTTGATCGATCATCTAAAGGCCCAACGTGGGTTTGCAGGTGAAGTCATCAAAACCATCAGTGGGTCTAACCTGATGCAAAAAGTAGCCGAACTGCATGGGTTACCGGTACATGAAACACCCATTGGGTATAAGTACATTGCTGACCGTATGCTCGAAGCCCAGGTGTTGATCGGTGGCGAAGAGTCTGGCGGTATTGGCTATGGCCATCACATTCCTGAGCGGGATGCACTGCTGTCGGCCCTGTATCTTTTAGAAGCTGTGGTCAAAAGTGGCAAGGACTTTGGTCAGTTAAACCAGTCCCTGCGGCAGCAAACTGGGTTTGAAGGCTCCTATGACCGGATCGATTTGCCCTTGGCCAATATGGACGTGCGGGCCAAGCTCCTGGACAGTTTGCAGAATGCGACCCCCAGTGAAGTCGCCGGTAAGACGGTGGACAATGTGCTGTCCATTGATGGCTATAAGTTCAGCCTGGCTGATGGTAGCTGGTTGCTGATTCGCTTTAGTGGTACTGAACCAGTGCTGCGTCTCTATTCTGAAGCGGCCACCATTGAGGACGTGCATCAGAATTTGAACTGGGCAAAGGATTGGGCAAACTCAGTTGGATAAATCTGACGGGTTTCCAGAATCCCTAGCTCTTTGAATTTGGATGGGGCCATACTCCCTGGGGTATGGTCCTTTTTATGTATGGCGTTGATCCTGGCCATATGAAATTGTGGCTGCCCGGTATCGACGGGCAGCCACAGGGTGTCATGCGCTGTAAGGTCATGCCCCTAGAAGATTGTCTATTTTTGATTGGGTTTAATGAATTCAGATTTGGTCTAAGGACAATTCATCATTTCTGAAAACGTTAAGCGACCACGCCAGTGGAACGCGCAAAGGTCCTGATGGGCGTTTGCTATATAATCTTTGGGCAGGAGCTCGGTTTCCCACTCACCGTGATATATGGCTCGTTTCTCCACAGATGCCTCTGATGTTGAGTTGATTCGTAGCTTGAGGGCCGGACACCGGGATGCCCTTGCTATTCTCTATGATCGTTACGGTGGCCTGGTTTATACGGTAGCCCTAAAATTTTTAAAGCAGCCAGCTGAAGCGGAAGATCTGACCCAGGAAATCTTTTTCAATTTTTGGAAGCAGAACAAATACGACCCGGCGCGGGCGGTATTGAGCACCTATCTTGGCTTGGTGGCTCGTTCGCGAGCCCTAGACCGAATTGCAAAACGAAGTACCCAACAGCGTTCTTTACAACGATTACAGGGGACATTGCCGGAGCGTGCCATCACCCCCCTGGAAAAGGCCGCCTTATCGGAACAACAGGAGACGGTGCAATCTGCCCTATCTCAGCTTAAAGACCAGCAGCGTCAGATTTTAGAAATGAATTTTTATCAGGGTATGAGCCATGCGGATATTGCGCGACGCTTAAATATGCCGTTGGGCACTGTCAAAACACGCTCTCGTCAGGGGCTGATCGAATTGAGAAAGCGATTGGGGAAAGGGGTGGAATGAGTGAAAACAAGCGGCCACTGCCCGATGAAAAAATAATGCTGCTCTCTGGCTATGTTTTAGATGATTTAACGTCTGAAGAAAGGGGACAGGTGGAACAGCTGGCCCTGGATAACCCTGATATTTTGCAAGAGCTACAGGCGCTACAGGCTAGTTTTGAGCTGTTGCCCCAGGGGTTGCCCCAGATATTGCCACCAGCCCATCTGCGGCAGCAGATTGTGGCACCGGCTGACCCCGTTGCCATGCAACAGCCGGGGAGTTTTCGTTGGAAGATATTGGTGGCGGTGGTTGCGATCGCAACTCTGGCTCTGGCCGCCGACAACCTGCGGTTGCGAAACCAGTTAGCCCAGCAGACCGATTCAGAACGAGTAGCCTCAATTTTGCAACAGCCCAACAGTCGACTCATCTCGCTGACGGGAAATGAGTCAGTGGCGGCTGGCACCCTGCTATTTACCCCAGGTAATTGGCAAGAAGTCATTGTCTCGCTAGGTGACTTACCACCGCTGCCCCCCGAAGAGATTTATCGCATGTGGCTAACCTTAGAAAATGGCACCGTTATCTACTGTGGTGAATTTAATACAGAAAGCGATGGCTCGGTGTTTGTCCGATTTACGCCAGCTGAAACACCCCCCCAAGGTGTCAAAGCGACTCAGCTACTGGTCACCATTGACGACAGTCAAACGGAGCCTGACCCGTCTAGAACTCCAGTAATGACAGGCGAAATTTAGGTTTTCCAAATCAACAACGATGATTTGGAAGATAGTATGCTTAGATTGTTTTTGATTTAGCTGTCCGATGGTTGCCGAGGCGGTTACGTTCACCCCCATTGCCCATATTCAATCCTGTTATCCCGACCGCTTTGGTATTCCGCGACAGGCTAGATTAGTGGCATCAGCCTATGCCGATATTGTTTTTGATACCACAGAAGAGAATAAATTGGCGCTCCGTGGCATTGAAGAATTTTCTCACCTTTGGGTCTTGTTTGTTTTTCACAAACAGTCCTACGGTAATTTCAAACCCCTGGTGAGACCGCCGCGCCTGGGGGGAAACAAGAGTGTCGGCGTGTATGCAACGCGCAGTCCTAATCGACCTAACCCGCTGGGGATGAGTGCCGTTAGGCTGCTGGGTATAACCGAGCAAAAGAGAACGCTACAGCTGCGAGTGCAGGGGGGTGATTTTTTGGATGGAACGCCGGTACTTGATGTAAAACCCTATGTACCCTATGCCGATGCGATTGCAGACGCCGAGGCTGCCTGGACGAGTAAGCAAGAGAGTTTGTTGCCGGTGCGCTGGAGTAAGGCGGCAGACTCTGTTTTAGCCAACGACCTTGAGCCAGAGAAACTACGCCGTTTGATTGAAGAAACATTGGCCCAAGACCCACGCCCAGGGTACGAGCGAGGTAAAGACGGACGAGACGGGCAGCGATGGAATATGCAAGTCAGTGACTACAGTGTGGTTTGGAACGTTGTTGGTGGCGTCGCTAAAGTCATTAAATTGGAATGGGTGGAGAGGGGCCCCATCTTGCATTAGGCGCATCCCTAACCGAGAATCCCCTGCCAAAAGAGAAAAACCCCCATCCCCGCCAGAATGGTCAGCAACAGATTTTTCTGCCAAAAACCAATGCCGATGGCAGCCAGTGAGCCCATCAGACGAGGATTATCTGCACCCAGCCAGAGACTGTCCCCTGCCATCAAAACAGTAGGGGCAATAATCGCCGTCAACACCGCCGGAGGAACATAATTGAGAGCCTGCAATAGACCAGGTTGGAGGGTGAGCCGACCGCTCATCGCTAGCAGTGGATAGCGGATCAAAAAGGTAACCAGGGTCATCCCGGCGAGCAACATTGCTTCGTTAGCCATCGATATTCTCCAGATAATTTTCAGTGACGAGTCCGGTAAGAATGCCTGCGATCGCAGCTACCATCAGCCCCAGCTGATGGGGCAGTCCTTGGGCCAGTAGGGCTGTAATACCCGAGACGACGACTGTTGCCACCATGGGTCGATTAGTCAGATAGGGGATAGTCATGCCAATAAACGTAGCGACCATGGCAAAATCTAAACCCCAGGCACCGGCGTTGGGGATGCCGGCACCCAGGGTCAGACCCATCAGGGTGCACAGCTGCCAGTTGACATACATCGCCAGGGCTGAACCAAGCTGAAACCAGTGTTTGTATGGCGACGGATCGTCGCGACGGTAGCGTTGGATAGCTACCATAAAATTTTCATCGGTGAGCCAAAAGCCCAGGGGAAGCTTCCAGCCCTGGCTGAGATGTTTGACATAGGGAACGAGGCTGACGGCATAGAGCAGATGCCGCAGATTGACGACCCAGGTGGTGAGGACAATGATGCCCAGGGGAGTGCCAGCTGCCAGCAGACCCAGGGCAATAAACTGAGACGAACCAGCAAAGACAATGGCTGACATCCCCATTGCTCCTGCAAAGGAGAGGCCGCTGGACTGGGCCAGAGTGCCAAAAATAATTCCAAACGGGATGGCACCGACAATTAGGGGAATAGTTTGCCGGGCTCCGGCCCAAAACTCTTGCCAGGGACGCTGCGCCAGCTTAGACGCCATGATCATAGAAAACACCTAATACAGTTACTTGCTTAGGTTAGGCTGGGCTGGACCAGGCTGTCTTGAACGTTTTTGCACATCACCATCAATTAGCCCCGGATGATTGACTGATTTTGGTTTTGAATAGCCGCGCCACCATCAGCCCCATCCCCGTAATTGGATACTCCAGCGGCGACGATGGCCGCCAGCGACACCTAAGACAGTCCAGACGTATAGATAAAATTAGGGCTTTGAAACGATAACCCATTGGGTCTCAACCGCTGACGCCATTTTGTTCAATTCATGGGGAGGCCTGGATGATTTTCCATGCTTGGAAAAATACACCTTGGATTAAAGGTATGCGGTAAGGGGGGTGTGAAAATTAGGTGTGAACCGGATGGCGGCTCCTCAAAGCAGTTTCCTCAGTTATGGCTGATGACTGATTATTGTGGGACCCAGGGCAGTTGGCTCATCCTATGGTGAATTTATGAATTTCGTTTATGGCGTTCTATAGACAAACAGACCCATAAAAAAACAGATATGCGCTATGGTGGACCGTAACAAGCATGGTACCTGTCGGTATTAGGCGTCTTACAATACTTCAACCTACACAAGTCGCGTTTTTTGTTGTACGGAGAGTTTTCATAGGCTGATATTTCTCACCCCATACGTTTTAAAAGCAACTTTGTTATGACTGTTCAACGTCATTAGGGCAGTCACTGTGTTGAACTATGGTGTTCTGGTTAGTACTTTTCTGATTGGCACGTTTGTTAATTTAACGGCGTTGCTGCTCCTCGAGACGATCTGTCAGACGCTCTGCAAGACGCTCTAATTTAATAAAATCTGGCACTGTCACCTTTTAGTCGATTAGTTCATTTTCCATCTCAGCAACAGTCCTCCGACAGACTGTCAAAGCTAATTTAACTGTTTGAATTTGGTATAACCTTGTAAAGTTCGATAATATAGAACTATTCATGCCAGGGGCGTTGAGAGCGGATCCTGTTAGTTGCTCGTTTTTATGACTTCACACTCTAATCCTTCGACAATTGAGGAAACGCACGCGATGCAGTCTTCTTCTTCCATATCACCCCCGGTTCAGCGCAACTGGTTGATTTGGTTAGCTGCTCTGATTGTCCTAGCCGGGGGCGGCTTTGCGCTTTGGATTCTATTGGGTAGAGGTGGTGGCTCGCCCGATGGTATGCCCATGGGGGGCGCGGTGCCTGTCACCCTAGAGCTGATGCAGCCGACTACCCTGCGCGATCAGGCGTCATTTGTTGGAACATTGGACGCTCAAGCAGGTGTGGTTTTGCAGCCCGAGGCCAATGGGCGTATCACTCGCATCTACGTGTCATCGGGCGATCGGGTGGCGGCGGGCGATCCGATTATGGAACTTAGTGCCGATCGGTCCCAGGCGGAACTGAGTGCGGCGTTGGCCAGTGTCAGTGCGGCCCAGTCGGCGCGGGATAATTCTCGGGCTCAGCTGCAGTCGTTGGTGGCCCAGCGCATTCGCATAGAAGCGGATGTGAAGTTGCAAAATACTGAATTTGCCCGCACAAAGCGACTGGTGGATGCGGGGGCTTTGTCGCAGCAAGAGCTGGATGAGGTGGAACGCGATCGCAACTCGGCCATTGCATCTCTAGCAGCCGCTAAGGAAGAAATAGAAGCCGCCCAGGCGAGCCTGGGACAGGCCGAAGCGTTTTTAGAACAGTCCCAGTCGACGGCCGATGCCACCCGTGAAGACCTGCTTGACAAAACCGTAACCGCTCCCATTGCCGGTGTGGTGGGTGATATTCCAGTAGAGCTGGGGGACTATGTACAGCCCGGCGGTACCCTGACCAGTATTACCCAAAATGAGACCTTAGAACTCGAGATCGATATTCCTGCTGAGCAGCTTGATCAGATCCAGTTAGGTATGCCGGTGGAGCTATATCTCTTTAATACAGATGCCCCCGTGGCTGAGGGGTCCCTGAGCTTTATTTCTCCCCAGGCCGACACCCTCAGCCAAACGGTTTTAGCCAAGGCCCAGTTTGATAACGGGGCCGGTATTCTCCAGGACAATCAGCGGGTGGATGTGCGCGTCATTTTAGGCGAGCGTCCTGGACTGCTGGTACCTGCCAATGCGATTACCCGTTTAGGGGGGCAGTCTTTTGTCTATGTGGCAGCCGATGCCCCGCCCCCAGAAGACGGACAGCCACCGATCGAAGGCCAGGTGGCCCAACTGCGACCCATTACCCTAGGCTCTATGCAAGGTAACGAGTTTCAGGTGTTAGACGGTCTCTCTCGGGGCGAAGAAATTGTGGTGACGGGTATCTTAAACCTGCAGGATGGTGCACCTATTGAACCCCAAGAAGAGGCCGCTGATGCCAGCAGTTCTCCGTAATGGGAAAACGTTTGATTTTCGTTTTCGTTTTTTTCTTTCACTCTTTAAGCCAAGGCTGGTAAAAGGCTAACCCCTACTCCCCCCTCTCACCATGGTCAATTATTTTATTAAACGGCCCGTTTTTGCGACCGTTTGCGCCATCATTATTTTGTTAATTGGTGCGGTGAGCATTCCCACCTTGCCCATTGCCCAATATCCAGATATTAGTCCTACCCAGATTAATGTGACGGCTAGCTACATCGGTGCCGATGCCGAAACCGTTGAGAAGGCTGTGACTACGGTGTTAGAGCGAGAGATTAACGGGGTGGAGGGGATGCGCTACATTTCCTCCAACAGCAGTAATAACGGCGTTAGCAATATTGTTGTTACCTTTGACTCTACTCGCGATAAGGACATTGCGGCGGTAGATGTGCAAAATCGGGTAACCCTGGCGGAACCCCAGCTGCCTGAGGAAGTTCGGCAGACCGGTGTGGTGGTGTCTAAGCAGAACAGTAACATTCTGCTGGCCATGAGTTTGTTCTCTGAGGATGGCACCTTTGATAATGTTTTCCTGAGTAACTATGCCGACCTCTACATTGTGGACGCCCTGCGGCGGGTGCCCGGTGTGGGGGATGTGGTGATCTTTGGTGAGCGTACCTACGCCATGCGGCTATGGCTAGATCCACAGCGGTTGGCCAGTCGCGACCTGACGGCCGACGATGTTGTTGATGCGCTACAGGAGCAAAATATTCAGGTGGGGGCTGGGCAAATTGGCCAGTCGCCATCACCGGAGGATCAAACCTTTCAGATTGACCTGCGGGCGATCAGCCGGTTGCAGGAAGTGTCTGAGTTTGAGGAGCTGGTGATTCAAACCGGTGAGAACGGTGCCCTGGTAAAACTCAAAGATGTGGGCCGAGCCGAGCTGGGAGCTGAGAGTTACAGTACGTTTCTACGATTTAGCGGTAACGAATCGGTGGGGCTAGGGATTTACCAGCTGCCGGGGAGTAACGCTTTGCAAGTGGCGGAAGGTGTAAAAACCATGATGGCCGAGCTGTCGGACGGATTTCCCCAGGGGATGGAATACGGCATTGGGTTTGATACCACTGAGTTTGTTGAGCAGTCTCTCTCGCGGGTGGTGTGGACGCTGATTCAGGCGGTGGCCCTGGTGGTGCTGGTCATTTATCTCTTTTTGCAGGACTGGCGGACAACGCTGATTCCGGCGATTACTATTCCGGTGGCGCTGATTGGTACCTTTGCCATTGTTAAAATCTTTGGCTTTTCCATCAACAGTCTGACGCTGTTTGGTCTGACCCTGGCGACGGGGATGGTGGTAGATGATGCAATTGTAGTAGTGGAAGACATTTCCTCAAAGATTCAAGATCGCAATATGCAGCCAAAGCGGGCGGCGATTGAGTCGATGCGAGAGCTGACGGGGGCCGTCATCGCTACGTCGCTAGTGCTGATGGCGGTGTTTATTCCGGTGGCGTTTTTCCCAGGCACAACCGGAGCGCTGTATCGACAGTTTGCCTTGACCATTGCATTTGCGATCGCACTTTCCACCTTCAACGCCCTCACCCTTACACCCACCCTGGCCGGTCTGCTACTGCGACAAAACACAGGCGGCCATGGCTGGCTCGACAAAATTTTTATCCCCTTTAACCGATTTTTAGACAGTCTGCGCAACCAGTACGGCGACACCCTTCAGATTCTTAATCGGTTCAAAATATTTGTCCTAGCCGCCTTTGTCGCATCCCTTGTATTAACCGGTTGGCTCTACAACAGCGTACCCTCTGCTTTCTTGCCCGACGAAGACCAGGGCTATTTCATTACCCTAATCCAAGGTCCAGAAGGCTCATCTTTAAATCAAACCAGTAAAGTAATGAGCCAGGTAGAGGATATTATCCTGGCCCAGGATGGCGTGCGAGCCACCTTTGCCGTCGGCGGCTTTGGCTTTAGCGGTAATACCGCCAACAACGGTGTTGTCTTTACAACGCTAGTACCCTGGGAAGAACGTCCGCCGGGGGTAACCGCCTTTAGTCTCATCGGTCAGTTATTTGGTCAGTTCTCCGGCATTACCGAAGCGAGAGTGTTTCCGGTGAATCCCCCATCTATTCAGGGCCTGAGCAGCTTTAGCGGCTTTCAGTTTCAGCTGCAAGATCGGCGCGGTACCCTTGGTATCGATAGCCTGGTGCAAAATATGTTTGGTCTAATCGGCGCTGCCAACCAGAATCCAAACCTACAGGCGGTGTTCAGTACCTACGCGGCCAATTCTCCTCTGATCGAAATCGATGTAAATCGCGATAAGGTCAAAGCCCTAGATGTGGACATTGACGAAGTCTTTGGCACCTTGCAAACCTATTTAGGCTCGCGCTACGTCAACGACTTTACCCTCCAGGGACGCACCTATCGAGTTTATGTTCAAGCTGACCAACAATATCGGTCAGCCCCAGACGACATTAACAAACTCTATGTGCGCTCCAACAACGACACCATGATTCCTATGGGGAACCTGGTAAGTCTCAGCGAGACCACCGGAGCCCAAACCATTAACCACTACAATCTGTTCCGCTCCATTGAAATTAACGGCGCAGCCGCTGCCGGTGTCAGTTCTGGTGTTGCCATTGAGTCTATGGAAGATGTGGCTAGTCAGGTGCTACCCGCCAGCCTTGGCTATGAATGGACCGGCAGCGCCCTAGAAGAAATTGAAGGTGGCAGTCAGGCCCCGATCATCTTTGGCCTGGGTATCATCTTTGTGTTTTTGGTGTTAGCTGCCCAGTACGAAAGCTATGTGGACCCGGTCATTATTCTCTTTGCGGTGCCGCTGGCGGTATTTGGTGCACTATTGGCCCAGTCCATGCGCGGCTTACCCAACGATGTGTACTGTCAGATTGGTCTGGTGATGTTGATTGGTTTGGCCAGTAAGAACTCCATTCTAATTGTGGAATTTGCCAACCAGCTGCGGGACCAGGGCCTGTCGATTACCAAAGCGGCGATGGAAGCCGCCCAGTCAAGGATGCGCCCGATTTTGATGACGGCGATTTCCACCCTGAGTAGTATTTTCCCATTGGTGATTGCGACGGGGGCCGGTGCGGGCAGTCGTCAATCATTAGGGACTGCGGTATTTGGCGGCATGTTTGTCGCGACATTCTTAAGCTTATTTGTAGTACCGATTTTGTACATTGTGGTAAAGAGTTTGAGTGGGGCGTTTGGGTCACCCAAGAAGAAGGACGACGATGATGACGGGCAAATGGCTGTTTATGAAAGAGAGATGACTGGAACTGGGGTTTGATGGTCAGGGCTTGTGCAAAATTAAGCTCATGGTTTTAACATCGCTGGGTGGGCGCAGCGATGTGACATTAGCTTTCCGATGCCCTGACCTACTGAAATAGACAGGCTATAGTAAGAGCGAATAACTTTACGCTCGATCAATGCCTAAAATCCTGATTCTTGCGGCAAATCCTAGCAATACTACACGCCTACGGTTAGGCGAAGAGGTGCGGGATATTAGTGACGGGCTGGAGCGGGCGAGCCGTCGGGATGAGTTTGAGATTGCTCAGCGGTGGGCGGTGCGTCCCCGGGATCTACAGCGGGCAATGCTGGATGAAAGACCGCAGATTGTGCATTTTTCGGGCCATGGTGCCGGGGAAGCGGGCCTGTATTTTGAGGATGTGTCGGGCAATGCGCAGCTGGTGACGGGGGCGGCATTGGCGGGCTTGTTTAGGCTGATTGGTCAGAAGTCGCCGATTGACTGTGTGATGCTGAACGGGTGTTATTCGCAAGCACAGGCAGAAACGCTGGTGGAGCATGTGCCCTATGTGATTGGGATGAGTGATTCCATGGCAGACCGGGCAGCGATTGAGTTTGCGGTCGGGTTTTATGACGCGCTGGGGGCTGGGGAGTCGGTAGAGTTTGCGTTTGAGTCGGGTAAGGTGGCGGTGGCCCTGAGCGGTGCGGGGGATGAAGATGTGCCGGTGCTATTGAAGGGGACCCATGTAGGGGCGTTGCATGCAACGCCCCTAAACGCGGGTTCTTCGGCAACCGTATCGACGTCTGCGCCTAATCAACCAAAACCTTCTCCTATGAAGAAATCTAATGAACCCTTAGGAGTATTCATTTCCTATTCCCATAAGGATGAAACCCTCAAAGAAGAATTAGAGATTCATCTATCGGCGCTAACACGACAGAAAAAGATAAAACCCTGGCAGGATAGGGCGATTGAGGCAGGAACAGAATGGGATAATGCCATTAAGTCTGAGCTGGAAGCAGCACAGATTATATTGTTGCTGGTGACGCCTCGGTTCATGGCATCGAACTATATTAATGATATTGAACTGTCGCGGGCGATGGAACGCCACAAAGCGGGCACGGCTCGGGTGATTCCGATTATTTTGAAGCCAGTAGACTTTAAGGGGACACCGTTTGAAAAACTACAGGCATTACCCAAAGATGCTAAGCCGGTAACCCGATGGGATGATCAGGATGAGGCATTTTTGAATGTGGTCCAGGGCATTCGACGGGTGGTAGAGGCGCTGCAGGCAAAACCCCTACCACCCGAAACCCCTTAGCGGCCTCTGCGGATACGAGGGATACCATCCCGGAGAGGCGGCGAGATGCGGTATCAGAACCGAAGACACTGGGATATCTGTCGCCAAGTGTGCCGCGCTTGCCACCGAGGTTTTTACCCAGACCAGAAGATTTAGATAGTCTAAAAGAGAAAATTTTAGGTGCTAATCAGCAGCCTGTGGCAGTGACGGGTACCCGTCGTGGTGTGAGCATTCAGGGAATGGGCGGCATTGGTAAGTCTGTGCTGGCAGCAGCGATCGCACGGGATGAGGCAGTGAGGCAGGCATTCGCCGACGGAGTGTTTTGGGTGTCGCTGGGGCAAGAGCCGAATGTATTATCATTGCAGACGGAGCTAGTGCGGGAGCTAGGAGAGGAGAAACCAGCATTCAGTGATGTGACCGGGGGCAAGAAGTTTTTAAGAGAATTACTGACAGCGCGACGGTGCTTTATTGTTTTAGATGATATTTGGCAGGAACAACATTTAAGAGCGTTTGATGTGCTGGGGGACCACTGTCAGATGCTGATTACCACCCGCGATATTGGTTTGGTGACAGGTATTGGTGCAGTTGAGCATTCCTTGAATTTGTTATCGCCTGGTCAGTCCAGAGTGTTGTTGGCGGGGTGGACTGGTTATACGGTGGAAAATCTGCCACCGCAAGCGGATGAGATTGCTAGGGAGTGTGGATATTTACCGCTAGCGCTGTCGATGGCGGGGGCGATGCTGAAGAAAAGTCGTCGTTGGGATAGTGTGCTGCAACGGCTGCAGAGGGCAGATCTAGATAAGATCAGACAACAGTTTCCTGACTATGAGTATTCTGATTTGCTCAAGATGTTACAGGTGAGTGTGGATGCGCTGGAGCCAGAGCTACAGAAGCGATATCTAGACTTTGCTGTGTTTCCTGAGGATGCACGGATGCCCCAAGCAGCGCTAGAGACATTTTGGGCACCCCACGGATTAGATGACCTGGATGTGGAGGATATGCTCGATGAGCTGGTGGCGAAGTCGTTGTTACGGCGAGACGAGCAGAAGAACTTATTTCTCCATGACCTGCAGTATGACTACATTACGAAGCAGATAGATGATTTGCCTGCGTTACATCAGCAGTGGTTGGATGCTTACGGGGGGCTGTGTGAGCAAAGATGGGCCTGTGGTCCGCAGGATGGTTACTTTTTTAGTCAGCTGACGCGGCACTTAAAAGAAGCGGGACAGCTGGATGAGTTGCGCAGTTTGTTATTTGACTATGACTGGCTGATGGCGCAGTTGCAGGCTAGCGGTATCAATAGCCTATTGGCTGACTATGATTGGCTGACTGAGGATAAAGCTCTTAGGCTAGTACAGAGCACATTACGGTTATCAGCCCATGTGTTGATGACTAAACCCGATCAACTAACGGCAAGACTTTGGGGACACCTGAGAGATAAAGATCAGCCTGAATTTGAGACTCTTTTAGAGCAGGCTGCTAGCCAACAAACAGACCCTTGGTTACAGCCCCAGCAAGCTAAACTGACACCCCCGGATGGACCACTGTTGCGAACGTTTGCGGGCCATAGCGGTATGGTCCTGTCAGTGTCGCTGAGTGGGGATAGACGTCAAGCGCTGTCAGGGTCATCCGACAATACGCTGAAACTGTGGGATGTGTCGACGGGCGAGGTACTGCGGACGTTTGCGGGCCATAGCGGCGGGGTCTGGTCAGTGTCGCTGAGTGGGGATGGACGTCAAGCGCTGTCAGGGTCATCCGACAATACGCTGAAACTGTGGGATGTGTCGACGGGCGAGGCGTTGCGGACG
>JBCAWO010000013.1:0-93348 GCA_038534515.1 Cyanobacteria bacterium J06554_1
CGCTCCCCGAGGACAATGATGTCGCCTACTTTTTCTCGGACAATGCCAGTACCTAGCAGTGCTCCTAAAAAGTCTCGGTGAGTGGCGGTATCAAATAGAAAATTGCCGGCCACATTCAATAGAGCTAAGGGGAGCTCTTGACCGTCTAGTGGAATTTCTGATCTGGCAATCGTCAATCGCTGTCGCTCGGCTTGGGGATATCCTCCCTGGGCCTGGGTGTGGATATCGGTCAAGCGACCAAATATGGATTGGGCTTCATATAGCTCGGGTGGGGACAGAAAATCCGTTGTGACCGGCTCCCAGGTGCGAATGGCCTGATCGGCTTTGTCAATCACACGGGTTAGAGTTTCGGTGTTTTCCGATCCCTTAAGCAGGTCATCTTTAGGCAGCATAGGCACACAAGTTGCGATGGCATAGTCACCTCTATAGTACGTGGTGTTTAGACTGATTGCTGCTGCTTCAGAAAACCCAATCTTGATGGTTTTCAACATGTCAAAAACCGGTGTACCCCTTAGGTGTCTTTGTAGATTTTTTGATGGATTTTTACTGCTGGTTTGTTGTCGGTAAGGTGGCAAGAAATGTGGCACTATTCATATCGGCACACGTCGCCCAGTCAATAGCAACAAACACGCTAATTTGCTGGACAGCTACGGAGCTGTGTCATAACAAAATATTTAGTTATATCTCTAAAAGGACTTAAAACCCTTATTCTCATTGATTTTGAACTATTTGGAAACTTTGTTTTCGATTAAAATAATCCAGAAGTGTTGACATAGATGCCCACAGTTTATATTATTTTCAAAGTGCAACCTGCCACAGAAAACTCGTACAGTTTCACATTTGAGAAGAAAATGCGGCGTTAGGGTTTTCACCATTGCATCAAATTATGGATTTTGGTTATTTGATGTTCGGGTGGACACGGTGATTTTTTAAGGCTAGTGCAGTTAGCGCTTCAAATAAGAGTTCTCAGTTACCTGTAGTAACTGATTTTAAGTGTGGTGAGCTTAGCAGCTCAGTAGAGTGTTTTGCTGTTGCGATCGCAACTCACCTTGACTATCAACCTATTAAGTGTGTTCAAAGCTAGAGAACCCCTTGACCTGATTACTTAAACATCAGCGGTCAGAAGGATTTTTTCTTCTTTCAAGGGTTGCAGATGCCACTGGCAATCTAATTTTTTAAAAGCGAAGAACATGCAAAATCAAGCGTTTGAAAACGAAGTCCTGAGACTTACCAATGAATTTCGTAAACAAAACGGTTTAAAGGCCCTTGTTCTAGATACGAACCTGGATGAAACAGCCAACAAGCATAGCAAAGACATGGCTAAGCGGGACTACTTTTCCCACACGGGTAAAGATGGTTCTAAACCTTGGGACCGCGCCAGAAGAGAAGGCTATGAATCTGGTACTGTTGGCGAGAACATTGCAGCTGGCTATAGTTCTGCCAAAGCTGTCGTTGACGGATGGATTGCTAGCCCTGGTCATCGAGCCAACATGCTCAATGCCAACTATAACGAAATTGGCATTGGCCATTACTATGAGGCCAACGACACAGGCAAGGTAAATTACAGACATTACTGGACCCAGGTTTTTGGTAAAGGCACTATTGAGAATCCAAAGCCAAGTCCTAAGCCTCCAACACAGCCTGTTGAAGCTCCAGCGCCAAATCCACCAGCGCCGACTCCCCCCTCAGGTCCCAATGTAATCATGAGTAACAATGCTGTTATTCGTGGCACTGGTCGGACTGACAGGATTATCGGTGACTCCAAAGGGCAGACCATCGGAGGAAAAGTCGGTAATGATATTATTGGCGGCAAGGGTGGTAACGATAAAATCTACGGCGATCAAGGCGCTGATAAGCTATTTGGCGACTCAGGCAACGATCTTGTTTCCGGTGGTTCGGGCAACGATCATATTGCTGGCGGCTCGGGTAAAGACCGACTGCTAGGTGGCACAGGCTCCGACAAGCTCGTTGGCGGCAATGGTAACGACATGTTGCAAGGCTCAGGTGGGGGAACTGCACCTGAGAAAGATGTAATGACCGGTGGCAAAGGCCTCGATACCTTTATCTTGGGTAACAAGTCCGGTGCATTTTATGATGACGGTAATTCAGGCTCCATGGGTCTATCAAACTACGCCCTCATTACTGACCTAAAAGTCAGCCAGGGCGATAAGATCCAGCTCAGTAACGATCATGACTATCGCTTGGGCTCTGCGCCTAAAGGTGTTGAAAGTGGTCGTGCCTTATATATCGACAATGGTGCCGGTCAGAAAGATGAGCTGATCGCCGTTATTCAGGGCTCAGGAAACATTAGCCTGAACAGCAGCACGTTCAAATTTGTTTAGGTGGCCAAAAGCTCCATTACCAATATGGGGTAAGATTTTTCATCTATGGCAACCTGTTTTCAGCAGGTTGCCATAGATGCTGCCACCTAAAGTTCTCTTTGATACGGTATCTCTCAACAACTAAATAGACACAGTAGCCTGTTCTTTCTTTGAGTAAATGTTCTTCAGGTGTTTCTTGACAGTATTCTCAGAGATGTATAGCGAGGCAGCAATTTTTTTATAACTGTGCCCCATGCGCTTTAGGCACCATACGTCTGTTTCACGCGTTGTCAATCCGTAGCGCTGGGCCTCTTGGTTGGCAATGGCAGTAAGAGATTGCTGACGATTTTCTAACGTAATGAGAAAACAATCGCTGGACTGGTTGACATTGTTGTCCCAGTCAAACCACTGCACTCTCATGTGGATAGTGCCATGGCTAGTGGAGATTGCATCCTCTAAAACAATGGTATAACCGGCAGGAAAGAGACCGGAGTGCTCATCCTGGTTTTCCATGAGCGTTTGACATGAATGCCAAAGGGTTTCGGGAACCCTTTTAGATGAGGTCCAGGGCATCTCTTCAAGCAGGGCTTGGGCGCGTCTGTTCTTATGCAAGATGGTGCCGTTTTGGGCAACAATTACAAGACCGACGGTAAAGCTTTCAATGGCAGCTAGTAGCAGAGTAGTATGCGCGTCAAAAGAATCATTTAAGTCTCTCATCGATGCAGCCTGGGGGGGAGCTGTACAGGGAACAAGTTGAGTCTGGCAAGCCATAACTAGCGGGAAGTAATTGGCAAATGGAACGCTGAACTTCGTTGACTGTGCTGGTGACGTTTTGGAGATTCGTATAAAATGCTGAACAAATTAGTGGAAAATACGGATGTCCGTGATGATAGTTACCTCATGACCGGTTTCGTCATCTCCGTACGCATCTGTGACAGTTTGCACAACGTCATAAAACAGCCGGTCCGCTTTATTTGATTGGGCTGAGCGTGTGGCATGCTGTAAGGGCAACGCTTTTGTAGGGTTTTGGTGTACGTTTTTACTCAAAAGATATCGTCAGGGCCAGAGCCAACATTAACCCTGGCGCTAACCGCGGATGAGCGTACCCGCTCTCGTTATCGATACAGGGTTTCTAATGGGATTACGGATAGTGAACTGTATCTAGAACTGCCCCGGGGAACCGCGCTGCGGGATGGGGATTGTTTGGGAGGCGAGGATCACGCTCAGGTGCTAAAAATTGTGGCAAAACCTGAGCCGGTCCTGACGGTGAGGGCTGCGGCCACCGCTCGGCCCCATTTACAGCCCCCTTTGCAACTTTTGCGGGCTGCTTATCATTTGGGCAATCGCCATGTGGCGCTAGAGGTGGGAACTGACTACCTGCGCCTAGCGCCAGACCCAGTGCTAGAGTCGATGCTGCACCAGCTTGGGGTCACAGTGATTGCGGAGACTAAACCGTTTCAGCCAGAGTCGGGGGCCTATGGCCATCACCATTGACGAACAGGCGCTGCTGAGGCTGCTACAGCTAACGAGTCCGGCATTACCCGTGGGGGCCTTTAGCTATTCAGAAGGGTTAGAAACCCTGGTGGTGCAAGGCCATCTGGGCAATGGTGCCAGCCTCCAAAACTGGCTTTTGCAGGAGTTGCGCTATGGAGGCGTGCGTTTGGACGTTGCGATCGCAACCCGTGCCCACCAAAACAGCCAAACCCCAGACCGGCTCACCTATTGGAACCAATGGCTCACCGCCAGCCGCGACACCGCCGAGCTGCGGCAGCAAAGCTGGCAGATGGGTCGTGCCCTGGTGCGTCTGGCCCAAAAGCTTCATCCCGAACTGCAAACTATCTTTCAAGGGTGCGGGTCCCCCTGCAACTTTGCCGTTGCCTTTGGCATTCTGGCGGCCCACTGGCATATTGACATCAACACCATGGCCCTGGGCTACCTACAAAGCTGGGCCGCCAACCTGATCGGAGCCGCCGTCAAACTGGTGCCCCTGGGCCAAACCGAGGGTCAGATCTGTCTGCTACAGCTGCTCCCTGAGCTAGGAGCGGCAGCAGAGGGCATTGTGCAACTGACCGACGATGAGCTGTATGTGAGCGGCTGGGGCGGTGCGATCGCAAGTATGCACCATGAAACCCTATATACCCGTCTCTTCCGCAGCTGAGCTACCTAGACCTCGCGCAGCACGTATCCTACACCCCGCACCGTCTGAATCAGGCGCTTTTCATTTTCGCCATCAATTTTGAGCCGCAGATAGCGAATATAAACCTCAATCACATTGGACTCACCCATAAAGTTGTAGCCCCACACATTTTCCAGAATCTGATCGCGGGTGAGCACCTCACGGGGATGTTCCATCAGATACTTAAGCAGTTCAAACTCCTTCATGGTCAGTTCGATGACGCGACTACCGCGCAGGGCCTGACGGTTGGAAATATTCAGGGTCAGCTCGCCAAATACCAGCTGTTCGACACCGTGCTCGCTAGGCTGCAAATAGGCACTCACCAGCGCCAAAAATTCATCACTGCGGTAGGGTTTGAGAAAGTAATCATCGGCCCCAGACTCAATACAGGCGACACGATCGTCCAAGTTGTCGCGGGCCATCATTAGCAGCATGGGGGTACGATCACCCTGCGATCTCAGCTGCTGACACAGATCCACCCCCGACTCACCCGCCAGCATCCGATTGACCACAATCAGCGCCGGATGACGATTACGCACCTCCTGCATACCCGAATCAATCGTGGCGGCCACAACCGGAATATAGCCCGACTCCCGCAGGTCGTTACTGACATCCTGGGCCAGATCTTCGTTTGCTTCCACTAGCAAAACACAGGGTGTGGCTTCGGCAGCACTCATGGAACTAACCTCCCGATTAGGCACAACAGGGCAGCGCAAATCTTACTGTTGCTGATTTAAAGAATGAACCAAAAAATGAACCAGTCTTGAAAGAATAAACCATGGCAGGATTCTCCAAATTAAATCATCCCAAGGCTCAGCAAGACCCAAACGCTGGTTTACATTTTCTAATCAGACCGTCACACACTACAACTACTTAACCAAACGTAAGTCGCCATGGCGGCACTGGAATCCGTACTGAAACCCGCAAAGGAACCATCAGATACCCAGTTGCACTTCGTGCATCAGAACATTTGTTATACGCAAATACTAGCGCGTGCTTATGCAAACACCATAAGTTAAAGAATGTATACAAATGGCGCTGCCGATTTAGAGAACGAACCAATCTGTCAAAATGCCCTGTATCGGCATCTAGCAGATGAATTCATCCCAAGGAAGCAATGCCATCCATAATTAGGGACAGTAAGGCTCGCTATGACCGTTGGAATTTGGGTACTAGGGGATCAGCTATGGCAAGAGCAGGCGGCCCTGGGCAGTGCAGCTGACGCTCCCGTCATTTTTATCGAGTCCCATCGCCACAGCTGCGAGCGGCGCTACCACCGACAAAAGCTGGTCCTGGTTTGGTCCGCCATGCGTCACTTTGCCGCTGACCTAGAAGCCACCGGCCGCACCGTCACCTATGAAACGGCCAACGATTTTCAAACCCCGCTGCGACAGTGGATTGATTGCCAGGGCATTACCGAACTGCGGGTAATGGAACCTGCCGACCGTCCCTTTGCCCGGTTGCTCAAAACGTTAGAGCTGCCTTGCCCGCTGACGATTGTCCCCAATAATCATTTTCTCTGGTCCGTCGCCGAATTTAAGCAATGGGCTGATGGGCGCAAGAGTTTATTAATGGAGTCGTTTTACCGCGAGGGACGTAAACGCTACGGCATTTTGATCGAAGGCACCGCTAAAAAGCCAAAACCCGTCGGCGGACAGTGGAACTACGACAAGGAAAACCGTAAGCCCCCCAAAAAAGACATCAACCCACCCGCACCCCACTGGTTTGCCCCCGATGAGATCACACAGCAGGTGATGCAGACCGTCGCTAAATTAGACACCTTTGGAGAGCTAGATCCCTTTGGCTGGGCCGTGAGCCGCCCCCAGGCGTTACAGGTTCTAGACTACTTTATCAACGTGCGGCTAGCGGGCTTTGGCCCCTACCAGGACGCCATGGTGACGGGGGAAGATACCCTCTGGCATGCGCTGTTGTCGCCCTATCTCAACATCGGACTCTTGCACCCGCTAGAGGTCATTCAGGCGGTGGAAACGGCCTACCACGAGCAAGACTTACCCCTCAACAGTGTGGAAGGCTTTATTCGGCAGGTGCTGGGCTGGCGAGAGTATATGCGCGGTCTCTATCACTACGTAGACGAAGACTACCCTAACGGCAACTACTTTGATCACCATCAGCCCCTACCTGAGTTTTTCTGGACCGGTGACACCCCCATGAACTGTCTGCACCAAAGCATTGACCAGGCTAAACGCACGGGCTATAACCACCACATCCAACGGCTGATGATCTTGAGTAATTTTGCCCTGATCGCAGGCCTCTCACCCCAGGCGGTAGAGTCCTGGTTCCATGCGGCCTTTATCGATGCCTATGACTGGGTGATGCAAACCAACGTCATTGGCATGGGACTGTTTGCCGATGGTGGTGTACTGGCCACCAAACCCTATGCCGCCTCCGCCAACTACGTCAATCGCATGAGCAACTACTGTAAGGGCTGTCAGTACAATCCCAAGGTGCGCACCGGAGACAATGCCTGCCCCTTTAACTTTTTTTACTGGGACTTTTTGGCCCGCCACCGCGACAAGCTCCAGCACCAGGGGCGAATGAATTTTATTCTGAAAAATCTAGATAAAATGTCAAAAGATGAGTATGAGGCCGTACGAGCCCATGCGCGTCAGTGGCACCAGCACCAGGCACCCTAAAGCGCTTTACATTTCCTCAATATTTCATTGGACAATCGTAAAGAATGGTCATACTAACGGACATTGATGGTGTCAGAAGAACGTTTTCTCCTATGATTAATTCATAGCGTAGAACGCTCAGACATCTGTCTGGGCCTGGACTCAGGGTGTAAGCTGCCAACAAGCAGCTCTTTATGAGCAGGACACAAACCCTCAGGGTGCATCTCTTTTACTGTCTGTTCTCTCACAGCAGGTTTTTATTTTTTTAGCGGGGCTATGGGTTATTTTGAGCTGTCCACTCTGCGATCGCAAACTCCAGCGCTTCCACCACAACCGTATTCATAGACTGCTCTTTAGCGGACGCCAGTTGTCGAATGGCCGTCTTCACCCTCGGGGGCACGTAGATTGTCATTTGCTCAGTCGACATAAGGTCACCTAGTTCTGTTGCGCTTACAGAGCAGTCTAGGGCAGGCCATCAGTTAGTAATACCTGCAAATGGCTGATATTTGTGCTTACAGATGCGTAACCCCCATTCTGTTTTTCCAAGCTGCGTTTAGATCCCAAGCTTTGCCTTGAGCAATGCATAAAACACTCGCGAGAGATCTCGACGCTGAACAATTTGTCGATCTCGCGGCGTCTTAGCAAACGCCTTGTCATGGGCCTGGGGCATCGCTCGTTTGACCAAAAAGCCCAGCTGCTGACGAGTCATGGCCTGGTTGGGCGCAAAGCGCCTCCGCCCCATACCCGCCACCATATTCTGAGCCTTAAGGGCTTCAATTGAACCATAGGCCCAATGTTGGCCCGGTTGTACATCGCTAAATGTCGGTTGGGCCGGGTTAATTTTGTCTAACCCTAAAAGATTGACCAGGGCCGTACAAACAACAGCACGGCTGACACTGCCATAGGGACGAAAATGCAGATTCTTTGCATTCTCACTGTTGATAATTCCCGCCGCTGCCATCACTTGAATTGCTTCGAAATCGGGATCCACATGGGATACATCATCAAACCAGACAATAGGAATACCGTTACGAGTAACAAAACCCTGCAGTTTTCGCAGCAGAGACTCATCGCGCACAACCTCGCGAGGCTGTTTACCCGTCCAGACGCTAAACGCGGCCAAAAATCCACCGGCCTCACCAATGGCCCACTCCACCGGATGCATCCGATAGGCGGCGTTAGTAATGTGGGTCGTACCAATACTCTTAGCCGACAGCACAAGGCCATCGGTGTCAATGGGAACCAGGGCTCCTGCCGGTAGGGTAAAGGGCAAAGCCACCACATCGCTGCCCTTGGGACTAACATGGCCATCGACCAGATTGCCATGCAGGTCCAGGTAGTGATACTGACCAATGCCGAGGGTATCGTCAAAGGCACGGGCGCGGGACTGGTTTGGGAAAAACCTGGACGCCACATCCTCATGGCGAATAGTGGTCATGGCAATGCCACGGCGAGCTTCGCGAATATAAGGCTCGAGGGCAATGCCATCCTTAGTCCAGGTCAGGTCGCCTCGCGGTTTCAAGTCGGGCACACCGTTGACCTGCAAAAAATGAATATAGGCCCTGGCTCGGATACGCGCCCGCTGAATTTGCTGCTGGCGTTCAGGACGACTTAGACCAATCAGATGCCCTGTGCGGTAGTCGTTGCCACAGCACTGCCCCCGGTGGGGATGACCAGACGTGCCCCAGTTGATCACCGCCACATCCCCAGGGGAGACCTTGGTCTTATTAAGGGAACGGCGCTGCAGCCGTCGATAGCGAAAAATGCCAAAGGCATTAAAGAAATCGCGTTTTTTCCAAATCTTGTTTTTCTGGACCCAAAAATCGCCTGTAAACTCCTGCAGATTTAGCCAGGGCACACGGCCATATTCCTTGGGTGCCCCCACGGGCACCCCGTGACCGGGGCGGGTACGCTCCACTAGCACATCAAAGGTAAACGACTGCTGACACTGGGGTCTGGCCTTCTCTGGCAAAATCGCTTCCCCCGTGTCACTGCGAGCTTCTTGCCCCACCCGTGACGGTAAGTCGGCCACCTCTAAGAGATCGCCAAAGTCGGTGGCCTCCACCACCACCCTGGCATTCACCGTAAACGAGTGCTTAGTTTTAGTATCTTGACAGACCACACCGGTCACCCGACGACGCTCGCCGTCAGCCAACAGTAACGACGTGGGCTCACCATAGGGAATAAGTCTGAGCTTGCCCGACTTTAGATAGGGCAGCAGGGGTTCATTAAGGGCGGTAGCAGCTACGACTGGTGTGGTCGATAGGGGGCACACCCAAGAGCCGCCTGGATCATCCACCAAACGCCCGGCCACGGGCTGTAGCTGGCGCTGACGTTTTCGAAACAGACGCTGGCTTTGGGAAATGGCAAATTCTTCCCCGCCGATGGTGATCAGATCGGCTCGGTGTCGCAATAGGTCCCCATCGTCCGAGGCGGGCAGTGCCTGGGCCGTAAACTGACCACCCACCACCCGTTGGGGCTGCACCCAACAGACATCTAGCTTTAGTTTTAGGGCCGTCAGGGCTGTGGTGTAGGCCGCCGTTGAGCCGCCAATGACCGCAATAGAACAGTTATAGGTGGCCCCATCCTCAGGACGAGTGAGGGCGTCGTCACTAAGCAAACCGTTTTGCTGATGAACCATGGGTGTCGCGTTAAGGTCATCCAATCATGGATCATGGTGATGGTAATCGGTTTAATTCGTCCGTAGTTTTTCATAAATCGGACATGGGCTATCCAAGCGTCGAAAAGGCAATTTGTGCAGTAACCTCAAATAATAAAATCATCCCTGTTAAAAACCATGTCTAACAAACCCCCCGTTGTGGATATTGACCCCGGTACCCTGCTGTTTATTGGCTGTCTGCTAATACTGCTGCCCCTGTTGTTTACAGGTTTTCTTTCCCAATAGCCGCTCGATCTAGGGCATGGTCAAAGGCGGCCCGCAGCTTATGGAGCACATAGAGGTCCTCTCGACCAAGACGAGCCACCCCCCGCAAGACATAGCCCTGGTAGCGGTCTGGCAGCCCTACCCGTACCATCAGCTGCTGTAGTAACCGTTTGAGACTGGCATATTCTGCCGGGGGCATGGGTTCGCTGTTTAGGCGCTGGTCTGTAATCTGCACCTGGGTTTGCTCAGCCGATAGCACATAGCTAAATACCATCACCGCCTGGGCCAGGTTTAGGGATGGCTGCAGCTGGTGCTGGGGAATGGTGACCAGCAGATCGCAGACATCGATATCAGCGGATTTTAGACCGGAGCGTTCACTCCCAAACACGATGGCGATGCGATGGAGCCATTCTCCTTTGGCTTGGAGATAGTCCGGCAGCTGTCGAACGGAGGTGTAGTGATGCTTTTCGTAGCGGTGGCGGGCGGTGGCGGCGCAGGCCAGGTCACAGTCTTGGATGGCGGTGGCGAGACTATCGTAGACCTGGGCGGTTTCGAGGACGTGCTGGGAACCATGGGCCAGGGCCAGGGCTTTTTCGCTGCGGTAATCGGCCTTGGGTCGCACCAGACGCAGGGTACCGTAACCCATGGTGTGCATGGCTCGGGCGGCGGCACCAACGTTCTCGGGTTCTTCGGGTTCTACCAGGACAAAGATGATTTCCATGGGGATTTATTATAGGGCGATCCAACGTTGTAGGGGCGTTCCATGGAACGCCCCTACAACGTTGGATTAATGAATCAATTTCTGGTACTACCCAAATAGCTTTCGGCCTGGAGGTCAAACATCTTGGCATATCGGCCTGAATAGGCCATTAACTCAGTATGGGTGCCGACTTCGGTAATTTTGCCCTGCTCTAAGACAACAATGCGGTCGGCCATGCGCACGGTAGAGAAGCGGTGGCTAACAAGAAAGGTCATTTTGCCTTGGGTAAGCTGGCGGAAGCGCTGGAACAGATCGTGCTCTGCGATCGCATCTACCGCCGCCGTGGGCTCATCCAAAATCAAAATCTGGGCATCGCTCATAAACGCCCGGGCTAAGCCAATTTTTTGCCACTGACCACCGGAGAGATCAACACCACCGGAAAACATTTTGCCCAGAATGGTTTGGTAGCCCTCGTCTAGCTGCTCAATCACGTCCGTGGCTCCGGCCCCTTTAGCCGCTTGGGCGATCAGGTCCATATCCTGTCGTTGGGGTAAATTTCCAAAGCCAATGTTGTCTTGGACATTGAGGGCATAGCGGGCAAAGTCTTGGAATAAAATCCCAATCTGACTGCGCAGATCGCCCAGGGCAAACTGTTTTAGGGGCACCCCATCAATCATAATCTGCCCCTGTTCAATATCGTACAGACGGGTCAACAACTTTAGCAGAGTTGTTTTTCCCGAACCATTCACCCCCACCAAAGCGATACATTCCCCCGGTGCTACCGTCAGGTTAATCCCCTTGAGGGTGGGCTGTTCTGAGCCTGGATAGGTAAAGGACACATCTTGAAACTGCAGCCCTTGCCCCATGGGTTTAGGGAACGGCTGAGAATACCGGGGACTCACCACCTGAGGAGAGATATCCAACAGTTCAAAATACTGGGAGACATAGAGATTATATTCATAGAGAGTGGCCAGACTGAGTAAGATCGACCCAATCAGTCCCTGGGCCTGCTGAAATGCTCCAGTGTATAGGGTGAGATCGCCCAGGGTAACCAGACCACCGATGGTTTGCCATAGCACCAGACCATAGGCTCCATAAAAGCCAATGCCCCCCAACAGTTTAATACTCAGCTGGGCCAGGGACTGCTGCCCCGCCAATCGACGCGACTCCTGGTTAAACTCCTGACGAATGGTGCGGTACTGATTGACCATGTGCTTCCCCAGGTTAAATAGCCGTACCTCTTTTACATAGTGAGGATCGGTCAGCACCTTATAGAAATAATCTGCCAACCGACGGGACGGTGTTTGACGACGATTCATCCAAAATCGCCGATGGGAATAGCGAATCCCCACCCAAAATGTGGGTAACACACTCACCAACAACAGCGCCATCACACCGGGATTAAACCGCAGTAGCAGGGTTAGCAGTCCCAGCAGCCGCGTCATCGCCCCCAGCAGCCGTGACAGTAGCTCCACCACCCGTAGCGGATAGTTACTGCCACTCTGCTGAGCCCGGTTGAGCACATCGTGAAATTCAGAGGACTCGTAATGGGCCAAATCTAGCCGCATCGCTTGCTGAAGCAGCTGCACATTCGCATGGAGCAAAAACTGATCGCTCAAGATGCGATTTACATAGCCACTGAGCTGGGTCAGCACTTCGCTCAGTAGCAGCAGCCCAAACCCTGTGATGACCAGCAGTGATAGCTCCGGGGTAAACCCAACCGTGCCGTTCGCCAGACTCAGCACCACCTGGTCTACCACCAACTTACTGATATACAGCTGGGCCACTGGCACCAGCGCACTGGCTAAGGTCAGCCCAATAGTTAGGATGAGCCACACCGGAGCCGCAGACCACACCAGCTGAATCAGCCGAGGAGTATTACCCAACAGGCTAAGAATTTCTTGGTAGTAGCGACGCAGACGGGGCAGGGGATTAGGAAAGGTAGAGCGCACGGAGGAAGAAGATAATTTTGAGCCAATTACCGTTTTATCGGTGTTACCAAGATAAAGAGCTACAACTCAAAAACCAACTCCCACGGGCGGACAGTATTCGCCTCAGGCGTCCACCAGACCCAGCTTAATGGCCTTGACAATGGCCTGGGTGCGACTGCGGACCTTGAGCTTGTCAAAGATCGCCGTCAGATGGGCCTTTACCGTTGCAATGGTAATAAACATCTTTTTAGAAATCATCTCATTTGAGTCCCCCTGCACCAGCCAACGCAGCACCTCCTGTTCGCGTTCGGTCAGCCGCACCGCATCACGGGCCTGGCGGTTCAGTAGGGCGTGGGCGTGGAACAACCGAAAAAATCCGGTGGCCAACTCTGGGTCTAGATAGACTTCATCTTGGAGGACCGTGCGCAGCGCATCATGGAGCTGGGTTACAAGCTTATCCTTGGCCACATACCCCTTGGCTCCAGCCTGCATTGCCTGAAAGACCCACTTATCTTCTCGATGGGCAGACAGGCTAAGCACCCGCGTATCAATACCCAGGGTTCTCAGACGCTGTAGTACATCCAGCCCTGTTCCCTTCCCTAACTCCATATCCAGCAGGGTAATCATGGGGCTATGGGTGGCAACCATCTCAACGGCCTGCTCCGCCGAGGTAGCTTCTGCCACTACCTCAAATGTGGCGGAGTCATCGGTGTAAAAGCCAAGCAGGGTGCGCAGTCCCTGCCTAAATTCGGCGTGGTCATCTACTAAAAGAACGGAAATGGCATCAGTCATTGCGGATGCGCCTACATGGGTGACAGATATAGTAGAACTACGGTTGTACTGAGTTGTTTATGCAGGGTGCTGGAGCATTCCCTCAAAACAAAATTCGGGTGGACGGAAATAGAAAGCGCCACCAGCAGGCGGGGGTCTGGAGCCGGATGCTAGCGCGGGAGAAAGATAGAAAACCTGGCTCCCCCCTTGGCCATGGTTTCGGCACCAATACTGCCATCGTGGTCTAGGACGATTTTCTTTGCGATCGCAAGTCCCAGACCGGTTCCTCCAGACCGCTTTGAATAAAACGGATCAAATAGCTCAGAGATATTAGTACCCTCTAGCCCCGGTCCCTGATCGCTGATCGAAATTAACACCGCCTGCTGAGACACTTGCCAGTTAACAGTAATAGTCCCACCCCTGGGGCTAAAGTGAATTGCATTATCCAACAGGTTTTGTAATACCTGTGCCACCTGCCAGCCATCCACGATAAGAGACACTGGCCGGGCAGCCGTTTGATCGATAGTTAGTTGTTTGTCTACAATCCTTGGCGATAACAACACCATCGCATCTTGCAACAACGTAGACAGGCTATGATTTTCTCGGCGGAGACTCGCCTGTTTACCACAGTTGAGCAAATCGCCGAGATTTGTTGAAATATGCTGAGCTGTTTCACGAATACACTCGGCCTGCTGCTTCTGGGCCTCATTTTCTGCCCCTAGCCCAATGGTCTCAGCATAGAGACTAATTAACGCCAGGGGATTGCGTAGCTGATGGTCCGCCTGCTGCAGGGCCTGCTCTAAGAGCTGAATTTTGGATCGCTGACGCAGGTTCTCCTGATAGAGGGTGAGATATTGATGTAGCAGCTGAGCATACTCTTTTACTAAGTCTTGTTGAAAGTGAGAGATATGCTCTTCTGTCCTTAGCAACAAATAATCCCAATGGGCATTTGTCTTGCCTAGACCGCACACATAGGCCTGGGACTTACTAGAGTCCAAGGATAGGGGAGTAAGCTCTAAAAATGGCAAATTTTCAGATATCCAGCGCTCTGACTCTAAATAAGACCGGATCTGCTGACCTATACCATGATTTCGCCGAGATGGAATCATATCACGCTTATTTTCAAGCTGATTCCAACATACTAGCCAAACGTCTAATACAGGCAGCCTTTCGCTCAGGCGATCAATCTGCAGCTGACATAGCTGACGAATGTCAGTAGACGGTGTGGGGGACTGGCCGCCACCCACAGAAGGAGGGGCTGTATGCATCTTTCAATCAACTCCTACCTTTACCCAGTAACTGTAATATTTACCCTGATTACGCAGTACCTGTGTCTCTATCTAGAATCAACATTTTTTTGTCAACACGCAAGGGTTTGAAGCAAATTTGGGTGTAATCACGCAATCCTAAAAATTGATAAAAACATCGGCAATTTTGCCGTCTAAAATCAGCGCCAGCGGCCTCAAAACAAAGGCTAAAATCCTTGCCCTCAGAGGAGTTTGAAGATATGCAGCCGATCTTTTTTGCTGTCCACTAAATAACAAGTCATCAGGATTAGACCTTTGACCAATTGGCCCAGCAACAGCTGTCCTCTACGGTGTTAACAAGCGCATTTCGTTGACATGTTCGCTATCGTAGGTTCGCCATCTTTGCGTGAAGGGGCGAGCCTTTTTTATTGGCCGAAACAGCTAAAACAGCCTACGCCACCTACGCCAAATGGCGTAGGTGGCGTAGGGATAGCACGTAAGTAGCCCGCGTGCTTAAAGTTACAGCAGTCGCTATGACGAGTACGACATCGGGCTCAAATCTTTAGTCGTCACAGCCCAAACTTTCGCGAGTAGTAATTCCGGTCACAGGGTTGACACCGTCCGCCCGTTCGCACAAATATTTGACTTGAAACCGATCAATAATGCTGTAGGAAAAGTCTGCCCCGGTAATGTCCACATCAGCAAAGGTACTGCTGGTCATCAGGGCATCGTTGATGATGGCGTTGGTTAAATCTGATCCCGTAAACTCCACTCGATCAGCAAACGCTTCTGATAGGTTAGCGCCAGTGAGGTCGGTGCGAATAAATTGGGCTTTAGTCAAAATGGTGGTGCTCAGATCTGCGCCCCGAAAGTTAGCATCTCGCACCTGGGCGGCGGCCAGGGATGTACCGGCTAAATCGGCATCTTCAAAGTCACGCCCGGTAAGGTCCGTTAGGGTGTAGTTGATAATCCCTGACTCTGCGATCGCAACCCCAGGCAGCACCGTCAGGATAAGGGCAAACGCCACAACCATACCCACCAGTCCGCTCCTAAACCGCTGCCACCTGACCATAAAGTTCTCCTGTCTGCTGCAGCTCTCATCATAGGTGAATTTAGCAGGCTCCGGATGTCAGACCCAGACATCCCGCCCCCATGCGCCGCTCGCCTAGGTACCCTCAGGGGTAGATGTATCGGTGGGTCGGTTTGCACTGTTCGAGGTCCAGACATCTTCATTTAGCTCCAAGCCAGTATCTGAAGATAGTTCTGCAATCGCCGTATCCAATGACCGCAGGTCGTCATCCGGACTCGCATTTGGCGTAAAATCATCATCCATCCCCAGGGATGACTGCGGGGCTTGTGGGCTGGGCGCTTGGCCAATGTCAGACATAAACATGTCCGACCGCTGCAAGTCACCCCACAGCATATCTGAAACCTGCTTCGCATCCTGATTGAGGGCGTGGGTAATGGTCTCAATTTCCGCCAGGATTTGGGTAATGGTTTGGGCGGCTGTCACCATGGCCTGGGACTGAGCAACGGTGGCCTGTCGGGCCTGGGTAACATCGTTGGTTTGATGCTGTAGCTTTTCTAAGGAATATTGCTGTCGGTTATAGGCCTTGAGGTTAGCCACATCGCTAATCAGCTGGGTCAACAGCACCTGAGACTGAGCCTTGTCAGGGGCGTCATCGAGCACATTAGTCAAAGCCAGGATACGCTGATCGAGCGAGTTAAACAGCTCAGCTGATTCAGTTTCCGACGGAATGCTCTCTAAAAATCCCCCCAGGGTTTGGGCCAGGGTAAACAGCGCATCTAGGCGACTGTCTACAGATTTGTACTCGTTAGCCTGTTCGCTAAGCTGCTGTTGCACCCTTCGAATCAGAGCCTGCTGCTCCCTGGCCTCTTCGTCAATCTGCGCGGTAAATGCCAGGAACTTCTCCGTCACCTGATCCGCATGTAAATTGCTTTGGGCAATGGTTTCCTCGTGGCGACGGATGGTTTCTTGATGCAGATTCAGCTGGCTGAGCAAATTAAAAAACGAGAGGGACAGCTGCTCGAGTTCATCATGCTGGGTGGAGGACGCCAGCAGAGTCTGCTCCGTGCTAGCAAACTGGTTACCCTGAAGCAAAATAGGTTTGATCCGCTGGTTTAGCTTTCTAATCGCCAAAAAGACCACCGTTGCCAGCAGCAGCCCCATCAGACCAGTGGTCACTGCAGCGATGGTAACGATCCGCCCAAATATGGCTTTGTAGGGGACAAAGCCAAACAGCAGCCAGTCTTGCCCTGGGACCGTCGAGTAGGCCCAATAGCCCGCATCGCCTCTAACAAAGCCGGGGGCATCAGAATTAATTTGGGCCCAAATCGCAGCTAGGCCGTCGACATTTTGGTACGTTTGGGCATCGCTGGTGGGGTTGGCGGGATTGGCAATCACCTGCCCCGACCGGGTAACTAGCAAAAAGTTACCCGCCTGCTGAAACACAACATCATCTAGCAGGTTGCTTAAATAGGCACTGTCAATATCCACCAGTGTGGAGCCAAGCCAGGTACCGTCATTATCAAATAGCGGGTAGTAGTAGGTGAGTAGACGGCTGGTTGTGTCTTGGTAGGGCTCTGTCCACAGACTGACCTGGGGTTCAAAATAGTCCTCATAGCGCTGACTTTCAGGGTAAAACTCCCCCTCATCATCGGCAAAGTCTTCGTAGCGGATGGCATCTGGATTGGCCAGGCTGGCAGAATAGTAAGGAAATAGCCAGGGCTGATCGACAATGATGCCATTTTCGGCCTGGGCCAACCCCAGACCCAACACAAATTCTGGGCGACGCTCAAACAGCTTGAGTACCAGCTCTCGATAGGTGTCAGGGAACTGAGCCCCCCGTTCGTGCAGGGTGGTGGCGCTTACCCCCAGGCTGTAGGCCAGGGTTTCAGCTGATTCTGTTACAGATGCGATCGCATTGACCTTACTATCAATGCTGCTGCGGACCTGATCCTCTGCCTGTCGCTTTAGCATCTCACTAAAGAGAAAAGCCATGCCGCCCATGCCCGCCAGGGCCCCCAGCATAATCATCCAAAACAGTCGCCCGCCAAACGAATTGAGTCGCAGCCAGCGCTTGAAAGTGCCCACAACACCGGGCTTTTGAAACGCTGTCGCAGGAGCATACGGCATGCCGGTGGCAGAGGATTGTAACGGTTCAGAGGTTGGCAACTTTAGGGGGGGCATATGGGCGAAGCGACAATTTTTTCTGAAGGAACAACGTCAGCACCTGTCTACCAGCTGCTAATGGTGCATCTGCCAGGTTAGTTAGGACAACGGCTAGTTAGGACAATCAGTATTCCTAAACGCCTTAAATGACGGCAGCTAACCTGATTCAAATCGACGTTGGCGTAGCCTCTCCTTTAGAGAAATACATCCGTCGACTGCTGCACGTTCCGATTATAAGCTTGGAACTCAACCTTACTTTTCAGCTTTTTAGAAAAAACGTCAGCATATAAACATACGGCTCATACACCGGTTTTCACCATCCGTTGTCTAGAAAAAGAATGACCTGCGCATCTAGACTTACAGCTGGCCCACCCCGCTACCCGAGTGGTTTACCCAGACCTATTCAGAAATAGCCTCTGACCTCAGGAGCAGCGCCGTCGAAATCTGCTCAATTTTTGCCAGCAATTGAGCAATGGACTGGACCGCATCAACAACTTGTTGAGATGACGTGGCCGCCGCTTGCCCTGCCTGGGCAATATTGTTTGTCTGTTGTTGCAGACTATCCAAGGAAGGCCACCGTCGATCGTGGGCCTTGAGGGCAATGACATTCTTTGCCAGCTGACCCGCCAACATTTGAAGCTGTTCGCCCGACTCAGCCGTTATCCCCGCCTCTACACAATGGGTCAGGGTGTCAACCTGCTGTTCCAAAACAGCCAGCGTTTCCGCAGAATGGGTGGGGATACGTCTTAGCTCTCCAGCCAGGGCCCGCCCCAGGGTATTTAGGGCATCCAGTTGAATATCCACTGATTGAGAATCGGTCACAACCTTAGCCATCAGCTCCTGCACATCACGCAGCAACCCCTGCTGCTTGCCGGCCTGCTGACTCAGCCGCTCTGTAAACCCAATAAACTGCTCGGAAACCTGGTCAGAATGGCGGGTCTCGTTTTTAATTTTTTGCTCGTGGCGACGAATGGTCTCCTCATTTAAGTTGAGCTGCTCCAGCATATTAAAAAAGGCCAGGGATAGCTGATTTAAATCATCCTGCTGATCCCATTGGGATAGGAGCATACTGTCGGTTTGGGCCAGCTGGTTACACTGGTTGAGGACGGGTCTCAGACGACGGTTAAGACTGCGCACCGCTAAGAAGGTAGCGATTGAGAGCAGGGCCACCACCAGGGCCGCTGCCCCCGCCGTAATCAGACCAACACGGTTAAATACCGCCGCATAGGGAACAAATCCAAAGACAAGCCACTCCTGTCCGGGCACGACGGCATAGGCCCAGTAGCCGTTTTCTCCTTCCAAAAATCCTGTGCCATCCAGGTCAACGTCCTGCCAAAGAGCACTCAGGTCAGGGATGTCTTCATAGGTTTTTAGGTTGTTATCAGGGTTGGCCGGGTCGGCAATGACGGTGCCCGAGCGGGTCAGGAGGGTAAAGCTCCCCATCTGACGAAAGACAGGCTTATTCAGGAGTTCACTTAAGTAGTTACCATCAACATCCACCAGCGCTGTGCCTAACCAGCGCCCATCGTTGGCAAATAGGGGCAAATAATAGGTTAAAAGCCGACTGTTCTCTTGCTGATAGGGCTCTGTCCAAATAGCGGTCTGACTGACAAAATAGTCGCGGTAACGATCGCTGTCTGGGTAGAACTCGCCCACATCGTCGGCAAAGTCTTCGTAACGTACAGACTGGTCACTGTCGGTGCCATCGACGGAGGGGGTCACCGAATAATAGGGAAATAGCCAGGACTGATCGGGGAGAATACCATTTTCCCGCTGCCCCAGCCCCAAACCAGTGACAAATTCTGGACGTCGTTCAAACAGCTGTAGCGTTAGCTCTCGATAGGTATCGGCATATTGAGCCTGGCGCTCATGCAGGGTGGTGGCGCTTACCCCCAGACCAGAGGCCAAGGTTTCTGCGGCTGTTGTTACCGATGCGATCGCATTCACCTGACCGTCAAGGGTACTTCGCACCTGGTCTTCAGCCTGGTACTTAATCATCTCACTAAAGAGAAAGGCCATGCCCCCCACTCCGGTCAGGGCACCCACCATAATCATCCAAAACAGTCGCCCACCAAACGTATTTAGCTGTAGCCATCGCACCAAGATTCGTTTTGGGCTTGGCTTGGGTGCCCCTGGGGGCGACTCTGGGGTCTGATCGGGGGTTACCTGGGGAGATACCGACGGCTTAGAGGAATGCATAGAAATATTTCAATAGAGAACATATAGAAGTGGCTCGATCCCTGACTCAGAGAACATTTACCCCTAATACTTATTGCTCCTATCCTCGAGACAAATCAGCGTTGACGTGGGTTTCTTAGTATCAGCTTCACCGTATAAATACCTAACCTTTAAAGACCGACAAAGAACATGAGAGAACTTTCATTAAAAAGTCCCTGTCATAAAATCCTCTCTATCGGGTTCTTAAAAAGATTTTATGGAACATTCGAACTGTATAGATTGTCCCTGGGCCTATGGCCAGAACCCTGATGCTCCCCATTCATACCCTCTGCAATGAAGCCCACCCAGCCCTACCAACCGTTTCTCCTTAGACTGTTACACGGACTGACAGGTCTGTTTCTGATACTGGCCGTTCTCACCGCGTTTTGGACCTATAACGTCTATGACGGTCGATGGGGAACGCTGCCCTTGCCAACCTACAAAGAGATTGAAGGGGTCCATGGCACCTTTGGGCTATACACGTTGCTGATCTTTCCTGGTTTGATCGTCTACGCGTTTCGTCGAGGACAGAAACGGCTAGCGCCTCCGGATACGCTCAAGCAGTTAACTTATAAACTGGGCACCCCCGGATGGTGGTATACCCTCAGCCGCCTCACCAATACCCTTACCCTGGTAGCCCTAACGTTTGCGGTCTTTAGCGGCAAAATGATGGATGAGACCTGGTTACCCCAGGGAGAGTTAGATCACGTCTGGTACTACGGTCATCTAATTTCATGGGTGGTGATTGTCGTTGCGATCGCAATCCACCTACTAATGAACGCCAAAGTTGGCGGCACCCCGTTTCTACTCTCCATGCTGACTTGGAAATTCCGAGCCCAAGACAGCCCAAGACTTTGGAAAAATCACATCATTGCTTGGTGGTCTAACCTGCCGACGGGGTCTTGGGCCGAGCAGGCGGGTAGCATCATCTCGACTCGCCCCAGGTTAGAGATCGGAATTTGGCTCAGTCTCATCGCCGCCTGGCTAATTTCACTCTCAAAAGAACTCTTCTCTTTTTTAGCCAGCCTTCCTAGTTAGAGCTTGTTACAAATTAAGCTTATGGTTTAACCATAACTAAGTAGGTAGGCAAAATAAATTACACAAGAACTTTTCAAAGATGACACTCTTGAAAAGGCCCCCAACCCCCAATTCTGGGGGCTTCGGAAATCAAAATCCCCCAATTCTGGGGGATTTAGGGGGCCTCCAGGGTTTTGAAATTAATTGTGCTCATCTACTTATTTTTCCTTGACTTAACTGCTTCCGGAGAGGGAACTCGGTGGGATCCAACGCAGCGATTTTGCTGATGGCCGATACCTCGTGGGAGATCGATTCAACAACAGCTACATCCAAATCATGAACCTGTTTCTCAACAGCCCCTTACCATTCACCATAGGAATGCGCTGTATCCAAACAGGTATACCAGATCACAACAACCCGTCCGCGCCTGTAGCCTGCCCCTAAAAGTGCGTTTCCCCATACCGGATCTTTAAGAGCACTGTACGTAAAATGACCGCAAAGGGATATACCCTAGATCTGGCTCTATTAACGGTTAGGTGCCCTGGTGGTCGGACCGCTATCGCCTGCTGCCGTAGAGTTAGATCGCATCCTCTGCCCAGGCAGAGCGATCTCTAGAAACTCAATAAACGTATTGTTAGGAGCAAAACTGTGGAACGCACTTTCATTATGATCAAGCCCGACGGTGTTCAGCGTGGCTTGGTCGGCGATATCATCAGCCGCTTTGAGACCAAGGGCTTTAGCCTGGTGGGCATGAAATTCATGTCCGTCTCCCGCGAGCTGGCAGAAAAGCACTACGGCGTCCACAAAGAGCGTCCTTTCTTTGGCGGTCTGGTGGAGTTTATTACCTCCAGCCCTGTGGTTGCTATGGTTTGGGAAGGTGAGGGCGTCGTCGGTTCTGCCCGCACCCTGATTGGTGCCACCAACCCCATCAGCTCTGCCCCCGGCACCATCCGTGGTGACTACGGCGTTACCATCGGTCGCAATATCATCCACGGGTCCGATGCCATCGAAACCGCCCAGTCGGAGATTGCCCTGTGGTTCTCCGATGATGAGCTAGCCGCTTGGGACTCCTGCGCTAAGAGCTGGATCTACGAATAAGGCCTATCCGTGCATAGGGGCGACGGTACGCCCCTATGCACGCGTCTAAATTACACCCGCCCAAAGTTTACCCGCAGGTTATCGCGCGGGTGCGGCGTCGGCACAACCACCATTGATAAATCCTGATCCGGTAGGAGTTCCCAGCGGTAAGTGCGCAGCAAATGCACCGCAAATAGCTTCATCTCTAGGCGGGCAAACTCCTTACCCAAGCATTCACGAATACCGCCACCAAAGGGAACATAGCTGTACTTGTTAGGCTGTGCATCCTTAGCAAACCGCTCCGGCTGAAAATCCGTCGGGGCATCGTAGTCGTCTGGGTTCAGGTGAGTCTGGTTAATTTCATAGAGCACGGTCCACCCTTCAGGAATCTGGTAGCCGTTTAACTCACAGGTTTTTAACACCTTGCGAAAGCCCCCACCGACCGGCGGAATTAGTCGCAGTACTTCCTGTAGCACCTGCTCTAGATAGGGCATTTGCCTCAGCATGTCTAAGGTTAGGGGGCTTGCAGGGTCAAAGGCGGTCTGCTCAGTCCTCAACGCTGCCAGCACCGGGGGATGCTGGGCCACTAACAGACAAAAGGAGGCCAGGGCCGAGGTAGGGTCTCATGTCCGGCAAATAGCAGTAGCAATACCTGGTCTTTGAGTTCATCAATTCCCAAACTGTTGCCGTCTTCATCTTTGGCTTGGATCAACAAACTGAGGGCATCATTGCCAAAATCCGTATTCTGTTGCCGCTGACGAATAATCTCTTCTAGCAGCACCATCAGTCGCTTACGAGATTTTTTTGCCCGGCCAAATCGCGTCCACGGCAGCGCCAAAGGAATTGAAAAAAGCCCTCCGCACCAGGTTTCAAATAAATGTCCTAACTCTGTCTGTGCCCCCTGGTCTAGCCCCACTAACAGCTTACAGGCCACATCAAAGGTATAGTCCCGCAGCTCTGGGTACCAGGTGAGGGTTTCTAGCTCGGCCCATTTTTTGCCGTAGGTGTGGGTAATGGCCTCAACCGTTTCAATGTAGCCCGAGAGTGCCCTGGGCATAAACGCCTGAGCCAGCAGCTTACGTCGGTTTTGATGTTCGCCCCCGGTTTGCAGTGCCAGGGAAAGATTACCCAGTAACGCCTTAGTGCTGGGGGGCCAGCTGACAACAAAGTAGTTGTTTTCATTGGTGAGAACAAACTGGTTGGCGTCTGCCCCTTTGACAAACAGAGTGGGGCTACCCAACAGGCGGGTTTTAAAGATAGGGCCGTACTTGGCGTGTTGTTTTTCGCCGTAGTTAGGATCGCGAAAAAAGTTTAAGGTGTCCCCAACCAAAGGCAGTCCAAAATTGCCGGGTGGTAGGGGCAGAGTAGAAACAGTCTGGCTCATGGCGAAAAAAGCAGCGTGTGCCTTTACTTTAACGTTTAGTTTCAAGAGGAAACCAAAGAGCAAACCGGTTCACCATTCTCTGATCAGCCCCAGGATAGGCTCAGACCGCCTGCTTTAATCGATCAAAACCCCCATCAAAAAACTCGCTAAGTCATCGGTGGAAATCTGCTGGATCGGTTTGTGATCGACGATGTCAAATTTAGCCCCTTTCTCCCGCAAATTATTATCGAGGGTGACGAGAAATCCCTTGGTGATATAGTCATCCCCCACCTGGATCCAACCAATGCCTAGCTCGTCGTGACGATCTAGCTTTTGGGAGGCGGCTACGATTTGCTTTGCGATCGCAAGTCTGTCCGTGGGCTCACTATCAAGCAAAATCAAAATAATCTCACCGTTGGCCGGCAGCTTCCCTGCCAGCTTCTCAGCAAAATACTGGTCTAAGACCGTCTGCAGCACCGGTGCCAGGGCCAGTTGTTTCGGCATCGGTGCAGTTGCCATTAAAGACTGTAAATTAGCCCCGTTGACATTTTGATGGGTCTGAAACGCCTCAGCATCCCGTCGATAAACCGTCAGTCCATTGGGGGCCAGAGCGTGACACTGTTCAGCGATCTGCAAAATTTGAGCCTGGGCCTGCTGCCACCGCTGCTCAAACCCAGGGGTCATCCCCAAGCGCTGCAGCTGAGTAGGGGCATAGACCAGCGTATAGTTACGGTTGTGTAGCTGGGCAGGCAGTTTAGTTGGAATGTCTGCCGTCATAGAGTTTCCTCAATCGCAACATTTTCTGGACTAGGATGCCCCCAATTTAGACCTTTTATAGCAAAACCACCTCATTGCAGCCAGTTCTCCACCGTCAGTGCCCAGCGCTCATGATCGCGCCATTGCCCATTAATCTTCAGATACTGTCGCGAGAATCCTTCATTAGCAAATCCCAGACGCTTCACCAAATTAATCGACGCGGTGTTAGCCGGTTGAATATTCGCTTCAATGCGATGCAGCTTGAGATGATTAAAGGCATGGTTTAACACCAGGGCCACCCCTTCCGTCATCAGCCCCTGCCCCCCATAATCAACACTCCCGTAGTATCCCAGATAAGCATTTTGAAAGCTGCCATAGAAAATCTGACTCAGGTTGGCCACCCCCACCAGCCGATGGTCGACGGCATGCCATATCAGCAAACCTTCAAATGGCTCAGTCTGGCAGCGATGGATATAGCGCTTGCAGCCCTGCTCATCTTGGGCAGGCGAAGCCCAGGGATAGTGAAAGTCAGCGCTGCGCTGATGGAGAGTTAGCAGCGCCGACCAGTCGGCATCCACGGGCGGCCGAATATAGACACGCGGCACCATATTCATCACCTCACTCTGTAATCAACCTACCATTCACCGACAGATCAAACCGGAACTAGCCGCCCTGCTCATATTGCGAACTGTTAAGAAAAATAGCCAAATATCAAAGAATAAAACTAATCCCTTAACAGTTTGACCAACCGTCCAATAGATTTGTGAGTAACGTGATTCAATCTATTGCTGATGGCATCTGATGAGGGAATACGTGCACTTACTTTCTGGGACGAAGTCATTGATACTCATCCACTGACGGCATCGGGGCAAACCCTGTTACCCAAAGTGTTGACCCAGCTGGTGGCTCGACCCGAATCAAGCTGCGTTTTAGTCTTGCATCACAGCAACGTAGTCGGCATTGTCACTCGCCAAGACCTGGTCAACGTGATTGCCCAGCGAAGCCGATGGACCAAGCTGCGATTGGCCACCATCATGACCCATCCCGTCATTACAGTCATCAAGCCTGAGCTATCAACGGTGGCGGCTCTCATGCAACAGTTTGAGCACCATCAAATTAGCCATTTGCCGGTAATAGATGAGAGTGATGAGCTAGTGGGGGTGATTGTTCAAAAGGATCTGTTATTAAAATCAAATGCCCAGAGTGCTCAAACCATAATCGAACAGCAACATCAGCGCTCACAGCTGTTTGCAGAAATCACCCTCAAAATTCGTCAGTCGCTACAGCTTAAGGAAATCCTACAAACGACCGTCGAAGAAGTTCAAAATCTGCTTCGGGCCGACCGGGTGCTGATCTACCAGGTTCTGGCCGATGGTACGGGGAAAACCATTAGCGAAGCGGTACAGGCCCCCTATCCATCTATCCTGGGCATTCCCTTCCCCGAAGAAGTCTTTCCAGAAGATTATCAGCGTCTCTATGCCCAGGGGCGCATCCAGGCAATTGCCGATGTTCATGCCCCCGAGTCTGGTTTAGCCGACTGCCTGGTGGAATTTATTAAACAATGGGGCATCCAATCCAAATTAATTGTTCCCATTGTGCGCCCTCTACCCCCGGAACGGTTATTGAACAATACAACGAGCCATCATCTTTGGGGACTGCTCATTGCTCACCACTGTCGCAGTCCGCGCCAGTGGACCGACTTTGAATTAGAGCTGATGCAGCAGCTGGCCGATCAAATTAGCATCGCCCTGTCCCAAGGCCAGATGCTGGAATATTTAGAAGAACGGGTTAACCTGCGTACGGCGGAACTAACCCAGGCAAATAGCGCCCTACAACAGGAGATTCAGGACCGTAAACAGGTCGAATTGGCCCTGCGCAAGAGTGAAGAGCAGATTCGCCTGATTACCAATAATTTGCCAGTACTCATTGCCTATGTCGACGCCCAACAGTGTTATCGCTTTAACAATCAGGCCTATAGTCATTGGTTAGGACAAGATCCTGCACAGCTTTACGGCACATCCATCAAAACCGTGGCGGGAGCCGAGCGCTATGAGCAGATGCAGCCCCACATCAAAGCAGCGCTTGCTGGCGAGCAGGTGACCTATGAGAGTGACCTCATGTTTAAAGACGGGCGATGTCATTCGGTTAGTGTCAGCTACATTCCCCATTTAGAAATGATGGAACCGGGACAGACAACCATTAGTGGTTTTTTCGCCCTCACCACAGATATCAGTGAGCGTAAAGCTATAGAGCGGATGAAAGACGAATTTATCGCCGTTGTTAGCCACGAACTTAGAACCCCGCTGACGTCACTCCACGGCTCCTTAAAATTAATTGCAACGGGTCGTTTAGGGCATCTCTCAGACGAAGGACAACAAATGCTGACGGTGGCCGATGAAAGTACCGACAGGCTGGTGCGCCTGGTTAATAATGTGCTCGATCTTCAGCGCATAGAATCTGGAGAAGTCACCATGGAGGCCTGTACCTGTGACACCACCGACCTGGTAGAGCAGGCGGTTGACGCGATGCAAACCATAGCCCAAGAGCAGACCATTGAGATCCAAACCCAGCTAGAATCCCTGGCCATTTGGGCCGATCCGGACTACATCGTTCAGACCCTGACCAATCTAATCAGTAATGCCATTAAGTTTTCGGCCCCCGGCACAACGATTACCATCACCATTCAATCCTGCGTAGACGGCAAGCCACTGCCTCAGACTATCTCTGATACGTTTTCCCCATCCGACTCACCCGAGTTAGCCCTTTTCTGTGTCAAGGATAATGGGCAAGGAATTCCCCACGATAGTCTCAAAAATATCTTTGAACGTTTTCAGCAGGTGGATTCGTCTGATTCTCGTAAGAAGGGGGGAACAGGTCTAGGGTTAACGATTTGTCGCAAGATTATCGAACAACATGGCGGTACAATTTGGGTGGAGAGTGAGGTCGGCGTTGGCAGTTGTTTTTATTTTACTGTCCCCCTTTCTAGTAAAAAGATATTACAAACATCATGAAAACCAAACGTATACTGGTGATTGATGATGAAGAATCCATTCAAAAGGTAGTCAGTCTCAGTTTGAAAATGGAAGCCAACTGGGAGATTATCTGCGCCTCGTCGGGGAAAGACGGGTTGCGGGAGGCTGAAGTACAGCAGCCGGACGCTGTTTTATTAGATGTGATGATGCCCGAGATGGACGGCATCGCTACGTTTGAAAGATTAAATAACAACCTTCAAACCAAGGCGATTCCGGTAATTTTATTGACGGCTAAAACCGGAACAGCAGAAAAACGTCTGTTTCAGAAAATTGGGGTGACTGGGGTGATTACTAAACCCTTTAACCCTCTGGCGTTGGCCAGTCAAATGGCCAAGCTACTGGGATGGCAACTCTAGGGTAACCCATGAAAGTTTTATTAGTTGACGATGATGATGCCCTAGTTGAGGTACTAACTCAGCAGCTAGCGGTGCAAAATTATATTGTTGATCGGGTGGCGGATGGTGAAATGGGGTGGTCCTACGCGTCTACCTTTGACTATGACCTGATTGTGCTGGATTGGATGCTGCCCCAGTTAGATGGCTTACAGCTCTGTCAGCGGCTGCGGGAGGAGGGCTATGGAGTTCCTATCCTGTTGTTAACAGCAAAAGATCAGCAGACGGAAAAGATTCGAGGGTTAGAAGCCGGAGCCGATGATTATCTCGTCAAGCCGTTTGATATTGCAGAGCTGCTGGTGCGCATACGGGTCCTGATGCGGCGGGCTTCTACCGATACTCAATCGGTCTTAGCCTGGGGCAATCTGTGTCTTGATCCGGCCAGTTGCGACGTGACTTACCAGGGACGCCCGGTGACGCTGACGGCCAAAGAGTATGCCCTGCTGGAACTATTCCTACGCCACAGCCATCAGGTGTTTAGCACCCAGACACTGCTTGATCAGATTTGGTCTTCCGACGATTTTCCCAGTGAGGCGACGGTGCGATCGCACATTCGAGGATTACGCCAGAGACTAAAGGCAGCGGGCATCGCCGCCGATGTTATCGAAACCGTGCGGGGGCTGGGCTATCGTCTCAAAACTGCAAATTTAACCGTCGCCCGCAGTTCAAAATCTCCCCATGTCTCTCCCCCCGACCATCGGGCAAGCTACTTAGCCGGGCTAACCCAGGCTTGGCAGGCCCACAAAGGCGAAAGTATAGAGCGATGGAATTATCTGGTCCATCTGTCACAAACCCTCAAAGAACGGAGCATGAGCGCCCAGCAGCGTGTGCAGGCCAAACAGATGGCCCACAGCCTGGCAGGAACCCTGGGCACGTTTGGCCTGGTAAAGGGGTACCGTCTCGCCCTGCAAATCCAGCAGTTCTTACAGTTAGATCAGGCCGTAACCACGGCGCAAACGTCCCAATTTCAGACATTGGTCACCAACCTGGGCCATGCCCTCGACGAACCACCGCAGCTGACATCCTGGCCAGAAGAAACATCGTCCCATTCCCCTCAAATCCTCATTGTTGATGTTAATGAAGCTCCATATATTCAGCAGCTGATGGCCTTGGCCGTAGCCCAAGGATTTGTGCCTGAGTTAGCCCCATCCACCGACATCGCCATCCAGCTCTTATCCGCATCGCCTTCGCCCCAAAGTCCGCTCCAATCAACCGCCCCCCACCCAGATCTAGTCTTGATCAACCTTGTCGGCAGCGAAGCTGATCCGATATTAGATGAAACCAGTTCCCACAGGCTGCTGCAGCTGGTTAGCACCCTCAGTCAGGACTGGTCCCATTTACCCGTTTTGTTAATCACCCCCCAGGCGGACTTTGGTAACCGCTTAGATCTGGTACGTCGGGGAGGGGCGATGGTGTTGGAATATCCCGTCAGTCCGACCGACGTGTTAGACGCCATTATCCAAACAACCCATCTGAGCTACCGCCACAGCAAGATCATGCTGGTGGATGACGATAGCCTCTATTTGCAACAGATGGTAAAACTGTTGCAGCCCTGGCATTTTCAGATTACACCCTTAGCAAATTCAAAACACTTCTGGACAATCTTTAACCAAACCCTGCCCGATGTCATTATTCTAGACATTGAAATGCCTAGCATTAATGGATTTGAGCTGTGTAAAGTGCTCCGCAGCCATCCCAAATGGCAACATCTACCGATTATTTTCTCCAGCATCCACACCGATCAAAACAACAAGTCCAAGGCATTTGCCATCGGGGCCGACGACTATATTACTAAGCCTATTCAGGGCCAAGATTTGGTATTTCGGATCCTCAATCGCTTAAAGCGATACCGCGCCTGGTGTAGTCAGGAAAGAGCAACATTAGCGTAGCGGCGTCTCTATAGCCAGGTCTAACCGTGCACAGGGTCTGCACAGGGGTAGGTCATGCTAAGGATGCGACTTACTCTCCTCGCTCTTTTGCAAACTTAATTTTTTGCCCACTCGATGGCAGCCACTGCCGTCAAGGTTCCACAATGATTTAAATATGACTATGGATCACATTTATCCGAATTCCTTGGGGCAACACCCCCTGATTTCCCAATTAGCCGCGAAAATTCAATCAATTTGGCAAAGCCAGCTGACGCTCTATCCCTATCAAACACCAACAGATTTAGGCTATGTAGAAGGAACCCTCGAAGGGGAGCGCCTCACCATCAAAAATCACTGTTTTCAGACGGTACAGTTTCGCAAACTCCATTTAGAACTGGCTAAGGTCGGTAAAAATTTAGATATTCTTCACTGCGTAATGTTCCCTCGCACCGATTTTGATCTGCCAATCTTTGGGGCTGATATTGTCGCTAATCGAGGGCAGATCAGTGCAGCAATTGTAGATCTGTCACCAGTTTCCCCTAGCCACACATTACCTGACAAATATCACCAAACATTAAAACAGTTACCGATTCCACAGTTTAACCATCCCCGTACGCTGCCAGCCTGGGGTAATATTTTTTCTGATTTTTGCCTGTTTGTACGTCCCACATCTCACCAAGAAGAAGTTGAATTCCTCACCCGAGTCACTTTATTTTTGTCCATTCATTGTCAGTTAAGCAGTAAGACAACGCCTGTTCAGTCGATTGAACAAGAAGCAGCAATTGTTGCAGGCCAGCGTCACTACTGCTTACAGCAGCAAAAGAATGATAAAACCCGATGCATTTTAGAGCGTGCCTTTGGAGCGCAGTGGGCTGAAAGGTACTTGCAAACCATGCTGTTTGACTCTGTTGAAGTGCCTGTTACTGAGAGAACCGTAACGAAATGTAAGAGACTCTAAGCTTTAATTACGGCAGGCTTAATGCCCAAAATCTTTATAGTCAGAAGGATTTGGCGATTGTAACCATTCAGATACAAAGATATGCACAGTATCTGCACAGGCAAACTGATTAAATCAGCATAGTTCAAAAGCCGGAGTCTTAACACCTGGAGTTAAGACTCTGTTTTCCTCAAAGTTTCTTGGTTAATTCTTGATAGCCAAACAACATCTTTCTTTGGGGAGCATTTTTAATGCTGCTTGTTGTCGGCAAGGTGTTTTCTAGTCAATTTTTTTCTTGCTGTTTAGAGCGTCGCTCTCCTCTGACGAAAGTAGGAAGCCAGCTTACTAACGGTGGAGTCCTGTTGCTTAGAATGCCTCGCCGATCGTATCTGACGCTCAAGCGCGAACCATCAGATGCTTGTACATGCTTGTTTAAAGTAGGAGAATTTTCCATGTATGACGCTTTTACAAAGGTTATTTCCCAAGCTGATGCACGAGGAGAATACATTGGCGACGCCCAGATCAGTGCGCTCAGTCAACTTGTTGCCGAGGGAAGTAAGCGCATGGATGTGGTGAACCGGTTAACCGGTAGTGCCAATGCCATTATTACCAATGCGGCCCGGGCTCTATTTAAAGAACAGCCTCAGCTGATCGCACCGGGGGGCAATGCGTATACCCACCGTCGGATGGCAGCGTGCTTGCGAGACATGGACATTATCCTGCGCTACGTTACCTACGCTGTGTTTACCGGGGATGTCAGCGTGCTGGATGACCGCTGTCTGAATGGCCTACGTGAGACCTATCTAGCATTAGGGGTGCCGGGGGCTTCGATGGCAGAAGCAATCAACAAGATGAAAGTAGCCGCACTTGCGATCGCAAATGACAGAGCAGGCGTCACCCAAGGAGACTGCAGCTCACTCATGGCTGAGCTGAGCGGCTATTTTGACCGAGCGGCCAGCGCCGTTGGTTGAGCACCACTCCTTTTGTCTGTTCGTTTGCCGTTTTTTTATAAATTGTAGAGAGATTTAGCACCATGAAGACCCCCATGACAGAAGCTGTAGCCACAGCTGATTCCCAAGGTCGTTTCCTCAGCAGCGTTGAGCTTCAGATTGCCTTTGGTCGTTTTCGCCAGGCCCAAGCAGGGTTAGCCGCGGCTCAGAGCATTACTAAAAATGCAGATAATCTGATCAATGGAGCCGCCCAGGCCGTTTACCAAAAGTTTCCCTACACTACCCAAATGCAGGGCAACAACTATGCCTCAACCCCAGAAGGCAAAGCCAAATGTACCCGTGACATTGGCTACTACCTGCGCATGGTGACCTACTGTCTGATCGCAGGTGGCACGGGTCCCATGGACGACTATCTCATTGCCGGTGTGGCAGAAATCAACAAAGCGTTTGAATTATCCCCCAGCTGGTATGTTGAAGCCCTCAACCACATCAAAGCAAACCACGGACTCAGCGGCGATGCGGCCGTTGAAGCCAACTCCTACCTTGACTATGCGATCAATTCCCTGAGCTAACCCCAGGGGATTGACCGATACCTTCCCAGCGCTGCAACGTTAGGAAGGTATCGGTCACCTGTCAAACGCCCAGGTCAATGTCCAAAAAACAGCATTTACGTTTGCCCAATCAACCATCAACGCCAGCGTTGGGAAACCATTATGACAAGCTCAGCATCAGCCAGTCCCTTAGGGTTTGAAGCCCTGGCCCAAATCACCCCCACCGAATTAAGAACAAACCCCAGTGAAGCCGATCTCCAAGCTGTGATTGGGGTTGCCTATCGCCAGATATTCGGCCAAGACCACATCATGGATTCCGAGCGTCTTGTCAGCGCCGAATCTCTTTTAAAGCAAGGACACATCAGTGTACGTGATTTTGTGCGCGCCCTGGTCCTCTCAGATCTGTATAAGCAAAAATTCTTCTACAACGTCCCCCAGGTGCGGTTTATTGAACTCAACTTTAAGCATCTGCTCGGCCGAGCCCCCTACGATCAAACAGAGATTTCTGAGCATGTTAATCTCTATATTCAACAAGGGTATGATGCTGAGATCAACAGCTACATTGATTCAGCCGAATACAGAGAAAATTTTGGTGACCAGATAGTCCCCTCCTATCGAGGGTTTTCGACCCAGAGAAACCAAAAAACCGTTGGCTTTGTCAGAATGTTTCAGCTATATCGAGGCTACGCTAGCAGCGATCGCGCCCGAACAAACAATAAAAAAGGCTGCTTAACAACAGAACTGGCTCGCAATACGGCCACCCCCATCAGAACACCTGGTTTTGGCAAAGAACTCCAAGGAACAACCGGCGGCCAACGGGAAAAACTCTATCGCATCCGAGTGACTCAATCCGCCAGCGGACAGACACCACAGATTCGTCGGAGTATGCAAGAATACCTGGTAACCTATGAGCAGCTGTCATCGACGCTACAGCGCCTCAACCAACGGGGTAATCGCATCGTTAATATCACGTCAGCCTGATTGGTATACCCTGATCTATCCAGAGGCGTTGCTGATCCTCGGGGTGATTTTATCTGCAAGATGCCGGTGTATGGCAGTCACAACAGATAAAATCATCCCAAAAATTCAGTAGCAGCAAATTTTCGGTTAAATCACTTTTAAATCACTTTAAGGAGATTGTTCTGTGGCTATCACCGTAGCAGCCGCTCGTTTAGGCACCACACCGTTTGCTGAGAGAAGCCCGGTAGAACTGCGTCCTCAGGCCTCTGCAGACGACGTACTGACGGTTATTTATGCTGCCTACCGCCATGTCTTCGGCAATGATTACCTGATGCAATCACAGCGCCTGGTCGGTTTAGAATCTCTGCTTAGCAGCGGTGCGTTAACAGTCCGAGACTTTATCAGAGGGATTGCTAAATCAGACCTATACAAAACCAAGTTTCTATATCCAAATTTTCAAACCCGTGTAATCGAATTAAACTTCAAACATCTGCTAGGACGGGCTCCCTACAGTGAAGCAGAAGTCATTGAACATCTCGATCGCTATGAACAAGAAGGGTTTGAGGCTGATATAGACTCCTACATCGATACCGCAGAATATGAAACCGCCTTTGGCGATAATATTGTTCCTTACTATCGAGGGTTTAACACCCAACCCGGTCAAACCATTGCTGGGTTTTCTCGTCTATTTAGGCTATATCGGGGATATGCCAACAGCGATCGCTCACAGCTGGCTGGCAGCAAGTCTCGCTTAGCGTCAGAACTGGCCATGGGTACTGTCTCTACCATCAACCTGCCATCGGGAGACAGCCAGGTCAAAACATACCTGGCCTCCGAGAAAGACAATATGCCAGTTCGTGTCTTTGGGCGACCTCAACCCACCCAGAACCGTGGCACCCTATATCGCATCGAGGTAACTGGACTATTGGCAGCCGGCTATCCTAAGGTTCGTCGCAGCAACCGCACCTATGTGGTGCCCTACGAAGCCCTCAACAAAACCTTGCAAAAAATCAACAAAACCGGTGGTCGAGTGGCCAGTATCTCTCGAGCCTAAGCCCTGCTGCCAGGTTGTTTTTTAAGGAGAAATTATTATGTTAGGACAGTGCGCATCCAGACTCTCGTCTAGCTCTTCAGATAATCGTATGTATGTCTATGAGCTGGCTGGTCTCAGTGAAAATGAGATGACATTTAATCATCAAACCTCCATTCGCCACAGCCACAACCAATTTATTCAAGTGCCCTTTTGTCGTATGAATGAAGAAATGCAGCGCATTACAATGCTAGGGGGAAAAATTATCAGCATTCGCCCCCTAGGTAGCCCAACGGAAACAGTGTTAGACCCCGACTAAACTCTCAACCCGCTCCCCTGTCAGGCTAAAGGGCCGCACTTCAGTGATTTTCACCTCAATGATTTTGCCCTTCAGTTCGTTAATATCGCCTTTGCAGAATGTCAGCCGGTTGGTACGGGTACGTCCCATCACCTGGTGAGGATTTTTGGGATTTGTAGCTTCTATCATTACCCGCTCTATACGGTTGGCATAGCGCTGGGAGCGTTCGGCCGCCTGAATTGACACGAGATGGTTGAGTCGCTGTAGACGATCGCTCTTGGTGGCGTCGTCTAGCTGGCTGTCCCACAGGGCGGCGGGGGTGTTGGGTCGGGGGGAATAGGCCGCAGTATTAAGCATGTCAAACCCAATGTCCTCCACCAGCTTGAGGGTATTTTGAAACTGTTCTTCGGTTTCACCCGGAAACCCAACAATCGCATCGGCGCTGATGGCGGCATCGGGCACATAGCGACGCACCGTGTCGATAATGCGACGATATTTCTCATGGGTGTAGCCGCGGGCCATAGCCTTGAGCACATCGTTATCGCCAGACTGGAAAGGAATGTGGAAATGCTCACACACCTTGGGCAGTTCGGCACAGGCTTTGATCAGTCGTTCGGTAAAGTAGCGGGGGTGGCTGGTGGCAAAGCGAATCCGCTCGATGCCCGGTACATCGTGGACGTAGTAGAGCAGATCGGTGAGGGTATTTTGGCGACGTCCCTCGGCGGTAATGCCGGGTAAATCTCGACCGTAGGCGTCAATGTTTTGGCCCAGCAGCGTCACTTCTGTGTAGCCCTGCTGCCCCAAAAGCGCCATCTCAGCTCGAATAGCTTCTGGCGTGCGGGACTGCTCAACCCCGCGCACCCCCGGAACAACGCAGTAGGTACAGCGTTCGTTGCAGCCATAGATCACATTTACCCAGGCAGAGATTTTGCTATCGCGACGGGGCTTGGTGATGTCTTCCATGATATGGATAGGCTCGGTAGCCACCACCTGGTTACCGTCGAATACCTGCTCTAGCAGATCACCCAGACGATTTGCATGCTGGGGGCCCATGACCAGATCTAGCTCGGGCACCCGGCGCAGCAGGGCTTCTCCTTCTTGCTGGGCAACGCACCCCGCCACCACCAGGGTCAGGTTAGGATTTTTGTGCTTGCGTTTGGTCTGTTTACCCAAGTAGGAGTAAACCTTATGTTCGGCATGGTCACGGATAGTACAGGTGTTGTAAACCACCAAATCGGCGGCCAACGGATCTTCAATCCAGGTCATCCCCATATCATCGAGAATGCCAGCCATCCGCTCAGAGTCGGCTTTGTTCATCTGGCAGCCAAACGTGGTGATGTGATAACGACGATTATCCATGGGGAGTCTATACCTTTGAGCCTGAGACAACTAAGCCTGAGACCACCATAACTAAGCAGTTCCCTATTGTGCCACAGCAACAGCCCCTCTGCGACGACTGTCTCCTGCTCCATGTAAGCTGCCATTTTTATCTAGACCCACGGCGTGCACCCCACCAAAAAACATATTCTGGGTCGGCCACCAGATGGGTTTGGCACTGCCCGTGATGTGGCCCAGGGCCGTTTGGTCAAAACCAGGTTCAAAATGAAATAGCTCATTTTCCCAATGGATGCGGGGGGCGGCCACTGCTGCTTCTAGGGGCATATCAAAGTCCACCAGGTTTGAAATTACCTGCAAAATAGCAGTGCGGATACGGTTCGAGCCGCCGGACCCTAGCACTAAATAGGGACGCCCATCCCGCAGCACCATCGTGGGAGCCATCATGGAAGACATGCGCTGGTTTGGGGTCCACTGATGGAATCCATGGGGGTTGAGGTCCTCTTCACCCAGCATGTTATTAACCATGATGTCAGTGTCGGGAATGACATAGGAGGAGCCTTCGCCGTTGGAGGTGGTGACGCTAGCGGCGTTACCGTCGTTGTCGATCACACTGAGGTGGGTGGTGCTGCCAAGCTTATTGGCAAGTTGGGTTGACTTAAGATGTGCGATCGCATCCCCCAATGCTTGCTGATACTGTCCCAAATGGGCCACAGACAAAAACTCCTGGGCCACCGTTGGCTGATGGATGCGAGCGTCGTAACCGTCGCGACGGGCCACATTGGTAAATCGCATTGCCTGACTCAGGGCCAGCAAATGGTCAGGACTCCCATGGCCAGACAGCTCACAGCCAGCCAACAGGGCTAACGAGCAGGCAATTAACCCGCCTCCGGCACTGGGGGGTGGATTGGTCAGCAGCTGGGTGCCATGGTAGTCAAGACACAGCGGCTGGCGTTCAATCACCCGATAGTTGGCAAAATCTGCCGCCGTCAGATATGCCCCTTTAGTCTGGGTAATCTCAGCCGCCATAGTCTGCCAAAATTCTGCTTCTCCCTGGCTTACCAACCGCTCCAGCGCATCGGCAAAGGCAGGCATATAGAGTCGATCGCCTGTCTGCAGCAGGCGACCCGCCGGTGCATAGATAGCGCGTGACCCCGCCGTCGCCAGCAAAATTGGCTTGAGTAAACCATAGACATAGGCCAAAAAGTCATTGACCACCACCCCCTGGCGCGCCAGTGCGATCGCAGGCATCACCACCCGCTCCAGAGACAGGCGTCCCAGTTGGCGATGCACATGTACCAGTCCTTTGAGCACCCCCGGTACCGCCATTGCCCCCAAACCAATGTGAAACTCTTGCACCACATCCCCAAAGTCAGCATGGATAGGATAAAACTCCAGCGGATGCGCCAGCTCCTTACTCACCGGCGTTTGGCTAAAAAAATCAAACAGCACAGGCTCCCCCACCCCCGTGTGGGCCAGCAAGAAACCGCCCCCCGCCAAGGATGTCAGCACCGACTCCGCCACACAGGACGCCAGCACCCCCGCCACAGCAGCATCAAAGGCATTGCCCCCCTGCTTTAGCATCTCGACCGCCGCTGCCGCCGTCTTTTCATGGCCCGCCGCAACCACTCCACCCATGGCGTTTCACTCGCTCACATCGATAGCCAACGTAGCAGAAATGGAGAAAAGAAAGCGTCCGTAGGTTGGGGTCACCCATCCCAAAATCAACGACCTGCCATCCTGCAGCCCCAACAAAAACCCAGTACCAAAAAATCTCCAAATAGAGCCAAGAATCAATCAAAGTTCTCAATCTTTACTTAACTTCTAAAAATTCTGTTATGAGCGCTCCATTCAATATCTCAAAAAAGCAATAACCACCTAAGAGAATATCAATCAAAACGCTTCTCCTTAGAGAGCTTTAGCCCCATCTAAATCAACGCAAAAGATTCTTTAAACACTCTCAGTAATCGTAAACTTTAGTCTACAAATCCTTGATCCCCAACACAGATGATCTACATTGGTATTGAAGCGAGGTACATCGCTTCCCTGGCAGATTAAACAGCTAGAGAAAACAAGACAAAAGAGGTAAAGCTGTTGCATATTGGTCTGTCTCGTTTAAGCCAACACCCAATGGGTCAAGCTGATACATCCTATCGCTGCTAAGTTGGGAGCCATGCTGACGTTGTTGAATTAAGATGCTCAAGGGGTACTTATCAACAACATAGGACGCATCTCCAGATCCTAGTGAACGTATGGAAAGGATGTTCCTCGGGGAGACGATTGGGTGTTGCACTTTTAAAGCTTTCCATTGCTGACTGGAGTTTAGACAAAAATTATTTCCAAGCGACAGGAAATAACGAGATAAATCTCTAAATGCCCAGACGCAGTAACGTTGATCGTGGGCTCTTTGCCACGGCAGGCAAAGCGTTTGAATATAAGCCTGCCTTAGCCAACCAGATTAAACCGCTGTAATTTTGCGTCTAACATCTTTGGCAACGCTTTTTGCAAACTGGACTTACTGGTAAATTCCAACTTGTGCTGGGCAGCGATATCAAAGGGAAACTGCCCTGGGAGATCGTTGCGCTCCATTTGGGCAACAATGAGCTGTTCAGGACGTTTGGCGTTTAGGGCATAGCCTAGCTCCACACACACGCTGGGGTTGGGCACGAGCAGGGGCAGATCGCCAGCGGTTTCTAGGATGGGGGTGGCGTCGGCAATAAACAACAGGCTGCGACGAATGTGACGCATGAGATTGCTATTGAGTCGCACAGGACCGTTGCTAAGGCGATGGGATTCGACCAGTTTGATGGGTAGACGAGCGCGACGGTTAAACTTTTCGATGTAGGGTTCTAGGGCGGCCCGCAGCAGATCGCTGGATTCTGGGTATTCCTGCTGATAGCAAAGGAATAGGGTGGGGTCAAGGTTGGCCAGGGAGTCGGCTTTGGCAAAGTATATTTCGTGGCTGATCAGGTCGATATTTGCGATCGCATAGGTACCGCTCCCCTCGACATAAAATTCCACCCCATCCCCTTCCAAGTAGCGCTGAAACCAGTCCGCTTCACGCACTTCGTCGATATCATCCAGAAAATCAGCCCGTAGCGCCGACTTTAGCAAACTATTCTTGGCCAACCGCAGATCGTGGGGCCGTTTTTCAAGATCCCGAATGGGCTCATAATCTTGAAGATACCAAGCCTTTAGCGCAATAATCGCCATACTCAAACCGATTGATCAGCTGTGGTCTAGGGTAGCCCAATTCCTATGGTCATAGACAAATGTCCTGCCCATAGGAATTATATATCTTAGTAGATCATTTGTACTATATTAAATCATTGAATAGGCACGCGCACTGGCTAAGCCGTGGTGTCGCAGCGCACAAAGTTCTCAATGGAAAAGCTCACATTAAGAACTTTATGTGGTGTGTTCCACGCTCAGAGTTTTTTAGTAGCCTTTTCTCTCTTTCTTTCACTTTTGGGCTCAAGGCTATACTGGAGTTAGCTTTGTGAGCTCAGTTTTATGTTGACTTTCCCCATTACCCTCGATCTTAAAACCGTCAACCTCACAGACGAGCAGTTTTATCAGCTCTGTATTAAAAACCCAGAAATCCAAGTAGAGCGGACACCTCAAGGAGATTTAATCCTCATGTCCCCCGTTGGTGGAGATAGTGGCAATCAGGAAATTGAGCTAGGTGCCGATTTAGTCATTTGGAACCGTCAAACGAAATTAGGTAAGGTCTTTAGCTCATCTACTATTTTTCGACTGCCCAATGGTGGCGATCGCTCCCCGGATGCTGCCTGGGTAGAACTGTCTCGCTGGAAAGCTCTGACATCAGAGCAACGGCGTAAATTTCCACCGATTGCTCCAGATTTTGTGATCGAGTTAAGATCTCCGACTGACTCTCTCAAAACACTACAAACCAAAATGCAGGAGTATTTAGAGAGCGGTGTACGTCTAGGTTGGTTGTTTAACCCCAAAGAGCAACAGGTAGAAATTTATCAATTGGGTAAGGCCAAAGAAACCTACTCGTTACCCACCACCCTATCGGGAGAGGATGTTCTACCAGGATTTACCTTACGAGTAAGCTCCTTTGAAGGGGCCTGATAGCTTAAACAATCCATTCCTTTGCTCGCTCAACAGCCCGCTGCCAGGTTGCAAAATTATCCTGGGCCGCCGCCTGCCCTACGCCTGGTTCAAAGGTTTTATCAATCTTGCGACTGGTTACCAACGCCGTATAGTCATCCCAAAAACCAACGGCCAGACCGGCGGCAAAGGCCGACCCCTGAGCTGTCGCGTCTAACACGGCAGGTCGCTCCACCGGGATACCCAGCACATCGGCCTGATATTGCATCAAAAAGTCATTGTTGCAGGCCCCCCCATCCACCTTTAGCGTGGTAATCGGTGTGCCACTGTCGTCATTAATGGCGGTCACCACTTCTCGGGCCTGGTTGGCGATGGCTTCTAACACAGAACGCACCATGTGGGCTTTAGTCGCACCGCGGGTAATCCCCAAAAATGCACCCCGCGCGCCCATATCCCAATGGGGAGCCCCGAGCCCACTGAGGGCAGGGACAAAGTAAACACCGCCGTTATCGGGGACAGATGTGGCCAGGGGTTCACTGTCGGCGGCACTGTCGATTATCTGTAATCCATCGCGTAACCACTGGATACAGGCCCCGGCTGTAAACATGCTGCCTTCTAGGGCATAGCCCAGATCGTAGCTGCCCTCTTTGGCCGTAGTCCAGCCGATGGTGGAGAGCAGCTGATTATCGGAGCGCACAATGTCTTTGCCTGTGTGGGCCACTAGAAATGCGCCAGTACCGTAGGTGCATTTTAGAAGACCGGGGCGATCGCAACCATGAGCAAACAAGGCCGCCTGCTGGTCGCCCAAAATTGCAGCAATCGGAATTTTTACCCCCAGCAAGCTTGGGTCGGTATAACCAAAAATTCCTTGACTGGGTTTGATATCTGCCAGTAGCGATCGCGGTACGCCAAAAATATCCAGCAGCTTGTCATCCCACTGCTGTGTGGCCAGATTCATCAACAATGTGCGGCTGGCGTTGCTGTGGTCTGTCGCATGCACCTTGCCATCGGTCAGATTCCACAGGGCCCAGGTATCGATGGTGCCTGCCAAAACATTATCTAAATTCTGGTCTGATAATTGGGGCTGAACTTTATCCAGGAGCCAACGTAGCTTGGTCCCTGAGAAATACGCATCTAGAAACAGACCGCTGCGCTCATAAATATCTGATTTGTGAGCTGTCAGATTGCTGCACATATCGGCCGTTCGTCGATCTTGCCAAACAATGGCTTTATGCAACGGCTTACCGGTTGTTTTATCCCATAGCAAACAGGTTTCTCTCTGTACCGTCAGTCCAATAGCGGCAATGTCACTGGCGTTAATATTGGCTTCGCCAATGGCCGTCTTGATCGCCCACTGAACCTGCTCCCAAATTTCTATGGCATCATGCTCTACCCAGCCCGGCTGCGGATAATACTGGGTTAGCTCCTTATAGGCTTGGCCCACAATATCGCCCGCTTTGTTAAACAAGATGGCGCGGTTACCGGTGGTGCCCAGGTCCAGGGCCATGACGTACTGTGACATTGACGATTCCTCGTGACAAAAGGGTGATTAGCAATCGGGAAATCCGGAGGGTGAGCACCGCCCACTGACTCGATTACATCAGGTTTTCAAACAGACCGATCAGATTGCCTTCAGGGTCGCGGCAATAGGCAATCTTGAGGTTAAAGTCTCTATTTTGAGTCGGTGGCTCATCAAAATGCACCCCTGCCTGACGCAGCTGGGAATAGGTACTGTCCAAATCAGTGATGGTAAAAATAAGAACGGTTTTATCCTGGCTATCGGCAACAGCAGGCTTATCGCTGGTGTGAATAATAGAGGCCATTTCCTCTTGATGGAATAGGGAAATAGTCTGCCCTGCCACCTCAAATTCGGCATAGCTTGGATTTTCTACGATCACCGTTAGGCCAAGCAAATCGCGATAAAACCTGCAGCAGTTGGTAATATCTGACACCAGTAAGCGCGTAGACGCGGCTTTGACATCCATGAAAAACCGATCTAACTAAAGAACTGCACCTATTGTGTCGCGGGGAGGGTTTTGTGGGAAAAAATCGAGGAAGTCTTAGGGGAAATTAATAAAGGTTAGGGAATGCTCGGCCGAGCTCAAGACCATCGGTAAGCAAGCAGCGTTAACCCCAGCTTTAAAAATAAAAAGAGGGTGCGTGATCGCACTCTCCCATAACGAAGTTTTTGAGTATTGATTTCTTAGGAACTAACGCGGCCAGATTGGCTCAATCGGTAAGTTCTTTTAGGCAGCGGCAATCGGGGTAGTTTCCCCATTCATAGCCACCGCGCCCTAATCTTCTTGTTCCAAGAGACGGGATAGCTGCCCACGGATGGCATCAAGCTTTTTGTCTACTTTTGGAACGGTCAGCAGGCGCACCTCGACCTCGGCAATATTGTCAATGCGAGTGGTTTTTTCCCACAGTTTACGTTCTATATCAGACTCAGATTCGTAACGGAACGTAATGGTGGTGTTGGTGACCTCTAAGATTTCCACATTTTTAAACCAGCCATTGCTGCTTTTTACATACAGCCACACACTGCCTTGGCCAACGAGTTCTTTGAGCTTTTTTTCCATATGACAAAATTCCCCAGACACTGCACAGGTCTACAAGAGATAATGCTGTCTTTTCTTAAGATTGATTTTATAATCTTAGCACTTTGAAAAGTTATATGTAGACTAAAAAATAAATGTTCTATGATCTCTAAAATCCTTCTGGGCTAAATAACCGGGAGGAATTCATTAATTGTTGCCAGGGAAAAATTGGCGTCACAGTCATTTTCTGATGCTGTGTAATGACAGAAAATGACGCTGTGTTTTTCGAGTAGTTTTTAGGTATGAAGGTGTTTATTTTTTCTGTTCAAAGAGAACACCTTGGCTGTCTTTGAGGGTAAAGTGGCACAGATCTTTTAAGTCGGTGTCGGGGTTGAGGTCGGGGGTTGCGATCGCAACCCTCCAATCATCCATATCCAGCCCCAGCCAGTTTTCCAGCTCAATAGTCAGCGGCTCTCCCCCCATATGGGCCACCATCAAAATCGGCGAATCCCCCGGCTCAAGGGGGTTACTCCGCAGGCCATAAAAGACAGTACGCTGGTCATCGCTAATGCGATTAAAGCGGTCGTAGCCCGTCAAATTCTCCTGAAGCCACGGATGCCGACGGCGATACTGCCGCAAGGCCAAATGAAATGTGGCCATTCCCTGATCGATCCGGTCATAGGACCGGGACACATTACATAAACCATGGCCATCTTCCATAAAGGCCATGGCAAACTTCTTCAGTTTGGGCACATCTAAATTTGCCAGAAACCCAGCTAAAGAAGACTCATTCAGTTCAGCAAGCGCCGGTAATTCACAGCTATCAAGGTTAGGCCCCAAACATTGGCTACAGATGGTGGCCACCTCCTGCAGGTTATAGTCCGTTGTCACCATGGCCTCCTGTAGCGTTTGGGAAAAGTCCCGCAGCTGCTGAAAGTCACGGAACCCCATGTGCTTAAGCTGGGGATACACCTCTGCCAGGTCATACATATCGGGCTCAATTTGCCACTCTAAAAAGCTGATTTCCTCTGAAACCACCTTGACGCCATATTGGTCGTCCGTATTTCTAAAAAATCCCCAGGGAGCCCCCACGTTGGCATTAATAAAGTCCATGGGTAGCCCCGGGCTAAAACCACAGACCCAAAGCTGAGTGGCTGGATTGTTGTACGCCTTATGCAACACATCTGGCAGGGTTTTCCCCAGATTCCAGTTAATGGGCTGATCGATTTCAACCTGGGTGCCGCGCCTTAACGTATCGTGGTTTCCACAGCCCGTAATCCAGCGGTTGCCCTGATAGATAACTTCCCCCACCCGTCGCCATTTACGATCCCAAAACCCCTGTAGAGAAGGGGTGTTATGGGCAAAAATTAGCGGTCCCCATTGAAATGACTCAGGCTTTTGTTCAATCAACTCGCGATAGCGCGAAATCTCTTCCCACCCTTCCTGGGGCCAGGGACGACCATCCTCAAAAACAGTAAACATCAGCCGTCGATAGCCATTGATGTCTTGCACCACATCACTCATGGCCAACAGATAGGCATCGTCTTGCTCTACCCGGTCCGTGAGCGGATTAAAAAACCGAAAGTCTTGGCCGCCATCAACACGGATGCCGTCAGCACCTGTATTCAGTTTTCGCCGCTGCATCTCCAGTAAAATGGCTCGCACCTGGGGCAGCTGATGGTTAAGATCCTGACCATACATATTGGGGCCCTTAAAGAACTGATGGGTCATCACCTCTAAGGCCTGGTTATCGGCATGGCCGTAAACCAAGTCATAAATCAGCTGTATCGGGCCTTCAGAAAAGTTGTGCAGCGTAGCAATAAAATCAATCACCTCGTTGGGGCGCAGACTCCCCAGCACTGCTGGGTTAGTGGCACCCGAACCAAGGATAGGAACGTCATATCCCCAGTTTTGAGTGTCGGGTTTTCTCAGCACTGCCTGGGCAGTTGTGGGCGGGCGCTGGGAAGCGGCAGCGTCATCAGACGATAGCGCAAAAAACTCATAGTCAGCGTGGGAGTCTTCACGTCGATACTCAATGGTTGGTTCCACTGGCAACAGTTGAATAGCGTCATAGCCGGCATAGACAGCTTCTTCTGGGGTGAGGTCTTCACCGGCTGCCAGCTTGTCGGAAATACGCTGATAAATTTCCGTCAGCCCCTCAAAGGTCCCTTTGGCAGACGCGGTTTTGATATGGAGCTGCAAAATGTTGGTGGGGGCATCGACACGGGGAATCGTGGCGTCACCAACGCCGCTACCGGTACGACGAAAATAGCTACGGTCAGCCCGCTGCCGCTGCAGCAAACGCATGTCATATAGCTCTGCAGGGGCAAAAATTCCATAGGGCAGTGAATACGCTAGCGGATCTCGAATGATGTGTACTCGCCCATCCTGGTCAATGTAGCGTAACCAGTAAAAACATCCAGCCCGCTCGCGACGACCGGGGCGCATCCCCTCAATCACTCCCCAGACAAACTCTCCCTGTTTCACCAGAGGAATTTGGGCTTGATTAAACGTGACAGTTTGTTCTGCTGCACGAAAATCAATATCCTCTGTCGGTGTATAAACCTCCAGAACAATTCGATCCTCTGACTGAATAATATCGCCCGTGAGATCGGGGGTCCAAAAGCCTACCTCAGTCAGCCGGTCAGCCCGATAGTGAGCCCCCAGACGTCGAGCAATTTTCTGGGCCTTTTCAAAAAATGTTGCTTCCGAACGTTGGATGCTTTCGGCCCACATCAGCAGGCTTTGGGTTTCATCTTCGACTAGTTGAAGTCGTCTGGGGGCAGTTGCAATCACCGGATGTCTCGTTAGTGAGGGTAGCGCATAGGTTTAGTTAAACCCAGTTAAACATTGCCCACATCCAGAAGTTATATTCTTCTGTCGGAGAAACTCAAGGTTTCAACGTTTATGTAGGTTAGCAGCGCTACATTAGCTCAGAATGTTGAGCGCGCCTATAGTTCCCATCGATCAAAATATGACGAAACTACGCCAATGGTTTACAGCTTTAGACAGAGTGTAAGATCGATAGTGGGGGGAGAGAATAGTTAGGGCTGATGAATTTTAAATTCGTTCTTGAAAATGATTTCTTTTAATCAACGGATGACTTAAGGAAGACCACTAATTCAATTGCTAAATAAGGCTTAATACGATAACGTAACTCACTGTAAACCCTGATGTATTGGCAGAAATCGTCAGCGGACCCTAATTATTATTATTCATGCATTTTTTAAGGTTCGGCGGGGGCAGCGTGGACAAGAAGTTGCCTCCCCTGGACTTTGTTTTGTTTGGATCCCACAGTTAATACCGCTGTTGAGCAACCTGCAGGAGAACCCAATATGAAATCTTCCCTGGTGATCCTATACCACCGTGAACCCTATGACGAGGTAACGGAAAATGGCAAGATTTACTATCGTGAAAAGAAGAGTCCAAATGGAATTGTACCTACATTAAAGAGCTTTTTTGCCAATGCAGACCAGAGTACTTGGGTCGCTTGGAAACAAATCACCGAGTCAGAGCAAAAAGGATTTATCGATCGAGTCACTATGGAGGGGGGCAGCGATAGCTGCGTAGTACGGCGTATTCCCCTAAATGCCGATCAGGTGCGAAATTTCTACCACATCACATCCAAAGAGGCCTTCTGGCCGATTTTGCACTCATTTCCCGAGCACTTTACCTATGACAGTTCTGACTGGGAAAATTTTCAGAATATCAATCGCCTGTTTGCAGAAGCCGCCTGTGAGGATGCTGCTGACGATGCACTGATTTGGATCCACGATTACAATCTCTGGCTAACGCCTTACTACATTCGCCAGCAGATGCCCCATGTGAAGATCGCCTTCTTCCACCACACGCCATTTCCGGCGGCGGATGTATTTAATATTCTCCACTGGCGAAATGCGATCATCGACAGCTTACTGTGTTGTGACCTGTGCGGATTTCATATTCCCCGCTACGTGCAAAACTTTGTGTCCGCAGCCCGCAGCTGTCGTGACGTGGAAATAGTAGAGCGCATTCCTGTACCTGAGGCCTTTACTAAGACTGGCACGGCCCTAGCCGAACCTGAAATGGTCACTAAGCTGCGTTACAAGGGGCGGATTGTCACCATCGATGCCTTCCCCGTGGGGACCAGTCCTAAAAAGATTCACGATGTGGTGATGCGTCCGTCAATTCAAGAGCGGGTAAAGGCTTTGCGGGCTGAAATCGGTGACAATACCCTGATCATGTCTGCGGGGCGCGTGGACTACGTCAAAGGGGCTAAAGAAATGCTGGCCTGTTTTGAGCGTTTGCTAGAGCGGAGCCCTCAGTACATTGGCAAAGTCAATCTGATGATGACAGCCGTGAAGGCTGCTAAGGGAATGCGGGTATATCGCATTGCCCAGGAGCAAATCGAACAGATGGTGGGCCAAATTAACGGTCGCTTTGGCACCCTCAACTGGACACCGGTACAGATTTTTACTGAGCCCCTACCCTACGACGATTTAATGGCGCTGTACAAAGCAGCGAACATTTGCTGGATCTGTCCGCTGCGGGACGGGCTGAATCTGGTGGCTAAGGAATATGTGGCCGTACACAACGGTGAAGATGGAGCCCTGATTTTGTCCGAGTTTACCGGTTCTGCAGTAGAGCTACCCGAAGCCCTACTGACCAACCCCTATTCATCTACCCGCATGGATGAGTGTATTGATGCGGCCCTAGAAATGTCTGCTGAAGAACAGGCGGAGCGGATGAAAAAGCTGCACAAAGCTATCTGCCGCTACGATGTGCAGCAGTGGGCTAACCATTTGTTTAGGGAAGCAAAGGCCACCGTCGCGATTGAGCCAGAGGCTAAGGAAACGGTGGGCGTTTAGGAAAAATTTGAATTTGGTAGAGACATTCCACAGCATGTCTCTACCAAATTCCCCTTCCCTTTCTAAAAATCTGTGCCATCTTGAGACATAGGGAACCCTTCGTTCGCTATCTAATACATGTTAATTGTCGGCGTTGCTGATCCTCGGGATGATTGTTTCTAAGAAGCCCTGGCGGTACCTTGTGACTGATTAGCTCATCGTCGTATATCAGCAACGGCTAATTGTATGCAGATCGTTACTTTTGGTGGCAACTATGCCTGATTACTCAACAGTTGAAGCGACGACCTACGATTTGATTGTGATCGGTGGTGGCATCAATGGGGTGGCCGTAGCCCGCGATGGTGCGCTGCGGGGTTTAAAGACCATTCTGATTGAAAAGAGCGACTTTGGTAGCGGTACGACTAGCTGGTCAAGTCGATTGGTGCATGGTGGGTTGCGCTACCTGGAGTATTTTGAATTTAATTTGGTGCGGGAGTCCCTGCGGGAGCGGGAGATTTTGCTGCAGACGGCTCCCCATCTAATCAAGCCAATCCAGATGACGATTCCTATTTATGCCCAGGGATCGCGCAGCTATTGGGAAATCCAGGCTGGGATGGTGCTTTATGATTTGCTCAGCTATGACAAGAGCCTGCCAAACCATCGAATGCTGGGGGCTACCAAGATGCGGCAGCTGTTTCGTGCGGTAGAGCCGGATGGCTGTCGAGGAGCGGCTCAGTATTATGACGCCCAGGTGGAATATGCCGAGCGGCTGTGTTTAGAGGCGGTGCTATCGGCCCAGGACGCTGGGGCAACCATGCTGAGCTATGTAACGGTTACCCAACTACAGCGCAGTGGCAATCGGATTACATCATTACTATGTCGAGATGTTGAAACGGGTGAGCCGATCGTTGTTCGTGGCCATGAGCAGGCCGTGGTGATCAATACCTCGGGTCCTTGGGTCGATCAGGTTTGTCGCAGCGGTGTTCAAGGTAATGCCCCCGCCCCCGTGGGTAAAACCCGCAAAATTGGGGGTACACGGGGCAGCCATATTATTGTGGATAAATTTCCTGGCGCACCGGATGAGGCCCTTTATGTGGAAGCACTCACCGATGGCAGACCGTTCTTTATCTTGCCGTGGCTGGGGATGTGTCTGATTGGCACCACAGATATTCGCTTTGATGGCGATTTGGATAAGGTCCATGCCAGCAATGACGAAATTGATTATTTAATTAATGAAACTAACCGGGTGATTCCCACCGCTCAGCTGACGCGAGAGCTGGTGAAGTTTACCTATGCTGGCGTGCGCCCCTTGCCCTATAGCGAAGGGAAAAAGACCAGCAGCATTACCCGCAGCCACGTGCTGTATGACCACACCGCTGAATCTGTGGAAAATATGGTGTCGTTGATTGGTGGCAAGCTTACCACCCATCGTCAGGTGGGTGAGGAAATGGTGGACGCGGCCCTCAAAAAACAGGGAAAGGCTCGCAGTCATTCGGCGACTCGACAGGCTCCGTTACCGGGGGCGATTGTAACAAGCGAGGCTAAGGACCTGGTGACAGCGGCCGATCGAGATGTGGTAGCCCACCTGCTATCGGTTTACGGTGCCCGTACCCCTCAGGTATTGGCCATCGTTGAGGAGTTTCCTGAGCTGGTCGAGCCGGTAGTGGCGGGACAACCCGATATCAAGGCGCAGATTGTTTATAGCGTTAACTCCGAACTGGCACGCACCTATGTGGATATTTGTCGGCGACGGACGGCGCTGTCGATGCGGGGTAACTATGGGTTTGATGCGCTGCCAGTGGTGGCAGATGTATTAAAGCGCTACTGTAATTGGTCTGATGAGCGGTGCGATCGCAACCTGCTCAACTACTACACCTTTATGCGCGACAACTGTATTCCCGAGTACCAGCTGGATCAATATCAGCCTCCCGTAGCGGCATCAGTAGCTTAGTCTAGGTATGGGGTTTGAGTTTTAGATTTTGAGCGCTGCTCAAAGTTCAAAACTCAAACCTTAACGCTTAAAACTATATAGACCCTTTGCTAAGGGGACATTGCCACGTGGTTACTTCATCTGCACCGTCTGAAACTCCGATAATTCCACTATCAGAAGCCCTAAAGCAAACGGCGCGGGTGACGGTTTTGGGCTCCGGAGCCTGGGGCACGGCCCTGGCGAGGCTGGCCCTAACCAACGGCAACCAGGTACAAATTTGGTCTCGGCGAGGACCATCAGATTTGGCAACGGCGGTGGCCGATGCCGATATTGTGGTGTCAGCCATTTCCATGAAAGGGGTGGCAGCCCTGGCCAACCAGCTGCAGGCAGCCCAGCTAAAACCCTCCACAATTTTGGTAACGGCCACAAAGGGGTTAGATCCTGAAACCACCCGCACCCCGTCCAAGATTTTTAGTGACACCTTCCCCAAAAACCCGATTGTGGTGCTCTCTGGCCCCAACCTATCCAAAGAAATTGAGGCGGGGCTGCCTGCGGCCACCGTTGTCGCCAGCACGGATGTGGAGGCGTTAACCCAGGTTCAACAGGTCTATTCGTCGGAAATATTTCGGATTTATACCAGCCCAGACCCCGTGGGGGCAGAACTGGGGGGCACGCTTAAAAACGTGGTTGCGATCGCAGTTGGTGTGTGTGACGGGCTCAAACTCGGATCCAACGCCAAGGCCGCACTAATTACCCGAGCCATCCCAGAAATGCTGCGGGTAGGTGTATACATGGGCGCTCAGGTAGAAACCTTCTATGGTCTCTCGGGGTTAGGCGATTTACTCGCCACCTGTGATGGCACCCTCAGCCGCAACTACCGTGTGGGCTACGGACTCGCCCAAGGTAAAAAGCTAGACCAGATTTTAGATGAACTAGGCAGCACGGCAGAAGGCGTCAATACCACCCATGTCCTAATTGACATGGCCAATCGCGAAGGTATTCCGGTGCCCATTGCTCGACAGGTGCATCGTCTACTGCGGGGAGTCGTAACTCCCCAAGAGGCAGTCGGTGGACTGATGGAACGAGAATTAAAGCCAGAAGCCTGTGATTTAATGGCTAAAAATTAGCGCTTGTAGGTTTCCATTGAGCGATCGCGATAGTCATATAGTCGCTGCAAATATCGCCGCTTTGATTGAGTGGATTCATCACCATCAGTGGGTCTGTCAACTGTGGGCTCCACCAAGATTTCTACCGGCATATCTATTATCGGCTCGGCCGTGATCGGAGTATCTTCAATGGGCTCAGACATTAATTCTGAGTCAGCAAACTCTAAGTCCACGCTGGAATCCACCTCCAGGGTTAAACCAGGCTCAGAAGCTGTCTCAGCGTCCTTATCCTCAGAGACCTGAACAGCCGCTTGAGCATCCACAGGGGTGACTGTTTCTTCCAGCACGGCTGGTGTTTCGAGTCCAGCCGTTCCTTCTGACAGTGACGGCTCTAAGGCCGATGGCGGCTCAGTGGGTAGATCAGAGTTAACGGCTGATTCTTCAAACTCTGCGCCTGACTCTGCGTCAGACTCTGCGTCTGGTGCATCCCCGTCCAAGCCACCCAAAACTTCGCTAGTTTCATCAAGCGGTTCGGGCGCTGTGACCTCAGACTTGGGGACTTCAGCAGACTTAGGCACCTCGGTTTGGGGCACCTCCTCGGGCTGTACCTCGGGGGCAGGTTGCCCAGTCTCTAGATCGGGCTCATCGCTGCTATCTTCGATGGGCGGCTCAGGAATCTCCGGCTCATAATCAGGATCAACAATGCCACCTATCTCCGCCAGGGTGACGTCTCCTCGAACAATTTTTGCCAGACTGTCATCCAGCTTTGGGTCATAGTTGATCAACCGCACCGTGTTATTAAAAACGCCCTCTAGGGGCTCGCCCATCTCATCCACTAGCGTTAGCTGCACCCAATTTTGTCCTGGCTTCAGACCCCTTATATAGATAGACTCCCAATCTTTGAGAATAAGACTCTCGCCATTGACGGTATAGCGCACACGCCAGTCAGAAATCGCCGCATTGCCCTCGGCGACCTGGTGCAGCGGAGCATTCAATAAATAGAAGTCCAATAAAACGGGCTCAGCCCCATAGACGCCCAGCGGGGCACCATAGGTAAGCAACGGCTGGGCATCCTTCGGCGAGTTTTCGCCCGTTTGGGCAAAGATGTGGAACGTCACCTGGGCATAGGACCCTTCATTTTTAAAGCTTTCATCCCAAGGACGTACGGCATACGCTCGAATAGTATGGGTTCCTGGCGATAGATTCTCCAGCACAATCGGTTGCGTAAGGTCATACACCGATCCATAGGGCTGGTTATCAAGCAGGAGCTGCACGTGGGGTCCCATCTCCCACATTTCATCCTTATATATAGGTAAATCTTGGACCTGTAGTACAACACTAACGGTGGTGGCATCAAAAATCTGCCCAGCCTGGGGCTGGCGGATCTGCACCTGGGGCGCATAGGTATCTAGCCAGGGAGCCAATGTTTGAATCAGCTCGGGTGGGTCCACCTGCTTGATCACGGGACCGGGGGCAAAGAGGGATGGGGGCGCAGACTCGTCAAGCCCAACTCCAGACTCGGGGGCATTGCTACAGCTGGTCAGCAAAAGCAGAGCCGATAGCACCACGGGTCCGACTATCTTCTCCACAAGCCACTGCAGATGTCTCAAAACATCAGAAGCCAAAGTCATGACGAGCATTTCCTAGAAGGGTGTTTAAACCTGATGCCTAGCTGCGCGGCGGCAGGCTTAAACGATATTAGCGGTCCGTTGACCTTGATTAGTCAATGGGGCTAAAGCTTTTCTGTGCCCCCATACCTGTGCACCCGCGGTGCCATTGCCGACAAATACTAGGACTCCATGACTAACTGCATAACTAAGCCCCCAACAACACTCAGTTAATTTACAAAACTAAACAAAAAGACAACTAACAACAACTAATCCTGAAACTCTGACCATAGGAAGGATCTATGGTGCTGATTTAAGAAAGAAATTTGATTTTGAGAGTTTTATGCATGCCCCAAGGCTTGTCGCTGAAATGTGGCGGTTCTATTGAGATTTGTTAATATCCGACCCGGTAAATAGCAATTTTGTGAAAACGACTACCGTGTGACCCTTGTTCTAAGAGGATTTCGGAGGTTGAATTATTGTTAACTCAACGCGGGATCGGGCAAGTGCCAAGTCTATAATGCTCAGGAGCAATCCTATAAATGACGAGTGTCAACGTTTTCGCTGACTTAACATCTCAGTTGGAAATGTTTGCAATTGTTTCATCCAAGAAGCTTTTTGCTGGCCTCGATTTTTAGGCTGTTCGTTCTTTGTCTAGAGAGAGGAGAGTCTCCATGACAACTACCCCGCGGGAGCGGGAGGCAAAAGTCAAGGTGACAGTTGATGAAAATCCGGTACCCGTTTCCTTTGAGAAATGGGGCAAGCCTGGTCACTTCAGCCGTACCCTGGCGCGAGGCCCAAAAACCACTACTTGGATTTGGGATCTCCATGCCGACGCTCACGACTTTGATAGTCACACCAGTGACTTAGAGGACATTTCTCGTAAAATTTTTAGTGCTCACTTTGGCCATTTGGCCATTGTGTTCATTTGGCTGAGTGGCATGTATTACCATGGCGCTCGCTTCTCTAACTTTGAAGCTTGGTTAGCAGACCCCGTTAATATTCATCCCAGTGCTCAGGTAGTTTGGCCAATTTTTGGTCAGGAGATCTTGAACGCTGATGTAGGGGGCGGTTTCCAAGGTATTCAAATTACATCTGGCTTATTCCAGATGTGGAGAGCAGCTGGTTACACCAATTCCTTCCAGCTTTTGTGCACCGCTATCGGCGCACTGGTCATGGCTGGTTTGATGATTAATGCCGGTGTATTCCACTACCACATCAAAGCTCCGAAGCTTGAGTGGTTCCAGAATGTGGAGTCCATGCTGAACCACCACTTAGCTGGTTTGTTTGGTTTAGGCTCTCTATCCTGGGCAGGTCACTTGATTCATGTAGGTGTGCCTGTTAACAACATGTTGGATGCGGGTGTCGCTCCACAGGATATTCCTCTGCCCCATGAATATCTGTTGGACAAGGCATTTATGGCCGACATGTTCCCGAGCTTTGCTCAGGGTTTGACGCCATTCTTCACCCTCAATTGGGGTGCTTACTCTGACTTCTTGACCTTCAAAGGTGGTCTAAACCCGGTTACGGGTGGCCTTTGGATGACTGACATTGCGCATCACCACGTGGCGATTGCCGTAATGTTCATTTTTGCTGGCCATATGTACCGCACTAACTGGGGTATTGGTCACAGCATCAAGGAGATTCTCGAAGGTCAGAAGGGCGATCCGTTGCTCTTCCCTGCTAAGAATGGCCACGATGGCTTGTTTGAGTTCTTGACCACTTCGTGGCACGCTCAGCTGGCTATCAACCTGGCTATGGGTGGTTCGGTAACGGTTATTGTGGCTCAGCATATGTATGCGATGCCTCCCTATCCTTACCTAGCAACTGATTACGCCACGCAATTGTGCCTGTTCACTCACCATATGTGGATTGGTTCATTCATGATTGTGGGTGGTGCTGCTCACGGTGCGATCGCAATGGTTCGTGACTACGATCCGGCCATGCATGTCGACAACGTGCTCGACCGCGTCCTACGCGCTCGTGACGCCATCATCTCGCACCTCAACTGGGTATGTATTTTCCTAGGCTTCCACAGCTTCGGTCTATATATCCACAACGACACTATGCGTGCCTTGGGTCGTCCCCAGGACATGTTCTCCGACAGTGCAATTCAGCTGCAGCCAATCTTTGCCCAATGGGTGCAAAACCTGCACACCTTAGCCGCTAGCGGTACCACGGCTCCCAACGCCATTAGTCCGACTAGTATTGCCTTTGGTGGTGACATGGTTGCCGTTGGTGGCAAAGTGGCCATGATGCCGATTGCCCTGGGTACAGCTGACTTTATGGTGCATCACATCCATGCATTCACCATTCACGTCACTGTTCTCATTCTGCTTAAGGGTGTGCTGTACTCCCGTAACTCTCGTCTCATCCCTGATAAGAGCGAGCTGGGTTTCCGCTTCCCTTGCGACGGCCCTGGTCGTGGCGGCACCTGCCAGGTATCTGGTTGGGACCACATCTTCCTAGGTCTGTTCTGGATGTACAACTCCATCTCCATTGTGATTTTCCACTTCAGTTGGAAGATGCAGTCGGATGTGTGGGGTACGGTTTCCGGTGGTGCGGTCGCTCACCCCGCTGGTGGTAACTTCGCGACAAGCGCCATTACTATCAACGGCTGGCTCCGTGACTTCCTGTGGGCTCAGGCCTCTCAGGTCATCAACTCCTATGGCTCTGCTATCTCGGCCTACGGTTTGATGTTCCTAGCCGGTCACTTCATTTGGGCATTTAGTTTGATGTTCCTGTTCAGTGGCCGTGGCTACTGGCAAGAGCTGATCGAGTCCATTGTTTGGGCTCATAACAAGCTTAAGGTTGCTCCTGCAATTCAGCCTCGCGCACTGAGCATTACTCAGGGTCGTGCGGTTGGTGTCGCACATTACCTCCTCGGCGGTATTGTGGTCACTTGGGCGTTCTTCCATGCTCGAATTCTGTCGATAGGTTAGCGGGGAGGACTTACTAGAAAACTATGGCAACTAAATTTCCAAAATTTAGCCAAGACCTCGCACAGGATCCAACTACGCGTCGGATCTGGTACGGGATTGCCACCTCTCATGACTTTGAAAGCCACGATGGCATGACTGAGGAGAATCTTTACCAAAAGATTTTTGCTTCTCACTTTGGTCACCTGGCGATCATCTTCCTCTGGGTATCCGGCAACCTGTTCCATGTAGCTTGGCAAGGTAACTTTGAGCAGTGGATCCAAGATCCCCTCAACGTTAAGCCCATCGCCCATGCGATTTGGGACCCTCACTTTGGCCAGAATGCGGTGGATGCGTTCACCCAGGCTGGCTCCACTGGCCCCGTTAACGTAGCGTTCTCCGGGGTTTACCACTGGTGGTACACCATTGGTATGCGGACCAACGGCGACCTATATTCGGCGTCCTTGTTCCTTTTGGTGCTGTCGTCTGTCTTCCTGCTTGCAGGTTGGTTGCACCTGCAGCCCAAATTCCGTCCCAGCTTGTCCTGGTTCAAAAATGCTGAGTCTCGCCTCAACCACCACCTAGCTGGTTTGTTTGGTGTGAGCTCTCTGGCTTGGACTGGTCACCTGGTACACGTTGCAATTCCTGAGTCCCGCGGTGTGCATGTGGGTTGGGATAACTTCCTGACTGTGATGCCTCACCCTGCTGGTCTGGCCCCCTTCTTTACTGGAAACTGGGGTGTGTATGCTCAGAGCCCTGACACTGTAAACCATTTGTTTGGTACATCTGAGGGTGCCGGTACTGCAATCTTGACCTTCCTGGGCGGTTTCCATCCTCAGACTGAGTCTCTATGGCTCACTGATATGGCCCACCACCACCTAGCCATTGCGGTGATCTTTATCATTGCGGGTCACATGTACCGGACTAACTTCGGTATTGGCCACAGCATCAAGGAGATCCTCAATGCCCATAATCCTCCGGCTGGAACGCCTGGTGATTTGGGTGCCGGTCATGCAGGTTTGTTTGATACGCTCAACAACTCCTTGCACTTCCAGCTAGGTTTGGCTCTAGCCTCCTTGGGTGTAGTAACGTCTCTAGTTGCTCAGCACATGTATGCGTTGCCTCCTTATGCCTTTATGGCTAAGGATTACACCACCATGGCTGCGCTTTACACCCATCACCAGTACATTGCTGGCTTCATCATGATGGGTGCTTTTGCCCACGGTGCGATCTTCTTGATTCGCGACTATGATCCGGCTGCGAACGCTAACAATGTGTTGGCTCGTATCCTGGATCACAAGGAAGCGATCATCTCTCACCTGAGCTGGGTCACTCTGTTCCTCGGTTTCCATACCCTGGGTCTCTATGTCCACAACGATGTAGTTGTTGCCTTTGGTACTCCCGAGAAGCAAATCCTGGTTGAGCCTGTGTTTGCTCAGTGGGTTCAGGCGGCTTCTGGTAAGGCCCTTTATGGCTTTGACACGCTGCTTTCCAATGCTGACAGCATGGCCACTGGCGCGGCTAGCGGTATCTGGCTACCGGGCTGGTTTGAGGCCATTAACAGTGGTACTAACTCCCTGTTCTTGACCATTGGCCCTGGTGACTTCCTGGTACACCATGCGATCGCACTAGGTCTGCACACGACTACTCTAGTACTCGTAAAAGGTGCCCTGGATGCCCGTGGTTCTAAGCTAATGCCCGACAAGAAGGACTTTGGCTACAGCTTCCCTTGTGACGGCCCCGGTCGTGGCGGTACTTGCGACATCTCTGCATGGGATGCCTTCTACCTGGCCATGTTCTGGATGCTGAATACCCTGGGTTGGCTAACCTTCTACTGGCACTGGAAGCACCTGGCTATCTGGGGTGGTAATGTGGCGCAGTTTAACAACAGCTCCACCTACCTGATGGGATGGTTCCGTGATTATCTGTGGTTGAACTCTTCCCAGTTGATTAACGGCTACAACTCCTACGGCATGAATAACCTGGCGGTTTGGGCTTGGATGTTCCTCTTTGGGCACCTGGTCTGGGCGACAGGCTTCATGTTCCTCATCTCTTGGAGAGGTTACTGGCAAGAGCTGATTGAGACCATCGTTTGGGCTCACGAGCGCACTCCTCTAGCTAACTTGATTAGCTGGAAGGATAAGCCGGTTGCTCTATCCATCGTTCAGGCTCGTGTAGTTGGCTTGGCTCACTTTACGGTGGGATACGTGCTAACTTATGCGGCCTTCCTGATAGCGTCAACGTCTGGCCGATTCGGGTAGCGTTTGAGACTCTCTTAGGAGACTAAGAAAAGCCCTTCAGTTTAGACTGAAGGGCTTTTTGTTTTATGGGTTTTATGGGCACACCTCTATGGTGTGCGCGTATGGCTTGGCCCCACATGGTTCAAGCCATACGTAATCCCTAAAAGCATTACACGGCAACGGTTATGTGCGCAGCAAACTGCTGTTGGCGCAGCCTTTCCTTTGGAAATATGCATTCAGCAGTTTGCTATGGATGCCATTGCTGATTTAGAAGCTGAACCGCTCGGTTAGACACACCATAAGACAGTATCTTTCAGATGCGATCATCCCGCAGAGCAGCAACGCCATTTAGACAATTAAGCTCCGATGCTTACTTGTCATCTAGTGCAGCAATACCGGGAAGCGTCTTGCCTTCAAGCAGCTCAAGGCTGGCACCACCACCGGTGGAAATGTGGCTCATCTTCTCAGCAACGCCCACTTTCTCAACGGCAGCAACGGAGTCACCACCACCAATGATGGACATGCAACCGTTGCTAGTGGTGATTTCAGCCAATGTATTGGCAACAGCTTCGGTACCAGCGGCAAACTTGTCAAACTCAAATACACCCATGGGGCCATTCCAGATAACGCCTTTGCAGTCTGCCAGGGCAGCTTGGAATACCTTGATGGAGTCAGGACCAATGTCCAAACCCATCCAGCCGTCAGGAATAGATTCAACACTAACGGTCTGAGCGTTGGCATCGGGGGCAAAGTTGTCGGCAACAACGACATCAGTGGGTAACAGTAGCTCAACGCCTTTCTCTTTAGCCTTGGCTTCTAGGGCCTTAGCTAGCTCTAGCTTGTCTTCTTCTACAAGAGACTTACCCACGCTCAGACCGCGAGCCTTGTAGAAGGTAAAGATCATGCCGCCACCGATAAACAGCTTGTCTACTTTTTCTAGCAGAGTTTCGATGACACCAATTTTGGAGGAAACCTTGGAACCACCGACGATAGCGGCAAAAGGTCGCTGGGGGCTATCTACAGCACTCTGCAGATATTGGAGCTCTTTCTCAATTAGCAGACCGCTAACGGAGGGGCTGAGGTACTCGGTGACACCAGCGGTGGATGCATGGGCACGGTGAGCGGTACCAAAGGCGTCGTTTACGTATAGATCAGCAACGGAGGCCAGGTTCTTGGCAAACTCAGAATCGTTGCTGGTTTCGCCATCGTAGAAGCGCACGTTCTCCAGCAGAGCGACTTGGCCATCAGCCATGTCAGCCAGAGCGGCGGTGACAGTATCGCCAATACAGTCGTCACATTTGATGACGTCTTGACCCAGCAGCTCAGAAAGACGTACAGCAACGGGAGTCAGACGCATGCTGTCAACTACCTTGCCTTTGGGACGACCAAAGTGACTGCACAAGATTACCTTGGCACCCTTGCTGGTCAACGCCTGGATGGTAGGCAGTGCTGCCCGAATCCGAGTGTCGTCAGTGATGGTGCCTTGGTCATCAAGGGGCACATTAAAATCTGCGCGCATGAGCACGCGTTTGCCTGACAGATCAGCCGCTGACAAGTCGGTGACGGATTTCTTTGCCACAGAACTATCCTCCTAATGCAGTTTTGTTACGTTACGTACGCCCCACTTCAAAGCTAGGACAAGCTTGATTACCCTAGATGTAAAGCGTTGATACTTTTTCTTTACTCTCTAGGTATTATCGCTTATTGCGGCTCTGATTTTTGATCGAAGTCTAGGGTTTTGCTAACTCATGTTTAAGACCGTTCTATTTCCGATAGATGCTAGTCCAGAGGCACAACAGGCGGCTTTTAAGGCGGCGGAGCTAGTCAAGTATCACCACAGTCACCTGGTTTTGCTATCCGTTGTGGAGGTCGATGCTGGTGCCAGCGATCATCCGGAGCGGACGTCACCTGAAGCGGTATCCCAGCTTTTGGAGAAAGCTAAAACCGTGTTTACGAGTCAGGGGATTGATACGGAGGCCATTGAGCGAGAAGGAAATCCGGCTTTTGTCATTTGTGACGTAGCTGATGAGCTGTCGGCGGACCTGATTGTGATGGGCTGTCGCGGCATTGGTTTGACGCCGGCAGGTCAGTCGGAGAGCGTCAGCAGTCGAGTAATTAATTTATCGCCTTGTCCGGTGATGGTGGTGCCGTAGGGTTGGCCGCCCGCTAGAATAGATTGCTGAGTGATTCTTGTCTGCCATGTCTTCGCCGTCTATTCAATGGTATCCCGGCCATATTGCTAAGGCAGAGCGCTCTTTAAAGGAGCAGCTAAAACGGGTGGATGTGGTGTTGGAAATAAGGGATGCACGCATTCCCCTGGCAACGGATCATCCGGATGTGGATAGCTGGATTGGGGATAAGGCCCGAGTACTGGTGCTAAATCGGGTGGATATGATTTCACCCCAGGCACGGCAGACCTGGCAAACGTGGTTTAAGGCCCAGGGACAGACGGTTTATTTTACAAATGCCAAGCAGGGTAAGGGGGTACAAGCTCTACTGCGGGCGGCCCAGAATGCGGGTAAGGCGATGAATGATCGGCGTAAAAGCCGGGGGATGCGGCCACGACCGGTGCGCGCCGTGGTGATTGGCTTTCCGAATGTGGGTAAGTCGGCACTGATCAATCGATTGCTAAAGCGTAAGGTGGTGGCCAGCGAACGGCGGGCGGGGGTGACTCGCCAGCTGCGGTGGGTGCGGATTTCAGACGAGATTGAAATGCTGGATGCGCCGGGGATTATTCCGCTGAAGCTGAACGATCAGGCGGCGGCGCTGAAGCTGGCCATTTGTGATGATATTGGTAATGCCAGCTATGACACGCAGCGGGTGGCGGCGGCGTTTGTGGATTTGATCAAAGACTTGGACAGGCACGATGGGGATTATGGAGATGCGATCGCATCTCGCTACAACATTCCCTTAGCCGCTAACACTGGCGAACCCCATACCGGAGAGACCTACCTGACGGTCCTAGCCCAGCGCCATAACGATGATTTAGAGCGAGCAGCCCACCAGCTGCTCAATGACTTTCGCAAAGGCCACCTGGGCAATTTAGTCTTAGAACTGCCCCCTGATCGGCCCATTGATGCAGCCCCATCAGCCTCAATGGAACTCCTGACATAGGGTTTCGCCAGTATTAAGTAACGATGTAAATCTTCAGCGAAGATTACTTCTTTTCCACGGATAGGAGTTTTCTCCTAAGATATCATGCGGATTAAACGGGAAATCTTGATGGATAGCGGCAGCAGCAACGTCTGTGTCATCGAACATCTGTAATCGAGCATAGGAAGCAAGTACCTCCATATCACTGACCTCGCTCAAGGATGCTTGAGTGTCTGCACCATTGCTATCTAATAACTTTCGAGTTTACTTAGGGTGTCTCGGGTAGGCTAGTGCTACATACTTACCGGCTATGGCTAACTCATCCCAACATGACTCTACGGTCATGATGTTGCCTTCTATATCTAGCAAGGGTTCAGTGGACAGCTCAAAATCCGAAAGTAACGCCAAAAACATCAAAATTTCAATCATTGCCAGCGATTTGTCCAAGTCTGGTGCAGGTCGTTGGCAGGGTGCTGTACGACCTTTTTTGCTAGCCGAGACGGCTGTCAGACTAGGGCACGATGTAGAAATACTGGGCTTTACCGATAGTGAAACCGAGGGTAGCTTTCCATCAAAGTTTCCCATCAAAGCAATTCCTGGGGGTCACTACCCACAGTTTTTTGGAGCCGCACGTAGTCTTTTGCAAGCGATCAGCGGTGATATCGTCTATGCTTACAAGCCAAAACCTAGCAGCTTTGGCTTGGCCCTTTTACAGCGCCTGCGCTACCATCGCCCCGTTATTTTAGATATCGATGACTGGGAGCTCAGCTGGCATGGTGGCGACCAGGGTCGCTATCGCTGGACCCCACAAAATGTGGCTAGGGGGCTGCTTAAGGCTGATGGCGAACTGCGTATCCCAGACCATCCTGTCTACCTACGCTGGATTGAAAATCTGGTATCGAAAGCCGATGCAGTTACCCTGCATACACAGTTTCTAAAAAATCGTTTTGGGGGTGTCTACATTCCCAACGGCAAAGATACTGATTTATTCACGCCTGAGCACTACGACCCTGAGGTCAGTCGCGCCAAATACGGCCTATCTGACTATCGCGTGCTTATGTTTCCAGGGGCACCCCGTCCCTACAAGGGACTTGAAGACTTACTAGCCGCTCTCGACATTTTAAATCAGCCCGATCTACGACTGGTTATTGTTGGAGGGAGTCCCTACGATGACTACGACCAAATTCTGGCTAAACGCTGGGGACGATGGCTAGTGCAGCTACCAAAGTGCCCCTACGATACGATGCCTGAAGTTGTGGCAGCAGCCCATGTCATCGTCGTACCCCAGCAGGACCGTGCTGCGGCCAAGGCCCAATTTCCCCTCAAGTTAACCGATGGCATGGCGATGGCAAAGCCAATCTTAGCAACTGCCGTTGGTGATATTCCAGAAATCTTAGGAGACACAGGCTACTTGGTCGAGTCTGAATCACCCCAGCAACTAGCCGATATGCTGCAAACTATTTTGAATAATTTGGACCAAGCGTCTGACCAGGGTCGCCGGGCTCGAGAGCGCTGTATCCAGCACTACAGTATCGATGCGATGGCATCAATACTAGGGCCTTTGATTCAGCAATGCCTTAAGGAGCAACCTCGGAATCAGTTAGGCTATAAACGAAATCGCAGACGTATGGAGAGCGGTCGCTAGCCTTTGATGTAAACAACATCCATGTTGTTGCTGCTAAATGGGATAAACCGGTCTGGATAACGTCCATTGTCGGCACTTCTCAGACTAATGCCTCCCGAGGATCAGTAACCGTCCGTATCCTATTGACCTCAAATTGCATCTATTTAGCGTCGCCTGACTATTATTTATGTCTTCAACCCGTTTATTAATTCAGCCGCTTCTAAAATATCCGGTTCTTTTATTTTTTACGGTTCTACTGGGCTTCTCAGGGGCGCTGTTTAGCGGTGTAAGCACCCTGCTGATCCTACCGATTTTGCTTGAGCTGTTGGGGCAATCAACGGACTATGTGACCTCCCTACCACCAATTTTACAGAAGGCTCTCAGCGTATTTGACGGTCTGCCAGAGGGGGCTCGTCTGCCGGTCATGGCCAGTTCGGTGGTAGGGGTGATTGTGCTCAAAAGCCTGTCAGCCTATGCCAGTTCCCTGACAGCGGGGGCATTAAATCGAAAACTGGCCATGTCTCTGCGGCGGCAGGGGCTGCGGATGCTTTTGGATGTGGATTTAGGGTACTTTGCCCGGACCAAGATTGGCGACTTGATCAATCAGCTAAATGTTGAAGTCAACCGCACCACCATTGCCATTAGAAACTTGGTTCGTCTGGCGGTGGTGATAATCACCATAGCGGTCTTTTTTATTTTGCTGATTTTGACCTCTTGGCAGCTGACGGTGATTTCAACAGTCACCCTGGGGGTGGTCACACTGCTCAACCAGTTTATGGTTAAGCGCTCTAAAATCCTGGGCAAGCGCTTATCTGAAATTTCTAAGAACTATTCTTCCCGTGTGTTTGAAATCCTATCGGGGATTCGGCTGGTAAAGGCCACGGCCAATGAGGAGCGGGAATATCGCCAGATCGACCAGATTATTGTTGACCGAGAAAGCGCTGAGTTTTCGTCCCAGCTTATTTTTGCGGGCATTGGCCCCTTTAACGAGATTATTAATATTCTGGCGTTGATGTTGATTGCGGTGCTGGGGCGGCAGGCCTTTAGCAACCAGCTGGAGCTATTTTCGTCTTCGCTGCTTACATACCTGATTATCTTATTTAGGACCCTGCCCTATCTGGGTCAGCTCAATAGCCAGCGCAGCACCTTGGCCAATACCGCCGCCAGTGTCGAGATCGTGACGGCCCTTCTGCGCCGCGATGACAAACCCTTTATGCCGCGAGGGGTTCAACCCTATCGGCCGTTGCAAGAGGGGATTCGGTTTAACCAGATTCGGTTTAACTACCCAGGCCATGAGCAAGAGGTGTTGCGGGGGATTGATCTTTTCTTGCCCAAGGGGCAAACCCTGGCCCTAGTCGGCTCGTCAGGAGCGGGCAAGTCTACGTTGGCCGATCTTTTACCCCGGTTTTATGACCCCACCAGCGGCACCATTGAACTGGATGGTGTGGATTTAAAGGCAATTGACATTAGCAGCTATCGGTCTAACTTGGGCATCGTCAGTCAGGAAACCTTTTTGTTTAATGCGTCGGTGCGGGAAAACTTGTTATATGGTCGTCCCGAGGCCACCGAAGCGGAGCTGATGGCAGCGGCCAAACAGGCCAATGCCCATGAGTTTATTGAAAATCTGCCCCAGGGCTTTGACACCATGATTGGCGATCGGGGGGTGTTGCTCTCAGGGGGTCAACGCCAGCGTTTGGCCATTGCCAGGGCGCTGCTTCAGGACCCGGATATTTTGATTTTGGATGAGGCAACAAGTGCATTGGATACGGTTTCAGAGCGGTTGGTGCAAAATGCCATTGATAAACTCAGTCGCGATCGCACTACCCTAGTGATTGCCCACCGCCTATCGACTATCCACGAGGCCGATCAAATTGCGGTGTTAGACCGGGGCAAGGTGGTGGAGGTGGGCAACCATCAAGACCTGTTGGAAAAAAGGGGAGCCTATGCCAAACTCCATGCCATGCAGCTGACCAAGAGCCTGCATGAAACTAATAACGGCAGCAGCCTGGTGTCAGATATTCTGCCCGTTTATCGCAATGCCATCGGTAAGTCATCCTATGAGTTGCGATCGCAGCTCAACTCCATGATCGGGTTGCTAGCGTTAATTCAAGACGACGTGGATGACCCCTACGAGCAAGCAGAGCTAATGCTCCATGCCCAAACCATTGCGGTTGATTTGCTAGGTGTCGTAGAAAATCTAGAATCCATCGGTACACCAGTGGGAAAATCAACGTCATCCACCTCTAGACCCGCCACCTCTGCCTAAGGGCCGAATAAGACTAAGGCCCCGGCGGGCGCGGCTTATTTTCTAAGATAACTTCCTATATTTTTTAACCCCTTAATCGGCTATGACCTGCGGCATATACACCCTGGCAAATGATGTGGTCTATGACCAGCTGATTGCCCTGCTCAACAGTATTGCAACCAATGTCTCTCCGGACTTTCCGGTGTGTGTTATTCCCTATGACCACCGCACGGCGAAGGTGTCAGCAGAAATCGAGCGGCGTCCTGGCAATGTGACCCTATTTGACGATAGTGAGGCCCTCGAGCGGTGGGAGCAGTTTGCCACCACCATCTGGCAACACCATCCCACCGCCTATGATGTCTGGAACCTGCGGGGGGTGTCGGGGGTAAATCGGATGGGGATGCACCGACGCTTTTGTGCCTTTGACGGCCCCTTTGAGCGCTATATCTATTTAGATGCCGATACCCTAGTACTGGGGGATATTGAGCCCATCCTGTCGCCATTAGACGAGGTGGACTGGGTGGTTTATGACTTTCAGTTTAAAGACCCCACCCACGTATTTAATGTCCATAGCCCTCAGCTCAGCGATGTTTTTTCCGAACAGCAGCTGGCCAAGATTTTTTGTGCGGGAATGTACGCCGCCAAGCGGGGAGTGTTTAGCCCCGACCAGCTAGATTGGCTACTGGAGCAGCTGAAAACGGAAGCCGATGTGCTTTATATCAACGGTCCTGACCAGGCCATTGTCAATTACATGGTGTTAAAGCTCGATCTCAATATTCGTAACCTATCCAAGTGTCTGCCGGCCAATCAGGTGACGGGCTGCTGTGCCACATCGCCCCATTTTAAACGGCAGGAGCACTATCTGGTAGATGGCGGTAAGCGGCTGACCTATCTCCATTACATTGGCATTAGCTCCAGGTTCTTTAGACGTCTGTGTAAGGGTGAAAACCTGGATTTTCCCTATCGCGATCTCTTTTTGTACTATCGCTATCTGGATGCCCCGGATCAGCAGCCCGTGTTCGAGGGAGAACCACAGCCCATCGGGGCTCAAGCGCCTCGGACCAAAAATATATTTAAGCGGTTGCGATCGCGCCTGGCCCTGAGACGGTAGCCTGATTTGCCCCTGTTATCCCCAGACCGATGCTATGAAACGCTTCGATCAGCTTCTTTTTCAGCTTCATCGGCCCAGCTACCTTTGGCTCGGGCGGGCTCAGCGCAAACTCCGACGCCAATACGAGACAGATAGACAAAAACACCAGCGGGAACGCAGAACCGCTGACTATTTGCTAATTTCCCCCACCAACTGCGGGCGAACCTGGCTGCGAGCCATGATCGGTCGTATCTTGCAGGTCGCCTACGATGTGCAGGACGTTAATCTGCACTATCTGTTTTCTTTCTCTGAGCGAAATCCTTACCTGCCGTCGATCAAAGCCATCCATGAAAAGTATGGCCAGTTTGGTACCTACGATCAAAAGCGGGTGCTCCTGCTGGTGCGAGACCCACGGGATGCCCTAGTCTCCAAATATCACCAGCATCAGCAAGACTATGTAGCAGACTACCCCGACATCAACACCTTTATTCTCCAGGGGCCAGAGCTAGCGGCCTATGTCAACGACTACAACCGTTGGTATGAAAATCGCCACGAGCCCGCAGATTTTATCACCGTACGATATGAAGATATGCGGGCCGATACCTACAGAGAACTGGCAAAGATAGTAGCTTTCTTACAGCTAACGGTTACCCCTGAGGTGATTCACTCGGCCATTGAGTTTGGCTCATTTAAAAATATGCGCTCCCTGGAAGTTAGCGGCTCATCAGTGCTGCGGGCTGGGGTACTGCAAACTGGAGGGCAGCAGACGGCTGAAAATAAGCGAAAGGTGCGAAAGGGACTGGTGGGGGGGTACAAGCAAGAGCTATCCGACCAGGCAATCGACCATATGAATGGGTTTATTCAAGCCAACCTGCACCCGATCTATGGATATGGAACCTCTAAGGGGCCAGTGCAAATCTAATGCTCTATCAGCAATAAGGAGAAGCCACTATGGTTCGTGGTGTGTATATTGTGGCCAATCAGAAGGTGGGGGAAAATGCGATCGCACTCCTGGCCAGTCTGCGGCGTCACGACCCGGACGTCCCGGTATATATGATTCCGTTTAATGACGACTACCAGCCGCTATACCAAAAGCTCAACCGACTCTACCAGGTGCAGCTATTTCCAGATCTAGCGTTTCTAGACTCGTTTACCCAAACGATCAGTGAGATTTTTCCCCGCGACTTTTTAGCCCTGCCCAATAAAATGCGCAAGCTAGCCGCTTGGTTTGGGCCGCTAGACGAGTTTCTCTACATCGACACCGATATTCTTTTCTTTGAGCCGGTGTCCCACACCCTGGCCTATCTCGACCGGGCAGACTTTATTTGCTGCGACTATCACTTCAAGGGGCGAAAGCTGCGGGATGTCTTCTCCCCCAGCGCCGTTGAACGCGGTATTTTCCCCACCGATGTGGTCAACTCGGTATTTAATAGCGGTCTTTGGGGCTCCAAAAAAGGCACCATTACCCTCAAGCAAATGTACGATCGCCTGGGGGAATGTGCCCAAAACCGCGACTACTTCGACTTTTCGGGGGGCACCACCGACCAGCCGATCATGAACTATCTGGTGCTCAACAGCATCGACCAGCGGCTCAACATTGCCCAGGTAGAGCCCAACGAACCCGGTAGCTGGGGCGGCATGAAGCATTTTAGAGCCCGCGACCATGCCCTTTATGACGGCGATACTCGACTGCGCTATCTCCACTGGGCCGGCACCCCCATGGGACCCGGGGGTCCTTATCGAGCCCTGTGGGAATATTACCGATATCTAGATGACGCCCGTCCGCCTGCGGGGGAGCAAGCTGCAAAGTCCCAGCGTCGACCAATGCAGAGGCTTAAACAGACCTGGGGCCGTTTGACGCGGCGGATAAAGAAATAATTTTTTCTATTGCCTGGTGGGCTGGGCCCACCTTCTGCATTACTGATTGGCCTAGCCCAACCTCCTACTCTCTAACTGCCTGCTTCAGCCATGACTTCTTTTCGTTGTTCACTATCTATCATGGTGGCCCGCACCGATATTCCGTTCATGATGGAGACCATTCCCCATCTGGTGCGCACCAGTCACTACCCGTTTGTGGAAAGGGTGCTGTTTCTAGATACCGCTCCCCTAACCGGGGATAAGGTGGGTCGACCGGGCATTGGCACCCTGGAGCAGCTGCGGGAAAACTGTGCTCAGTTGGTGGCCATGGGCGTAGTCGATCGTCTGGTGGACATGGACTATAACGATGCCTATCGACAGCGGGTGTACAAAAAACACTTTGGCTCTATTCCTAAACCCACCCACAATTGGAAGGGCTACCCGATTTTGGGTACGATCTTTTCCCTCGAAGAAACCGTTGGGGACTATGTGGTGCATTTTGATAGCGATATGCTGCAATATCAAAAAGATGACCACAGCTGGATTACCGAGGGCATCGAGCTGATGGAACAACGACCCGAGGTGCTATTTGTTCGTCCCCTATCGGGACCACCCACTGCCGACGGGAGTCTGCACCAACGGGTTTCCTACGAAGCGGATGACGGTTTTTATCGATTCAAGTTTTTTGGCAGCCGCGCCTATCTGATTAAAAAGCAAAGCTTTAATGCGTTTTTACCCATTCCAGTACTGTGGATGGATTATAAAAACGAATGGCTAAAGCAGCTGCCCGCGCGGGTGCTCACCTGGCTCAATTACTGGACCGGTCGAGGCAAGCTAGACTCCTGGGAGGTGATGATTTCCCGTGAGTTGGAACGTACCGATGGTTGGCGGGCCACCCTATCCAATCCAGATGCGTGGACTCTGCACCCCGTCGTCAGGGGACAGGATTACATCACCGCCCTACCCAAAATCATCCGCACCATTGAGCAAGGTGACTACCCCAAGGGCCAAGAAGGATATTACGATCTCAACCTGGATCTGTGGCTAGAAAAAGTTGGGTGAGGCCTACGCCTGTCGGCTAGGGTACTGATGCAAATACTCCAAAAAATGGGGCCAGTTGAAGCTGCGGGGGTCCTGGCGGGAATTGGAGCGATCCACAACGGCATGGGTCACAATCCGTCCTTCAGGAATGGTGGTTTGGGCCATTAGCCACGCCAGGGATTTGTACTGAGCATCGGTATATCCACTGTGGGTGGGGGCATTATCTTGGCCGTCGGACGGGGTGACCAATGAAATGTGATAGGCAAAATTATTCACCGATGACGCAAACTGGGGATTAGTCACAGCGGTTTCAGGACCGTTGGGGCCCTCAAACACAGAGTTGCCAGCACCAAACGCTCGCTTCTCGGGCGGCACAATGTAAATCACGGTACCATCGCGGTCAATGATGGCATGGTAGCTGGCTTGATCTGCATCTCGAGGATGATAGGTCTGAAACGTGTTAATGGCGCTATTAGCACTCCATACGGTCTCATGGAGTACCGCTATGTAATCGTGGGTAAGGGGGTTGCCATAGGCATCCACCGTGTAGCGCTCCCCATAGTTTGAAGGATCCGCCAGCGCCACCCGCTCAGGGGGCCGGTAGGCGGAGCTGCCCTGGTCGGCGGTGTAGATAAACCCATGAGCTACCGGGTCCTGGGCGGCTGCGGGCGCTGCCTCCTCGACGGCAGGAGATGCCACAACCTGAGGTTCAAAAAACGCTTTGTAGGTGGTGGCCAAAATAACGGTGACCACCATCGCCAGACAAAATGTACCTACGTATACTCTGATTTTGAACCAACTCTGATCGCCCATGGACATTGCTTTAAAGGAAATCTGGGAGCGGGTGCAGCTAGCAACCCATAAGTACCAACACAACGCGAACGCTGAGTAAAGATGATTACGTTTTCCTAGAGTATTCTTTTCAGCCCGATTATTAAAGTAGCTAAACAGGCAAATTTCCTAAATTTATTGGGGTAACTTACGTGTTTTTTTGATTTCTGCCCCGTGAGCGCTGGCCATTACGGGCATAGCTAATGGCCTTGTCGGCTGACAAACCGCCGATAGTACTGTCGATAGGCAATTTCTAGACGACCGCCGTAATCTGCGATCGCAGCCCGCTGCCGCCGGTAAAGCCCCTGAAATACATTAGCAAACAGCAATGTCACCATGGCCACAACCAATCCTAGGGCTGTAGATACCAGCGCTTCCCCAATCCCCGCCGTCACTCCCGAGGCTCGGGCGGTGCCCACATCACCAATCTGCACAGACGACAGGGCACTAATCAAACCCAAAATCGTACCCAGCAGCCCCAAGAGCGGCGCTAACCCCACCACGGTTTCAAAGACCGTACTAAACCGCTTCAAAAGTGGAATCTCTGCCTGGGCCGCACTCTCTAACGCCAGCTTAAATTCCTCTGGGGTGGCCTGCTCTAGGGATAGGGCAGCCAAAAAGATTCGCCCCATCGGCAAGGACTGCTGCTGCCTTAAGGTTTCAATGGCCGCCTTCGGCTGCTTGCCATAGTCCACAAGAAACCCATTAACCACTCGTTCCTGGTGCTGAGAAATCTGCCACCAAAACCAACCCCGCTCCAAAATCAAAGTCACCACCAAAACAGAGGCCGCCAACAGTGGCCAAATAACTACGCCACCAGACGTAAATAATTTTGAAATTCCCACCTACAGCTCCCCATTGGCATTTTCAGCGATTTTTTACAGTTGCTGATTTTAGCTCCCGAATCTAACCAACACAGTTACCAACCTATGCGCATTTTGCAGTAACTGTCACAACAAGAATCAGCAATACCGCTTTTTAATATAACCACTAAGAATAATCAGGCTTTATCAGCATTTCAAGACATGTGCTTTCATATCGCTTTTTTAACCCTTGTAAACTTATTTACCAATGGCTTTAGATAGGTGTCAAAAAAGCGTACTTTCACCTCAGGTTTACACTTGTCTAGGCCATCAATAACTAATCACAATTCTTTTCTACTTCCTTGAGAAGAAATTAAGTTACGACTATACGGCTTTCATCTCCAAATGCCTCATGTATGATGAAGACAAGCGCCTAATTTGAAGGCATCAGATTATTGATTCAGTCAGTTTAACCAGTGACTAAGAGCAGTCTAAATTTGTGTGTGACTACCCGATTTTTTGCTGATTTTTGCCACTGTCGCCCATTTGTAAACTCTTGACAAAATATCCCCCAATCGCCCGTGAGTACTGAGGGGTCATTAAAGGTCGATGCTAACCCTTGCCAGGGATGTAAATCATAATAAATTGGACAGGATTAAATCATGTTGAATCACCGCAATACCCTCAGTCACGATCCTGGATTCACGCCAGACCAAGTGTTAGAAAATCGCGGTAGAGTTGCGATTTTTATTGATGGTTCGAATCTGTTTTATGCCGCCCTTCAGCTTGGCATTGAAATTGATTACACCAAACTGCTCTGTCGATTGACTGCAGGTTCCAGATTATTCCGAGCTTTTTTCTACACTGGTGTGGACCGTACAAACGAAAAGCAGCAGGGCTTTTTGCTGTGGATGCGTCGCAATGGCTACCGCGTCATTGCAAAAGACTTGGTACAGCTGCCCGATGGCTCTAAAAAAGCCAACCTTGATGTTGAAATTGCGGTTGATATGATGGCCCTAGTCGGCTGTTACGACACAGCCATTTTGGTCAGTGGTGATGGAGACTTGGCCTATGCGGTGGACGCTGCAAGCTACCGTGGTGTCAGGGTAGAAGTTGTCAGTCTGCGCTCCATGACAAGCGATAGCCTGATCAACGTGTCCGATCGCTATATCGACCTAGATAGCGTCAAGGACGATATTAAAAAGACACCGCGTAGCCATAGTAACGGATATACCTATCGTCCATTGACCGGTTTGAGTGTCATGGAAGACGAAGAAGTCACCAGTGATCAGACTTAAGATCCGCTAGGATAATCTGAACAATCAGATATGTGCCAGCACAGGTGACACTCTATGAAACTGTATGAATAAGTGGGCTCGGTTTGCGATATTTGCGGTGTTTCTTACTGTGATAGTCGTAGCTGTACGAACCTGTCAGTCATCGAGTGACACTCTGGAAAGTCTTCAGAACCAAGCAAACTCGGCCCAGACTGAAGCAGAGTTAACACTTAAGGATGTAACCCTAGAGCAGCCTGACGAAAATGGTGGGCTGCTTTGGCGGGTCAAGGCCAAAGAGGCTACTTACAGTCCAGATCGTCGTTTGGCCAGTCTCAAGGAGCCAGAAGGTGAGCTATTCCAAGATGGCAAAGTCATCTATCAGGTCAAAGCCGACCAGGGCGAAATTCGAGAGGATGGCGAATCAATATTTTTGCAGGGCAACATAGTTGCTACTAGCCCAGAAAATCAGCTCACCCTCAAGGGAAACACTCTAGAGTGGACCCCTGAGCAAGACTTGCTGTTGGTGCGAGACAGTATCACTGGAAACAACCCACAGCTTCAGGCGACAGCCCAAGAAGCCCGACTGTTCAATAAAACTCAGCGTCTGGAGTTGTTTAGGGGTGTAGTCGCCACCACCAAGCAGGAGCCCTGGATCGGATTTGAGTCAGAAACACTTGTGTGGCAGCTAGAACAAGAAAAGCTGGAAACGGACGTTCCAATACAGATGGAACGCTATGTTTCTAAAACCGATCAAACGGTAACGGACCGCATAACTGGCCAACAAGGGGAATTTGACATAGCCGAACAGCAGGCTACCCTACAGCAGCAGGTCCAACTCAGCGCCCTCAAAATTCCTCTGCAAACCAACAGCGACATTGCTGTTTGGAATGTGAATGAAGGCACCGTCGTGATTGATAAACCGGTTCAAATCCAGCACCCTAAGCGCAAGCTCAGCGCCAATGCTAACCAGGGACGACTCAATTTGAACACCCAAATCCTGGTCTTGAATGGAAACGTACAAGCTTTAAGCCAAGATCAACAATCGCTGCTGGCAGCAGACGAAATGACTTGGAATATCCAAACCCAGGATGTGGATGGTCGAGGTAATGTTTTCTATCGGCAACAAGACCCAGCTGCCACCGTAAACGGCGATCGAGCCGTAGGCAACTTAGATCGACAAACAGTTGTGGTAACAGGCAGAAATGTGGTTACTGAGATTGTGCCGATAGGGATTGAATAATTTCATTACGTTTTGGATCGCCTAGCCGGTAAGGTTCCTGGTTGAACTGGAGGGTGGCCTTGATTTGTTGGGGGGGCTGGCTGGCTTTGCCCCACTGCTGTTCGAGGGCGGCCAGGAGGCGGTCTTGTTGCGATCGCAACGTCTCCAACCCGTTCCCATAGTTAATAATGGCAAACCACACCACATCCTTTTCCGCTGTGGGAAACGCCCCCGCTAGGGCGCTAACCACCGCCAGGCTCCCAGTTTTAACCGAAGCATTCACCGGCAGCGTCCGGTCAATCAGAGTGCCCGTATCCGTACCCGCCACCGGAAACAGATCAGCAAAATTGAGATTATAGGGCTGCAGCCGGGCTTGAATCGCCTGCATCAAAACAATCACCGCCCGAGCAGACAGCTGATTGTCTTCCCCCAAACCAGAGCCGTTGATCAAACTAATTTCCCCAGGCGCTACCCCCACCTGCTCTGCAATCTTCACCACTCCTGCAGGCCCCCCCGACAGATTGGCCACCATCTCAGCCATGACATTGTTGCTGTAGATATTCATCGCCTTGAGAATGACCGCCAGGGGCAGAGACCTGTGACGCACCAGCCAACCCGACGCTTGAGCAAGGGTGGGTGCAGCCGAGGCGACCTTGACCGGCCCTTGAATTTGGACCGTGGGTTTAGGGGTACCCGCAGGCAGGGTGGCATATTGTTTCTCCACTTCCCAGCCCCAGGCCGCCGAGTTCATCGCCTGTTTGAGCAGTTCCCCAGACGCCAGCGGGTCCGTATTGAAATTCATCACAAACTGATCGATCACCACCAGGCTGCCCGTCACCTGCTGAATCCCCAGCTGCTGCAATGTGTTCCCCAGGGTAATGCCCTCCTCCCACACAAATAGCGGATCGTACCCCCCCTGCACGATCAGGTCTCCCTGGAGAGTGCCATTGACGATGGTGCCGCTCCAGCCAACCCGTGTCTCAAACTCATGGTCTACCCCATAGCGTTCAAGAGCTGCCAGGGTGGTGGCCACCTTGGTCAGCGAAGCCGCTGGCAGCCGTCGAGATTCCTGGTACCGCGCCACCGGGTAACGCCCCACATCCACCGCCACACTTTGCTGATCCGCTGAAAATCCTATCCCAGTCAGACCAGCCACATAGTTATCGAGGATGGCTTCAACTGCCGGGTCCGCCACCAGACGCTGCTGCAGCCACGGAGACTCCCAGGTAGGACGAATATCGACACTGGCAAAATTGACACTGTTGACACGTTGCAGGGGACGAGGGCCAATTAAGGCGGAAATAAAGGCTAGGGATAAAAGCCAGTTCACAGCAGAAAAGTATCAGCGTTTTACTGGCTAAAGATACACCAGGAATTGCTCAAAGGGGGGAGTGATTTGGCAGAATTTATCTCGGCAGACGTGAAGACGGTGGCTCAGACAACTATGGCAAATCCTTTGGTGAAACTGACGTCCTCTCAGGCAAAATCAAAGCCTCTAAAATAGATGAGTATGTTAACCTGCTCGCCCAAAACCTGGAACAAGCCTGGACCGTCTGGGATTCAATTTACGGAGAGATTCAATGAATACAAACCAGACCTTACACGATGCCGTCGTTGTCGCCCCCGACACCAGACCAGAAGATTTGATCACCGCCAACTATGACGCTGATACCGATGAAATCGTCGTTAGCTTTCAAGATGGTAAAGTAGCCCGAGTCCCCACCACTGAATTTGAAGAACTGGCCGATGCCACCGCTGCCGACTACGAGTATCTGGACGGCACTCGCTCAGGCGTCACTTGTATTACGGATACTGTCGACTTTGCCGTTGCCGCTAGCCAGTGGAGAAAACAGGCTGTTTGAGCCGTGACAAGGTGTCCATCATCGCTATTATTGTTGGACAGCTCTAAGTTGCCCAAGGATGAGCGTTATCTTTGGGAAGATTCTGGCAACGTCTCATATCTAGTGTTCTATCAAGACTAATTTTAGGGATGCATTATCTTTGTAAGCTTTATAATTCAGAGATTTTAAAAAATATCTGCTTCCATTGTTAGGTCTGACGCCGCACTAGATTTGCAACAACAAATTACGGCTTCAGCTGAGCTAATTTTTAAGAGGAATACTGCCAGAATCGATTGGGTTTGAGTTACAAGATCGCAAAAAGTACGAGCATTAGCCTAGGAGTTTTCCTAGTAGCTAATGCTCTATTAAATGGATGATTAGTAATAGTTAGCTAACGATTGCCGCCATATAGGAGAAGAAATATTTCAAGTAGCATCGTTAAAGTAACTTCATTGACATCCTGTGTTAGTCAAATTCAGTAGCCATAGTCCAAATTTTATCCTCTCTTCAACACATACAATCAAAATTGCAATATTGGTTTGGTATTTATCCATACTGTGTATACTATGCAACTGCATACTGAATTGTATAATCTCCACTGTCTCCTTTCGCCGATGAAGAATGCACTCCATTAGTAAATTCATTAAGTGATACTGACCCTAGGAGATCATCAGAAGAGGTACTATCATACTCCCACAACTCCAGAGTTGAATCCCCGTTATATGGATGGCTCACGTTAATATCAAGCCTCATACCTCGTTTAATATTTTGATATTTATCACCCGGCCAAATTTTCTTTCCATTAAGCTTTAGATAAATCTCATCATTCGAGCCAGATGATTCAGAACGAACGTGACATTCCAACGATATAACTGTCAAGGTCCTACTCATAGTGCTTTATCCTTAAGCATGTGCGGCCATATAGTGCCATCAAAGATGAAGCAACTAACCTTGTTTTACAATCGTTAACAAACAAAAGAATTCTGTAGATCAACACATTTTCAAGATAACGACAGAAATACGGAACATCATTCACCAAAATATCTACTAATTATTAGTGTTTTCTTAAAAGAACAAACTTAATCGGTTCTGAATTCGCAACTGGAAACCATCACATTAACAACTCAACTGAAGCACTGGTTTTCTAGGGCTTTAGCATTTTCAAAAAACAATCTCAGAAACTGTGACAGTCTATCCCTAGATAGCAATCGCCCCAGGAATTTAACAGAAGAATTAGGAAATAAGGAACTTAAGATGCCCCACAGGCCCACTCTTCACCAATAAGAAATGTTAATCTAAGCATGGCCTACCAAATAAACTAGGCCCACACTCCTAGAAACGTCTGAGCGATGGCAAAAGCAGATGAAAACCAGTGGCTACGGCGACTGCCCTTAATCGTAGGCAGCGTGGGGGGCACCCTGCTGATGGTCAACCGACTGCTGACGCCAGTGGTGACAGATTCCCAGGCGCGGGCTGATGTAGTAGGAGTATTTCTCAGCGCTATTTTGATTTTGACCACGCTGCTGTGGCGTCAGATTCAGCCGATCGCCCCTGAGGCCGTCATCCTGGAAGGGGAACAGGGATTTGAGCTGGCGGATAATTTGTCCGATGAGATCACCACTGAGCTGGCCTGGGCATCGCACCTGCTGCTGACCAATACGGTGACTCGCACGTTGGTGGCCTACTACGATGGCCAGGTATTATTGCGGCGAGGTGTCTTGGGTCCTAATAAAGATGTAACCGTAGGCCCTATTTTAGAACGGGTCCTCACCCAGAAAAAGCCTGTCTACCTGGTAAGCCTGAAGCTGTACCCTGGCAAGATGGAGTTTAGTTATTTACCCGAAAACACCCAGGGTATTATCTGCCAGCCCATGGGTGAAAAGGGGGTACTGATTTTAGGAGCCAATGCACCCCGCAGCTACACCAAACAGGATGAAACCTGGGTAGAGGGCATTGCCGATAAGCTAGGGGCAAGTTTAGATGCCGTTGCTACACCCCAGGTGACGACATAGGTCAACGGTCTTGTATTCTGTCTATGATGCAGGCAACAGGAGCAACAACCATGGCCAAGTTTGTAATGTGGGGCAGCTATTGTGAGAACGCGCTAGAAAAGCGCACCCCCTATCGAGCCGATCATTTAGCCGGTTTACAGGACCAAAAAGAGAAAGGATTTTTAACCTCTCTGGGTCCCACCACCGACAACAGCAAAGTCTTTGGCACCTACGAAGCTGACGATGAAGCCACTGTACGTCAGCTGGTGGAGAATGATCCCTATTGGGTCAACGGCATCTGGACCGAGTATGAAGTATACGAGTGGAACAAAGTCTTCTAGCTTCAATCCATGGGAAAACTGTCTCGTTGTCGGCTGGTGTTGTTCCCATAAGCACCAGCCGACCTGGGTTTCTAGGCTTCCCTAGCCTGCTTCCGCTTACGGACAGCAGCCAGACCCATGCCGATTAGGCCAGGCAGCAGCGCGGGTGTGGGCACCTGCTCTAGCACAGCGAACTGAACGTCAGAGATATCAGCTGGGGTGGGGATACATTCAACAAAATCAGGCCGCTCGCAGGAGGCTGCAAATACAATCTGACGATAGACTTCGTCTCCGTACTCCCGAGACCCCGGCGGAATATTGGTGGTGACAAACGTAGGATCGTATTTGATGCCAATGAAATCAAGACTGATAAATCGTTCATTAAGCAAATAAGCAAATAGGGGACCTTTGGTGGCATGCTGTTGTGCCAGGTCTACGGCTAGTGCCTCATTGCCATAGAAGAGTTGTTTTTTTAGGGTAGGTAGGACATTTTCATAGGTCTCACCGGAAATTGTCGAAACAGAGAATTCCCGGTCACCAACAAAGACGTTGGCGGCAGTGGCAGGTGCTGCGGCTGCAACCATCGCTAGGCCAGTCGTAATCAGTGATAGAAACGTGTATTGAGCTTTCATCGAGCTTAGCTCCAAAACAATAATGTAGAGGTAGGCCACATTGGGCCAGGATCCCATAGGAGACTTGGCGGGGTTGCGATCGCACCAGAGGACTTGCGATCGCATAGCACAGACGAATACTATTTATAGACTAAAAAAGTTACAGCGCTACTCTATTGCTGAACGAGCACAGGCTGAGATTAACTAATAGCGGTAGATGAAAGCCGTGGGGTAGATGGCAATAATGCAGTGGCAACCCTTGCGTTCGATTATTAGTTACTACACAATAGATGCCCCTCAGCGGGCAAAAAAATCATCATAAATTCATTCAGTTAAAAGTTACGTAAAGCAAAGCAGCAAAAGGGATCTGCTCCATACAACAGCTTTTTTCAAGGCAGACAAAATAGTTGCAACATTATAAAGCCGGTTCTGACGTGATAGAAGAGAACACGGTTTCGAAAAGTCATAGACTGTATTTTCTAATTTGCAGAACATAAAATCACTGCCGTTAGTGACCATCCTAAAGATCAGTTGATACTCAGCTGCGCTCATATAGGCAAGACATTGGGGCAGCGCAATATCCACAGCAAATTTGAACGTTTTGCTTCAATGGTTAGTATCTACATCAGATTGCGCACAACCAAACCATCAATAGGAACCACAATACCGAGGACGTTGAGGGATAATTGTGAGTGTTATGTTGAAAGCTTAATGCTCCGCTCGTCTGCTCGTCTATCTAGAACACAATATGGTGATTACCCCTAGCCAAGTTCCCCAGGTCACTGCCCGCTGCGAATTATCAGTCGTTGTGCCCATTTACAATGAGTGTGAGAGCATTCCGCTACTGGTTGAGAAAATTACTGGGGCAGTTCAGGCTATGGAGGTGTCCTATGAGCTGATCTGCGTGGATGATGGGTCTACTGATGGGTCAGGGAAGCTGCTTAAAACCATGGCCAAAGAGCGCCATGACCTGCGGGTAATTTTGCTACGGCGCAACTATGGGCAAACGCCTGCAATGGCGGCAGGCTTTAACTATGCCAGGGGTCGGGTGATTGTTACCCTGGATGGAGATTTGCAAAATGAGCCTGCGGACATCGCCACGGTTTATCACAAGCTGCATGAAGGGTATGACCTGGTGAGCGGCTGGCGCAAACATCGTCAGGATAATGCTGTCACTCGACTGCTGCCGTCAAAAATTGCTAATTGGCTAATTGCACGAGTAACTGGGGTGAGACTCCATGACTATGGCTGCTCGCTCAAAGCCTACAGTGCTGAAGTGGTCAAAGATATGAACCTCTATGGAGAGCTGCATCGATTTTTACCAGCCTTGGCTTACATTGAGGGTGCTCGCATTAGTGAGGTGCCGGTGCGTCACCATGCTCGTCAGTTTGGTCAAAGCAAATACGGTCTAGGACGCACCTTTCGAGTGGCACTAGACTTGTTGACCATCTATTTTATGAAAACATTTTTGACTCGCCCCATGCATGTATTTGGCCCATTTGGGGCAATTTCGGTGCTTGCGGGTCTAGGACTGAGTATCTATCTGGCGTTTGTAAAGTTCATCCTACAGGCCGATATTGGTAATCGGCCTTTGTTGATGTTATCGGTGGTGTTATTTATTTCTGGAATTCAGCTGCTGAGTGTAGGACTGTTGGCTGAGCTGATGATGCGCACCTACCATGAGTCGCAAAAGCGCCCCATTTACCGAGTGCGGGAAGTGGTGGGGGGCAAACTTTAATCTTGCACGTAGGGTGTGCCGTTAATTAGGGCGGTTTCGGCACGCACAAACTCTCGCCCCAGATAGGCGGCGTGGTCTAGGTAGCTGATGGGACAGGCATTTTCCTTGTCCTCAAATAGTTTGATACATAGCTCTTTGGCCGTGCGACCCTGGTACAGGCGTGTTTCTTGGCGAGGCGGCGCATTTTTCTTAGCAATCAGGGGCTTACCGGTTTTGGGGTCACAGGCGACGCCTTTGTCATTGATGACATTGGTGAAATGTTTGGCGCAGATCAGCCCCTGCTCAGTGTCCAGGTAGATTAAAAAATAACCGTCGGGATCGAGGTCAATAAACCGTTTAGAGAGCTTGTCGTCGAGGGTCTTGAGGGTGTCGGCTGAGGGGCGTGTGTATTGACTGATAGTCATGGTAGAGAAGCGGTTTTAACGAGTTAGACCCTAGTCAGGTCTATTGGGTCCCATATTTTACCGTGCAGGTTCTCTGATTTCACCTGGGCTGAATAATGGTGGATGCTAAGGGGCAGAAACAATAGCGATAGTCTTTGGCATAAGCCCTAAGGGATAAGGATTTTATAAGGTCCAAAAGTTAATGCTGGAGAGACGTTCCATGGAATGTCTGTACGTCCAATAGTGGAGCCTAATTAATTTTGTTTCCTAACGCTGAATTATTCTTCGTTTTTTTCTGCGGGTAGTGGCTTTAGGGGTAAATCTGCGTTGATAGCGTCGATTTCTTGCTGTTCAGCGGTGTTGATGCGCTCGATATAGTTGTCGAGGACCTGGGTCAGGGTGGGGTGATAAAACCGATGCAGGCTGTAGTTGGGAGCAGCGGGAAAACCGCGTCGTTTTTTATGGCGACCGCCAGCACCGGGGTCAAATAGCTGGATGCCATTGGCAATCCCCCAGTCGATGGGTTCGTAGTAACAGGCATTGAAGTGGAGATGGTTATAGTCTTCGACCGCGCCCCAATAGCGACCGTACAGACGTTCACCTTTGGTCAGGCAAAATGACATGCCGATGGGATCGTTGCTGTCGTCAGCATAGGCGGCAAATACAACGGTGCGATCGCAAAACTCCGGGTGCAGCTGCTGAAAAAATTTGCGCGTCAGGTACTTGCTACCCCACCAGCCAAACTTGTCACAGGTATCGCTATAAAAGTCATACACCAGATTACACAACGTATCCGATAGGCCATCCCCAGTGTGTACCTCAAAATGCAGTCCGGCCTTAGTAACAGATTTACGCTCTCGCTTAATGTTGCGCCGCTGGTTGGCATTAAAGCGGGCCAAATAGTCATCAAAGGTATCGTAGCCCTCATTTTTCCAAATATAGCTGTGGTGTAGCCATTTTTGAAAACCCAGGGACTCCATAGCGCCGCGCCAAGCGGGGTCAGCATAAAGAAAATGACAGCCTGAAATCTGATTTTGCTGACAAAACTGATCGATGGCCGCCACCATAACCCTGGTTAGCACGGCCTCATCTTCTCCAGCCGCAATCAAAAAGCGATAGCCCTCGGCGGGGGTAAACGGCGACATCCCCAGCAATTTGGGATAGTAGTCAATGCCCAACTGCTCGGCCAGATCCGCCCACTGATGGTCAAACACAAACTCACCCCGACTGTGACCCTTAAGATACAGGGGAGCCGCTGCCACCAGGGTGTCCTTACACCACACAGTCAAATGATTAGGTAGCCAGCCCGCTTGGGCCACAGTACTCCCAGACGTTTCCATCGAATTCAGCCAAAACCACTCCAGAAATGGCGTCTTGAGCGGCTGTGCCATCTGGTCCCAGGTGATTTGGGGTAGGTCTGCCATGCAGTTGACCCAGCGCAGCGTATAGTCAGTCAGGGACTGGGGCGGAGTGATGGTTATACCCATTGCTTGGCAGAGCGTATTAGTTCACTACGGTAATGTAGCGCGTTTAGTCTAAAGAATGGGGGGCAGACGGAGCAAGGAAAAGCAAGAGGAATCATAAACATGGAAGGTGATGCAAGGCTCTGTTACCGCTGCCGTCGATAATTCAAAAACACCTCATCGCCAATGGTTTGGGTTGAGATCAGGGTAAACCTGGGGGCCTTATCCAGGGAAAAGCCGTCACCATCGCAGGGGGTGGGCGATGCAGCACCACCGATGACCAGCGGACAGATGGTCAGCCAAAGTTCATCAATTAAGTCGGCGGCCATCAGTCGCGCAACAAGCTGTCCACCCCCCATAACCAGCAACTGGTGAATATTCAGGGTGTGGAGCTCATACAAAATTTGAAGCCAATCATATTCCTCCGTTGAAGTCTTGGGGACCACCCAAACCCGATCAAAGCCAGGCTGCCCCAGCCATGGTTCAGCCCCGGTTGGGGTCGTTAACAACCAGCGTGGCACTGGCTGGCTAAAGAATTGTGCAGTAGGGTCCACATCCCCTGAAGGGGAACAGACAATATGAATAGGCTGGGGCGGCTGCTTTTGACGGGTGGCTAAAAGGGCAGGCTGTTTAATTAGGGCAGTGGTGCCATAGGCCCGTAGGGTGCCTGCACCAAACAGGGTAGCGTCTGCGGCAGCCAGACGTTGTTCTAGATGACGCTGATCGGTGGCCGATGGAAATCTGGCCGCAGTGCGGTGGGTATCACTAATTTTGCCGTCGGCACTCATGGCCAAAACAGCGGTGACATGGGGACGATACTGGGTTACGGAGCTGGGCTGTGAAACTGACGCTGACATGTTCTTGACTAAGACAGAGGAGCCCAGAATATTCGCTTACAAGCGATTAAGCTACCTTTGATAAGGCTTCATCTATGTAATTGCTATCTCAACTTTTAGCGAGGTGGCCGGTAGATGGGTAAAACCAGTCGATAAACTAAATGGGTGTTAATACCGGTATCAGTAATAACACGATGGTCGTGAGTACGACCACAGCTGACATTGGTGAATGGTAGTTTACCCGTAGGCATAACATCGAGATAGGCCAGCTGCCCACAGCGCGGCCTAGGTTACGGCAAACTAAGGAGTAAGCCCCCTTGAGGAGTCAGTCCCCCTGTGCGTTGTTATCTACATTTTTGCTTCCATGGCCTACCTCTATGGTCCCTGTTGATAGTTTCCAGTTGAAATCAGTGACGGTTCTTTAAGTTGTTAGCGGTTTATGGCTAAGCGTCCTCTTTCATTTCGCCGGTTATTAATACTGCGTATTTTGCTACTGAGTACGCCGGTATTGCTTCTTGGTCAGGCGATTACGTTGCGTAAGGCACGCTCTAGCTTGCTCGAAACGGCGCGGCAAAACCTGACCAGCAGTGCCATCAACAAAGCAACCGGTCTAGAAGACAGCGTGCGAGCCGTAGAGTCTGAACTGCTGCTGCTAGCCGATAGTCAGGCTCTCAAGTCGGGTGATGCAGATGATGTGGCGGTCACACTGAGCCGCTACACCAACGTTGCATCCCACAGGGTGGGCTGTTTAGAACTGACCGAGGCTGAAACCGGCGCGGTGATCTCGACAACGTGCAATGCCCCCCTGTTGCCGACGCCACTGCAGCTTCCCTGGCAGCAGCAGCCCACGGGCAACTCAGACTTTTATTTGGTGGACTTGGATAGCCCCCGGCAGGCCAATGCAGACGCCATATCAGCGGACGACGGACAGGGCATGCACCCCTCCCTGCTAGATTTGATTGTGGCCACACCTATTTACACCCCTGACGGGCAGCTGCGCTACACCCTATCTGCCCAGCTTGGGTTTACCCAGCTCGAAGATACCAACCCCCGTTCTTTGGTGGGTAAGACGGTCATTATTGACCCCAACGGGATTGTGGTCACCCACCCAAACCCTGAACTGGTAGGTCTGTCGGTGGACGATCTCCACGGGACCGACCGGTTTGTAAGCATTATCAGCAGTATTCGGGTAGGTAACGCCGATACTCTACACCTGTTCAGTTTGCTTGAGAACGGGGATGAATGGCTGGCGGGCTACAGCGGCGCGCAGCTGCCGGTTTCTAGCGAACTCACAGAGACTTGGAACGTCCTAGCGGTAACGCCGCTTAATCAGGCGCTCCACGCGTTGGGTGAAATTCGGATGATTTTATTTCTCCTGACGCTGGGGTTGCTGGGGGCTAATGCACTGTTAGCGCTCTATGTGGCCCGGAGCCTTTCGCTACCGGTGGAGCGTTTGATTCGCTACACCCAGCAGGTCCAAGATCTGTCATCTGAGGTCAAGGCGGCTCCGCCAAACCGCAGTATTTGGGAGTTGGACTATTTGGGTAAAGTGCTAGAGCGGATGCTGCGGCGTTTGGAGGGGGGAGCGCAGGAGCTACGGCAGGCCTGGGAAAATGCCCAAATGGCCAACCAGCTCAAGAATGAATTTTTGGCCAATACCTCCCATGAGCTGCGCACGCCGCTCAATGCCATTATTGGCTGTATCCGTCTGGTGCGTGATGGCTGCTGTGACGACCGTGAGGAAGAACTGGAGTTTCTTGAACGGGCCGACAACGCAGCGATTCATTTGCTCAAGATTATCAACGATATTCTGGACATCGCCAAGATAGAATCGGGCACCGTCAGTCTCGATTTAGACACCCTGGATTTGGGAGTCATTGTCCAGGACGTTCTGGACATGCAGGCACTACAGATTCAGCAAAAGGGGCTGACGCTTCACCGTCCTGCTAAGTCAGAACCCATCTGGGTAAAGGGGGATGGCGATAAGTTGAAGCAGGTGCTGCTAAATATTGTTTATAACGCGATCAAATTTACCCACAGTGGCAGCATTACGGCCAAGATCGATGTGGTCTCTGAGGTAGGGGCAGACGATGACTCCAACCCTGTGGCTGCCCCTCGAGTCAGCGTCACCATTCAGGATACGGGCATTGGGATTGAACCGAAGGATCAGCAAAAACTCTTCCATCCTTTTGTCATGGTGGATGGGAGCCACACCCGCAGTTACGAAGGAACGGGGCTAGGGCTGGCGATTTCGAAGAACTTTATGAAACTGATGGGGGGCAGTATTAGTCTCTACAGTGCTGGGGTCGATCAGGGGACAGCGGTGACCCTGAGCCTGCCGCTGCTGGCCAACCATGGTGAGACGGAGCCCAACGCCACAGCCGGGCCCGCTGAGCAGGTATTGGTGGGACAGCAGGTTGAGGGGTAAAGGGGCAAGACATTGCTCTCTATTGCAGCGATATCCAAGGGCCCTGTTGGGAAAGGGATTGGGAAAGGGACTCTAGGATTTTGACCAGGGTTGTACCGACGGTGCCTGACGATAGGAGTGAGGGCTGATTAGTCAGGACGCTGTGGACAAAATGGTCGCACATGGTGGCGAGGGGTTCTTGATTGGGCACCTCTAGGGTCACTTGGTTGAGGGCTTGGGGCTGAAACGTCTTAGATTCTAGCTGACCCATTTGTAAGGTCAGGGGCGCGTGGGGCTGCATTTCGTCGAAGACTAGGCTGCCGCGATCGCAAACCACAGATAGCTGCCGCTGCTTGTGGGGATTGGCCCAGCACAGATGCACTGTGGCTTCAAATCCGCTGGGGTAGTGGAGACGGCACCAGACCACATCGGCCAGAGGCTGCCCATGACGCTGTAGCCAGTTTAGCCCCTGGGCTTGGACCCGTACGGGGACAGCATCCAGCCAGTGGTTAAAAATGGCAATGTCGTGGATGGCGAGATCCCAGAGGGCATCCACGTCGTGGCGCACGGGACCAAGATTGGTGCGGGCGGCGTAGCCATAGCGGGGGGTACCCAGACGCCCCAGGCTGGCTTTGGCCTGGGTGACGGCGGGATGAAAGAGGTAGGTGTGGTCGATAAACAGCTGTCGATTTTGCTGCTGGGCCAGACGGCAGAGGGCAGCGGATGTATCAGCGGTCAGGGTGAGGGGCTTTTCGCACAGCACATGGAGCTGACGCTGGAGGGCGGCGGTGACAATGGCCTGGTGGGTGGTGGCAGGAGTTGCGATCGCAACCGCGCCCAACCCTTCAATCGCCAACGCCTCTTGCCAATGCTCCAGCAGCAGCACCGAATCATCGAGGCCAAACTTTTTGGCGATGGCGGTCAGCTGTTCGGCAAACGGATCCACCACTGCCCGCACCTGAATCTGGGGGTGGGCCAAAAAGTTTCGCAGTAGGTGGGTGCCCCAACGCCCCACACCCATCAGTGCTAGTTGAATTTTTTCGGTTTTTGGCTCCATTACCCCTGCTGTTTATCCCCTATTGGTGCCATTTGCCGATGGTCCCTCATCCCTTGCCCAATGAGCTGTACCGCCCTTCAGAGTTGGACTTATTCGTCTGCAATTAACGGTTCCAATTGCTGATAAGCCTGCTGGGCAGCTTGCTGCTCGGCCTGTTTGATCGAGGGGCCCTTACCGTCCCCCCAAAGTTTGCCCTGATAGTGCACCTGGGCATAAAACCGCTCGGGATCGCCGTGGTTCTGGCTAATTTCTGAGACGGTATATTCGGGTAGCTGTTTGCTATGGGCCTGGGTGAGTTCTTGAAGGGCGGCCTTATAGTTTTGACGGGCTGGGTCCTGCTCGATGGTTTGGGTGAGATGCTCAAAGCGGACATCGAGCCAGGGTCGAATCAGACTGAGGTCGTGGGTACTGAGGTAGAGCGCCCCCAGGACAGCCTCAAAGGCATCGGCCAGTCGCGAGCTTTTGCCCGCTCGATCACCCGCCGCACTGGTGGATATCTGTAGGTAACGGCCAAAGTTATAGTCCTGGGCCAACATTGCCAGGGTGCGGTCGCTGACAAGTTGCGATCGCACCGCCGCCATCTCCCCCACCGACATTTGCGGGCAGGTCTCCTGCAAAAACTCAGCCGCCGCTAGCCGCAGAGCCGCATCGCCCAAAAATTCTAAGACCTCATTGTTGTAGTCTGCCGATTTAGAAATATCCACCAGCGCCTGATGCAGCAGCTCAAAGCGCACAGGAGCTCCCTCAGCTAACCCCAACTTGGCAACAAACTGTCTTAGCTCCTGCTGCCGTCGGGGATCGTCTGTCCCCGGCCCATTGTCCAATGCCTTCTGGCTAATGACCATTCACCCTTGTCTGGCAGGCTGTGCCCACCCTCCTGTGTGCTCATGTGCTTAAAAAATGGAAAGAGTCAGCCGTAAGCCGGGTTCTGTTCTCGCTGATGCCAACCTAGGGCTGGCAGCGGGCGGTTATCTATCTGGGACGACTGTTACCAGTCGCCTCTAGCGGTACACCAAAAGCGGGGATGGAAAAAGGCCAACCATGCCCCCTGCGACCTTGCTCCTAGCCGGGGTTTACCGAGCCAGCACCTCTCGATACTGCTGGTGCGCTCTTACCGCACCCTTGCACCCTTACCTGTAGTAGAGCGATACCCTAGGCATACTCTACCCATCGGCGGTATGTTTCTGTGGCACTATCCTCACGGTCACCCGCACTGGGCGTTACCCAGCAAGCCTGACCTTTCAGGAGCCCGGACTTTCCTCAGATTAGGGCCAGCCTAATCCGCAACCGCAACACCAACTCTTTCCGACTAACTATAATATCGCGGTGGCACAAGAAACTCACATTACAGCCCACGGTCTCAATGTTTTGCAGGTAACGTTATGGCGAGTCATGCTATTGCAAGTGGGGTAAGAGCCCAGATCTCTCCATTACCAGCTTTACCTGTTCGTTCATCCCCTTAGCAACAATCTTGGCTCCCTCTCTATGACACTGGAGCACACCTTCCCAAAAGACCGATGCAGCCGCAGGCTCCATAAATTTAGTTCTCGCCATGTCAATAACGAGGGTGACCCCAGGCTGTAATTTTTGTTTCAAATCCTGCTCAAAAAACGGTGAGATGACGCTGTCTACACGGCTAGGAAGACGAATAACTGCGTGGGATGTGGCCGAACTCGTATTCATATGTAGCAAAAAACACTCAGTACGGTACTACCGTAAGTGAAATATACCTAGCAATCTTGGGTCTTTCTACGGAGATAGCAGTTGATTCAGATGAAGTTTGCAAGTATTCAACAGCTTGTCAGGATTGGGATATCCCTATTTATACGTAGCGCTCCAAAGTATAGATAGGCCCGTACCGACAACCCGTAGGACGACGGCATGCGTGATCTATCTCACCCAAACTCATAATGATTCTGAGTTAACATAAAAACCAGAGCATTGCTGATTTGGAGGTTTTCAATGGAACAGCTCTCTCAATCCTGGTCCAGCGTCGCGTCCGATGTCATGACCGACGGAGTCACAGCCAGTCTGGTGGCTAGCTTTGGTACCGGTGTAGGCGCAATGCCCGTGCTATTTACAAAAAAGCTCAGCGAGCGGTGGAAAACCCTATTGCTGAGTGTGGGTAGTGGAGTCATGCTATCAGCGGCAGCGTTTTCGTTACTAATGCCTGCTCTGGTGCTGGCCGGTCGGTCGGCTGGCTATGGTGTGGGCGTCGGCGAAGTTGTTAGCGCCGCTGCCCTTGGGGCGCTGCTCTTTTACGGTTTAGAGGCTGTGCTACCTGCACCAGATCTAGGACAGCACGGCCGGCATATTTGGCTCTTTGTGTTGGCCATTGCTCTGCACCATTTCCCAGAAGGCTTAGCTGTAGGGTTGGGGACCGAGTTTACCCATGATGCCGGTATTGCCATTGGTGTGGCATTACAAAACCTACCAGAGGGGTTGATGGTGGCCTTAGCCTTACGTCAGCTTGGTTATGGCGTTGGACTAGCGCTAGGGTTTGCCACCCTATCTGGTTGGCTAGAGCCATTGGGCGGATGGTTGGGAGTAACCCTAGTGGATTTGGGCTCGGCCATTGCGCCCATGGGCATGGCCATGGCAGCCGGGGCCATGCTGTTTGTTGTGCTCCATGAGCTGTTACCTGAGCTAAATCTCAAAACATTAAATAGCAGCGGGTCCGTTGGTTTAATGACTGGATTGGTCGTGATGGGAATGGTGGAACAGTTTTTAGGCTAAAGAGATTGACTTGTTAGAGACGTTCCATGGAACGTCTCTAACTAATACAACGCAACCTTCCTACGAGAAGAAAAGATTAGTCGTGAAGCTTTGCTTCTAATGCCGCAATTTTGGCCTGCAGGGGAGCGGTGGCTGCATTAATTTCCATCTGGAGTTCCGCTTCAGAGTAATGGACGGGGATATGTTGGGGACAGTTTTGACTAAAGGCTTCGAGGGTGAACAACACGGCTCGCTCAATCTTGGCCGGATAATCGGGTACGCGCAGCTGTTCAATTAGCTCAGGATCGTGCTCAACATAGCGGGCTTTCCCCCAAAGCTTGAACCGTCGCCGATGACGATAGTCCATTAAAAAGAGAAAGGCTTTGTCGTTCTCCGACAGGTTACCCACGGTAATGTACTGCACATTGCCAGAGAAATCGGCAAAGCCAATGGTTTTGTCATCGAGCACTTTTAGAAAGCCAGGGGGGCCACCGCGAAACTGGATGTAGGGATAACCGTTGGAGCTGACGGTCCCCAGGTAACCACCATCCATCTGGGCAATAAACTCGGCCAGTTCTGGCGTAATGGTGTCATTGGCAGGAGCCTTGGCGGTGTAGCGTTCGTAGGTTTCCCGCGAGCCCCGTTGGGTTTGGGCAGCTTTAACGGCAGGGGTAAAAGCAATATCGGCAAATTTGCTAGCCATGGGTTTAAGGGTGGGTAAGGAATGAGAATTTTTGAGGGTTTTACGCCCCTGTAGGGACGTTACATGCAACGTCCCTACAGGGGTGGATTTTGTCCTAGGCATTACCTGCAAGCGTTTCGATACCTCTCATGCCTACAAAACCGGGAAGTTGTTTGACTCGTTCAATCCAGAACAACACATGGGGGTAGGGAGACAGGTCAATCTTACCGTCGGGGGCCAGGGCCACATAAGGGAAAACAGCGATATCGGCAATGGTAGGTGTGCTGCTAACAAGCCAGTCCTGGCCGCTGAGATGTTGGTTGAGCTGGCCCAGAATAAACCCGGCCTTTTCAGTAGCGCGCTCAATGTTAATGGCCTTGACCCCAAACAGATGATAGAGACGGGCAGATTCTGGACCTTGGCGCACTTCGCCAGCGGTAATAGAGAGCCAACGAATGACCTCTGCCATGGCAGCGGGCGATTGGGGAAACCATAGTCCATCTGGGTCGTAATGGCGGGCCAGATACCCCAGGGCTCCCTGGGCATCGGCAATCACAATATCGCCATCGGTAAGCACGGGGACCTGGCCAAAGGAATTGAGGGTTAGAAATTCTGGCTGTTTGTGTTCACCTTTCATCAGGTCTATGGTGATCCACTCATAATCGAGTCCTAGGAGGCTGAGCAACAGTTTAACTTTATAGCTGTTACCTGACATGGGATGGCCGTACAGCGTTGGCATGGTGTGGGCTCCAGTTGATTTGTATTGGCAGTTTTTTGCAGCTTCTTACAGCTTTTTCATAGCTAGACCGACCGTTCGGTCTAATCAATTTGTACCGAACGAACGGTACAATGTCAACACAGGTGCCGTTCAGGCATCGTTAGTGACCTGTTTGGTATTTATCTGTGGCGCGTGAAACTTATTTGCCGGTACTATTTCAGCTGTTTCGCCATCATGGGTATGACGGGGTGAGTTTGGCGAAAATTGCTGAGGCCACGGGTCTGGGTAAGGCAAGTTTATACCACCATTTTCCGGGGGGAAAGGCAGAGATGGTGCAGGAAACGCTGGCCTATTCGGGGCGGTGGATGGCGGAGAATATTCTGGAACCGTTGCAGGGGGATGGGGAGCCATTGGAACGGTTGCAAGGGATGTGCGATCGCATCTCCGACCTATACCAGGCGGGGGAGCAGCCCTGTCTGCTAGCGTCCCTGTCTGTGGGGGCATCGCGAGACATTTTTCACGCAGCGGTTCAAGAGCGGTTGAGGAGTTTGGTGGATGCGATCGCAGCGGTTTTAACCACAGCCGGCTTAGCGCCAGAACTAGCCCAGCAGCGGGGCGAGGACGCCGTTATGACAATCCAGGGCTCCTTAATATTATCCCGTGGGTTAGATGACCCAGCCCCATTCCAGCGAGCAATCGCCCAGCTACCAGAACGACTTTGGCAAGGGCTGCCAAGTCCGATTGTTAGCTAAGAGCGGTTTACACAACGCTATCGATTTAAAGCCTCCTGGGGGGGTGCCTGGACTATCGGCCGCTGACAGGCTCGACAGTTCCACCAGTAGGCCCCTAAACCAACCACCACATTTGACACCAGTGCTGCCACAAAAATTCCGGTAGGTCCTGCAACCCGGCTGCCAACATAGGCCAGCGGGATATACAACACAAACATACGGGCAATGGTCATGACAATGGATGGCACTGGCTTACCCATGGCGTTAAATGCAGAGCTGCTCACCTGGATAATACCTGCGGTGCCATAGCTGATGGGAACTAGCCATAGATATTGGGTGGCGACGGCAATAACATTCGGATCTTGGTTAAACAAACCTGAGAGGAGACGTCCGCCTAACCCTAAACTAACGGCCATGCATAATCCCCAACCGATGCAGAATAAAAAGCTTTGGCGTAAGGCACGATTGACCCGGCCAAATTCTTGTGCACCCCAGTTTTGGCCGACAAAGGGACCCATACTAGCAGATAAGGCCATAACAGTGATAAGAGCAAAAGATTCCAATCGGGAAGCGACACCAAATCCAGCAACAGCAGCAGGACCATGGATGGCAAGAAAGCTAGTGATCACACCGATGGAGATAGGAGTAATCATATTAGAGGCCGCCGCCGGGAGACCAACAATGAGAATATCCTTCCAACACCAAAGCGTTTCATTCAGATCGGGGAATTGGGCAGAGAGAAGATTCTCTTTGAAACGAAGAACTAAGAGAGCGGCCACCAGGGTAGTGGCCCTGGCAATGACGGTGGCAATGGCTGCACCTTGAATTTCAAGCCGAGGGAAGCCCAGGGCTCCGGTAATCAGCAGCGGATCGAGCACAATATTAACAGCGGCAGACAGGGTCATGATGATACTGGGCGTCAGGGTATTGCCAGCGGCGCGGATAGCGCTATTGCCAACCATAGGCACCACTAAAAACACCATGCCGAAGTACCAGATACGCATGTAGTCGCGCACATAGGGAAGGACATCTGGCCCAGCACCTAATGCTTTAAAGAGCGGATCGATGGTGAGTAACCCCAGGACGACAAAGAGGATAACGGCGGTGAGGGCCAGGGTAAGGCTGTTGGTGGTAAAGCGTTGGACACGACTGATGTCGCCTTCGCCAATGGCACGGGCAATGACAGAAGATGCACCGATACCCAGACCCATGGCTAAGCTGCCAAAGGTCATGACAACAGGAAATGTAAAACTCATGGCGGCAAGCTGGGCAGTACCTAGCTGACCGACGAAGTAGGTATCGACTAAGTTAAAGGCGATGATGGCAAAAACGCCCCACACCATTGGGATAGTTAGGGTTAAGAGTTGCTTTCCAACTGGACCTTCGGTTAGGTTGCGATTCATGGAGGAGCGATGGTGAATTGTATTTTTTTGAAGTGCGTGCAAAAAAATAACAAAGGGACAGGTTGTTTGTCTTATGTCAGCTGTGAGAATAATGAGTTTTCTATTTCTCTTTTAACCAGAATTCAATTTCTGAGGTTTCTTGCTCAAAACGAGCTGCATGAACCTTATGGGCAGGAACATGGTACCAGTCTCCTACGGAGTAACAGGTTTCTCTATCATCCATAATTAGAATGAGCTCGCCCTGGGTAATCACTCCAACATTGTCGGTAGTGTGGGTATGGGGTGGAATTTCTGTCCCGCTGGGATAGTTAGCAAACAGGACATCACAATTTTGGGCACTGAGCTTATAGGCGTCAAAGGGACCGTCAAACTTGGGCAAATTTCTTAGCTGCTGAGGGAAATGGGGCATACGGTAACGTAGGAGAGCTGCTAAAACATTCTAATGGGTGGAACCAGTACCCATATGTTTGGCTAAGGCATACCACTGGTTATTGTCGATGTGTTCTAGCTCTAAGTCATTGGGTAGCCCTGTCTTGTCGAGAAACTGTAAGACCAATGGATGGGGGCTGCCTAAACAAAGATCTAACGCTTTACGAACAGGGTTTAGGGCATAATTGCCCCGATGGATCATCTGGGCACTGAAAATCAGCACATCTCCCGGCTCTAGCTCGATTAAAACTGAGCCTGGCAGGGTTTCATGATTAGCATGGCCCTTAAGCTCGAACCGTACATTTCTTTCTAATTCAGTATCCCAACGCGTATGGGTATCGGGAATAAGTTCTATCCCCTTTTCCGCAACCAGGGGAATCCGCACATGAAGACTGAGCATGTTGTGCTGTTCGGCAGCTTGCACCGCATCATCAATGGGACTGTATTGCAGATCACGATGCCAGTAGGGTTGCTTTCCATTTTGACAAGGATTAAAAAATAGCTGCGTATTGTGGAAGTAGATATCCCTGTCAAACATGCGCTCTAGAGCATCAGTCAACTTAGTGGAAGCAATCAGATTAAAGAACTGAAGGCGCTCATGGCTATGCCCTTCAAAATATTTGGGATGGGTGAGCGAGTGCATGTTGATCAGCTGTTGCCCAACTAAGGCATGGTGATTTTCCTCTCTCCACTGGCCATAGATGCGGTCAACGATATGGGTGATTTGATCGATTTCATTTTTCTCAAGAAATTTATTCAGAACAACGTAGCCTTGTCCCTCAAACTGTTGACCTGAGTCCATTGGTTTTAATTGAAAACGACGACAATTCACCAGTTAATTCTGTCTATGGGTAAAGTCTAATCATTCCCATGCAAAGACGGCTCAGAATTTGTCAAAATGCGAGAAATGAGTTAGCCCTTGCCCCATGGATAAGCCTGTCATTCTGACCATTGATGATGATCCTGCTGTATTACAGACCATTTCCCGTGACCTGCGTAAGCAGTATGGGGAGCGCTTTCGTATTGTGCGTGCTGACTCGGGTGCAAAGGCACTAGAGACCACCCAGCAGTTAAAGCTGCGCGGCAATACAGTGGCACTATTTTTGGCCGATCAGCGCATGCCGGGCATGAGCGGTGTCGAATTTTTAAGTCAGGGCTCTGAGATTTTTCCCAAGGCCAAGCGAGCGCTGCTGACGGCCTATGCAGATACAAATGCGGCCATTGATGCCATCAATACAGCACAGCTAGACTATTACTTGCTAAAGCCCTGGGATCCGCCAGAGGAAAAGCTGTATCCGGTGTTGGATGACCTGATCCGAGACTGGCAGGCCACATTTAAACCAGAATTTCAGGGGGTAAAGGTCATTAGCGATCGCTGGTCGCCCAACTCCCATGCGCTGAGGGATTTTCTCTCGCGGAACCAGGTGCCCTATCGCTGGCTAGATATTGAGTCAAACCAGGAAGCACAACAGCTGGTAACCTATGCGGGAGAGAAAGATAATCCTTGTCTCCCGTTGGTGCTGTTACCCAGTGGAGAAAAACTGGTAAAGCCCAGTACCGCTGACTTGGCCCAGCAGGTGGGAATGCAAACCGAGGCAGCAAAGCCCTTTTATGACTTAGTGATTGTAGGCGGTGGACCGGCAGGGCTAGCAGCAGCAGTATACGGTGCATCGGAAGGACTACGCACCGTCATGATTGAGCGGGAGGCCCCCGGTGGGCAGGCGGGTACCAGCTCTCGTATTGAAAACTATTTAGGTTTTCCTGTGGGGCTGAGCGGCAGTGACCTGGCTCGACGGGCAGTGACCCAAGCAAAGCGTTTTGGAGTGGAGATTTTGACCCCCCAGGAGGCGAAGGCCATTCATCTGGAAGATAACTATCGCATTATTACCCTGTCGGACGGCAATGACATTAGCTGCCATGCGCTGATTTTAGCAATGGGTGTGTCTTGGCGACGTCTGACAGTACCGGGTGTAGAGCAGTTTACCGGGGCTGGCGTTTACTACGGTGCAGCCCAGACTGAGGCAGCAGCCTGTCAGGATGAAGATGTGTACGTGGTGGGCGGT
>JBCAWO010000014.1:0-92340 GCA_038534515.1 Cyanobacteria bacterium J06554_1
ATTGATGAGTCAAAAGATTTTGTCCCGTCTAGAGGTTCTACCCCTTGTAAAGCAAGTATTAATCGCCTCGTTGCTCAAGCACGCAAATATGGACTTGGCTTGATTTTTGCAACCCAGGCTCCTAAAAGTATTGACCATAACATTATTGCTAACTGCTCAACTCAATTTTACGGACGAGCCAATTCTCCCGCTGCAATCAATGTGATTCAAGATCAACTTAGTCAGCGTGGTGGTAGGGGACAAGATATTGCCAAACTTCCAAAAGGTCAATTTTATGCAATTTCAGAGAGTTTAGGATCTCCAATAAAAATTCAATCACCCTTGTGCCTGTCTTATCATCCTGCAACACCGCCTGATGAAGAAGAAGTACTAAAACGAGCAAAAGCCTCACGTGATATTACGGGGAAAGCTATTTAGGGTATGTACTTTAAATCCCTATGGATAAACAAGAAATTTTACAAGCTATTGAACAAGCTGCTAAAGATCAGGTAGAGGTACTGGATTTTTCTAGTGCTCGGTTGACTTTATTACCGCCTGAAATCGGAAAACTTAAAAATCTAACCTGGTTAGACCTAAGTAATAATCAACTGGAGAAATTGCCTCCTGAAATTGGACAGCTAGAAAATTTAACTTGGTTAGAAGTTTGCAATAATCAACTAAAAGAACTACCAGAAGAAATTACTAATTTATCTAAGTTAGCTGTGTTAAATCTTAAAGATAATCAGCTAGAAAAACTACCTCAACAGCTTGGAAATCTTCAAGGTTTAACACAGTTGAACCTTGAAAGGAATAATTTTAGACGTTTATCCATAAGTCTTGGTGAGCTTAAGAATTTAGAATGGTTATGCCTCGCTTGCAATAGACTTCAAGGTTTTCCAACAGGTATTAGACAACTAAAAAATATATCCTGGCTAGATCTTAGCAACAACCAATTAAGAACTATACCGGATGCTATTGGACGGTTAGATAAATTATCTTTTCTAAACCTTAGTCAAAATGACTTACAAAGTTTGCCAAATAAAATTGCTAACTTAGAAAATATTAAAGAATTATCTCTTCAAAATAACCAGTTAACGAAACTGCCTGGCTCGTTAGAAGAATTACTCCTAGATAGAAACAAGAAAAATAAGAAAAACCCTATTATACACAAAAAGATTCAGATAAACCTTAGTGGAAATCAATTATCTGTTCCGTTCGAACTTTTAGCTGGAGAACACCGCTCCGAAACTGTAACCGACTATTATCTAAAGCAGAAAAAAGAATCCCAGAAGTTTCTGAATGAGGTAAAAATGTTGGTCGTCGGACAAGGAAGTGTTGGCAAAAGCTCTTTAGTTCGCAGGTTGGTGCATGACGATTTTTGTACTGATGAAGAAAAAACTGGAGGAATTGACATTCAACAATGGCTAGTCGAATTCGATTCTAGAAAAGTCCACGTAAATATATGGGACTTCGGTGGTCAAGAAATAATGCACGCTACGCATCAAATCTTCCTGACCAGAAGAAGTTTATATTTGTTACTAATTGATTCAAGATTAGGAGAAAGAGAGAATCGAATTGAATACTGGTTGAAAATTATTCAAAGCTTCGGTGGGAACTCTCCAGTTATTGTTGTTGCTAACAAAAATGATCAACATCCACCTGATTTTGATAAAAATGGTTTAAAGCAAAAATATAGGAATATCAGGAACATAGTTGAAGTCTCTTGCAAAACGGGAAGCGGATTAGACCAATTACGTTCTGTTATTTCTCAAGAAATTAGCAATCTATAGCATATTAATGATACTTTGATTGTCTATTGGTCTAAGGTTAAAAGCCACTTGGAGAACTTAAGCTTGCGTGAAAATTATATTACTTACAGTAATTATGAGAAAATATGTCAGTCAAAAAATGTTAAAGATCATCAGGGTCTTGCGCAACTTTTGAATGATCTTGGAGTAGCTTTAAATTTTCGAGAAGATCTTCGTTTAGGAGATATCTGTATCCTTAACCCCAAGTGGATTATTGAAGGGATTTATAAAATTCTTAATAATAATCTTTTAATGACGCAGGATAAGGGGATATTGAGTTTAGAAGCGCTTGATCGAATCTTAGATAGTGAAGCATATCCAAATAACAGAAAAATCTACTTAATCGATCTAATGCGAAAGTTTGAGCTATGTTTTGAGTTAGACTTTTTTACAAATCAAAAGTTCCTCATACCTGCTTTACTGCCACGAGAAGAGCCCTTTACTGGAGATTGGAATAATACATTGTTGTTTGAGTATCACTATTCAGTTTTGCCTGCGAGTATCATTTCTCGTTTTATGGTACGGATGAGTGACAAAATTCATGAGAAAACTTACTGGCGCAACGGCCTTATTCTAAAGCACGAAGATAATACTGTCTTAGTGAAAGCAGATTATGAAGATAAGAAAATATTCGTAACCATTGGCGGGAGTAAAGAGGGACGTCGAGAGGCATTGACAGCTATTCGCTCAGTATTTCACACTATTCACAAAGGTTTTCAAGATTTATCTCCAAAAGAAAAAATACCAGTTCCCGATAACCCTGAAGTTGTAGTTGACTATCAACATCTGCGTACATTAGAGAGGGAAAATGTCGGTACACAGATTTTTGAAGGATTGGACAAGCCATTGAATGTTAGGTCTTTGCTAAATGGCGTTGATTCACAGTGGACTGATTCTCCCAGCCTTCAAAATTCTCAAAATATTATAGGCTTGCCTAATATAAATATTAATATCAATAACAGTCAGGAGAATAGTCGAACCATGTCAAATACCTATCAAAACCATTCTGGTAGTGGTGATAATGTTTCTGGTGATAAAAATATTTCAAATATTTATAACTCTCAAAATCTTGCACAAGCTGCCAACGACATCAAGGAGTTGATAGACCAGCTTTCATCAGATTATTCTAGTGTAGCACTCGTTGGTGCTAAAGCTATTGAAGAAGTTGAACGGAATCCTACACTCAAGTCTCGAATTATAAAAGCATTAAAAGAAGGTGGAACGACAGCTATAGAGAAACTCGTTGAACATCCTGCTGCTAGCATTGTTATTGCAGCTGTAAAAGGGGGTATGGAAGGATAGTTTAGATTCTATTTTTTCAAACTTACAGCAATAGCAAGCAGAAAGTGGTCGCGATATCGTAAATTTGCCACCAAAGCATAGTCTTGTAGTTCAACAAGGTGAATAATCGAAATAGTTTCATATCGGTGCCATGGCAACGCCATCCGTTCCCTCTAACCTGGATGCGCTCAAAGTCATAAAAGCTTTGGAGCTTTTTGAGCAGACATTTGGTAGCTCTCAATCTAAGTTAGAGCTACAGGCTACTATTGGAGCCTTAGCTACAGGGATGGACCTAAAAGACAGCAATTTAAACGATCTAATCCATCGGGTAGCCAAGTATTATCAACACACTCAAAGCCCGGAAGGATCAGGTGACGCGGTAAAACATCAGGTATCTGCGACAACTATACAAAAAGCGAAAGAACGGCTGACAACAGCAGAAGAGACTCTGATTTTGTTGATTCGAACTTATCTACAACGCGTGTCCTCAAAACTATCCGCAACAGAATTTGTCGAAATGGCGAAAGCTGCCGTTGCGCTTGTAGCCAAAGATCAGTCAAACCTCAGCTTTCCCGAAAGCAAACGTCTGCTTTATATTGCACTTCAAACCTTTGGTAATCGGTTATCTCAACCCATTCCTGCCCTGGGCGAGCAGATCCCTAAGCGCATAGCAAAACCATTAGTTCGCCTGGTTCGATACCAAAAAATAATACGTACTGGAGGGCTAGAAGCCGCCCTAATGACGTTGGCTGCCCAATCTCTAAACAGCACCGCACAATGCCTCAGCCCTGACCTGATTCGTACTGCACTGGAAAACAGCCCAATCACCATCGCTCCCGAACTCGCTACCCAAGACGGTCTAGACGACCTAGCCAGCGCCCTTTTCTTCAAACTACAGCTTCAAACGCCATCCCCTAGAGCAGTTAAATCCGAGCAAGAAATCGCAGAGCAGCTGAGCCGGGCCATTGCCGAATTCAAAGCCAAGTATCAACCCCTGACAGATGTTACCCAACCCCAATGGGATAACGACCTATCCGTCAGCAGCCCCTTTTTTACCTCCAGCAATTTTGAAACGGCCCATAACGATTTCACCTGGCAACCTCCCTATATTGAAGATAAAAATTTAGAAGACGAAACAAATGTTTAGCACTTTGTTTTATTTATCTTCAAATAAAACATTCTTAACAATAATCTGAGCCCAAACTGTCAAATTCAGCTGGGAGACGTCGACTTACTCAGGCATATTCAACTCTTACATCTACTGAAAGTCCATCGCTTGAGAGATGCCATGGCACCTCCCTGCTAGCAGTGGCGATTCATTTGCCTGAGTAAATCCCTTGCCCTTTAGGGTGTCTAAGAGACACAGAGGATTTACTTGAGTTGAGAGCCCCTTTGCATCCAAAGCTGTGTAGCTTAGCTCAAAGCACATGCATGTCTAGCAACATAATTAAGTATTTAAATAGAAGCTATAGCCCTTTCTTATCAAGGGATTCAGTCAAAAATTATTTTTTGTCTTTTGTTCCTATTTTTATTTATTAAGGCCCTAAAATTGAGTTTTATAGTTAGTTTTTTGTTTTTAAGGTTTTTCAAGTCATTTTGCCTATTCATTAAATTTATCGGTCCATTTATCTCGGTTTTGTTCGATTAAGATTTTTTTTGCCCCCTATCCAATAACCCACTTATTGCCCACAATGGCCCACAGACATGGTCGCTTCAGACCACCCACCAAAAGGAGACAACGAGCGTGAAACTCTCGGTCTACGGAAAAGGCGGCATTGGCAAATCAACTACTAGTTGCAATATCTCTGTCGCGCTGGCCAAGCGCGGCAAAAAAGTGCTGCAAATCGGCTGTGATCCTAAACATGACAGCACCTTTACCCTCACAGGCTTTCTGATTCCTACTATTATCGACACGCTACAGGAGCGGGATTACCACTACGAGGATATCTGGCCCGAGGATGTTATCTACCAAGGGTATGGCGGTGTTAGCTGCGTGGAAGCCGGCGGTCCCCCTGCAGGAGCTGGTTGCGGTGGCTATGTGGTCGGTGAGACTGTAAAGCTACTTAAAGAACTAAACGCCTTTGATGAGTACGATGTCATTTTGTTTGATGTCCTGGGTGACGTGGTGTGTGGCGGATTTGCGGCTCCCCTAAACTATTCTGACTACTGCATGATCGTCACTGACAATGGCTTTGACGCGCTGTTTGCTGCAAATCGGATTGCGGCGTCAGTGCGAGAAAAGGCCCGCACCCACCCGCTAAAGCTAGCCGGGTTGATCGGCAACCGCACCTCTAAGCGAGACCTGATCGATAAGTATATCGAAGCCGTACCCATGCCAGTGCTAGAAATCTTGCCTCTGATCGAAGACATTCGCGTGTCTCGGGTAAAGGGTAAGACTATGTTTGAAATGGCTGAGACCGATCCGTCACTGGAGCCTGTGTGTCAGTACTATTTGAACATTGCTGATCAGCTAATTGCTCAGCCCGAGGGTGTCGTACCCAAGGATGCCGCTGACCGCGAGCTGTTTTCCCTGCTTTCGGACTTCTACCTTAACCCGCCCGAAGCCGCTGCTCCTCAGCAAAGTGAAATGGACCTAATGATGGTCTAGGCCCACGATTGGGTAACGCTTTTCCGGTTAATCTGATCGGTTGCTAGCTGTCTATTCGCTTTGAGTTTCTCAAAAAGACTGGCCATTCTGACGCTGAGGTGCTAAATTGCTGCGTGCCCTACCTATGTTTTTGGGTAAGGTCTATGTAGCCAAGTTAGAAACCGTCTCAAGATATGGCCTTTTTTGAGAATTTCACCACCTCTATCCGCGATAAGTGGTTGAACTATGTGCAAGATAATCGTGCCTGGTTAGAGCTTCAGATGAACAACGTTTCCGTCAGAACCCCTGACGGGGGGCGTCGTCCCTCTTCGCTACTGGTTTTAGGTGTGATCAATGCCATAGAGCCTAAACTATCGAATCTGATGGTGCCGTTCTATAAGCTCAACTCTGACGAGGATGCACTGGTTGAGGTGCTAGGGTTGAACTTTGATCCAGAAATGGCCTTGGACGGTAAGAGTGAGGTGGGGCCAACGCTAGATGCTTCACCAGGAGATGATACTCCCCTGTTGGAAGGTTTGGAAGGTCTTTAGAATAAACAGAAAATGCAGCCCATTGGATTATTGCCCGGCGAATAATTGCTGGAGAGGTTTGCTTTGCTGCCTCCTTCGGTAAGTGTCAATACTGTTCCAAGGACTCTAATTACGATGACGACGACTGCTAATACCCCCTCCCTTGACTTTGATTGCGACACGGGCAATTACCATACGTTTTGCCCCATTAGCTGTGTGGCCTGGCTCTACCAGAAGATCGAAGACAGTTTCTTTTTGGTGATTGGCACTAAGACATGTGGCTATTTTTTGCAAAATGCCATGGGTGTGATGATCTTTGCTGAGCCTCGCTACGCGATGGCTGAACTGGAAGAAGGTGATATTTCGGCCAAGCTAAATGACTATGAAGAACTAAAGCGGCTGTGTTTGCAGATTAAGCGCGATCGCAACCCCAGCGTGATCGTCTGGATCGGCACCTGCACTACCGAAATCATTAAAACCGACCTCGAAGGCATCGCCCCCGTTCTAGAGGATGAAATTGGCGTTCCCATCGTCGTTGCTCGTGCCAACGGTCTTGATTACGCCTTTACCCAGGGCGAAGACACCGTACTGGCGGCTATGGCCCAGCGCTGCCCCACCGAGGAACCTGCTAGCCCAGCTGCCATCGAACCCGAAAAACAAGAACGTAATGGTCTTGGTAAGCTGCTTTCCCTGGGGCGCAAAACCGAAGCGGCCGCTCCCGATGAAGCCTCTGCTGCAGATGAATACTACGACCACACACCATTGATTCTCTTTGGATCAGTTCCCAACCCAGTGGTCACCCAGCTTAATCTCGAACTCAAGAAACAGGGCATTAAGGTCTCTGGCTGGCTACCTGAGAATCGCTACACCGAGCTGCCCGTAATCAAAGAAGGCTATTTTGCCTCTGGCGTAAACCCGTTCTTGTCTCGTACTGCATCTACCTTGATGCGCCGGAAAAAGGCGAAAGTCATCGGCGCACCGTTCCCCATTGGTCCCGATGGCACCCGTGCTTGGGTTGAGAAAATTTGCTCAGTACTAGGAGTCGAACCTAAAGGCCTAGCAGAGCGCGAAGCCCAGATTTGGGAATCTGTAGAAGACTACGTCAGTCTGATCCGTGGCAAATCGGTCTACTTCATGGGTGACAATCTGTTAGAAATTGCCATGGCTCGTTTCCTTATCCGCTGCGGCATGACCGTACCAGCCATCGGTATTCCCTACATGGATAAGCGTTTTCAGGGTGGTGAACTACAGCTACTTGAACGCACCTGTGAAGAAATGGGAGTACCTAAACCCAAGATTACGGAAAAGCCAGACAACTATAACCAAATTCAACAAATTCTAGAGATTGAGCCAGATTTAGTCATTACTGGCATGGCCCACGCCAACCCTCTCGAAGCCAGAGGAATTAATACCAAGTGGTCTGTGGAGTTTACCTTTGCCCAAATTCATGGCTTCGGCAGCACTCGCGACATTCTTGAGCTAGTGACTCGCCCATTGCGACGTAACAGCAATCTCAAAGATTTGGGATGGAACAAACTCGTTAAAGAAGAAGCTAGCGTTTAACCATGGTTTGCGTAGACAGTCGATTCTCTTCTTACTGAGACGACAATCGACTGTCTGTTCAAGAGTAATACAAAAGCTTAAACGGAGCTAAAGGGTCTGGAAAACTTAAGACTAAGCTGCTAGCATAATCAACAACGCGGATGTAGTTCAGTGGTAGAACGTCAGCTTCCCAAGCTGAATGTCGTGGGTTCGAGTCCCATCATCCGCTTTGAGCGCACATTTATGATTAACTTGTTGGAGATTTTTAACAGGTTATAGTTCTATAGTGACGGCCGACTTTGAACAAATTTAAACAAACCTGAATTTTTCGAGATTATTACAGCCAAAGATTTTCATGCCACTAAGATTGGAGCTAATGATTAAAGGCACCCATCCATGAACTTTTCCTCTCAAATTAATACTAATACATGGCTTAATGTTTCCATGATCGGTGTGCTATGGGTTTTTAATGCTCTCTGCTTTGTTTATTGTGTGGCTACAGCTGTTTTCTTTATAAAGATGCTGCTTATTCAGGTAGCGTAAGCTACGGGAAAAATTGTCGAACTTCTAGGCTGCCGTAGTATTAATCCACAGTATGGCTGTATATATGAGGCTAGCTGTCTTTTGTGAATATCTTGCAGGGAGAGCTAACTCAGATTAGCTCTCCTTTTTTGTGAAAATCTCTTTTCTCTTGTGATGGTATGTAAAAACGCATCTTTAGATATAAGAGTTGTTGGGCGGCGTTCTGTATTGTATCCGTGATTGTGTAGACAATTTTGGGTAGAGATGAGTTTTGACTGGTAATGCTGTCCCCAGTCTGGAAGATAATTTGAGCGGCTTATTTTGGTTTTTGTCTAAAGGTCTTTCTCAAACCATTCCACATCCCAGTATTGCTCGAACTTTCGTCCCACTTCCCGATAACGGCCAACGCTGTAGAAACCAAACTTTTGGTGAAGTGCAATGGAGGCCGGATTTGGTAATGTAATTCCTGCATAGGCTCTATGGACATCTTCATTGGCTAGGGAGTGAAATAGAGCTTGGTAGAGCCGGGTCCCCAGACCTTTTCCCTGGGCTTGTGGGCTCAGATAAATGCTGGTTTCAACAGAAGTATCGTAGGCAGCTTTAGTCCTAAATTGGCTGCTGGTGGCGTAGCCTACGACCACTTGATCTTGTTCGGCAACCAGTAAACGATGGCGACCTTGACGTTCGTAATGACACCACCAGCGCTCCCTTCGCTGATCTAGGGTGTACGGTGCAATATCAAATGTGATGGTGGTATTGAGAATGTAGTAATTGTAAAGTTCAGTGAGAGGTGCCAGATCAGTGGTTTGAGGTAGGCGAATAATGGTAGCCATGATGTTTTTAGGGATTAGCAGGCAAACCTGGGTAGGTGCCAGAGATAATATCAGCCACGGACACTACACATAGACGTCTGACCATTGGAATCCGTATAAATACGGAATTAACAATTTTTTCTGTGTTTTTTCCTGTCCATAGGTGCTTTGACAGAATGCTGAACTATGTCAAGGTCAGTAGCCTGTTAGGAGTTCCAAATTGCACTTCTTTATAGATTGGTTCAATCGGATGTTGTTGATTAACAGCCCCATACCCTGTGGCCGTAGGGGGAGGGCTCAATATGTTGATGATGGACGCTTATGGTGGTGGAGTAAGCCGTTTCAGGTGTTGTATGCTGCTTTGACCGTTGTATCCCAGCTTTCCCGGACACTGTGGGTTCAGCTTGCCATGGTTAACCAAAGCCCCGCTCGTGATTATTTGCCCCTTGAGGTCTTACCGGATTATTACCTAAATTACGATAATGCCAAGCGCCTATGGCAAGACTGGCGTATATTAAGGCGTTTGTTTGTTCGTCGCGATCACAGTCGCGATTTGCTGCTACAGGGGCAGTCTGGCTGGCTACCAATTCATGGAATGCTTGTACACCAACAGCTGCTGACGATTACCACTGATGAGGGTGAGACGGTGTTGGCTTTGGATGAACCAGTTGTATGGCTCAGTCGTGCGAATCCAGCCAATACGCAAATTACACGGGACCCCGTCTGGGATGAAAGACGGTGGAAAAATAGTCTGTGGTGTCCGGCCTAACGAATAGATATGGGGGCTGATGTCTGTAGTCGATTATAGAGCGACTGCTAACTTCTCTATCCTAAAAAAATACTAGCTGACTTGTCTGTAAGGAGAGTGTTAACAACATCATTTTCTAATCTTAGGATCGATGCGGGAAAATCGTTGGAGGGTGATGTCGTTAACAACGTTTTGAGAACGTTAGCCTTATTTTGACCAAAGACACAACAAAAATTATAACGGGCACTGATGATAGCGCTGAGACTTAGCGTTATGGCATAGGTGGGGACGTCTCTAAGCTGGAAAAAGTGTTCGGAAGCTAGCTGTTGTTGCCGGTTGGTGGTATCTAAACGGACCAGTTTTACCCAGCGAGGGTCTTTGAAATCGGCTACGGCTGGGTCATTAAAGGCGAGATGACCGTTGTTGCCAACACCCAGTAGACAAATATCAATTGGATGCTGGATGAGGAGATCGGTGTAGCGATCGCATTCTGCAATGGGTTCTAATGCATCTCCTTTAAGGTAGTAAAATGCTTGGAACGGTAGCCACTGGGCAATGTGGTGATGTAGGTAGTAGCCAAAGCTGGCAGGGTGCTGGCGGCTAAGACCTAAGAACTCATCTAGATGGAAGCCTATTACCCGTGACCAATCTACCGTGGTGTCATGGCGAAGATGCTTTAGTAGGCCGATCTGTGAGCGACCTGTGGCAAAGACAACGGAGGCCGTGGCCTGCTGCTGTAGGGTGTGTTGTAAGCGGGCGATTACTTGCTGGGCCGCAGCCTGTGTCAATGAATTAGGGTCAAGAAAAACTTGCACTTGGAGGGCATCGACCTGGAAGCTGTGGTCAGATGTTGGATTCATAGGGGGCAATGCTACAAAACTTTAAGGTTGATCGTAGGGCAAGCCTTGTAAAACGTGGGTTTCTTTTGACTACTTAAAATAAGACTGTGTCTGGTGTTGACCTGCGTTAAGCTTTTTAGGCTTGAGGAACAGATCGTTAGATCGGTTTGTGAATCCTCGACGCTTGAGCGTTATCTGACAGGCTAGGGCATGAATGCAAAGTGGTTATGGCTAATTCTGGGGGGATTTCTTGCGATTACCTTTTCGGGTTCGTTGGTGCACCTAACGACGGAGGTATGGTGGTTTGAGTCGGTGGGATTTGCTGATGTGCTGTGGACGCGACTGCGTTGGCAAGGTGCGATCGCAACCCTATCCTTCACCGTTTGGTGGCTGCTCCTATTCCTTAACTACGCTATTGCCCAGCGATTAACCCGTGAACGTCCCCTACGCGTAGTGCAAAATCCCCAATGGGATCCCTACTTACCCGCACTTATCCGCTACACCAGTTTGGGTCTAATCACCCTATTGGCCTTAACCGCTGCCATTAATGGAGCTGAAACCTGGCAAGACGTGCTTAAATTTCTTCATCCCGTAGACTTTGGCACCCAAGATCCCCTGTACGGACGTGAAGTCAGCTTTTATATTTTCCAACTGCCACTCTTTGAAAAGATACACAGGGCCGCTGCCGAGCTGCTGGTATGGGGGATAGTCCTGGCCGCCAGTATCTACGGACTCAAAGGAGAAATCCGGCCAGAACGGGGCTGGAAGTATTTTCTCACCGGGGAAGTCAAAACTCACGTTTGCGTTCTACTCGCCGGATTGGCCGTCATATTTGCCCTGGGCTTTTGGCTGGCTCGCTACGAACTGCTCTATTCATCCACAGGGGTGGTCTTTGGCGCGGGTTATACCGATGTCAATGCCCGGATGCAGGCCTACAGCATTATGGGGTTTATCACCATCACTGTCGGGATTTTATTTGTGGCATCCCTATGGCGTAGCGGGTTTCTGCTGCCCCTTACTGCCATTAGCCTATATGCCGCCGTCTTTTTACTCATCACAGGCGTATACCCCTGGGCTCAGCAAAAATTTGTCGTCGAGCCCAATGAGCTTCAAAAAGAGGCCCCCTACATTGCCGATAACATTGAGCTTACCCGTCAGGCCTACGGGTTAAAGGTGATCCAACAACAATCCTTTGAGGTCAAAAACCAACTAGATGCCGCCACCCTAGAGAGCAATAGCGCCACCATCGACAATATTCGTCTATGGGACTATCGCCCCCTGCGAAGTACCTACGGCAGTTTACAAACCCTGCGACCCTACTACAGGTTTCAAGACGTCGATATTGATCGCTACACCCTCGATAACGACTACCGCCAAGTGATGCTGTCTCCCCGAGAGCTAGTGGACGATGCTCTCCCTGCCCAAGCCCAAACCTGGGTCAATCAGCACATCATCTATACCCATGGGTATGGATTAGCCATGAGCCCGGTCAATAAGGTCACCGAAGACGGTCTCCCCGAGTTCTTTATCAAAGACTTGCCACCCAAAAGTTCCGTTGACCTCACCGTTGAGCAGCCTCGCATCTATTACGGTGAAGCCACCGACCGCTATATCCTAACCGGAACAGATCAAGCTGAATTTGACTATCCCCTTGGCAACGACAACGCCCAGTACAACTACAGCGGTCCTGGCGGTGTTCCAATTGGCTCAGGGCTGCGACGGCTGGCCTATGCCTACAGCCTAGGGAACTGGCAGCTGTTGTTGTCTAACTCCCTAGGAGAAAACTCACGGATTCACTACCATCGCCTAATTCAAGAGCGTATTCGTCAGCTGGCACCGTTTCTTTCCCTCGACAGCGACCCCTACATCGCTGTGATTGACGGGCGGCTCCAGTGGATTGTCGATGCCTATACCCTCAGCAATCGCTATCCCTATTCTGAACCCCTATGGCGAAGTGAAGGCATACAAGATGTCTTGCAAGGTCGGGCCATGCAGGACATCGTTCGGGGAGGCGCTAACTACATTCGAAACCCGGTAAAAGCAGTTGTGGATGCCTATGACGGTACTCTAAAACTCTATGTTGTAGACACGTCTGACCCGGTTCTAGCCTCATTTCGGCAGAGTTTCCCCACCTTATTTGACACCCTGGACAATGCGCCGCCTCAGCTGCAGGCACACTTCCGCTACCCCCAGATGTTATTTAAGATTCAATCTCAAATCTATCGGGCTTACCACATGGATCAGCCCGACGTATTTTATAACCAGGAAGACCTCTGGGATTTTCCAACTCAAATTACCCGGGAAGAAAACCCGGAAATCCTAGAGCCCTACTACGTCATCATGAAGCTTCCAGACGCTGAGGCTGAGGAGTTTATGCTGATTGTGCCCTTTACCCCGGTGGGCAAAAACAACATGGTGGCCTGGATGACGGCCCTCTGTGACGGAGACAACTATGGTGAGCTGCTGGTATATGAGTTTTCTAGACAGGCACTCCTATACGGACCGCGCCAAATTGACTCGCGAATTGATCAAGATACCGAAATCTCCCAACAGCTAACCCTCTGGAATCAGGAAGGATCCGAAGTATTTCGTGGCGATTTGCTGGTTATCCCCATTGAGGAGTCGTTGCTCTATGTCGAACCCGTCTATCTCCAGGCACGGGGGCAAAACGACAATAGCAATGCTATTCCAGAGCTCAAGCGGGTGATTGTGGCCTACAAAGATTCAATTGTGATGGAGGAAAACCTAGAGGATAGTCTAACCACGCTCTTTGGCCAGCGCCGTCGCGCCCCATCTCCGCCCGTTAATGATGGAGCCGCAGAAACCACGCCTCCGAATCCAGCGCCCACAGCAACCCAAGCCGCCCTGATTAAATCTGCGCTCGAAGCCTATACCCAGAGTCAACAGGCATTGCAACGTGGGGATTGGCAGGCCTACGGAGCCGCTCAAAAACGTCTAGGCGGAATATTGGAGCAGCTGACTGACGCTGAGCAGTAAACCTGGCTGAAACTAATTTAAAGATATGTCTGTCTATTAGGTGTAGCTATCGACGGATGCATATCGCCTGCGCCGATGGCGAGTCAGCTGCTGTAGCCTGAGGCTTTAGACATATCCACTGTCTTACTACTACCCTGACAGACGCAACAGCAGGCAAGCTTTTTAGATTAGAGTCCGCTGAGATGTCGCAACGTCCCCACATTTTTATGTTTATTGACGTTGGCCTCCTGATGGCTCCTCAGATCGTCTGGAAAATTGTGAGGGGAACGACTGCTATTTAGGCATGATCCGGGCGCACTGCCCCTTGGATTTTTATTAGTTCCTAACGCAAGCTACCCATCAAGCCCATAAGGGACCCTAAATAAGTGTGAAAATTAGATCTAAAAGCCTACTGCTCCGGCTTATCACTCCCCTATCACTATTATCTATTGGTACCGTATTGACGATCTCAGTCAGTACTTATTTCTCGGCACGGGAAACCCTAAAGCAATCAATCTATGATCGTCTAAGTGTCGCAGCCATTCTTAAAGAAGAGGAACTGAATCATTGGTTTCAGAGCCGCCGCAACGATATCTTACTCCTAGCTCAGCTACCAGAAATTCAGTCACAGACTAAAATCTTACTATCTGGCTCACAACCTGACTCACAACCTCAACAAATCGAAAATCAGCCCGAAGGCCCCTCTAGGGAAGAACTTAAGCAAGCTGCCAAGAAGACGCTTGCTGATTACTTACGAGATATTGTTGCATTTAAACCTGACCTGGCCGAGGTTTCTATTGTGGCGGATGGTGGCACTGTTTTATTCTCAACCAATCGGCAATTAATCAATACAAATCAGCCCCTGGATGACCAGACTACGTATTTTGCCGATGCCTCAGATAAAGTTACGCCTGTTTTCTACACGTCTTCTGTTACTGGGTCTACGGCCATAACCCTGGCAACACCGATTTTAGATGATGCTAAAAATCGCTTGGGAGTGCTGTTGGTTACCCTAGACCTGCAGGATGTAGACTCCCTGATTCAAGAGCGTACTGGTTTGGGTAAAACGGGTACCACATATCTGGTGGGGCAGTCAGAGCAACAAAATATATTTATTGCATCTGAGCAGGCCAAAGAATCAGCGGGAGATATTAGTAGTTTTGCTATCGATACGGCAGTGGCCGGTGAAAGCGGCGCTGGTCTCTATCAAAACTATGCCGGAGAACCCGTGATTGGTGTTTATCGTTGGCTAGAGGATCAGAGCGTAGCGCTACTGGCTGAAATCGATCAGCACGAGGCCTTTGCCCCGGCCCGTGCTTTGGCTAGAAATATTTTAGTCATTGGCTTTGTGGCTACGGGACTGCTACTGTCTGGCATTTATTTATTGTCCCGTCGTATTACCCAACCCATTACGGAAATTACGAAGGCGGCTATCCAATTACAGAGTGGTGAGTTGGACCAGTCATTGTCAATCGTTAGTCAAGATGAAATCGGAGTCTTGGCCCAAGCCTTTAACCATATGGTCCAGCAGCTAAAACAGTCGTTCATTATTCTTGAAAGCAATAACCAGGAGCTGGAAACTCGTGTTCAGGAACGTACGGCTGAGCTCAAAGATGCAAAAGAAGTGGCTGAAGCGGCCACTCGCACCAAAAGTGCTTTTTTGGCCAATATGAGCCATGAACTCCGTACACCACTCAACAGCATTATCGGCTATAGCGAAATGCTTGAAGAAGATGTCGAACTTATGGGTGAAGACGATCTGATCCCTGATTTGCGAAAAATTCAGGGATCTAGCCGGCACTTACTAAATCTAATTGACAGTGTGCTTGAGCTATCAAAAATTGAAACGGGTCGCATGGAACTCCATCTGGAGTCAGTGACTATTTCGAACCTTGTCAAGGATGTGCTTGCTATTATTCATCCTGCCATGGAGAAGAAATCGAATTCTATTGTTCTGAATAACCTGGGTACCGTTGACCTAATTGAGACCGATTTGGATAAACTGCGCCAGTGTCTCTTAAATTTACTTGGGAATGCTAACAAGTTCACTGAGCAGGGTCAGATTACCCTCACTATCCAGACGCCCCACTATCAAAACGAAAGCTACCTTGAATTTATAATTGAAGACACGGGGATTGGTATAGATCCACACCAGCTAGAGCACGTTTTTGAAGCGTTCACCCAAGCCGACGCATCGTCCACTCGCCGTCACGATGGCACAGGGCTGGGGTTAACCATCACCCGTGAATTTGTATATATGCTCGGGGGCGTGATTACTGCCCAAAATAACCCCGATAAAGGTGCTATTTTTACGCTGCGGATTCCCCAGGTAATTCCTACTGTCCAACGTCAGCTGGCTACTGTTCAAGGTTAATAAGAAAGAGCCCCTTAGGGATGTCTTAGACGCAGCGTTTACTCTTGGATAGTCCTCCCTTTAACCTTCAATATTGTCAGAAAGTTGTCAGAAATCTCCATGAAAGTCCCTCATAATTGGGAGATTTGAGAGACCAGCTAGAGCATTTGACACTTTTCATCCATTTTCTTAGTGCCATGTGCTCGTTCTTAATTTTTTACTTACAACGGGCGCATGACATGCCTATTGTAGGGGAATTTCTTCTTTCAGAATTTATAATTCTACCTATCTTTTCTATACTTTCTTTATTTATATTTCCTGACCTTCACTGATGACAGTGAACACCTAGATGGAGAGTGCTAAATCATACCTGCTATGTAATAAATGCATTCAAACTTGTTAATAGAGAGACATTTATGGGAGCTTGCTCCTGAGAATGTTGATGGTGTAATTATTTGATTTTTCTTAATGGAGAATTCGTAAAGTATAAAGGCAGGAACAATCAAATATTATGTTTCTTCTATCTGTACGCCTGAACATGTCGTTAATATCCCATAGACTGTATATCTGATTTATAGGGAGGTTATTTACTATACCGCTGGCGCGTCTTAAAAGTACTGAGTTGCTAGTGTTATTGGTAGATTAAGTATTTTTTAGTAATGGTTATTTTATTAGAAAACTCTAATTTAAAAAATATGGAATTTTGATATAAATAAGTTGATGGTGCGGTGTCTTTTAGCTAGTTCTAAATAATATGAATTTTTCGTTTTTTGTTAGAGTCTTATTCAGAGATTATTAGAGAGGATAGTGAATGGATCGTGATTAGATTTCAGCTTTTTCTAGGATTCTATTACGTCAGGGATAAGGCATAGATAGAGGCTGATTGAGAAGCTGTTTGCTAAGACTAATGCTTGCATGTTAGCAATTCGGATATGAATAGATTAATCAGGGTGAAGGGGTCTTATTTAATAGCAATCGGTCAAAATAACGTTTGAATCTAGATGTTTAGATGGGGCGTCCTTCCTGGCGACTCTAAAGATTGTTCCCTCCATTTCTGAATACACATTACTCAGCTAAGCCACAGTGCTCTTGTGGTGATGGCTGCCCTAATTGGAGACATTGTATTTATGAAAAGGCGCAAGTTTACACTGTTATCTTTCTATGGTTTAGGTGGATTGGCTGCTAGCTGTGCTGCAGCACCGAAACAACCTTCCAACATTCCCAAGGCCGGAGCTGAAAAGCCACTTAAAATATGGTGGCAAGAGGGATTCTATCCAGAAGAAATTGATGCCCTTAAGCGCATTATTGACCAATGGAAAGCTCAAAGCGATGTAGAGGTTGAGCTGAGCATAATTCCCCAGAAGGATATCTTGGCGTCCCTTGATCGGGCACTGGCCACAGGTGCTGACGATATTCCTGATATTTTTTATTCCGGCTCAGCTGATTTAACCACCATTCCTCGTCTAGCTTGGGACGGAGAACTGGCTGATGTGTCTGACATTATTCAACCGATTAAAAGTTACTACACAAGTAATGTGTTGGATGGTGTCAACTACCAAAATAAGACAGCAGGCACCCGCAGCTACTACGCTGTGCCGCTGATGCAGTCTGCCATTCACATCCATTATTGGGAAGATCTATTAATTAATGCCGTCGGGGAACGCCGTACTACGATTCCTAAAGATTGGCAGTCTTTCTGGGATTTTTGGCAGAATGTTCATGCCACCCTACAGGCTAATCAGGGAAGTGATATTTACAGTGTGGGGATGCCCATGTCCCTTAGCCTGGATACCTACAATAATTTTGAGCAATTTCTAGAAGCTCACAATGTGGCAGTGCTGGATGAGTCTGGCAACTTTGCGATCGCAAATCGGGACGCCTTTGTCAACGCCATCGAAGACTACGCGCGATTCTTTAAGAATGGGGCAGTTCCCCCAGATTCCGTAGACTGGGATAACACCGGCAATAATGTGTCCCTACTGAGCCGCAAGAGTCTGATGACCGTGAACCACACCCTATCCGCCCCCGGTTCGCAGCGTAGCGATGATGAAACTTACTACGAAAAGCTTGCCACGGTTGAATGGCCAACTAAGCCAGATGGTAGCCCCATGCGCTATGTGATTGAAATTAAGCAGGCTGTTATTTTAGGCCGATCAACCCACCAAAAACTGGCCAAAGATTTTCTAGGTTTTCTCGCTCAGCCGCAAAATTTATCAGCCTATACCAAAGGTGCCCAGGGGCGATATTTGCCCGTCATGCCTGAGCTATTTGACGATCCGTTCTGGAACGACAAGCGAGACACCCACATTTCTGTCGCCGTCGAGCAGCTTCAAAATACGCGGCCTGCTTACCAGGCCTTAAACCCCGCCTATGGAGAAGTGGCTGCTCAAAATGTTTGGGGGCAGATGATGAACAAAATAGCCCTGGGTGAATTAGATAGTAACTCAGCTGCAGACGAAGCGATCGCAACCATTCAAACAATATTTGACGATTGGCAACAGTCCACATAGGTCTACATAGGTCTACATAGGTCTGCCCACAGGACTACTGACAGCACGCGCGCATTAACAGGGTGCCATCTCCATCAGTTAAACCTCTACCAAATAGTAAGAACAGCGTGAATATTAGAAAAAAAAGCCTGCTATTACGGCTGATAACACCCTTATCACTACTGTCTGCGGCCACCGTGTTGACAATTTCAGTCAGCACCTATTTCTCGGCCCGAGAAACCATTAAACAATCCCTATTTGATCGCCTGAGCGTGGCCGCCACCCTAAAAGAACAAGAAATTGATCAGTGGTTTAAAGTGCAGCGCAGCGACATTCTGCTCCTAGCTCGGCTGCCAGAAGTTAAAACCCAGACAGCAGCCCTGGCTGATGCCAAATTTAAGCAGGACGCCTATGAAAAGTTATCCCTATATTTGCAAGATATTATTTCGGCCAAACCTAATTTAGCCGAAGTCTCGATCCTGACAGAAGGGGGTATTGTTATATTTTCAACCAATAAGGCCCTAGAAAAGACCTACCAACCCTTAGGGGCGACTACCACCTACTTTACAAGTGGGGCAGACAAAATTGTACCGACGTTGTACACATCTCCTGTTACGGGCACCATCTCAATTACCTTTGCCACCCCGATTCTAGATGGAAATAAAAACCGTGTTGGTGTTCTCTCGGTGACCCTAGATTTACAGGATGTGGACTCGCTGATTCGAGAACGTACGGGGTTGGGTGATACCGGCACCACCTATCTGGTTGGCCAGCTAGAACGGCGCAACACATTTATTGCCTCAGATAGAGATAATCAGTCGGTCGAAGACATCAATAGCTTTGCGATTGATGCGGCAACCTCTGGACAGAACGGCGCTGGTCTCTATCAAAACTACGTAGATGAGCCGGTAATTGGTGTTTATCGTTGGCTAGATGATCAAAGTCTGGCGCTGTTGGCTGAAATTAATCAGCAAGAAGCCTTTGCCCCAGCCCGGGCCCTGGCTAGAAATATCTTACTGATCGGGTTTGGTGCAACAGGCCTATTATTGTCAGGGATTTTTCTGTTATCCCGTCGCATTACCCAGCCGATTGCGGCCATTACAGAAGCCGCCATTCATCTTGAAAATGGACAGTTGGATCAGTCTATTCCCGTTGTTAGGCAGGATGAGATTGGTATCCTAGCTCAAACGTTTAACCGTATGGCTCAACAACTTAAGGAGTCGTTTGCAGCGTTAGAAACGAGTAATCAAGAGTTGGAGTTTCGGGTTAGCGAACGGACGGCTGAATTAGAAGAGGCTAAAGAGGCGGCTGAGTCTGCTACGCGAACAAAAAGTGCGTTTTTAGCCAACATGAGCCACGAACTGCGCACACCGCTCAATAGCATTATTGGCTACAGTGAAATTCTTCAAGAAGAAGCTGAACTATCGGGAGACGAGGACAGCATTCCCGATCTGCGAAAAATTCAAGGGTCCAGTCGGCACCTGTTAAACCTGATTAATAGTATTCTCGACCTGTCTAAAATTGAGGCTGGTCGCATGGAGCTGCAGCTAGCGCCCATGAGTATTGCTGACCTAGCTCAGGATGTTATGGAAACCATTCATCCGGTTGCAGAGGCTAAGTTTAATACTGTTGTACTAAATAACGAAAGTACCGTTGACTCAATTGAAAGTGACTTTGATAAGCTACGCCAGTGTCTGCTTAATTTGCTAAGCAATGCTAATAAATTTACCCAGGAAGGTGAGCTGACGCTGACGATTAAGACCATGAGCTATCAAACTGAAAACTACCTCGAGTTCATCGTTACCGACACTGGCATTGGTATGGAGCCAGATCAGCTTGAAAAGATCTTCGAGGCCTTTACCCAAGCCGATACGGCATCAACCCGCCGCTATGGCGGGACCGGCTTAGGATTAACAATAACCCGTGAATTTGTGCGGATGTTAGGGGGCACCATCTCTGCCCAAAGTGAGATGGGCAAAGGCTCTACTTTCACCGTCTTAATTCCACAGGTTGTTCCTGCGGTCCAGCGCCAGCCAGTGGCTGCTAGGGCTTAATGGATATATTTTTGGGCTGTAGGTTTGAGGCTGCCATGGGGCTGGACAGGCTGACCTTGTTTACCAGACTGGCGAGTAAGGACTCGTAGCCTTCCAAGGATTGCTCAAAGGAATAGTTTGCGATCGCAAACGCCCGTCCCTTTTTACCCAGCTGCTCAACCCCGGCGGGATCGTCATAGAGGGTTTGAATTGCTTTAGCTAAGGCATTGGGCTTTTCCGGTTCTACCACCAGGCCACCACCACTGTCGCGTACCGCTTGGGCTGCCGCACCACCGTCGGGTACGGATGCCACAATGGGCCGACCGCTCGCCATCAGCACCATGGTCTTAGACGGCATGTTAAAGCCGACAACGCTGGCTTTCTGCATAATCAGTGATACATCAGCTGCAGCTAGCATCGTTGGCAGCTCCTTCCGGGGTGCAAATGGTAAAAGGGTTACGTTTTTCACCCCTAGCTCATCGCGAAGGTTCTGTAAATCAATCAGCTGACGCTCTTCACCGACAATGACGAACTCAATCTCGGGAATATGTTGTAGGGTGTCTGCGGCGTGGATAATTGCCCTCACACCCTGGGTACGGGCAATATTGCCAGAATAGAGAACAACAAACTTATCCTGTAAGTTATGCTGCTGCCGGAACCGATTTTCATGCTTGGGCAACGGTCGAATAAAATTCGTATCAACCCAGTTAGAAATCCGCTTAAGCTTGCTTGCTGCAACCCCTTTAGTAACTAGATTTCTTGAGAAACTATCGGTAATGACAGCGATACGGGTGGCGCTGGCATAGGCAAACTTCTCTAATATTTCAAAAATTCGAATAGCGACCTTGTTGTTGATCAGGCCAGTGCGCACAGCGGCTTCTGGCAGAATATCCTGCAGACTGAGCACGGTGGGGCAGCCGTAAATTAATTTCAGCAGCGCTACGGGCACACATGCGGGTAACGACGGGCTGGTGGACAAGATCACATCAGGACGCCATCCCTTAAGCGCATGAAAAAAGCTGAGTAATGCAAAACTGCCATCCAGTAGCACACGGGTAACGACGCCAGGGTTGGGATGAATAGCTACGTAGCAGCGCTGAATCTTAACACCGTTACGCTCCTCCTCACAGAAAAGTTGACCACGATAGTCGGGATAGATCCTGCGCTGCGGGTAGTTTGGCATTGCCGTTACCACACGTACCTCATGCCCTTTGGTCACTAAACCTTCTGCCAATTCGGTCATCAGGGGGGCAATACCGATGGGCTCAGGATGGTAATTGTATGAATAAATGAGTATACGCATGAAAATTGCTCTGACTACTGATGTCGTGGTCAACAAATAAGCAACAAGCGGGAACGGGGCTAAAAAAACTTGATGACCAAACCATGAAGCTAGAGAAACAGCCCCAATATGAAGTCCTATAAGCTGTCCAGCACGTCTTTCGCAAACGGTCTTATACAACTACTACCTTGCAAATAGACGCAAGGTAACCCAAGAGTTCCCCAAACGGCATGGGTAAGGGCCAAGCAGCTTGACTAAGAAATGGTTGCTAGGAAAAACGTAAAGTAACCTTAACAAGCTGATTCAAAAACCGGTGTCTGTAGATGACAAAACGACTCAATTTTTGAATGCGGTAGAACTCGTCTGAATCTGAAGTATCAGAAAAAATATAACAGTGAAGTATTCCCCAGCCGTTTGCTGAATTGACAGCTGTGGCCAAAAAATCAATGGATTTCACAACTACATTTATCTAACAGCTTCAAAAACACTTTACGAAGTCAAAAAACATTTCATAAAGCAGTCAAGATAGTTACGCTAGACAAGTGACTTGCTGCACATAACATCTAGTTTCCAATATTTCCTGACGCTTATTACTTATTCTCCAGAAAACTCTTTCAACTAGATATTGCACTCTCAGACTTTCACATGTGACACAGGAACACTACATCGATAACCATCTCTATGGTAAGGGGCTAAAGCGTTGAGGCGCTTACCCTAAGACAATCTTTATGATATTTGGATGAAAGTCTCCAGGTAAATTAGCGAACTCTTTACAGAAATAGTTTGAATCTTACTTGATTAGAAGAAAAATGTTCACTTCTAAAACAAGTTTCTGAGAAAAAAACTTACTTAGATAAACTAGTGATGAAATGCATTACCTAAGGATTAAAAATTTGCCGTTGCTGATTTAGAGGATGAACCGGTCGGTTAGATATGCTGTTGGATAGTATCTTTCAGATAAAATCATCCCGAGGATCAGCAACGCCGAAAATTTAATTAGGCCCTTCTTCTTGCCGTACAGGCGTTCTATGGAGCGCCTCTGCAGAAGCAGCTTTTGGCGCTTATACAATCCTTACCCCTAAGATTTTTTACTCTAACTCTAGAGAATCTAACTCTAGAGACATTTAAGCTTCTAGTAGGCCCGTGACGGATCACGCTCGGAGCGAATGCGATCCTTGGCTCTGTTGGCACTGCGCTTTAAGGCTTCAAGACGCTTCACGTAGCGATCCCGCTGTTTTTTCTTGGGGGTTTGCTCAATCAGGGTTTTGAGGGCACTACCCAGACTCTTATAGGCATTGGGTAATGAGTAGCCAAAGCGAGTGGCCAGGGCAATGGCCTTTTCATCCGCGTCCATGGACTCTTTGAGGGTCTTTTCGGCGTTATTGCGCTTATAGAGTCGCCAGCCGGAAATGCCACAAAGCCCCATGGCTAAAAGTAGCAGCAGTCCATCTTGAACCCAAAGCTCACCGACCGCGCCACCCAAGCCGATGGCTAGAGCTGCCATTTCCCAGCCATCGCGGGGAATGGTATCGTTCTGGACGCGGGCCACCTCATGCCAAAACAGCAGGTTGCGCTGGTCAATTGCCAGCTGCTCCCACTTGGGCAAATCAATCTGAACTTCAACTTGGTCCTTACCCAGCTCTTCAGACGTAATTAGCGGTGGACCCACATCCATGGCGGGTTCTACCGTAACCCAGCTTTGCAGTTCTGGGGGTAGCAGACTACGTAAACGGCGCAGTTCGCCCATATCTGCTCTGGAGCTGTAGGTGGCGTAAGACATGCTGATGCTGACTCGGAAACGCTACTGGAAAATGCTTATACTATAGCGGTCTTTAGGGGGGGATGGCGGCAAAGTTCTGGGGAGATTACCGTAATGGCATCCTCCAGGAGTCTGCAGCCCGCTTCCACTGACTCGATGCGGCACAGCTGTTCCCGGAGCTCGGCAGCTCCGTCAAAGCCCTTGGCATACCAGGCCATGTGCTTACGCGCCTGGCGAATCCCGCTTTTGCCCTTGTAGTCGGCCAGCATAATTAGGTGTTCCTGGGCACAGCGCAGGCGTTCTACCACCGTTGGTGAAGTACGGCGCTCACCGGTTTTGAGAAAATGATCAATTTCTCCAACTAAAAAGGGATAGCCCAGGGTGCCACGGGAACACATGACGCCATCGGCCTGGGTATGCTCCAAACATTCAATGGCGGCATCCACGGAAAAAATATCTCCGTTGGCAATGACGGGAATGGATAGGGCCTGTTTGACCTTAGCAATCCAGCTCCAGTTGGCGGTGCCGTTATACCCCTGGGAGCGGGTGCGCCCATGGAGTGTGAGCATTTGGGCCCCAGCGGCCTCAAGGCGTTGGGCAAAGTCCACGGCATTGATGTCATCCTCGGACCAGCCCAGTCGGGTTTTGGCGGTAACGGGTACGGAGACGGCGGCGCTGACGGTTTCAATGATGCGAGCGGCGGTGTCAGGGTCCCGCAGCAGCGACGAGCCGCCGCCGTTTTTTGTGATTTTATTCACGGGGCAGCCCATGTTGATATCAACGGTGTCCGCTCCTTGATCCACTGCTTTTTTAGCCGCTTCCGCCAAAAAATCGGGCCGCCGGTCAAATAGCTGAATACTAATGGGGCGCTCGTCAGGATCAACCTCCATGACCCGTGGTAGCTTACGCATGTGGTGGAGCTCGGCGGCACTCACCATTTCGGTGTACATCATTGACTGGGGGGCGTAGCGCCGCACGAGTCGACGAAAGACAAGGTCGGTGACCCCAGACAGCGGCGACTGTAAGACCCGACTGTGGACAGCGACGGTGCCGATGGCTAGGGGAGTGGCAAGACGGGACGTTAGCTCAGGGGAGAGGGCGTTTTGAGGTTGCAGTGTTGGGGTGTGGGGTGTGGGAGGTGGCTCAAGGTTTAGGGTGACTGACATAGGTTTTTGGCACGGTGCCGTGGAGTCGGCGGGCTTATTTCTAGGATGCCACTAAACTCAGCCGCCCATGCCAGCGAACTTGTGTAGGATGCCCATAGCTTAAAGTCAAAAATTACAGTCTAGAACTTAACCAGGATGTTTCAAGGGGAAATTGCAGCGCTGAGTGCGGCGGGACTATGGGCGTTTGCGACGCTGATGTTTGGTCGTTTGGGGAAGCAGCTATCACCGCTGGTGCTGAATTTGATTAAGGGGTCGATGGCGGTGGGGTTTATTGTGCTCACCCTGGCGATTCGGCAACAGCTACTGGTGTCGTTGCCGATGGGGTCGGTATGGCTGCTGTTGATCAGCGGTGTTGTGGGCATTGGCTTAGGGGATACGGCCTACTTTGCCACGGTCAATGCGCTGGGGGCACGACAGGCGCTATTGCTAGAGATGCTGGCACCGCCGATGGCGGCCCTGATGTCCCTGGTCTTTTTGCAAGAGCGGCTATCGGTGATGGCCTGGTTGGGGATGGCATTGACCCTGGTGGGGATTGTTTGGGTGGTGAGTGAGCGGAGTCCTAGGACTGGCGTATCTCAATCAAGTACTGGGCTTTCCAGGGGGATTAGCTTTGGTCTTATGGCGGCCCTGGGACAGTCCATTGGCAGCGTGTTGTCGCGGGCTGCTTTGGCGGACACGGTGGTCGATCCGTTATGGAGTAGTTTGCTGCGGCTGTCGGCGGGGTTGATATGTATTGGTGGGTTATTGCTGTGGCGGGTAAAATCCCAGCCGCTGGATTATCCAGCGATTTCAGGTCGGTTGTTGGGTGGGGTTGCGATCGCAGCCTTCTTTGGCACCTACCTGGCCATCTGGCTCCAGCAGATTGCCCTCAAATATTCCCCCGCCGGCGTCGCCCAATCCCTATTGGCCACCAGCCCTATCATGGTTTTGCCCATGGCCCTGGTCATCGGCGAGCGCATTACCCTTCGAGCTGTGTGCGGAGCGATCATTGCCCTGGTGGGTGTTTGGCTATTGTTTAGTCGCTAGTTAGTCGCTAGTTAGTCGCTAGTTAGTCGCTAGCCCCCTTTTCATCTGCTGCCACCCCCGCCCCCGAGCCTGCCACTAAAACAGGCTGACCGTAGGACTTGGGCTTGTCTCCAACCGTGGCTCCGCCATTGAGCATGCCCTGTAGGCTGGGCTCAAAGAAAGTGTAGGGGAAGCGAGCATCAGGGCGGCTGACGTCATTTAACCGCTGCTGTAATTCAGCCGGAATCTCAAAGTCCAGCGCCCCCAGGTTATCTTGCAGCTGGTGTAGTTTGGTGGCACCGATAATCACTGAGGCAACGGCGGGACGGTTGACCACCCAGTTAAGCGCCACCTGGGCCATGGAACGGTCTAGTTCATTGGCGACCTGCTCTAGTTCTGCAACGATGGCCCAGTTTTTCTCAGTGAACTTGTCAAAGGCTGGGTTGCCGCTGTTAGCTAGCATGGCCAGTCGTCCTTTGCCTTCGCCGCCGGGCTTGTATTTGCCGGAGAGTAAGCCGCTGGCTAGGGGGGACCATACCATTAGACTGGTGCCCAAGTTCTTGGCCAGGGCCGTATATTCAAACTCGATGTTGCGCTCAGCCAGGGAGTATTCTAGCTGTACGGTGCTGATGGGCTCCCAGTGGCGCTCTTGGGCCAGCGTCTGGGCCTGGGCCACATACCAGGCGGGGGAATCTGAGAGGGCCACGTGGCGCACTTTACCTGAGCGCACCAGGTCATCTAGGGTACGCATGACCTCGGTAGCTGGGGTGACCTGGTCCCAGGTGTGGAGCATATAGACATCGATGTAGTCGGTGCCAAGGCGCTCTAGGGACCCTTCGACGGCGCGGAGGATATTTTTGCGCCCGTTGCCCCCTGCATTGGGGTTACCGGGGTCGGCGTTGTAGCTAAATTTGGTGGTAATGATGATGAGATCGCGCGTTTTACTATCCCGTATAAACCGCCCCAACATCCGCTCGCTATTACCGTTGGTATACAAATCCGCTGTATCGACAAAGTTGCCCCCCGCCTCAACATAGGTATCAAACAGCTGACGGGCATTGGCCTCATCTGCACCCCAACCCCAGTCATCCCCAAAAGTCATCGTCCCAAGGGCTAAGCGGCTCACTTTTAAGCCAGTATTTCCTAATGTGTAGTAATCCATGGCTGCCTCGCAATGCATTTACAGTCACCACTATTAAGCAATCGCTAAAATAACTCTTGAAGACAATTGCTCAGTTTTGGTAAAAAATTGCTCAGCCTCCCAAGTAATCCCCCGTGCATAGCCAAATCGACTTTGTTGATAGCCAAACCCTAACGCCCAACCCTGATGTCACCCCAGGACGCATCATTGTGTCCAGCAAGGATTTGGCTTGGTCTGGTATCCACATCGAAAAGGGGGAAAACGACGGATTTACCCCCGATGATGTCACGGTTACCCAACATTATTTTGCGATGAATACGGGGCCAGCCTTAGAGTGGGAATGGAAGGATGGCCATAGGTTCAAAACCCATCGCTACGAGACTGGGGACTTGTGGGTTAACCCGGCAGGTGTTCCCTTTTCCCATCGCGTTAGAGGTCACAATCAGTTTGTCCTCCTCACCCTGGACCCTCAGAAACTGATTGAACTCATGCCCGAACGGCCCTTGCTGGAGCATCAAGCCTTTCGACGACAGCACCAGTCTAAGGACAAACATCTGCAAATGCTGATGCAAGCCCTACTAATTGAGGCAGAGATGGGGGGACCCAACGGTCAGCTATATGTAGACAGCCTGTCAACGGCGTTAGCGACACACTTTGTCAATCACTACAGTATCGATAGACCGGTCGACTTACCCAGTCTTCGGATGTCGGAACGTCAGCGTTTGGGAGCCGTAATCGACTATATCGAAGCTCATCTAACAGAAGATGTAAGTCTTTCTGATTTGGCCCTTCAAGCAGGTTTGAGTAAGTTTCACTTTTCTAGGCTATTTAAACAGGCCATAGGGTTAACCCCCCATAAATATGTCACCAGACGGCGAATTGAACAGGCCGCCCACAACCTAAAACAGGGACAGCCTGTTGCCCAGGTAGCTCACCAGTTTGGCTTTAGCGATCAGTCCCATTTCACTCGAGTATTTAAACAGGTCAAAGGCTCTACCCCGCGTCAATTTATTAAACGGCTGCCGTAAGACATCTGAGCAGTCCCATCCAAATTATTCATTCCAGAAATCAGCCATGGCGAACAATCCCTGTGGTAGCTTGCCTGGAGTCGGATGAAATCATCGACTCTGGGCACAAGGCTGTAAATTCCAAGGGGCATATGCATCTAAGTATCGATACAGTGGCATTGCTGTTTGCGGTGGCAATGGTGGCAGGCTGTGTAGATACCATTGCCGGTGGCGGTGGGCTAATTGTATTACCGACGCTGTTGATGGTGGGGGTACCGCCAGCGGCGGCCTTAGCCACCAATAAACTGCAAGGGAGCGGTGGCACACTGGTGGCGTCTATTTATTTTTTGCGTAAGCAGATTGTGCGCTTACAAGACATCAAACTCACAGTTTTTATGACCTTTGTGGGGGCTGTGTTTGGTGTGTGGCTGGTCCTGCAAATAGACAGCACTGTCCTAAAGACCATTATTCCCTTCCTGCTAATCAGCATGGGGGTCTACTTTGCCCTCTCGCCTCAGCTGGGGGCCATCGATCAGACACATCGTGTGGCCGGCAGACCCTTTGCTATATTTCTTGCCCCGCTGCTCGGGTTTTACGATGGCTTTTTTGGTCCAGGTACTGGCATGTTTATGACCCTAGCGTTGGTAAATCTGCGGGGCCATAACCTCACTAAAGCCACGGCCCACACTAAGCTACTCAACTGCACCAGCAATGTATCCTCACTGCTTTATTTTCTTGCCTTTGGCGATGTGTACTGGGGGGCCGGTCTGATTATGCTGGCCGGGCAGGTAATCGGCTCTTCTATTGGTGCCAGAATTGTTTTAGCTAAAGGGGCTAGCTTAATTCGTCCGGTTGTCGCCGTTGTTTGTTTTCTGATGGCGTTTAAGTTGTTGCTAGATATTTTTAGCTAACGCTACTGGCAAAGGTGATTACGCACCCAAATATTCATTTAACACCTCACAGGCCCCATCTTCCACACCATCATAGATGGAAGGACTGTTAGAAAAGGGAAGCGTTGGTTTACCATCGACCTCCAAATGCTCATACAAAATTGTCAGAATGGCTTCGGGGACAGAGGTGATGTCTTGTTTTTGTTGGTAAGGACGCAGCTTGTCTAAAAGTTCAGCTGTTAGCAGCAATGTAATTGGGGTTCTGCCACTGGGTGTTGCCATAGGCTCTATCGAATGCTCCCGCTGGGGTGGTGGGTTAATTTTAGGATAAACGCTCCACAGTACGGTGGGCGTTCCAATTGCCACAGCAGCTGTCGGTAATGGCTGTGGTGAACGGTTTAAGATTGCGACTTTAAAAAATCGCGGCCGTTGCATAACTTCTGGATATTTAGAACGAGTAATAGATGTGCCCCCAAGATTAGTAGGACATCCACCCATGTATTCAGACGGTCGCTACCACCAAACCCTGGGTTATCTCAACATTCAGTTTGGCAACTTAGACCAGGCCTGCCTTGACTACCTGAATGCAATTGAAGCCTTTCAACGCGATGACGATGCCGTCGCAGCGCTCCAGATAGCTGAACGTCTGAACGAACTAAACTACCAGGTACAGAAGACGCACCCCGATCCGAGCCCGTCCCTGGGTGTTCACTTAAAGATTGAGATCCTACGACTGTGCCGTTTGGGCCTACGCTACAGCCGTCGCTACCAGTATCAGGTGGCGCTTAATGTGCTAGACCGTGGTCTGCAGCTTAGCGATACGCTGGCAAATATTGATCCTCAACAGGGGCAATATTGTGCCGCAATTGTTTTGGGTATGATGGGAAAAATCTACCACACCCAACGCTACTATCTCTTTGCCCTCGCTTCATTTAAGGCCGCGTTAGAAGCTTATAAGTCGTTGCCGTCACCCGATAAACGCACCCAGGGTCGCATGGCGACGATACTGTGCGAAATAGCTAACATTGCTGAAATGACGAATCATTCAGACATCGCGATTGAATACTATTTAGACGCCCTGTGGTATTTAAGTGCAACCGGCCAAAAACCTCAGGCAAAGCAGGTTGTACAGCAGTTAAATAAACTGTGCCATGGGACAAAACCTGCTGAGGTAAGCGCTAGCTGATACGAGATCCTGGCCGATAGTGTCTGATGTCGAAGGGCATTCACAAGGGAGTGCCCCTACAGGATTTTCTATTTTTAATTGGGTTTATTGAATTTGGCATGGGCTGTTCTTACTCAATCTGACCTTAATCAATCACCTCGATCACAGTTGAAAATGTAGCAATTGTGCCGTTGTCCACTGCTGTAGTTTCCTGCGCCAGTCTTTCTGCAAAGAGGCTGGCCTGCCCACCGCGAGACATGGTGTTGATGTCCCCTAGAAGTTCACTCACCACCGCTAAACTCTCATCTGCATCTATGGATAAATATCCGCGACTCTGGCCACGGTTTCTAGCAATGGTCTGTAGTCCCCGCAGGGCGTTGCGTAATGACTGGGTGCTCACCAGGGTTAGCAGCTCCACATAGCCAGCGCCGCTGACTTGAAACCGGACCTGGTCCTCAGGGCGAGGGATCTCTAAGGTCCCGTTGGGATCAATCCGGGCAGCATCGTCAGGAGCATCCCAGTTGACGGGATATACAACGGTCATTTCTCCGGTGCTGCTAATGGCAATACAGCTTAGAAACAACGCCTGTTGAAAATTTTGATTCTCCATCCGAATTTTCAATTCCTCGTTGGCTCTAAAGGGCTGAGCTGATATGGCTACATTGCTGCCCCGTGCTGCAATGGGTAACGATGGACCGTTAACTGCAAAAATCTCTCCGCTCACGCCTAGTTCAGAAGAAGTGGAGGCTAACGACTTGAGAATAATGGCGGCTAACAATCTTTTTAATCTGGGTTTTAGTCGGTTTACTGCTGCCGTGGCGGATTCATTGACCTGGCCGTGGGAAGCTGGTACCGGTTCTAAATTGGATGGTCGAAATAGGGCAATTGCGCCCACGGGAGGTAGCTCGCCGCCTAGTTCTTGTTGTAGCTGTTGCCTATTGGCATCGGTCATGCGGCCAATTAAAAAATCAAAGGCTGTTGTCGTTGTGTTGGTGATTGCCTGAGCGTTGATCCGACTGATATTTGTCTGGGAGAGTAACGCCTGGTTGAGGGCCGTAACCGTTGCATTAATTGCACTACCCAACGATGGATCAACACCAATTTTGAGCACAGGGTTAGGGGGCAGCCCGACTAATTTCTCGCGGAGCAGCATACCTGGTCTTAGGGGAGTGGTTGTGGTGGATTGACCACTGGCAAGGAGCCCAGCCCGTGACGTTTGGATGATTTCACCCACGGGCATGCTGTTTTCTAACACTGTAAATACAGCCTTATTGCCGGGAGTGTCTAGATACTGAGGGGATACGCCCCCTAGCCAAAACTCTACTGGGGCAGACGGGGTGGCGACATGGGTAATTACCGCCTCGGCCGGGGAGGACATGGGGCCGGTAAAATAGAGCGGTCTGCGTTCATTCCCGGTGCCAGGGGCGGCTTCAAATTGGGGTACCTGACCATGGTCTTGCTGACGGGCCGCCGCCGCCGTACTACGCACAAGATTAGCTTGAACAATAGATGCTGGGGTGCTGCTGGGCAGCTGCCATAAATATCGCGTTAGCAAATAGGTAAAAGAACCTGCATAAAACCCGTTAAAAGCCATATCTAACGCCAGCTCATTACGGCTGGCCGATCCTAGGGCAATGCCTTTGGCAATGCCCTGGCCCCGACGACGCTGAAACTCGTCAAAGGATAGCCCTAACTGTTTCATCAGGTCTTGCTGATAGGCATATTCAGCGTCACTGGCGAGAAGATCTTTGCCATCTAAATCAGCTCGGATAGGAGCCGCTCGCACCAGTGTGTTGCCTCGAAAGCCTCCACCCGAGTAGCAGCTGTCTAACACCATGGTGAGATTTTCGGTGCGAATGGCCTCCATTAGTAGGAACAGCGTGCGGCTGGTAATGTGATTGACCACATTGCTATTCTGGTTGGCATCCATGGGTACCAGGGTGCCAATCAGAGGGTTTTCTGGGTTGAGGGGAGCTCGATCGGCTACGCGTGAGCCGTGGCCAGAGTAGTGAAAGACAACGATATCGCCTGGCTGGGCCTGGTCAATCAGATGATCTCGAAAGACCTGCAAAATAGTCTCACGAGTGGGAAGTAAAACACCTCCAGAGGTGACCCGAACAATATCTTTGGGGTTAAAGCCAAAGCGATTGACTAGCAGCTCATATTGGAGGTCTACGTCGGTGAGACACCCGCGTAGGTTGCCTGAGGCAAAGGGATAGTCATTGATACCCACCAGCATCGCTAGCTTGCGCGGGGTGCGTTGACCGAGGGCCTGACTATAGCGGTTTGCTTGGGCAAAAAAGTCAAGCTGGCTCAACCCCATGGCCGCGAGGGTAGACCCGGCAAATTGGAGAAAGTGACGACGTTTGAGGGATGGCGTATTCATTGCGCTATAGCCAGTTGCCGATCAGGACAAAGGGAGCCCAAAAATAAGGATGTTGGTATTCGTCACTTTTTAGGAGTTTTAGCTGGGCTTGCTGGAGAATTTCGGCTTTTGACAAACTGGTGGATGTGAGATCGCTGTATACGTTACTCATGAGCTCCGATGTGCCCCGGTCGTCCACTAGCCAGAGACTGGCCAGGGTGCTTCTGGCCCCGGAGCGAATGGCTACACCAGCGAGTCCGAGGGCCGCACGGTCGTCTCCAGCGGCTGTTTCGCAGGCACTGAGGATCAACAGCTCCACGGTTTCGTCTCGGCTAAGTTCACCGGACTGGAGCAGGGCACTGAGCTGATTGGCGTTGAGGGGGCCGTCCCAGGCGAGGACAAAGGTGTTTTCTAGCTCGGAACTAAACTCTCCATGGGTGGCTAGATGGACGACGGTACCTTTGCCAGTGGTAAGTTTGTTGGCGAAATTAGCTTCGACAAAGGATTGGTTGAGGAGCACCTCGCTGGGAACCTGTGCCTGAATGGCTTCAATCTCGGTGGCAACGTTGGGTAGGGCGGGAAACCCTTCTACTGAGTCGGATAGCCCTGCTACGAGAGCACGGATATCTCGTTTGGCCAGGGGGGCTGGATCGATCAGCTGAAGTCCGGGGGTGAGGGCGACAGGATAACGTTCGACCAGATATTGATTGCCGTCATGGAGCACCGACATGGGGATGTTGCGAAGGGCGCTGTCTAGGACAAACACCAGGACGTCCACATTGGCGGTGGCTAAGTCTGTTTCGATCGGGCGAATGAGCCAGTTGTAGAGCTGTTGGGCTGGGGTCAGATAGTCGTTAACTGGGTTTTGGGCAATGACTTCGAACCGGGCGGTTTGGGAGCGCGATCGCAACTCCACCCCAGGATAGGAAATCGACCGCTGTAGCTGCGCCAGCGTATTGGTCACGGTGGCTTTGTCCACCACCGTTGACCGATGGGTCAAGGGCTGCCCCGGCAGGCGAAAGACCACCTCTAGCCGATCGTCTAACACAATCGGATAAATCACAGCGGCATTGCTACCCAGCTGTTCAATATCCACAGGCTGGGTGGTCACACAGTCGGCCCGGAAAAAGTTTACCAGCTCCGCCACCTGCAACGACTCAATTACATTGCGAGCCTGGAGCAGATTGTTTTCCTTTTCGGTGGCCGTGCCTGTCTCCTCCTGGAGCAACAGATCCACCAGCTGTCGATAAACCGGTTCGACCTCCTCTCGGAATGAAAATCGCACCTCTGGGCTCGCCGCGATTAAATCTACCCGCAGCGTTTGCAAACTTTCCAAGGCCTTGGTGTAAGCGTCAATTGCTGCAGCCGTATCCCCCTGGGCATCAAGAATTCGCCCCAGCTGCCACTGCCACTGATAAATAGCCGCCTCGGTACCACCAGACTGGGCCAGGGTAAGGGCCTGCTGGGTTACCCTGGCCGCATTTTTCCACTGTTGCTGAGACTCATATAGGTGGCCCAAATACCCCAGGGCATAGGATTCCCCCTGCTGGTCACTGAGGGAACGGGCCTGTTGTAAGGCATCGGCCAGCAGCTGGGCCGTCCGTCGGGGTGCTTCCAGATTGTCCCCCGCCTCGATTAGGCTGTTGGCCAGGTTTAATCGGGTGGTGACCGCAGTGCGACCTGGGGATAGGTGCGTCAGGTCTGAGTAAACCGTGGGTAAAAGCTCCTGAGCTGCTTGAACGTTGTTTGCCTTGACCCAGGAGCCAATCAGGTTGACCTGGGCCTGGAGACGCAGAGCGGTGGTCGGGGCGGTGGCGGCGGCCTGCTGGTAGTAGCCAGCGGCAGGCTCCCCCAGCTGATATTGCACATTGCCCAGACTTAATAGGGCCCCTGTTGCATCCGCTGCCGAGCTAATAGCGTCAGCCACATCTAGGCTTTGGTTTAAGCGGTCCTTGGCCCCCTGGGAGTCGCCGTTGAGCAGCAGGGCATTACCTAACTGTCGCAGCCCTGTCGCTTTGAGGGAGGAGTTGGGGAGAGCGTCCAGGTCGGTGGCAATGGCGTCTAACTGTTTCAGGGTTTGGCGATAGTGACCCTGAACCCTGAGAATTTGGGCCTGGTTGAGTTGCGATCGCAACACCCCAGCCTCATCCCCGCCATAGGCCGTCTCTGCTTGTTTCAGCACCGTCAACGCCTGACTCAGCTTCCCTTGGGCCATATAAAGCTTGCCTTGGGTACTCAACACCTGAGCTAGAACTCGCTGCTGCTGAGGAGATACGCCTGCTCTTTCTACCTGCTCTAACGCCGCCGCAATAGCGGTTGTCGCTTCTGCATAATCGCCTAGCTGTAAGTAGGCCAGCCCCAGATTACTCAGTCCGCTTGCCCGCTCCAGCGGTAACCCCTGCTGCACCACCCGTTGCCAAACCTCTGCTGCCGCCTGATATTGGCCCAGACCATAGGCCCTTTGCCCCTGCTGCATGAGATCTGCCGTGGCCAGATTGGCCTGAGCAGGCATAGCCATGACGCACAGAAGTGCACTCAGGCAAAGGATAAGACAAAACCGAACAGGTCTAGAAAACATGGAACAGAGGGGACAGAGAACAAAGAGTGCAGAGGAAGATAAAACATGGGCCTTGCGGGTGCCCTGAAATTTTTAGGAGGGTGATTGCCTAGTTGATTGCCCACAGTGTGCATTTAGCAAAGATTCAGTTGTTTCAGCACTGCCATAAAGCAGGAGCTGACCCGCTTCAGTTATTGTCCAACCCTGGGGTTCAGCGATAATCTCAGGCACTGATGGGAACGCAGATGCATCATTATCAGCAGGCTCTATCGCTTCATCCTGGGGCGTCACCAGCGGTCCAAAATCCTCCAGCAGCCCACTCCCGTCTAGCTGTTCGTCCGGGGCTAGGGGCAGGCCTCCTCGCCCGGTGACCGTAAATGCGCTGGCATTATTCTGTTGTCTTGCCAAGAGATCGCAGCGCTGATCCACCAGATCAGTGGGATCAATAATGTCCGGAATAGTCACCTCCGGCACATCCTGCTGTTCCCCCGTTTCCACCGTGCCATCATTGACCGTCAACGTGGAACTGGCATCCAGATCGCTCTCCAACGAGCGACCACTTCGCAGAGTGAATATTTCACCCAAGGGTCTCGACCCGATAAATCGCCCCAGGGAGTTGTTGGCCAAAAGCTGAACGGCACCGCCCGTACCCTCGGCATTGGCAACAATGTCGCTATTCTGAAAAAGATTGCCACTGACCGAGTTAGTGAGAATGGTGATATTCCCCCCTGTCGCTCCGATGCCAAAGGCTTCGGTAGAAATCAGGTTGCAGGTGGGGCAGGTGCCTGACGGATCGATGGCGGTTTGGGTCCCTTGCAAAACCAGTGCCCCGTCAATGGTCAGATTAATGTTGCCGCTGTTTTCAATAGAGGCGGTGGTCGCCTGAATTTTTCCTCCCTGGAACAGCCCCACATTATCCGCGACAATGTTGATGTTGCCAGGGTTGCCAGGGATGCTCGTTGTTCCTAGCGGCGTTCCATTAACAGAGACCAGCCCCCCTGTTTCCAACCTGAGGGTATCTGTGTTGATCGCGATACCGCCTGCATCACTGCTATTTTGTGTCGAGGCATTAATGATGCCGTTATTCGTAACCCTCAGGCTCTCGGTCGGCGTCGCCTCTGAACCGATACGGATAATCCCAGCATCACCCACAGCTCCCTGCTCTGTACTTACAAATAGGCCGCTCCGTAATCCGTCTGGACTCAAGCCATCAATGGTGACATCAGCCACATCCACGTTGATGCTGCCACCGTCACCCTGTCCTCCCGGAATCAATTCTCCATTAAACTCCTGAGCTCGAAATACACCGGATTGAATCTGACCGCCGTCGGTAAGGTTTAGACGACGACTGGCCAGGTTAATATCGCCACCGTTACCAATGCCCCCGGTTTCGACGCTGCCTCGAATACTGCTGCTACCTTCCACATTAATAGTTTCGGCTGTGGAGATTTCAATAGTGCCCACATCTCCTCGACCAAAGGTTCCTGCTGCAATGCTGCTGCCTGAATCCACTGACAATGTCCGAGCATTGTTAACGCTAATCCGGTTGCGTTCAGTCAGAGGAACAGGTCGTTGTCCTTCATTGCCATCGAGCAATAAGAACGATTCCGAACCACCGCGACGTGCAATCTGACTTGAAATCAGGCTAAAGTCTGACAGTTCGACAGCCTCAGTGATATTGAGCTCAATATCACCAGCTGCCCCTAGTCCAAAGGTATCTGACGCAATTTGTCCAGTGTTTCTTAGCCTCAGAGAACCACCGGCTGTTACTTGGATGTCACCACTGCTTGTACTGTTAATGCCTGCTTGGGCAACCAGACCGCTATTAGCCCGAATCGGGTCTGCATTAAATGCCGCCGCGATGGGGGCTCTTTCCTCAGCCAATAGCGTAGCGTCTAACTGGGTTTGTCCAGTCAGAAAAATAGTGTTGCCCAGAAATGCTTCAAGAAATGCCTGGTAATCGTCTTGAAAGTCTAATCGACGAGTCACAAAGTCCGGATCTTCTCCCTCGATTTCGATATCTGTTGCCGCATCAATCGTCAGACTCCCTGACGCTCCACGCCGATAATCTAAAGCACTGACAATGGCCTGTCCACCCCCCCGTAAACTCACCGTGTCAGCTCGACGAATAAAAATATCGCCACCTGTGGCGCTGCTACGAGAACGGGATGTTAATACTCCTCCATTCAGAATTTCAACCGTATCAATATCTTCAATAAAGATACTGCCACCAGTCCCCGTCGTAGAATTAATACTGTCAATTTCAGACAGTAAATCATCACCGATTGCGACAAAGGGATCTTCTAAATAGACAACGTCCTGGTCTTCTGTGGAGGCTACTAAACCGCTGGAGAATCCACCATAGGGTCTGAAAAATGTTGTGCCAGCCAGGGTGAGTTGCTCTGGAATAATGGGAGCGACCCCATCAATCAACAACCGAGAAGGTTGATTCACATCTAACGGTCTAACCCTTATATTTCCGCCCGCCCCCTCGCCAAATGTCGGCACAAAAACACGCCCACCATTTCTCAGGGCCAATGATTGAGTGATCAGGTTAATGTCACCACTGCTTTCTGAGCGGGCGGTCGTAGTTGAAATTTGCCCCGTATCAGCCACCGTAATGCTAGGGGATGAAATGGTTACAGCTCCAGGTTTACCCGCTCCGTCAGTCCGAGGTTGTACAACAATGAGACCATTAACCTCTTGAGTATCAAAATTTACTCTGTTATTGGCATAAATGCCGCTGTTTAGTGTTACTGGATCAATTGAAAAATCTGTTGCATCTAACGCTTCTAGATACGCTTCTTCAATCCCCGCACCATTGGCAGCAGCTCGAATATATTGGGCTATGAATATATCGGTCTGACGCTGGTTAAAAAAAACATCAACACCAGAGATATTAACGCTATTATCAGCGTCAACATTAATATCGCCAGCAGTGCCACTGCCAAACGTAACAGACACAATCTGACCTCCACCAGTCAGATTTAAATCATCTACATCGACAAATACATTACTGCCAGGAGCCCCATTTTCACTACGGGTACGCGCACTAATGACCCCACCATTACGAATGGTTAAGGCATCTGTCGTTACGCTGACTTCACCCCGTTCAGTTGCCCTAGAGGTCTCTTCTGTAGTTGAGAACAAACCACTGGAAAAACCACCTCTGACAAAAGCTCCTGTGGTCGGATCGGTTTCTACATCGACAACACCATCTATCACCACGGCAGAGGGCAGGTTAGGATCAATGGGACGCACCTCAACGTTGCCTGCCGCGCCACCGTTAAACGACCGTGTTAGAACTTCTGCGCCGTTGATCAGGGTGAGGGATTGGGTCTCTAGTGAGATGTCTCCGGCCTGGGATATCCCGAGTGCACCTGGGTCAGTGGCGTTGGTGGGAAAAGGCGATGTGTCTGAAATAATTAGCCCGTCATCCAACAGAATCTCATTGCCGCGAATGCTGACATTGCCCCCATCGACGCCATCAATGCCACGGGTATTAATTGAGTTGCCATCCCCCAGACGGACCGTGGCACCACTCTCCACAGCAATGTTGCCCGACAGCCCTGAGGGAATGACAGATGTGTTGTTCGGGTCATTAATAATATCCACGATGGGGATACCCAACAGAGTTCCGGTTTGGAAAGGGCCATTGGTAAAGGTTTCGATATTACCTAAATCGATATTGCCCGCTGCCTGCAAAACAATAAAATTAGCAAAGCCTCGTCCAGCCGAGCTGACGAGGGTTCCTTCTGTCGGGTCTCCAGCCGCTGTCGTATCGATGGAACCGGTCTCACTGCGAATGACAATGCCGCCAGCAATACCTTCGCTATCACCGTCGACAAATGTGCTGATGTTGCGCGTGCTGACATTCCCAAACGAATCAATGACAACATCCCCAGCCTGGACAATTTCAGTTGTTTGCTCCTGACCTGTGGACGCGTTAATGTTGCCGATGGAGACACTGCTGGTCACTGCATCATCGGGAAGAGCGGCATTGCGATTAAACTGATTGGTAATAAAAATATTGCTGTTTTCAAACGCAGCCGCATTCTCTCGTCTGGCATCTACGTTGCCAATTAGGATCAGGCTGCCGTTAGGTGCAGGGTTAAAGATAGGATCCACAGAACCGGGGGGCGTTTCGATGGACCCGCCGGAAAAACCAGGAAACTGGCTCCAATCTACACCGGCGCGCACATCTAGCGTTGGTCGAGTAGCGCCATCAATCACAGCCGTACTGCCATCGCTCAACGTAACCGTTGACAGGGCTTGAAAAAGCGGGTTGGAACTGTTGGGGCCAATGGTGTCGTCAACTGAGCCCGTCTGGTTGATCACCACATTGCCGAGGATGATGCTTCCCCCGGCCAACACATGTAACGAGGCCCCGTCTTGATAGTCACCGATGCCCACATCCCCAACAGCTAAAATGACTGGGTCGTTGGGGCTGGTTAGGTCGCCAGCGCTGCCGTCTAGCTGCTCAATGCGAAATGAGCCCCCAGAAAAATAATGGGCATCGCCGATGACGGTATTGTCTGAGCGGAGTACCATATCTGCCCCGGAGAACAAACCACTGTCTGGATGGTTGAGGGCAAAAATATCGATCAGATTATTGCCTTGAGCTAACAAACTGTCACCGGCGGACGCAATAAAGGGTTGGGTCTGGCTATCGCGGATCTCAAGCGTATCTGCGGCTAACAAAGACAGGGTTTCTCCCGCCAGTAGCTCACCGGTTAAGGTTAAATCTCCGCCGGCTAGGGTTAAGTCTTTTCCAACCGAGAGACTGCCGCTGTTCTCAATAGCCCGCTGGGTGGCGCTGAGCTGTAGCCCCGGTGTGAGGGATACGGCCAGCAACGGCGGTGCGTTGGGGTCAGTGGCGCTGTAAACTAAGCCCTCTCCCCAGTCAAACCCATCGGCGGTGCTGACAAACAGCGACCCGGCAATATCCAGCTGGGCGTTTTCTCCAAAGACAACACCGTTGGGGTTGAGGAAATACAAATCGGCATCGCCATCAACCCCAAGGGTCCCTAGAATTTCGGAAATATTGTCGCCGGTGACGCGGCTAAAAATAGATTCAATAGCTGCCGGGTTGGCAAAATATACTCGCTGGAGATCGTTGACATTAAAGTCTTCAAAACTATGGAAGAGATCGTTACCGCGCGCGGCACCGCCTTCGATCAGGTCGCCATTGGCACCGCGAATGGGGATATCGGTGGTAACGGTGCTGGCTTCATTGCCAAGGGTGGCATCGGGGATAATCTGAGCCATGGCGGCCCCTGGCATGAGTAGCCCGCCCGCCATAGCGGTTCCGGCTAGCCATGTAGCAAACTGCCGTTGCGATCGCACATTCTCCATGCAAAACCTCCCAGCCGTGTTAGACCTACGGAACCCAGTGAAATTTGGCTTAAAACCCGATCCGTCAGGGATCTGGACGTATTGCTTATGCAGATAATTTAGGCAGAATACTAACATTTCCTGATTTGGTAGTCGGATAAAGTTTCAGTAAATTTACGGGGCTGAGCCTAGAAACGTTAGGTGTTTTCTGGGCGAAGTTGCTGCCAACGGTGCTGACGGCCAGCTTAGAAAAGACGACCGGTGATGCTCAAGAGAATGCCGGCTTCTTGAAGAGAATTGCCCTCGTCTCCGGGGTCAATCAGAGGAATACCAAAATCCAGACGGGCAGTGATGCGATCGCTCGTTTGCCACAGCAGCCCGGTACCGATACTAAGCAGATGACTCGGGTCCGGATCGGCCCGGCCGCCATTGTTCCAACCCATGCCATAGTCAACAAACGGGGCAATCTGCACCGTGCTATCGAGGCTAGGTACCTCAAACAGCGGCAGCCGCATTTCCACCGAGGCAAATACGCCATTGTCCGTGGTGGCCTGGTCCTGTCGGTAGCCCCGTACGCTCCCTTGCCCCCCCAGGCGAAACTGCTCTAACGACAGTAGCGGTCCATCCGACAGCTGCCCCGTGAGTCTGGCTAGGAAAAGACTGTCGCGGTCCAAGGCTTTTACCCACTGGGCCTGTCCCTGCCAGCTAAAAAATTGACTGTCGGGTCGGTCGCCCGAGTTACGGGTGGCGTCAAACCAGTCGGTGCCAAGGCTAAATTGCGATCGCAACGCCAACACCTCCCGCGCCTCCCGCTGGGTCCACTCTTGACTAAACCGAACAGCCGCGATGCGCGTAACCCCATCGTCGCTGCCGCTAGTCAGTAACGGCAGCCGAGTATCGCCAAATTGGAACGTACTCTCAGACCGTCTGTAATCAAATTCCAACGCCAGGGCTAACTCTTCGGTAGGGGTTTCAATCACCGGCTGCCGTAGGGTAAAAGCCAAATTAGTCGAGTCCGACTTAATGTCCAGGGCATCGAAGGCATCTTCAATGATGCGACTGTCAGTGACGCTATAGTCAATGGCCAAAGATGTATTGTGCGGTCCCAAGGGTATCGTGTAGTCCACATCCCACGTGTCGCTGCCATCGGTGTTGCCGTAGCTCACTAGAAAGCTATCCCCCTTCCCCAGCAGGTTGATATTAGAAACCGTTACCCGTCGTTGAAAACTTCCCACCGTGGTGGAGCGAGCATTGTCCAGCGTGACACTGCCTGACACCGTAGGGGCTTCCTTAACCTCTAGGTTGAGAATGCTGCCCCCAGTTTGGGTGCCAGCTGCCAGTTCCGCCGACAAACTTTCAATTAGCGGATTAATTTGCAACAGCTGCAACGATTCCACCAGCTGGCTCACATTGAGTGGTGCATCGTTTCTTACCTCAATGCGAGAACTAATATAGCCGGGGTCTAAATGTTTGAGCCCGGTAATTTGAATATCTTCTAGCCCCCCTTCAACCACCTGAATTGTCACCACGCCGTCATCAATCAGCTGCTCGGCTGGGATAAACGCCCCGGACGAAATATAGCCCGCATCCACATAGAGCTGGGTAACGGCAGCCCTGGCCTCAAACAGCTCAGAAAACCTAATTGGGCGTCCCACAAAATCAGCCGTTGCCGCCGCTAGTTCTGCCTCGCTAAAGACGCTGCTGCCCACCACCCGAAATGAACTCACCACGAAGGTTCCTGGCGCATCGGCCCCTGGTACATCAATCCCCTCATCGGGCAGTCCCGGCGGTACCGCCGGCTGGGGCAGTAGCTCTTCGGGAGCCGGTAGCGGCTCGGGGGTCGGTAATGGAGTGACGGGCTCAGGGGGCAGGGGTTCTAATGTCTGAGCCATGGCCGTAGCAGGTACTAGCCACAGCGCCATACCTATTAATAAATGTTGGAGATAGACGGGGGCATACATCACATCTATGGGCAAAGGAGTCTACAAGCAAGGCAATCAAAGACAGAACCAGTGCCGAGGATCTAATCAACGGTTCAACCTATTCACCTGGGGGATACAGGTACGTTTCCGCCCAACTGACCCGGGCTATTAAATCCTCAACCCGAAGTCTTGGGTACGTTCATTATTATCTAGACAGTGAAAATACTGAAAGTTGATCCATGGACTGTGTCAAATCATCATATTTCTGTAGATTGGGCAGTTATTCAGGCTCAATGAATAGCTACCCGATTCATAGCAATACAGCGGTTTAGTCAACTCCAAATGCAATGGCCCAAACCTATCGCCTAACCGTTAACCAAATAGGCCAAACTTGCTTCTTTGAGCTGACCTGGGGCCAGGGACAACGGCTGATGGCCCAGCTGCCCTATCCAGACCTGCTGACGGTGCTCCACCAGCGATGGCAGCGGGCCTATCTGGGGTATTACCAGTCTGCATTTGGCGGTGGCGATGACCACCTGATGCGGGGTCGGGCTGGCGTTACTGGGCAAATCTCACCGGCGCGCACTGATTGGCACAGTCAGCTGGTACAGGCAGAGGCCAAACTACTCTCAGAGTTCCATCGCTGGCTGCGTAGCGAACCGCTGTTTCCAATTCGTCGCCAGTTGGGTAAGGCCGCCACGCTAGACCCGGCCAATCCTGAGGCGATCACCCTGTTTATCACCTGCACCCCCATCCATTTGGCCCGACTACCCTGGGAGAGCTGGGAAGTAAGCGCTGAGTTCCATCAACATCAGGCCATTTGCATTGCTCGCCTGCCGGCCAACATTCGCACCGCCGCCACACCGCCCAAAAAGCAGCGACGTAAAACCCGGGTACTGGTGATTATTGGTGATGAGACCGGTCTCGATCTATCCGGTGATTTACAAGCCATTGATACCTTGAGCACCCTGGCCGATATCCACCAGATAGGCTGGCGACCCGATGTAAATGTGGCGGAGCTGGCCCAATCTATCTGTCACAAAATCAGCGACCCTGACGGCTGGGACATGCTGTTCTTTTTTGGCCATAGCAACGAAGCTGACAGCGTTGGCGGAGAGATTGCCATTGCCCCCGGTGCCAATCTTTCCATGCGAGAGCTGGGGCCCTATTTACAGCAGGCCCAGCAACATGGGTTGCAGTTTGCCCTGTTTAACTCCTGCAAGGGGCTAGACATTGCCGACACCCTGGTGGACCTGGGATTAAACCAGGTGGTGGTGATGCGAGAACCGGTCCATAACGAAGTGGCCCAGGCATTTTTGACCCAGTTTTTAAGGCGGCTGGTGCAGTTTGACGATGTCCACAGGGCCTTGCAAAAGGCGAGTCAGTCCCTACGCTCAGAAAGTACGCTCACATATCCGTCGGCCCACTTGGTGCCGTCTCTGTTTAGCCACTGTGGGGCCGAGCTATTTCAACTACAGCCTGTGGGTTGGAAGGCGTGGCTAGATCCTTGGTTGCCCAGTGTGAAACAGGGGATGTTGCTAGGTGCGATCGCACTTCTTTCCATTACCCCATCTATCCGCGACTGGCTGCTGTCTCAGCGACTCTACAGCCAGTCCGTCTACCGCCAAGTCACCCGGCAAATTCCTGCCGTCGACTCTCCCCCGGTGGTGTTGGTTCAAATTGATGACAAAGCTGTCTCTGACATTGACGACTTTAGCCCCTATCAAATGGATTGGAGCTACATTGCCAGTCTGGTCGATAGTCTCTCAACCGTCGAGAACCCGGTTATTGGTATTGATTATCTTTTTGATCGACGTCAGGATGACAACCAGCCAATTTTGAGACAGTCCTTAGAAAATGCCGCTAACCGGGGCAGCTGGCTTGTGCTGGGTTCTGTTGTCAGTCGCGGAGAAGAAATTGGTCCCCGTCCCGGGGTAACCGACTTTAAATGGAGTATGCAAGGGCTGGCCAACGCTCCCTGGAACTATCTAAAGCCACCCTATAACCACTGCCAGGACCGCTGTCCCTTTGCCTATTTACTGGCCCTTGCACGGATGGGCGGCGGTGCCATTGTCCCATCCACAGCCAGTGAAACCCGTCTAAAATCGCAGCTTCTCAGTAGCATTGACACCCAAAGCGATAATGCCCCTCTGAATACTCTTGCCGAGCTACGTCTCTCCTATCTATCGCGCTTCTTTAAACAGCGGTGGTTCCAGCCAATTTTAGATTTTTCTATTCCGCTCCATCAGGTCTACTATCCTCTATCTTCTTCAGAGCTACTGACAACAGACCTGGTCAATCAGCCGGACCTGCCAGAGGATTGGAAAAACCAGGTAATCCTCATTGGTGCCGGGGGCTACAGCGGAGCTGGCCTGGGTGATACCCAAGACTATACAAGCGTTCCCCCCGCCGTTGTTTACTGGCATCGTCAACAATATCCCGAACAGTCCTCCTATCCGCCTATTCGATTTACAGGTACCGAAACCCATGCCTATGCGGTGCACCACTTTATACGAGATCATCGGGTTCTTTTAGTGCCTACCCTGTGGTTAGTGGCGCTATCTTCTTTGCTCGGAGCGGGTTCTGTTATCGCAGCTAAGCGATACAACCTGTCACTCCGGCAGCGTCTGCTCGGCGCTATTCTATTTAGTGTTGCCTATGGTCTTGTCGGTCTCCAGACGCACATCACCCTATCTCTTCTGTGGCCATGGCTACTGCCAACGGCTACGGTTTGGCTTTACCACATGCCAGGAGTCCAGCGTACTGGCACTAAACGCTAGTAGATCAGCAAACTGATTGTTATTTACGAAGATATCTAGAAAATATTAAGGAAACAACCATGAACAACCTACCTATTTACACCAAACTACTGTGTTTGTTCCTGGCGACCCTGGGTGTGCTTACCCTACCCACGGCTGAAGCCCAACCAACATCACAGCTAAACAACATTTTTAGACGCATTTTTGATGATGACGACGATGACCCACCCCTAATCTCCCGTGGCGATCTCTGCGTGGTTGCTCCGGCAACAGCTGGGGTGGGAACGCCAGCTATTTGGCATGAACACCCTGTGATTGTTTTCAAACCTGGCAGTATCGAAAAGCTGGCTCTGCGGGAAGAGGCCACCAATGTTGTTTTTTGGGAATACAGCCCCACCGCTGCCGCCACCCACGTTATCTACGATGGTGAGCCCTTACGGTCTGAGCAGGTCTATCGTTTAGACGTGTATCTAGATGCCGATGTCGACAGCCCGACAAAATTTCCTGACTTTCGCCTATTGTCTGCAGCTGAGCGCCAGCTAATCAGCCAAGATCTGGCCATGGCAACGACCGCACCACCCGAGGACTGGGACGCCATTCAGCGAGCCGAGTACTTTGTAGAGCACGGGTTACGTCTAGACGCCATCCAAGCCTTGTTTGCGGTAGAAACTCCCTCAGCCGAATTGGTAACCACACAGCAACAAATCATTGAGTCTGCCTGTGATGCTTAGGGATAACCGCTAGAATAGCCCCAGCCCAACCCATGACCATGGTTCTACAGTACGACCCAAAACAGTGCCTGCCATCCTCTGCTGAGCTGCCCGACTCAGACGATACCCCTGTGGATAATGAGCTACAGAATCTGATTCCCAATTTGCTAGAGGCGATTCTGGCAATGGTTTGGCCCCATAAACTGGACTGGTTTTTTGGGGTGGATATGGCTATCTATTTTGCTCCAGAGCAGCCACCAATTGTGCCAGATGGCTTTCTGAGTTTGGGTGTTGAGCGATTTATTGGTGAAGAGGGCCGCCTTAGCTACGTGCTATGGGAGGAGGAAAATATTCCCCCTATTCTGGCGTTAGAAGTTGTGGCTAAAACCTACGGGGGGGAGTATGAACGGAAGAAAAAAAGCTATGCGGATTTAGGTGTGCTTTACTATGCCATCTATGTGCCCACCCGTCGCTCCCGCCGCCATCGAGAACCGCTAGAGATCTATAAATTAGTCAATGGTAACTATCAGCTATTAGATGGAAATCCGATTTGGCTACCTGAGGTCGGTTTAGGGCTAGGGCGAGATCGCGGCATATATTTGGGGCGCGAGCGGGAATGGCTTTACTGGTATGACCAGACGAGTAATCGACTGCCCACACCAGAGGAAAAAATTCAACAAGAGCAGGTACGAGCCGTTCAGGAAAAGGCACGAGCAGAGCGACTGGCGGCCAAACTCAAAGCATTGGGCATTGATCCTGACGACGTCTAAGGGGATCTGGGCAAACACTACCTGGCTTTCGCGGACCACCCCTGTCTTAGGCGACCAGTTCTAGGGGTCGTTCGATATTGGCCAGGGACTCTAACGATTGCTTGAGGTCTGCGGTTAGCCGTATGGCCTGCTGCTTGGCCGAACCAGAGGTGAGGTAATGGTTAACGTCGAGGGGTTGGCCAATGCGCACCTCGACACTGCTTCCCAGGCTGGGTCGAGGGCTGTCGTAGTCAAAATATAGGGGTACTACCTTAACACCCAGGTTTGGGGTGGTCTGCTCGGCCTGCAACGCTAATCGAGCCAGACCGGGTTTGAGGCGCTGTATCTGCTTTTGGCGAAAAATATCCCCTTCGGGAAAAATTACCAGGGTTTCTTGGTCTTGGAGCAGCTGCACACCGTGGCGCAGGGTTGCGATCGCAGGTCGTCTCACATCCACCGGAAATCCCCCCAGTCGTCTAATGGCCCAGCCCTGTAAGCCACGGACCTCATCAGCCGTAACCATAAAGCGCAGGTAGCGGCCCATAGTCCGATGCCCCACCAGCCCTACTAGCAGCGCATCCCATCGGGAGCGATGGGTGGGGGCAAATACAACAGGACCACTGGTGGGAATATTTTCTTGACCGGTGATGTGAATTGCCCCAAAGAAATTTGGCAGCAGCAGATCTTCACCAATTTTGTACACTAGCGGCGCAAGCCAGGGAGATAGCTTCGACTGACCAGGCGCGTGGGGGGCGTCCGGTGTCGGCTGCCTGTGAAGCAAAAATTGTGGACTAAAGGCCATTAGCGATGCTCAGGAAAATGAAGAACACACCCAAATCGGAATTTAGATTTCGCTGGCCACTGCTTATGAATGAGCCCGCCGCTCATTTATGAGCCATGTGCTCAACGATACTCAAGCTCCGCATTCGTATACATACCATAAACCTTTGTTCAGGTTTGCTACAGCCTAGTAGGGGACACTTTCACTGCCGTCTCTGACGAAACCAGTTTTGTAACTGCTGCTGGCAGGAAGATGCGAGAATTCCCCCCTGTACGGCTAACCGATGGTTAGACGCTGGTCCATCTGGCACATTGAGCACAGAACGGATTGCCCCAGTTTTGGGATCGTCGGTGCCATACACTAGTAAGCCCAGCCGGGCGTTGACAATTGCACCGGCACACATGGGACAGGGTTCTAACGTAACGTATAGACGACAGCTATTGAGATGCCAGTTCTGTAGACGCTGCCCAGCCTGGCGTAGGACTAGAATTTCTGCATGGGCCGTGGGGTCGTGGTCGCGCTCGCGGCAATTAGACGCTTCAGCAATGACCCTATTATCAGCCCCCACCAGCACCGCACCCACGGGAACGTCTCCGGCTTCCCCGGCTTTCTCAGCTAGGTCTAGCGCCCGCAACATCCAGCGGCGGTGGTTTAGATAAATCGGATTATCCAATGGCGGTGGCGGCACATCAAAGGGCATCTACACCAACCCAAAGTAGGTGAGCACCAGGGGCTCCTTACCCGTATTGGCGACTTCGTGGATATCGCCGGGCTCTACAAGAATACACACCCCTGGGGAAAGCGCCTGATCTATCCCGTTGACGGCCATGGTGCCGGTTCCGGCTGAGACAAAAAATACCTCATACATATCGGCATGGGCATGGGCTGTCGCCACCTGTCCGGGGGCAAACGTAGCTTGGGAGAAATTGGTCAGATGGGGAATATCCCCCGGCTGCAGCATGACCTTTTTACGGATGGCGGTGTTATGGGATACGCCCTGGTCCGCTAGCTCATTTAGCTGTACTCGTTTCATTAGAAAATTGGCAACTAACTTTATACAGATTGTTAGCCTCGATTATCTCGAATCTCATCAGTGGGAGCAGCCGATGATTTGTTTTTGGAGATGATGAAATCACTCAGGTCGGTTTCGCCCACCATCGGCAGGGGCGGCACAGGGTCGTAGCCCCCCTCATGCCAAGGATTGCAGCGCACAATCCGCTTGATGGCCAGCCAGCCACCACGCAGCACACCAAACTGCTCTATCGCAGTCAATGCGTAGCTTGAGCAGGTAGGGGTATAGCGACAGGTGGCTGGCAACAGCGGCGAAATTAGGAGCTGATAGCCGCGAATAAGTGCCTTCAGCACCAATTTCATAGCGGGGTAAATAGATAACACTCTGATTTTATAACTTGCTAAGAAGACCCAGGTATGAATTGATTATTGGGTCAAAAATTTAGCGACCTAATCTTTCCGCCGTAGCTTCATCGAGAAATACCTGAGGTATGGGGGGCAACATCTTAAATGCCCTAAAAAAATTAAGGACAGATTCAGAGACCATAAAGTGCTTCCCAAATCTGCCCTTAACAGGGATATTCAGTTGTCAAAGACAGTTAGGAAGGCGATAGAAATACGGTTAGTGCCCGTCGGTCAAAAGACTGCACTTTACCTGCGCTTTCCAGGTCAGTAATCACTCTTTGTAGCAGATCGGTGGCGCGATCGCGATGCTGGTGTTCCCGACCCCTCAAACGGACAAGAAACTTGACAGAATCGCCCTTGCTGAGCCACTCAGTTGCCCGCTTAACGCGTAGCTCATAGTCCGACTCGCCAATATTAGGCCGAAACTTTACCTCTTTCACCGACGGACGAGACGTCTGCTTTTGACGCTTGCTCTGCTGGTATTGCAGTTTGCCGTGATCCATCGCTTTAGCTACTGGAGGTTGCCCCTCACGTGGCTGAGAGACCACTACCAAATCAAGGTTGTGCTCCTTTGCCATCTTGATAGCGTCAGTTGTATCGATGACGCCATGGTTCTCGCCAGTATGGTCAATAAACAGGACCTGGGGGGCCTTGATATGGCGGTTAACAAGAGGTTTCTGTTTCTTAGTAATAGGACTAAACTCCAAGCTTACAAATTCTGCCTACTATGATAAGTGAATTTCAAAATTTGGGCAGCTGCCCTTTACAAGATGTTTACTTTTATGCAGCTGCTTCATATGAGGCGATGACTAACGACCTGTCAGTTAGGTATCCCAGGTATGTGTTGGATCTGCCCCATACCTGCTATAACAGCCATGTTGAACAGGTATTTCCCATGACGGCCCCCAATCTATCCAGTGAATCTGTCCTCGAAGCGCTTAACTGGCGCTATGCCACCAAAAAGTTTGATGCAAGCAAAAAAATCCCTGCCGATACCTGGTCAGCTTTAGAGAAAAGTTTAGTCCTAGCCCCCTCATCATTTGGGCTGGAGCCTTGGAAATTTTTTGTAATTGAGGATGTTGCAGTACGGGCAAAACTGCTCGAAGCATCCTGGAAGCAAGCCCAGGTGGTGGATGCCTCCCATTTGGTTGTACTTGCCATCAAGTCTGGTCTGGATGACGCCGATGTGGATCGCTCCATGGCGCGCACAGCGGCAGTACGTGATGTGTCATTAGAGTCTTTGGAGGGCTACAGCAATGTAGTCAAAGGCTTTATGAAAAATGTGCCAGATGTTGATGGCTGGTCTACTCGCCAGACCTACATTGCCCTGGGGCAGCTGATGGTAAGTGCCGCCCTGCTAGGTATCGATACCTGCCCCATCGAAGGATTTATGCCTGATAAGTATGATGAAATTCTTGGGTTGCCCGAGATGGGCTATCACGCGGTGGTAGTTTGTGCCGCCGGGTATCGTTCAGAGGATGATAAATACGCCCATTTGGCCAAGGTGCGTTTTCCCGTAGAAGATATGATTCAACATATTTAATTCGTAATTCGTTCCATGGGGGTGTAGGGGCGTTCCATGGAACGCCCCTACACCCCCATGGAACGCCCCTGCCGATTCTTAAAACAATTCCAGCTGCCCATCCATGGCGGATGTGCCGACCGAGGGCATTGGCCCTCGATTTGATGCCAAACGATCCGCCAGTCGCGTTGTCTCTGGCAAACGATACTTTGGCGTACACTGCAGCACATAGTCAACGGCAGTTTCTAAGCTAATTCGGTACCCAGGGGATACGTAGAGGGGCTTGGTGCCTGTACGACTTCTTAGCACTGCCCCAATGGTTTCTCCTTGATCCATCAGCGGTACCCAGGCTCCTTTTTCTGCCGGCAGTTCATCGTGGGTGCCGATCAATCGGGACTTTGCCACACCGATGGTCGGTTTATCAATGAGTATTCCCAGATGGCTGGCAATCCCTAGCCGTCTGGGATGAGCAATGCCGGCTCCATCACACACAATCAAATCGGGCTCCAGGGTGAGCTGGGTCAGGGCATCTAGCACCGTGGGCATTTCGCGAAATGAGAGCAAACTGGGCACATAGGGAAAGGTGGTGGGGCGATAGGCAATGGCCTGCTCTAGCAGCGTCAGCTCAGGCAGTTTTAGAACGACAACGGCTGCCCGGGTAAGGGTGCCCGCCTGCTCAAATCCAGCATCAATCCCTGCCACGGTGGTAATGGTCTCAAACTGATCGGTGGTAATGACCCGATTCCGTAGGCGATGTTGGATTGCGATCGCACCCGCAGCATCCGTAGGCCAGGTTTGAGGGATATCAATTTTCATTATTCTCTGAGGCAAACGGGGTATGCTTCGATAGCATCAAAAGGATCTGATATATCAGGAGACTATAAGTGCGTCGTTCAGCCAGCATGCTTGCCATTAGCCTAAAGTTATCGCTTATCAGTAGTTTACTGCTGACAGGAATAGCACAGGCAGCACAGGAGCCCAGATTAGAAGCAAGTATCGCCATCAATCAGTTTGAAGACGACCTTTTACCTAACCTTGAAAATGAGGTCCAAACCCTGGTGACGGGGTCAAATAATAGTAATGACGCTACTATCGATGTTGAGGCACTGCAACGAAAGCGATTTTTACTCATCCAGGCCGCATTTGCAGCAGCGGTTGGAGTCAGTGCCGTTGCGCTAGCCTATGGTGTCCGTAGCTATACCAAATATCATCAGTGGCAGCGCATTGATTTCCTTCGTCGGGCCACACGAGAGTTTGAAAATGACCCCGGTGTTGCCCATGCACTCAGTATTTTAGATTTTGAAGAGTATCGAGACTATCCGCTGAATACCCCCCAAACAACAGAAGCAACACCCTCTACATTTAAGGTCACCAGTGAACTTGTGAGCCAAGCCTTAAGTAGTTCTAAGGCTCGAAAAAATCGTAAACAAATAATTGAGTCGGCATCTAACGACGAAAGCCAGACATCTGAGATGCAGACTTACTACGCAGAAACAGCCGTACGCGACTGGTTTAACCAAATGCTAAATGGTCTAGAGCATTTTGGTTATATGGTTAATTCGGGTGTGTTTCGGGTCAAAGAAGTGGAACCCTGGCTAAATTACTGGGTCAGGCTAATTGCGGATGAGACCTACCGTCGTAACTGTGATTCGAGGGTTTACGATCAGCTTTATAACTATATCTATGACCATGGTTTTGACGGTGTCAGGCAGCTGTTTGAAAAGTTTGGTTATCGTATTCTGCGGTCTCCTTATAAAAAATCTGATTTTGAGAAACTAGAGAATGTTAGTCGTTACAGCACTAAGCTTGCCCTCAGTTTGGCAAAAGCATCTCGGCTGGTATACCAAGACGTCCGCTATGTTACTGAAATCGCCACTCTATGGAAAATCGATATTCGTAACAACTTTCGTTTTTTCAATGCCCATAAGCGAGATACCCAAGCCTTTATTTTTCGCACTGATGACTGCATGGTGCTGACCTTTCGCGGTACTCAAGAGATCCGTGATTGGACTACCAACCTGGATATGAAACTGCGTAACTTTACAATTCGGCGAGCGGGCAAAACCACTCTATCGTCCTACAAAGGTAAAGTTCATACGGGTTTCTTTCTAGGCTGGGCAGATATTGAGCGCGATGTTCTGGCACAACTTACACGCTGGCAAAATGAGCCTCAAAAAACGGGTAAGCCCCTGAAGCCGCTACCGCCTCTGCTAATTACTGGCCACAGCTTGGGGGGAGCGTTGGCAACAATGGCAGCGGCATCACTCCATGAAAATGGCATCAATGTTGCTGGTTTGTACACCTTTGGACAACCCCGTGTGGGTGATCTCACCTTTAGCCGACAACTTGATAAAAATCTTGCCGGTAAGGTTTTTCGGTTTGTAAATAACAATGATGTTGTTCCCCACGTGCCGCCACCGTTCTCTTTTCAAAATCCACTGCGGTTTTATGGTCACCTGGGTACGCTTAAGTACTTCAATTCAAAGGGGCGGCTAATGTCGAACTATCAAGCATTTAGCCGTGCTGTAGATGGGTTCGTCGGGTTGATAAAGAGTTTGTTTGAAGCAGGGTTTGATCTAATCTCTGATCACAATATGTCTTACTACATTAGCCACCTAGACGAGGCTATGGAAGCGGAATATAGGGATAAAAAAGCCACCCACTTGGAAGAAGATATGATGAATCGAGTTGGCGTGGTGGCTAAAGCACAACGAGTACAGAAGAAATAGCAAGAAGAAATAGCAACTGTCCTAACAACATCTACCAAAACTGACGAAAGTCTTCATCGGTGGTGCTGAGCTGAGTCCAGGTGACGCCCTGTTGTTGGAATTTTTCGACTAATTTTGCACAGGCAGGGCGCTCGGTGGCGTAGTGGCCGGCATCAATGAGGATGAGGTTGAGATCGCGACTTTCTTGAAACTGATGAAACTTGCAATCAGAGGTTAGGTAGGCCTGGGCTCCGGTCTTTGCCACCGCCGATATAAAACTAGCCCCTGAGCCTCCCAAGACCGCCACCCGGTCAACTATTGTTTGTAAACTTGCCGTCGGCGAATGAATCAAATTCGGTGGATTTAGCTTAGTCTGGATGATTGCCAGCAATTCATCCAGCGACTGAGAACTGGGTAAATTTCCCACCCGACCATAGCCTGAGCCATCTTGAGTCGGTACCACCGGCACCGAGTCCTTTAACCCCAAAAGCTGAGCCAATACATCAGCGGTGCCATCTGCCACTTGGTCAAAATTAGTATGGGCGCTGTACACCCCAATGCTGTGGGTAATGCCCAAACGCACCATCTCCCCCACGGGATCGCCAGCCGCCACAGACTTGAGTGGACTAAAAATTAAAGGATGATGCGCAAAAATTAGGTTTACCGGGGCACCCTCCTCTTTAAGCCGAATCGCCTCGGTCATGACCGCCAGTGTAGGTGTTAAACACACCAATACCCCCGCCGGTTGCGACAGGATACCCGGTTCAATCTGCCAGCCGCAGTTATCCCAAGACTCCTGCCATGCAGGCGGAGCCCAGGCTTCAACCCAGTTAATTAGTGCATCAACGTTCATGGTGACTCCTTCCTCCCAAAGCGACTCAAAGCCCGTTGTCGACGCTGAGAAAACAGCCCTTGACGCTGCCGAACAGCCGGCGGAAGATGTGCAAGAACCCACAAGCTCCCCAGCAGAGTCTCAGACATCTAGTTTAGGGCAATCCTGGCTTTATTCAGGCGGTGTCTTGCTCGCCATTTATGGCCTATTTGCCTCCATAGATTTGCTCAATATTGGGTTTCAATCCATCCTCGGTCCCCAGGCAGAGGGGCTATTGACCCTAGCTTCCAATCCCTGGCTGGGGCTGGTGTTGGGTATTTTAGCTACGGCGCTGGTGCAGTCATCCAGCATTGTGACGGCTCTGCTCGTTGCCCTGGTGGCAGCTGGACTTCCCATTGCCACTGCCATTCCCATGGTGATGGGTGCTAATTTGGGGACTACCATCACTAATACCTTGGTTAGCCTAGGCTACATCGGCAATGACGATGACTTTGAACGAGGATTTGCCGCCGCCACTATCCATGATTGTTTTAACCTCATAGCCCTATTCCTATTCTTTCCCCTGGAGCTGCTGCTGCACCCTCTACAGAAATTGAGCCAGTGGCTTTTGGCCCAAAGCGCCGCTATTTCCTTTGCTCCAGTTGATTTTGTATCCCCCGTCGATTGGCTGACCCAGCCCCCGCGGAGGCTAATCATCTATGGCGTTAACAGTTTGTCTGGTCCCTGGGATTCTTTGTTGTTGTTTGGCACCAGTGTGGGCGGACTAATGATTTCTGTTACCACCCTAGGCTGGCTGCTAAAGCGCTGGTTAGACACCCCAGCAAAAGAGGCTATTTACTGGGTAACTGGCCACGGCTCAAGCTTAGGTGGTCTGGCCACCGGTGCTGGGGTAACTGCACTTTTGCAATCCTCCTCCATGACCACTAGTCTTATGGTCCCCTTAGCCGGGGCTGGCCTGGTCACCTTGACAGATATTTACCCCTTTGTACTGGGGGCAAATATTGGCACCTGCATTACTGCCCTGCTCGCTACGATAGCTGTCAAAAGCCCCGTTGCGTTCCAGCTGGCGCTGGTGCACTTAAGCTACAATCTGCTGGCTGTCACGATAATCTACGGAGTTCCGCCATTACGGGTGGTGCCCCTGACCATGGCACAACAATTGGCAGCAACCGCTCGACGGTATCGCATCGTAGCGGTTGCCTATGTGATAGGGCTATTCTTCATGGTGCCATTTCTGGCACTGTGGCTGTCCTTTAAGACGTTTGCCTAAAGCTGTCTGCTTAGGGCAGGTGACGCCGCTGCCATAGCCCCCTACAGTTCCTCTTCCCAACTTTCTACTGCCAACAGGGCACTAATCGGGTCTTGCATCGAAAATTCAAACTCTTCAAGCTCCTGCTTCCAATGCTCCCAGCTATCTCTAAAGAGAAATGCTATTTTCCAGAGCTTATCGGTGGGTTTAATGACGTCAGATTCTACTAGGGACTGCACTTGGCGCTGAAACTTAGCCATTGGATGTAACACCAATGGAACAGCTGTTGTGGATTTAGCCATAAATGGAAGGATTTAGTTTTGTGAAAAAACTTTGTCGAACATCAAAAATTCAGGGCCCTCAGATCTTCAAATCAGAGGCGCAAACGCTAACTTTCCCAGCGTTGAATTTCACAAGGATAAAACATACCACATGAATATACTTTCAACATAACTCTTTAGATTTTAAAGAGAGTGGATGACAATGGCCTGTGCTTCAATACTCGATGTCCTGATTACCCTACAGGCCCATGGGGCATTTTTACTGAAGTTGACCCATCTATTGCCAACGCCATAGTGCCTGTCTAAGCTAGTATGCGGCATATAAACCCGAACAGTTCCCATGGCTGAGTCTGAAAACATATACCTTCCCAAAACGGACGAATCTGACGACCTCAAGCGCATTCGCCATACCTTTTCCCACGTTATGGCAATGGCCGTACAGCGTCTATTTCCCAAGGCTCAGGTTACCATTGGCCCCTGGACCGAGTATGGGTTTTACTACGACTTTGACAACCCCGATCCCTTCTCCGACAAAGATCTAAAAACGATCAAAAAGGAGATGATTAAAATCATTAAGAAGGACTATCCTCTCAAACGAGAAGAAGTATCCCGTGCTGATGCCAAGCAACGGATTGAAGCCCTGGGAGAACCCTACAAACTCGAAATTTTAGACAGCATTGAGGAACCCATTACCCTCTATCACATTGGCGATCAGTGGTGGGATTTGTGTGCCGGTCCCCACGTTGAAAGCACTCGCAAACTTCATCCCAAAGCCTTTGATCTAGAAAGTGTGGCCGGAGCCTACTGGCGCGGTGACGAAACTAAAGCTCAGCTCCAGCGCATTTATGGCACCGCTTGGGAAACCCCCGAGCAGCTGCAGGAGTACAAACGCCGTCGCGAAGAAGCCAAAAAGCGAGATCACCGTAAGCTGGGCAAAGAGCTGGGTCTGTTTCTATTTTCCGAGGATGTCGGGCCAGGACTACCGTTATGGACGCCTAAAGGCACGCTGCTACGGTCTACTTTGGAAGATTTTCTTAAGCAGGAACAGGTTAAGCGGGGGTACTTACCGGTTGTTACACCCCATATTGCCAAGGTTGACCTATTCAAAACGTCGGGTCACTGGCAAAAGTACAGCGAAGACATGTTTCCGATGATGGCGGAAACAGAAGCGGATAAAACGAATGAAACGGGGTTTGTCATGAAGCCCATGAATTGCCCCTTCCACATTCAGATTTATAAAGACGAACTGCGCTCCTACAAAGAGCTACCCATGCGTCTAGCTGAATTTGGTACGGTCTACCGCTATGAACAGTCCGGTGAGCTGGGTGGTCTCACCCGGGTACGCGGCTTTACCGTTGACGATGCCCATCTGTTTGTTACCCCCGACCAGCTTGATGACGAATTCCTTAAGGTCGTTGACCTGATTTTGGCCGTCTTTAAGAGCCTGCAGCTCGATAACTTTAAAGCGCGTCTCAGCTTCCGTGATCCTGATTCTGACAAATATATTGGCTCCGATGACGTCTGGGAAAAATCCCAAAATGCCATCCGCCGTGCGGTGGAAACATTGGGGATGGAGCACTTTGAAGGCATTGGCGAAGCCGCCTTCTATGGCCCTAAACTCGACTTTATCTTTACCGATGCCTTAGGTCGTGAGTGGCAGCTTGGTACCACACAGGTCGACTACAACCTACCCGAGCGATTCAATCTGGAATATGTTGCTGCCGATGGCACCCGCCAGCGTCCGGTGATGATCCATCGGGCCCCCTTTGGTTCACTAGAGCGTCTGATTGGCATTCTGATCGAAGAATATGCGGGTCTCTTCCCACTGTGGCTGGCTCCCGAGCAGGTACGGCTAATGCCCGTGACCGCTGAGCAGTTGCCCTTTGCGGCACAGGTCGCTGAGCAAATGCAGCAGCTAGGTGTACGCGTAGTGGTCGACCGCAGCGGTGAGCGTTTAGGCAAAATGGTACGCAATTCCGAGAAAGCCAAGATCCCAGTAATGGCAGTGATCGGGGCTAAGGAAGTTGAGGATAACAGTCTGAGTATTCGCACACGGCAGGAAGGGGATTTGGGTGCGATCGCAGTTCCTGACGTGATCACCCGCCTAAAGGAAGCCTTAGATAGCCACAGGTACTTCTAATCTGAAATACTGATTGGTTGGAACTCACTTTTTGCAACACTGCAAGCGGCACCCACAGGGGAGAGTCTTTGTACTCTCCTTGATTGCCATTTGGGATAGCTCGCCTGGATTGTAGGGGAAGCTCTGGTCCGCTACCTCCGGTTTTGAGGATGAGTGGAGTTTATCTATGGAAAGCCTTTGTGAGGATGACCTGGAGGGTTTCGATGGGCTTAACCTACCCTACAGGGGTATCCGGCTACGCTTTGGGCGGTTAATCTATCCGCCCTTGGGTAAATCCGCTCAAGGCGGGTAGAACCCTCCACCCTCCTTCAGACAAAACACGTTCAACTAATCACTATGCCTCAAACCGCCCAAGTCACAGTCCCTGCAACCACCGCCAACATCGGCCCCGGCTTCGACTGCCTTGGCGCAGCCTTTACCCTCTATAACCATTTCAAATTCACCCCCGCTGATACCCTAACGATCACCATCACGGGCAACGAAGCCGACCGTCTCAGCACCGGCCCTGATAACCTCGTTTACAAATCCTACGAAGCTTTTTATAGCTACTTTCATAAACCCACACCTCCGGTCCATATCGATATTGACCTCCACGTTCCCCTATCCCGTGGTCTCGGCAGCTCATCCACCGCCATCGTCGGCGGTCTGGTTGGTGCCAACCTCCTGGCAGGTAGTCCCCTGAGCCAAACCCAAATCGCCACCCTGGCCACTGATCTAGAAGGCCACCCAGATAATGTCGTCCCCGCCCTTTTTGGCGGCTGTCAGCTATCCATTTATCAAAAGGGTGCTCCCCTCACCCTCTGTGAAATTCCCTGGCACGATGCCATTATCCCCATCGTTGCCATCCCAGACTTTGAGCTTGCCACCAGCGAAGCCCGCCGCGTTTTGCCCGATAGCTATAGCCGCAGCGACGCCATTTTTAACACAGCCCATTTGGGATTGCTGACCCAGGCCCTGGCGACGGGAAATGGAGACTGGCTGCAACGGGCGCTTTGCGATCGCATCCACCAGCCCTATCGCAAAACCCTCATTGCCAACTATGACGACATTCACACCGCTGCCCTCGCCGCTGGAGCCTGGGGCCTGGTCATCAGCGGTGCAGGCCCCACACTGCTCGCCCTGGCCAGGCCAGACACAGCACCTGTTGTGAGCAAAACCCTTGGTAAACCCTGGCAGCTGGCCGACATTCCCCACACGGTCCATCAATTAGCCATTGACGTTGAGGGCACCCAAGCCAAACTCATCGGCTAAAGCTGCTACTCCAAAAAAATACAGAGAAAAATAAATAATGACGTCTTTTATTCCTTGAAATTTTTATAAACATAGATTTACATAAATGTGACTAGGCGCATTCATATGAATCGTTTATGTGTAATAAATTCTTAGCTTGCCGAAAGCTTTACATATCAGGGAAATTAAGAAAAGCAAATAGTTTTCATCAGTTTTGACCTTATCAAAAGTTAACTAAATTACATATACTGTGACTGGGCGTAGTTCAATAGGTATTTTTCCTTATTGCCGTCCGGTTAGTTAGCCTAGTGTTTTTTTAGCGCAATGCGTTCCTGAATTCCTCCGACCTCTTCGACTAAGGCCGCCGCGAAAACAGTAGTCCCCTTACAGGGTGTGTTGCAGAGAGTAAGCCTTTCCGCTTCAAACTAGACCAACTGCCCCTCGGCAAAACGCGCCTCCGATGATGAGTTGTACGCATGAGTTGGCATGATTGTTGAACACTTTCCGTGGTTAACAGCGCTGGTTATATTTCCACTTCTAGCGGCTATCCCTATTCCTTTAATGCCAGATATTGAAGGTAAGACTATTCGCTGGTATACCCTTGGCGCTTGCTTAGCCGAACTTGGCCTCATTCTTTATACATTTGCTACCTATTACGATCTAAATCAAGCTGGTCTGCAGCTGGTTGATAACTATGCCTGGGTTCCCCAAATTGGTCTCAACTGGTCCCTGGCAGCTGACGGTCTGTCCATGCCCCTGGTGATTTTGAGCGGTTTGGTAACCACACTAGCGGTGGTTGCTTCTTGGAACATTACCCTGAAGCCCCGGCTTTACTTTTCGCTAATCTTGCTGATGTTCAGCGCCCAGGTTGGTGTCTTCCTGGCTCAAGACATGCTGATGTTTTTCATCATGTGGGAGCTAGAGCTAGTGCCGGTCTATCTACTGATTTCTATCTGGGGTGGTCAGAAGCGTCTGTACGCGGCAACTAAATTTATCCTTTACACGGCGATTGGCTCCATCTTTATTTTGGTGGCAGCCCTGGCCATGGCTTTCTACGGCGACAATGTCACCTTCAACTTTAGTGAGCTGGCGGCTAAGGACTATTCCTTGCCTATGCAGCTACTTGCCTACACTGGTTTCTTAATTGCCTTTGGCGTCAAGCTGCCGGTATTTCCATTTCATACCTGGCTACCCGATGCCCATAGTGAGGCTCCAGCGCCAGTATCTATGATTTTGGCTGGTGTCCTACTGAAGATGGCAGGCTACGGTCTCATCCGAATGAACATTGAGATGCTGCCCGATGCCCATGTTTACTTCGCCCCTATTCTGGCGATTTTGGGTGTGATCAACATTGTGTATGCGTCCCTTGCAGCCTTTGGCCAAGATAACCTCAAGCGTCGCATGGCCTATTCATCGGTTGCCCACATGGGGTTTGTGCTGATAGGTCTGGCTGCCTTTACTACCCTGGGTCTGAGCGGTGCTCTGCTACAGATGATTTCCCACGGTCTGATTGCAGCGGTACTGTTCTTCTTGTCGGGTGTGGCCTATGAGCGCACCCACACCCTGGCTATGAACAAAATGGGTGGTATGGGTAAAGCGATGCCTGTGGCCTTTGGTTTGTTTACCGCCGGTTCCATGGCCTCCCTGGCCCTGCCGGGTATGAGCGGTTTTGTGGCTGAGCTGGCTGTGTTCCTTGGCTTTGCCACTAGCGATGCCTACAGCACCTTCTTTAAGGCGGGCATTGTGATTCTGGCGGCTGTCGGTGTGATTTTGTCTCCGATTTACCTGCTGTCGATGCTGCGTCGTATCTTCTTTGGCAGCGCTGGTGAGCTAGAGATCCCCAACAACACCTCCTGGGATATTAAGCCCCGCGAAGCGTTTGTGGCGATTGCCCTGCTGGTGCCCATTATCGGTATCGGTCTCTATCCTAAGCTGGCGACCCAAACCTACGATGTGAAGAGTACTGAGCTGGCTAATCGGGTTCAGAACATTCGCTTGGCCCAAGATGCTGACCATGGTCCTTTCTATGCCCAGGTATTGACAGCGCCTGAACTTCTGGCCAGTCGACTTTCTACCGATAGCATTCGTTAGGTATGACGCGCTCTCACTTAGCAGCGCGTGCCGCTCATGGCTGTTGTTACACGAGGTTTTTAGCAAACACTGATGTTGTGACCTATGTGTACAAAGCTGTATTAACTTCTTTATTCCTTTCCTAGGGTTAATAGAGTTTTCCAGTTCTCGTTAAAGGCGCTGGTGTCCAAGGGAGGACACCAGCGCCTTTTTAGTTTTGGGGGTTAGTTAACGATATGTCCCCCCCTGGGGCATTGAATCAATCGGAGGGAAGGCGATTTACTTATGAGGGAAAATTCTAACGTTCAGCTATGGTCGCCCTGTTTGGGGAGTCTTCGGTCAGATACTTAGGTTGGTCTAACGATGTTAGATCCGTCGGTTTCAAGGGTCGAGACTGTTTAATCGTTCTGCTTAATGGTTTTGGTCTCATGCTGTTATGTGGCCAGCCTGGGTGGAGCCACGGTGCGATCGCAACCGTTACCCAAAACTTCTCCATTGAGGCCAACTATTCATCGGGGGAGCCCATGGCCATGGCCCAAGTTGCTGTTTACAGCCCTGAGAATCCGGATCAGCCTTGGACCACTGGACAAACCAATCAGGAGGGAGAGTTTGAGTTTAGCCCTGATACTGCCGGGAATTGGGATGTGGTGATTCGACAGGCGGGGCACGGTACCACCGTAAGCGTACCTGTGGATATGGCCCAGGCACAGTCTGGAGCAGCGTCGGAGTCCGGCAGTCCCTTACAACGTTGGGCCAGTGCTGGAGCCGCCCTTTGGGGATTGGTGGGCACAGCCTTATTTTTTTCGCGAGGTAAACAGTCTTAGTGCATATTCCAGATGGTTTTGTCTCCCCCCAACTCTGCATTGTTGGGTATGGTCTCAGCGGGTTAGTGACCTGGCATTGTCTACGACAAGTAAATCGACACACCGATCCAACGACTCAGATGCCCAAGGCAGCTCTGTTGGCCGCGGCCTTTTTTGTGGCTTCATCCATCCAGATTCCCCTACCACCCATGAGTTTGCATCTGGTGCTCAACGGTCTTTTGGGGGCGGTGTTGGGTTATTACGCCTTTCTGGCAATTTTGATCGGTCTGTTTTTCCAGGCCCTATTCTTAGGGCACGGCGGTCTTTCCACCCTTGGGGTTAATGCCATCATTATCGGCGTACCGGCCCTGATGGGGTACGGTGTCTTCCAGCTACGACGCTGGTTACCGCGCTCCCTTACCCCAGCAGTGCGCTACGGGATCAGCGGTTTCTTAGCCGGGGCCACCGGTATGACCTTAGCCGTTATCACCTTTATCAGTTTGTTAATCTTTGCCGTCCCCGTCGGCTTTGATGCGGCCACTGAGCGAACGGCGTTGCTCACCCTGGGCATTGCCCATGGGCCACTGATAATCGTCGAAGGCCTATTTACGGCGCTGCTGGTGACGTTTTTGCAACGGACCAAGCCAGACCTATTGACGGGACTCGCACCTGTCCCGGCTCAGCCTAGTCAACGCCACGGTCAATCGGTGAACTCGTCGAGAGAACAGCTATGCGACTGACCCTAGATACCTATGCCGGTCTACAGTCTCCGCTTCATCGCTGGATGCCTCGGGCCAAACTGGTGGGCTTGGGGCTGCTTATCCTGGGATTTGCCAGTGTGCAAACATTACAGCTAGTGCCACTGTGTTTGCTCGTTACCCTTGTTCTCTATGGTTTGTCGGGACTACCCTGGGCGTTTTTGCGATCGCGTCTCCGCTATCCTGGCTTGTTTCTGCTAGGCATGGTCATTGCCCTGCCGTTGCTGTCTGGTAGCACCGTGCTGTGGCAGTGGGGGCCCATGGCCATTCGTCAAGAAGGACTGTTGGCCATGGGGCTGATTGCCGGTCGGTTTCTCTCCATTGTCACCCTGGGCATGTTGTTACTGGGTACCACACCACTGCTGACGCTGATCGATGCCTTGGTTTCTTTGGGGCTACCGCCGCTGCTAGCGGAAATGGCCTTGCTGTCCTATCGCTATCTATTTGATATGGCCGATCAGTTGGATCTTTTACGCCAGGCCATGCGTTTACGGGGGTTTCAGCCCAGGGGTAACTGTCAAAGCTGGCAACAGCTAGCCGCCGTAACGGGTACCCTGTTGGTGCGCAGTTATGAACAGTCAGAACGGGTCTACAAGGCGATGCGGCTGCGGGGATATGGCAACAGTCGCCGCCCGTCGTCACAGAACAGGGGATGGGGACAACCGGTGGATCTTGCAGCGACTGGATTATGCGTTAGTATTTCCCTGCTTCTGATCGGCAGCCAGGTATGGTTCGCGGTACCTGGCTCTTAATTTTGGTTGAATGGCATCTTGCAGATAAAATCATCCCGAGGCTCAGCACCGATCAAAATTTATCTCAAAACTCCAGGTTTCAAAGCTCATATCCTACTTCTAAAAAATTACTTAAATCTTTTCTATACACGGTTCTCTATTGCTCTTCTGAGAAGTGTCTATGACATCTCTACTGCCCAAGAAAACAATGGCTGCCGCCCCCTGCGTTACTGTCGCAGCCATTGCCATCGATCACCTCTGTTTTTCCTATCCCGATCGGCTACAGGTGCTTGATAATGTCTCTTTACACATTGCACCTGGTGAACGAGTGGGGATTATTGGCCACAATGGCTGTGGCAAAACAACCTTGTTTATGACCCTTTGTGGAGCCCTTTCCCCCACCGCGGGTACCGTTCGACTGATGGATAAACCGGTGGTGGCTGGCGGGTTTAACCCTCAGATCGGTCTGTTATTTCAAAATCCCAATAACCAGCTTTTCTCTGCATCGGTAAGAGAGGATATTCGCTTTGGCCCTGCCAATATGGACCTGTTGCCCCACCAGGTGGATGAGCGGGTTGAGATGGCCATCAATACTACAGGTTTGCAGGCCCTGGCGGAGCGTCCACCCCATCACCTATCCGGTGGTGAAAAGCAAATGGTGGCCATTGCTGGGCTACTGGCCATGCAGCCTCAGATTGTGCTCTATGACGAACCCACCGCCAGTCTTGATATCCGTAGCCGACGGCGGTTGATTACCTTTATGCAAGGGTTGGAGCAAACCATGGTGATTGCCTCCCATGATTTGGAGTTTTTGTTAGAGGTTTGCGATCGCACCCTGGTCATGTATCAGGGCAAGATTGTTGCCGATGGCCATCCCCGAGAGATTATGAGCAACGACACTCTGATGGAGACCTATGATCTAGAAAAACCCCACTCCCTAATTCCCCATACAATCAACCATCACAAATAAAAGAAGTACAGAAAAGAAGTACAGGCTTTGAGCTAAGCGCCGCTTGCTTAACAAGCATCAAATAAAGGCAGCTGGCTCACAACGTGCCGCTGCTGATTTAGCTGATTCAGAGGATGCACCAAGCAATTAAAAATGCCACTAATCTGGATGCTTTGCCTGTCCATCGTGTTCATTTTCTGCGGCAAACGACTCTTCAAAAAATGCGGCTGTTTTCTCTAATTCTGTGCCACCCTTAAGACGATAGAACGCTAATGCGCGAATCAGTGCTTCATCACGTTGGATGACCCGGATAGCCCGTGATGCTCCTTTCTCACCCTTGTACGGATTATCAACCCAAAGAGCGTCACTCAGCCCTAGCGCCGCCACCAACGGCGTGGCAGACTCGGTTTTTAATCGATGTACCACCGCAGCTGGCAGGTTTGCCAATGCCTCTGTTTCTGTTAGCTGCTGAGCACGGGTAAGTAATGTTTGAAGTCTTGCTGTATCTATGCCCATCAACCCAGGTCCTTTTCTTCAAAACTTTACACTTTGCCTGAAACCATCTTGTGACTCCGTAACGTCACGTAATTAGTACGTATGATTCTTATCGCTTCACAACGTTCGCCATGGTATTTTCCAAAACTTACTCAGAGCAACACTACACGTCGGCAGTGACCGCAGCTGTTGCGGAGCTTCTACAAAGTTACCGTGGCTATCAGATAGATGTCATGCGTATGCTGCCCACCCATGAACGTCATACCCGAGGGTATGAGCTATGGATTACGGCCTGGGATCAAAACGAAGATAGATATGAGTTTATCTATGAGTTGCACATCGGTGTAGTGAAGGGTGAGCTGATAGTGCTGTCCTGGATGCCGCTGTAAAGACAAAATAAAACCCCTGGGGCTGACGGACCTCAGGGGTTAATGGAAATTACTAAACTAGCGCGGTAAGAGCAATTGCTGATTTGGAGGAATATATCGATTTGGCTGAACAACGCTTGATCCAAACCATCAAGGATTAGCCCTATCGAGAATCAACAATGCCCAATCAAAATACAGACGGGTACACCCGATGTATTTAAGGAGAGCGACAGTGGGTCTACGCTTTACGGGAGTAGTACTCAACAACCAGCAGCTCGTTGATGTTGAGGGCTATCCATTCACGTTCGATGATGCCATTCACCTTGGCTTCGAGCTTGGCTTTGTCAAACTCTAGGTGGGTGGGGATATTGGCCAAACCAGGAAATTCCAAATTGGCTTCTACCAGCTTCTTTGATACGTCTTTGGGACGAACACCAATGACATCACCGGGGCGGCACTGATAGCTAGGAATGCTGACAACGCGACCGTTGACGGTAATGTGACCGTGGTTAACGACCTGACGAGCAGCGGGGATAGTTGGCCCCATGCCCAGTCGGAAAATGGTGTTATCCAAGCGCATTTCTAGCTGCTGCAGAATTACCTGCCCAGTAGAACCACTGGCACGACGTGCTTTTTTCACATAGCGCAGTAGCTGGCGCTCGGTTACGCCATAGTTGTAGCGAAGCTTTTGCTTCTCTTCTAAACGAATGCAATATTCAGATTTTTTCTTCCGCGCCTGGCCATGTTGACCAGGTGGGTAAGCCTTACGGGCAACTTTCCGGGTTAATCCGGGCAGTTCACCCAAGCGGCGAGTGATGCGAAGGCGAGGACCTCTATATCGCGCCATGTAGCGTTTAGCTCCTTTATAGGAATATTCCAGTCCCCAATTATAGAGGATGGGGGGACCAAGTGCCACAGAGTTAAAGTTAAGCAAAAAATGCGTCTGTTCTTGCCAGGGCTGACCCAGGCTACAGATTATTACGTTCTAGTAGCCAATCCGGAGAATACGTTGATGCTGTTGGAGATCACGTACGTAGAATCAGCGTGAGCATTCAGGAGATGACTCGATGTATGTAGTTACAAATCGGATCTTACAACCATCGGCTGTGCCAGAGGAACGCTTTGGGCCCACATTTAATCGCATGGGGCCCAACGAGTTGCGATTGGCAGAAGCGCAAAAGGTCGACGGTCGCTGGCAGGTCGAAATTTTAGACGACCGCACTACATATAATGGAGAGCAAATGTGGGCCAGCGAAGCTGCATTTCTCAAAGCCCAGCAGCGGATGTGTAAAAATCAGACCAATTCGCTGTTTTTTGTCCATGGATTTAATACAGATTTTGGCGATGCACTAGAGAGTGCCTATCGTATAGAGCAGCTTTACAACCTTGAGGTTATTCTATTTACCTGGCCATCCAATGGAGGTGGCGCGATTGAAGGTCTGTCCAGCTACCAAGCTGATAAGCGCGATGCGGTCTTATCCATTGGGGCTCTGGACCGATGCTTTGAGAAATTAGCCAGCTACTTTATAAAATATGCAGATGTGGCATGTGAGCGGAAGTTTAACCTCGCTATGCACAGTATGGGTAATTATCTTCTTAAAAACTTACTAAAGTCCTCGATTTACCAAGGAGAGACCCTGCTGTTTGACAACATTGTTATGCTGGCTGCTGATGTCAACAATCAAGGCCATGCAGAGTGGGTAGACCGGATCCGGTTTCGTAATCGGTTGTTCATTACCATCAATGAAGATGACGGAGCCCTATTAGCGTCTAAAACCCTGGCCGGTGAAGAGCAGAAGGCCCGTTTGGGCCATTGGCCAAAGAATTTGACAGCGCGTAATGCTACCTATCTGGACTTTACCGACGCAGCGCATGTTGTTACCCATCACAATTATTTCTCAGATGATAGTGCCTTACAAAATGAAAGAATTAAAGAGATCTTTCAACGTGCATTTAATGGAGAAAAAGCGGAACGAGGATTGTCGTTTGATGCCGGTACGGGAGCCTATCGGATACTGTAGCTGGCAATGATTTATCCAAGTTCTTCACGTCAAGCTACTGGGCGGTCATGCCGCCATCGGCAGCAATGACAGAGCCGGTTAGAAACGAGGCCTCATCAGACGCCAGGAATAGAGCTAAATGGGCAATTTCTCGAGGCTCGCCAGGGCGACCGATGGGTTGGAATGAATCGATGGACCCATAGAGTTTATCGATACCGCCCAGCAGGTCGGCATGGGCGTAGTTGATGGGGGTATCCACCCAGCCGGGACAAATGCAGTTACAGCGAATGCCTTGCTTGGCATAGTCGAGGGCGATGCCACGGGTGAGCATGACAATGGCTCCCTTTGAGGCAGAGTAAACCGTCAGATAGGGTTCGGAGACCAGACCATTAACGCTGGAAATGTTGACGATTGCGCCTTTTCCCTGGCGAAGCATGTGGGGAATGGCGGCCCGGCTGGCGTACATGGTGCCTTTGATGTTGATATTTAGAGTCTTGTCGATGGTGTCGTCGGTGGCTTCGTGGAAAACGCCGGGGAGATTTACGCCTGCATTATTGATGAGGATATCAAGACTACCGTAAGTGTTGATACAGTGGTCAACAAAGGCACGCACCTGGTGATCTTGGCTGATGTCAGCTGTGAAAGCTGCGGCTGTGCCACCTACGGTTTGAATGTCTTGGGCAGTGGCGGCAGCGGTGTCTGGGTTGATATCGACACAGAGTACGTTGCCCCCTTCTTCGGCCAGACGAATGGCGATGGCACGACCGATGCCAGAGCCTGCTCCGGTTACGATACAGGCTTTATTTTTGACTCTACCCATGGGTGAAAATTCTCAAAACGTCTTAGCGTGAATCTGAGGCCTTAAGCCAGACATTGGTATCAGAAAGACTTTAGCTCTCTCCATTACCTTGGGCGGCTAGGGCTGTCTGAAAGGTTTTGATGGCCTCAACATGATTGTCGATGAGAATGCAGCGACAAAACACCTCTAAATTAATTCCTTGAACAGCTTCACTGGCGCTAATCTTTTCATAGAAGGCATTATTATCAGTATCGCGTAGATGGTAAAGCTCGAGCACTCCATCTTCCCAAAACCAGACTTCAGATATTTTGAGACGTTTATAGGCTTCTAGTTTGTCAATACCGCCAGTGGAAAAGACAATTTCAATAGCTAGGTCTGGCCGTCTGCTGTCGGGAGTTAGCTTATAAGACTCATCGGCTTCCCGTTTAACATTATTGGCTTCATTTTCTAATGTCATAGAGCCAGTTGGCTTAAAGTCGAACCCAGCCATCAGTAAATAAAGTTCTAATAGGGCAGCAATTCGCTTTTTAACAGTTTCATGGGGTTCACCAGGCATTTGCTGAATCTCTAAGGTGCCTTCTAGAAACGAAATTCGATAACCTGGCTGATCGAGGAGCTGCTCTACTGCTTTGAACTCACGCCAGGTAAGGCCTTGAAACAGTAGGCGATTTTCTTTGGGTATGGGGGAAGCCGTTGCTAACGTCATCAGCGTTGCCTCAAGCAGAAGTCAGCTTACCTACTATCATACGCTAGCTGTCAGCAGCTATGCCAGCAGGTTCTTACTCGCTCCAAGCTTTTGCCTAGAGCGAAACACTTTGGTTTTACCACCAGATAAACAAGCAGGAACGTTATTTGAAGTTTAGATCAGACCACGGTACCTCTTGAGTTATTACAGGTTACAAGCTTGCATGCGAGAGAAGAAGACTAAACTGTCCAAAGATAAACTTGAATTTAAATTAGAGTACAAAAAACTTGGTAGGTGACCCATAGGTCTATAATTCCAAAAAATTCTGAATGTCCAGGAGCCATGGTTTCTCCAGGCTACAGTATCTCCAAACTTTTTATATGCCTCTTCATAATATTTGCCATCAGCTACCCCGTCGCATTGCAGATAAATCTCTTTTTGTACACTAAAGCCATACTTTCCTTTGCTATAGGTAACCCATAGTTGGTCAATGGTTTGTAATTCATCACAGGAAAAGTTTAATAACTCATCGGATGTAAAAGATTGTCCCTCTTCCTTGCCTACCGCAGCAATCATTAGACGATAAGTTTCATCATCAGCTCTTTTCCAATTTCCATTTTTCAAATACCATTCCAAATTCGCATAGCGAGCATTTGTCAACGTTTGTTTTACTGTCTGTAGCTCTGATGCCAGCCTCGGATCAACCTGCTTAGTCGTCTCCTGCAAACATTGGTAGGCTAAGTCCGTCACTCCTTGCTTGACTGCCTCGCGGATCAGTCGTGTCGGACTCACCAGCCCCGCATATAGCACCACCGTCGATTTCCACCAATCATCGTCAAAATGCTCATATAGTTTTTCTTCTCGTTTGCTAGCATATTCTGCGATATAAGCAGCTGCCAAATATTCTTGAAAACTCAGGTGAGAAAATTCATACTCATCTTCTTGCTGTACCAGCAACTCACTTACTTGCACCACCTCTTCTAAAAGGTCCTTAGCAGCAAACAATTCATTTTGTTGTTTTAAAATTTTAGAAAGAGCGTTTAGTAAGGTATCCTTTTGAATCCGTTCCCAATGACGCTGCATCATAGCAAAGGCAAGTTGCTGCAAGATACCTTGAGCATCGTAATGAGTTATCAAACTGGATATTTTACGAGCCCTGGGGCGATCCACCAACTGTAGCCGACAAATCTCTCGGTATAGCTCTACCCGTCGCTTTGGTAGTTCTACTCCTGGCACTCGCCGATGGAACGTGACAATCATATTCAACAACAGCGGGTTCTTGGCTAAGTCTTTTAACGTCTGCTGCGATTCAATTTGTTGTAATAAATCTTGGGCTAAATCCTTGGCAGCTTTCTTTACATCTGGTGTATTTCTCCCGGCATTGGCATATCGTTCCTGACATTCATACCACTGGGTAACAAACCTTCTTCGCTGATTCTCATTGAAGTTCCTTACCCATAGGGATGTACTTAATTGTAATCTTGTCACCGAATTCTGTGCCCGATAAGCTTTGGGTCGAGAGGTAAGAATAAATACCGACTGTCCATAGCGACGCATATTATCTGTGAGCCACTGAGCCACTCTAGGCCGCTGCTTTAAACTTACTTCATCAAAGCCGTCAAACATTACTAGTGCCCTGCCATTTATCAGCAGATTCATTGCCCAGTTAGGTGGTGGCTGCAATCCTTCCGCACCAGGCAAGTTGAGTAAATGCTGCTGAGTGATTAACTCAGCTAAATCGGGTGGGTTGTCTTGGGCCAAAACGTCACGATATTTTCGCAGTACCAGTAACACTGGGATTAACTTTGGGGCTCCTTTGGGTAGTTGCTTAGTGCCATAGCGAAAGGCAATATGTCTGAGCAGTGTAGTCTTGCCATAGCCACCCCATGCCAACACCGCCAATTGTCGAAATGTTGGTATCTTCTGTGCCTGGGCTAAAAATGTCCAGATAGTCAGCTCTCGCTGTTTCTCTGAATTCCTGTCCAGTTCCAGTGCACGGAACCCAGCCTGCATCGCGCTAGAATCTAACTCCAATGGTACAAAAACTTCCTTTAGCAATGGAATGAAAATACCATCGTGCTGGGTCATGCCCTCAGACCGAAATGCCTGACACTCTGCCGCCTGGCACAGCAAGTACTTGTTCTCAAATCCGGTAGCCGCTGCAATTAACTGGTTAGTAACCTGGTCAAAAACCTGATCAATGCCTTCATTGATCGCTTTGCCTGCTTTTTCTGCCCGGTCCTCATTTCCCTTATGCACAGGCATAAGTAACTTGGCACCGTAGGAAAGCCCAGCCCCAATAACCAACGATGCAATTGCCTTAGGAATATCGCTATTTTGAAACAGCTGCCAGAAGGCACCAATTCCACCGCCAGCGATGCCACCTGTTCTAATGGCTTTGAGCAGCATGTCTGCCAGTTGCTCACTAGCTGGCGGTTTGGGTTGAGGATTACCGGAGGAGGTCATATGAGGAAATTTATAGCGATAATCGTAGGCTGATTATTTATTGTCCAAAGGGTTTGTCCGTCAAGCCCATGCCTTTGGCAAATCTTTAGTATCAATTTAGCCTTTCGTTTCTTTCTAAATGTTGCAGGCCCCATTCTTTGAGAGCATGAATCACGGGTGCCAGTGTCTTGCCATAGTCTGAGATCGAATATTCTACTTTTGGTGGAACTTCAGCATAGACTTTTCTGGAAATTAAGTTATTTGCTTCCAGTTCACGCAGTTGTTTTGTCAACATCCGCTGGGTGATGTCTGGCATCAAACGGCGCAGTTCGTTAAAGCGGCTTGTCTCTGATAGTAGGTGGTAGAGAATAACGCCTTTCCACTTGCCGCCAATCACGTCTAACGTCGCTTCGACGGGACAACCCTGAGCGCAGTCGTATCTGTTGTGGGCCATTGATAAAATCCAATAGTATACAAAAGGATACTACGTACCCAAAAAGTGCGTACTTACATAGATCGTTTACGTAGTTTATTATCCATGTGTCCTTGTAACAACCGGGTAAGTCCACAAATGCCGGCTACTCTGAGAGTCTTTTGCCTGACTGACTACATATCACCTGCTTAACGTAGACCCAACTGGAGACCAACCATGAAAGCTATTGGCTACAAAACACCCGGTCCGATTGATCGTGAGGATGCCTTGCAGGACATTACAATTGAGATGCCTAAAGCCGATGGCCGCGATCTGCTGGTTAAGGTTAATGCAGTGTCGGTCAACCCTGTGGACACAAAATTGCGTAGGGGGGTGCCACCTGAAGGTAGTGAGTGGAAGGTGCTTGGTTTTGATGCTGCCGGGATTGTTGAGGCGGTTGGGCCTGAGGTCCAAAATTTCAAACCGGGTGATGCGGTCTTCTATGCTGGTGCCCTGGACCGCCCTGGCACCAACAGTGAGTATCACCTGGTTGATGAACGGATTGTTGGGCACAAACCTGCCAGTCTCAATGATGCGGAGGCTGCTGCTTTGCCCCTCACGGCGATCACCGCGTGGGAAATGCTGTTTGATCGTTTGCAGGTGAAACGTCCCACACCCCAAGGTGGAACTATCATTTTGGTTATTGGTGGCGCTGGGGGGGTGGGTTCGATCACCATTCAGCTACTACGGGCATTGACCGATCTCACAGTAATTGCCACAGCGTCACGCCCTGAGACCCAGGACTGGGTACGTAAATGTGGAGCCCATCACGTCATCAATCATCGCCAGCCCATGGCCCCCCAGATTAAGTCCTTGGGGATAGACGCTCCCGGTTTTGTGTTCTCAACCAATCACTCTGATTCTCATTTTGCTGATATTGTCGAGCTAATCGCCCCCCAAGGTCGGTTTGGCCTGATCGATGACCCCGAGGTGCTTAACGCCAGGTCTCTCAAAACTAAAGCCATATCGCTTCATTGGGAACTAATGTTTACTCGTTCATTGTTTGGTACGCCGGATATGGCAGAACAGGGCAAACTGTTGAATGAAGTAGCTGCGCTGGTTGATGACGGGCGGATTTGTTCTACCGCCACCGAAGTTGCAGGTAAAATTGACGCGGCAACACTGCGGGCGGCGCATGCCCAAATTGAAAGCGGGTCGGCGCGCGGTAAGATTGTTCTTGAAGGGTTCTAAAAAAGAGAATGATGCCAGTGCCCTGTTAATTTTGTATGTAGCTTGTACATAGTTCACAACAATGTTGATCGATAGCTTGCTACACTGCTATTTTCGTGTTTGAGGCCAGTACTTAAAATGCATCTACGGTATCAGAGCGATGCATCATATCCCCAATTCGTTTAATAAAGCTGGCTGTGGGTACCGCCAATAACAACCCCAAAAAACCGGCTACTTTTGCCCCCATCAGTACCGCAATCAACACCACTGCCGGATTCACTCCTGTCATTCCGCCAATCAAACGAGGAGCTACTACATTTTCGTTGATCTGCCCCAGAATAATGGCCGCTACCAATACCTTGGACCCTAGCCATAGGCTTTGAAACGCCAGCAGGCTGCTCACCAACAGAATGCTAAGCGTTCCCCCAAAGGGAATAATACTAGCAATGCCAATGACCACCCCGAATAACAATCCAAAGGGAATCTGTAACACTGTGAACGCCACCGACAGTACGGCCCCCAATAACAGAGCAATAATTGCTTGACCCACAAAATAGTTTTGTAAGCTGGGCTGAAGTGCTGCCTGAATGCGGTCTTGCCATAGGGGTGGTAACCAGCTCAGGAGACCTCGCCACAGGTCAGGGCCACAGATCACCAGTAGAATACACAGAATCAGCGTAATAAGCAGATTTACCGTACTGCTAATTGTTTCAACGGTTAGACTGATTAGCTGACTCGTCAAAGATTTCAATGCTGTTGACGTTTGTTGAATCACCTGCGTAGAGAGGTCGGTCAAATCCACCGGTAGAGTTTGCAGAATACTCTGTTCATCTAGAATCTGGATCTGCTGTTCAATCTGGTTGAGCCAAGCTGGTAGACGGTTGGCAAATTCCACTAGTTGTTGAAAGATCAGTGGACCTAAAATTAAACCGATGATACTCACTGAAACCAGTGCGGATACTAGCACCAGCGAAATTGCCCACCCTCTACCTAATCCTCGCTTTTCTAAAAAGACGATGGGAAACTCCAGCAAGAACGCTAGCAGACTAGCCAGGATGATAATGCTAGTAATTGGTTGAAAATATTGAAAGAGTAGAACTATTAACCAACCATCAATGAAAATGAGAGGTAAGATCAGCCCAAACTTGAGCCATGCTGGTAGTTTTAGTTCTGATAACATAGGGAGAACAATACCTTGAGGTTACCATCAGCCATCATAGCGAATGGGACGTGAACCCTAACGTTCTGTAGACACTCCAATGTTATGTGGCCACCATCGGTCTGACATGTTCAAACGTTTTTTACCTAGTAGCAGAGCATAATTAAGACTGCTTGTAATTCTATCTACAGTTAGGATTCTACAGTCATGCTTTTATGGTTTGTTGTGTTTCAGCATCGTTAGGGAGAAAAAATATGGTTCAACACTTTCTTCAGGATGCGGTCACGCTGTTTGTTGTCATTGACCCGATTGGTCTGGTGCCAATTTTTATTGCGATCACCCAAAAGGAGCCGACGGTCAGTCGCAGGCGGATTGCAGCGCTGGGTGTGGGAATTTCTACGCTAATTTTGTTGGCCTTTCTGGTGATGGGGCAGTTTTTGTTAGAGGCGTTAGAGATCAGTCTGCCAGCGTTTCGAACGGCAGGGGGCATTCTGTTACTGATTGTGGGGTTACAGATGGTCTTGCAGGAATCTAGCGTGCATTCGGCCTCGACGGATCCCACGTCGTCTATTGACCTGGCGGTGTTTCCCCTGGCAACTCCTTTGATTGCTGGGCCAGGGGGCATTATGTCGGTGGTGCTGTTGACGGACAATACAAAATTTGGGGTTATGGATCAGCTGCTCACGGCCCTGGCGTTGTTGAGCGTGTTGTTAATTACTTTTATAGCGCTGCTATCGGCGGAGTATATTCAGAAAGGATTGGGGCGAACGGGGGTGAATGTGATTACTCGGATCTTGGGGTTATTGCTGGCGGCATTGGCGATGGAAACGATTTTGGCGGGTATCAAGGGCTATTTTGGCTAAGTGCTTTAATCTTTTTGAGCCAGACCCTGCAATTGGTTTGCGTTATGTGGCTAAAGATACGATTGCGATCGCAAACCTACGCTAAATTCACACCCATACCGTAAAGTAGCAATCACCTTGCCTAATCTCACATCCCACGATCTGGATGTTTCGCGGCTTTTGTTTGACCTTAAGCGGTGTGGCAAGCTGGTGAGCGAATTTACAGGGTGGTTGGACCCAGATGCGATCGCAACCTGCGTCACCAACGGATTGATCAAGCAATTTGGCTGTGCCTTTACCCGCATTTGGCTAGTGGAGCCCAACCGTCGCACCCTGCGGTTAGTGGCGTCATCGGGGTTGTACACCCGGCTAGACGGCGACTTTGCCCAGGTGCCCATGGGGGCCTTCAAAGTGGGCAAAATTGCCCAGCACTGCATTCCTTTTTTGAGCAACTGTCTACCCGACGAAGACTGGGTTAAGGACCGGGCATGGGCCATCGCCAACAATATCCAGGGTTTTGCCGGATTGCCTTTAATGGCAGACGAGCAGGCCATTGGCGTACTGGCCATTTTTAGCCATCGTCCCATGGCTCCCGAATTTCTAGAAGTGTTACAGATTCTGAGCCTATCGGTAGCCGGGGCCCTGGCTAGTGCCGTCAACCATCAGACGCTGTTACACACCCCAGATACCGCCCATCTATCAGAGCAAATGGCCGCTCTGCTTGGGGGCCAGCGACTGAGTCTGTTGGGGACAGAACAGCCGTTAGCGCTGCCAGTGACCCAGGTCCTGTTGCAGATGGCCCATCGCTTAGTCAACCTGTCTTGTCAGTATTGTCGTCTGGTGTATGACACCGATATGGTGGTCTTAGAAGCGATGCTGGCAGCCGATCCGGCCCAGCCCCTGAGTGAGGCTGCCCTGGCTGAAATTTTTCAAGATATCCTGGTGGCAGGGCAGTCTCTGGGGGGTGAGCTGCAAACTCAAACAGGTACCGATGTGGCTCAGGTGAGGTTACAGCTACCGCAACGGATTATTCAGTCTAAGCAAACCCAGACAAAATCGCCGCTCTCCGAACGAGAACAGGAAGTAATGCGATTATTGGCTCAGGGACATCGCGACCGAGATATTGCAGAACAACTTTATATCAGCGAGAGAACTGTTAAGTTTCACGCTAAGAATATGCTTGAAAAGCTGGATGTGCGCACCCGAGTTCAGGCTGTTTTTGAAGCGACTAGGCATGGTTGGCTGAGTTAGCTAGGCCACTGATAATAGGCACTACAGTCTTTAAAGACCATGCTCTCTTAAACAGAAAAAACAAGAAATAGGTTACTCAAACTGTTATAGAGTTTTTCTCTTTCAGCGACAACGACCAACCAGGCTGACATCATACAGAGCTTTATGTTCGTGACCATTAATGGATGCATTGGTAGATAGCAAGTCAGGTTAGCCGCTGTACTTTAATGCTTTCAGAGTTATCCAGATGCAATCGTGTCAAAACATTCCGGATTCTCTTCATAAGTAGCGAAAAAATAAAAACTTCCCCGTATTCTTACTAGTAAGCTGACTCAGAAATATCAATATTATTATTGCCTACTCAGTAAATCTACTGAGTTATTGTTTCACAGAATTATGAGTATTTTATTTGCCCAGCTATCAAAGTATTGGTCTTTTACCGTTCTGTTTACAACAGCGTTCTGGGTAGTCATCTCTCACCAGGCAACAGCGCAAATACCGACGAGTCAGGTGCCCGCTTATACCGAGGTGTTTTCCGCCATTAATACGATGTGGATGCTGATTGCAGCATTACTCGTATTTTTTATGAATGCTGGGTTTGCAATGCTTGAAGCTGGTGCCTGTCGGACTGAAAATGCAACTAATATTTTGGCTAAAAATTTAATTGTATTTTGTGTGTCAGCGGCTGCTTTCTTTATCTTTGGATTCCGCTATATGTTTGGTGATAGTGGAAATCCTGTTTTTGGCCAAATCGGAATTTTTGTAGATTTTATCCTTCCATCCGCAGCAAACTTAAACCCGTTTCCCGAAGGATTTGAGTATTTAAGAAACTTTTGGCAAGATCGATCGTTCGCGGCGATTTTCTTTTTTCAATTATCTTTTGCTGGAACAACGGCCACCATTGTTTCTGGAGCGGTTGCGGAAAGAATAAAATTCTGGGGATTTATTCTATTTAGCTTTGTTCTTGTCGGATTTATTTACCCGTTAGTTGGCTACTGGGTATGGGGAGAAAGTGGATGGATTGCCAGTACCTTCAACTTTCATGACTTTGCGGGTGCTACGGTGATTCATGCTGTTGGTGGCACAGCTGCGCTAGTGGGGGCCTGGTTGCTAAACCCAAGAAATGGCCGATTTGGGTATGAGTCTGAAACAGAAAGCTTTGTCAATGAGGAAGATCCTGAAAAGTTTATCCCTTGCAATACCGGGTTTACCACCCTGGGTTGTTTAATCCTTTGGTTGGGGTGGTTTGGCTTTAATGGCGGCTCAACCCGGTTTCTTGACTATGTTCCCCATGTCATTTTGACAACCATGTTTGCCTCGACCTCTGGGGGGCTGGCCATTCTCCTTTATAGTCCTTTAGTCACCGGTTATAAAGTAAAACTTTCGTCTATTATTAACGGTGTGTTAGGCGGTCTGGTTAGCATTACCGCCTCGTCTGCCTATGTCGATGTCTTGAGTGCATGCATCATTGGTGCCGTGGGTGGCGTGCTTGTGCTCATTGGTGAAAGCATGCTGGAGACAAAGCTACTGCGGATAGATGATCCGGTCAGTGCTGTGCCTGTCCATTTGTTCTGTGGTGTGTGGGGAACCGTGGCAGTCGGGATTTTCGCCCAAAACTTTTCACGTGAGTTTAGCAGCGTTAATAATATTTCTCAGCAGATAATTTATCAAATTTTAGGCTGTGGCTGCGTGGTCGTGGTCACGTTTCTGTTGAGTTTATTGACATGGACAGTTATTGGGCTCTTTCTTTACTATGCAAACCAGGATATTTCTTATCAATATCCCACCAAAGGTGCTGGCATCTTGACACTTGCTAGAAGAGGGCTAAGGGTAACGCTTGAAGATGAGAGAGCGGGAAATGATGCAACGATAATTACATAAGTAGACCTTAATAATGCGCAAACAAGATATCAATAGAGATGCCTCAGGCCCCTCAATGCTTCTATCTGCGTTCGCTTTCATCATGTCAGTGCTGGCTGTTGCAGCCTATTTTGTGTACAGGTCTACATCCCAACGTCAAACAGCGGCAGTTATTCAACCCACGGAGAACTACTGTGACGAGACATTTGATGATCAAGAGGATCTACTTGAGTGGCTCTCGGACAGAAAAACACAGCTAGGAGACGAATGGCCTAGCTCTTGTCAGGATAGATTGGACGGTGTTCTTTATGACACAGCCATTATCAAGGCGGTAGAGGGACGATTTGGCACTTCATTTACGCGGCTGTGTCAAATTCCAGAACGAAGTGAATCAGACTACTTTGAGGAAGCTCAGCTGCTATTTAGTATGTGGGGGCAAAACCGCAATACATCCGGTGAATTCCAAGAAATTAGACCCCTATTGGTCAGCTTTTTCCAAACATACGACAGCCCTAACGAGAACTGTCCTGCAGCTAGAGCAGTGCTAGAAAGACTCTAGCCTAGGCGATTCCTATGGGGCTTTGTTAAGCTGCAATTGCCTAATCTTATTTTTATAGTACAATAGTACTTAATAAATTTCTATGCCCCATTAAACCTGTGGGGAACGCATTGCCCATGTCTTTTAGCCGTTGCTGATTTAGAGGATGAACCGCTCGGTGGGATATGCCATAGGGCAGTATCTTGCAAAGAAAATCATACCGAGGATCGGCAACGCCGCCTTTTAGCCGTTGCTGATTTAGAGGGTGAACCGCTCGGTGAGATATGCCATAGGGCAGTATCTCGCAGAGAAAATCATACCGAGGATCAGCAACGCCGCCTTTTATTTTGGACTCCAGTCTAAACTTCTCACCTAAGGAGTGACCTATGACGTTAGCAAAACCGACATCTACGAATACCGGCAGCTTTGATATACCTGCCACTAATGTGTTCGATCAGCGTCGCATTGTCTTGGGGCAGCGGCTGAATAATCTGGCCACCCAAGCCATAAACAGCGCCCTTAATCTGTGGGGTCAGTATCAGCCAGTCACTATTGATAAGACCCAGGCCGTCTGGCAGCTCTTACGCAGTACTCAGCCTGTTCAATTATTGCTAACCGCTGCTTTAGCGGTACTTGCGATCGCATTAGTAACCTTAATCTCTACATTCAACGGGTTGATTATTCTGACCCTCAAACTGGCAACCCTGGTATTGGCCGCTGTGGCAGTGTGGCAGTGGATTGTCCGTGGTTTAAACTGGGCCGATGAAAAACTACCAACGGTCATAGACACTAACGAATAGTTTTTCATCGAGTTGGCACTGATAAAAAAGCGGCGCTTCCATCGAGATAGGAGCGCCGCTGTCGTTTGGTGGGAGTCAGCAAATACCCTCTCCACGGGCAAATGTGTCTTAGAGTCGTCTCTCCTTTGGCGCAAATCTTGAGAACAAGGGCTTAGTATAAAGGAGAAAGTCGGCTCTCTTACCACTTCTTATAGGGTAAGAACTTTCCACACATGATCACCTTCACCCGATCGCCTTTGGGGTCTTCTTCCCTCTCCACATCAATGGAGAAATCAATTGCACTCATAATGCCATCGCCAAACTTCTCATGGACCACCGCCTTTACCGGTACCCCATAGACCTGCATGATTTCATAGAAGCGATAAATCAGCGGATCGGTGGGTACCAACGGATCCAATCCCCCTTTCATCGGGCATTCTGTCAGATACTCAACAAACTCTGGCCCCATACCCAAGGCTTCCACAATTTTAGTGGCTTCTTCTTCGGAGGCACTGGCTTGACCGTACAATACCGAAGCAATCCAAACTTCGTCATAGCCTAGCTTTGCTTCCAAATCTGCAAATGAGATACCTTTAGCTTTTTTTGCAGCAAGAAACTTGGTGGAAATTTCAGAAATAGCCATGGCAACAATTACCTCTTGATTGCAATAGTTAAAAAGGAAAAAACGTTTACTGCAGAATCGCACAAACTACCTGATGCGCGATTCTTCTACGGCTCGGGTTTCGCGGAATAGATGACTTTCCATTTCGGCCTTGAGATCGTGGTAGGCCGGGTGCTGATCGATGGTTTCGCGATTCCGAGGGCGGGGAAATGGCACCTCTAAAATCTCATCGACGCGGGCAGCCGGACCTCGGGTCATCATCACAATACGGTCCGACAGTAACAGCGCTTCTTCGATACTGTGGGTGATCATGATTACGGTCTTGCGCTGCTGTTCCCAGATGCGCTCAACTTCGCTTTGCAAAAAGCCGCGAGTCAAGGCATCCAGGGCACCAAAGGGTTCATCCATCAGCAAAATCTGAGGATTAATCGCCAGGGCACGGGCAATACCCACCCGCTGTCGCATCCCTCCCGACAGTTCGTGGGGATGCTTTTTCTCAGCCCCTTCTAGACCCACCAGCTGAATCTGCTCTTTGATATTACGGGTGCGCTGTTTGGGCGATAGTTTTGGATAAACGGTTTCAACGGCAAATCGAATATTTTCCTCCACCGTCATCCAGGGCATCAGGGCATAGTTTTGAAACACCATGCCCCGGTCCGGTCCGGGTCCCTGAATTGGATGACCATTTAGTAAGATCTCTCCACGGGTGACGGGAGATAGCCCCGCTACCATATTTAACAGCGTCGACTTACCACAGCCCGATGGGCCAATGATGGAAACAAAGGTATTAGGCTCAATGTCTAAACTAATGTCCTCAATGGCCAGAAAGTCTCGAGATGTTTTACGCGTCAGCTTGCTAAAAATATCTCGCTTACCTGCGAATACCTTAGAAACATTGCGAATAGACAGCTGGGCTGACGGAAACTCAGGTTCAGGAGACACGGCACCATTATTCGAATAATTGACGGAAGCAATGCTCACGCTTTACGACCAAACGCAACAAATCTTTCTAGGGCACCAAAAATGTTATCCAAAATTAGTCCCACCAGACCGATGATAAAGATAGCAACTAAAATGTTAGGGATATACAGGTTGTTCCACTCATTCCAAATAAAGTAGCCTAACCCACTTCCCAGAAGCATTTCAGCTGCCACAATCACCAGCCATGAGATACCCATGCTGATCCGGAGACCGGACACAATATTGGGTAAAGCCGCCGGAATAATCACCTTAAAGATAGTTCTTATCCTGGACGCTCCCAGAGTCTTAGATACATCAAGATATTCAGGATTTACGTTCGCAACACCAAAGGCAGTATTAATCAGTGTTGGCCAAATACTGGAAATCAAAATGATAAAGATCCCAGTTATCTCTGAATTTCGAAAGATATATAGACCTAAGGGTAACCAAGCCAGTGGAGAAACGGGTTTCAACAACTGTACATAGGGATTAAACGCCTTATAAGAGATAGGCGAAATGCCAATTAAAATCCCCAAGGGAACAGCAATGATGGAAGCCAAAAAGTAACCAATAGCCACCCTTCGCAAACTAATCAACAGATTCCAACCAATACCTAAATCGTTGGGACCATTATCAAAGAAAGGATGGGTACTCCACCACCAGAGTTCCTGCAACGTCTTTGATGCTGTGGGCATACCTTTAGCAAATAGCTTCAAGTTTGCCCCAACTTCCCAAAACAGGAGGAACAGAACCAGTGAAATGACAAACAGACCAAATGCCTTAACATTCTCATTAAGCCATGGCGCACTGCCATCGGTATTCTTTGTCTTACTTAACGTCGGCTGACTCACGGCCATGCAGTTTACACCTCCAAGCTTTTAACTATCTGACCGTCCTTAGACGCCGTTCTTGTCGATCTGTTCTTTGATGTAAGCTGCTGGGTCAGCCGGGTCAAAGGTATCAAATTCGAGAGTCTCACTGCGATAGATGTCATCGGGTGGATTTAACCCGACTTCCTGAGCCAATTCTCTCGCCAGGTCAGTCAAGAAGATATCTTTGCCCACCTGATCGTAGGTGTCAGATGTAATTACCTGCGCGGCTTTACCGTCACCCTGAAGATCCCAACGCACTAGCTGAGAAGAGATCCAGTTGGCGAAGCTCTGCCAGGGATAGGGGTCAAAATCAATCCGATCCGGCACGCTGAGAGTGTTGCCCTGACCATCATCAAAATTACCGGTCAGTACGGCTTCTACAACTTCCACCGGCTGATTTAGGAACGCTCTCTCGGAAATCGCCTTAGCAATCTCTGGACGGTTAGCCGGGTCTCTCGCATAGCCAGCTGCGTCAATAATGGACTTGTTAAGAGCCCTAAAGGTGTTGGGGTTGGCGTCAATCCACTGGTCGCTAGCGGCGAAGGCACAGCATGGGTGACCGGGCCAGAGATCTTTGGTGAGCTTAAAGATAAACCCGGCACCTTCAAATACAGCCCGCTGGTTAAAGGGATCGGGCATCAGGTAGGCGTCAATATCGCCTGCCACCAACTGAGCAATGCTGTCCGGTGGGGGAACTGGGCGGATCTTCACATCCACATCTGGGTCGATACCGCCTGTTGCCAGATAGTAGCGCAACAACAGATTATGCATGGAATAGGGGAACGGCACCCCAATGGTAAAGCCCTTAAAGTCAGCCGGACCGTTGATTTGGCCCTTGTACTTTTCGGCCACCGTAATGGCTTGACCGTTAATGTTTTCAATGCTAGCCAGTTTCACACCAAAGGAGGCTGAGCCCAGCCCCAGGGTCATAGCAATGGGCATGGGAGCCAGCATGTGATAAGCATCTAACTCTCCTGCAATAGCCGAGTCACGCACTGCACCCCAGCTGGGCATCTTCACAACTTCTGCGTTGAACCCATACTTAGAGTAGAAGCCTAAAGGCTCCGCCATAATGATGGGAGTGGCACAGGTGATAGGAATGAAGCCAACTTTAAGGTCTGTTTTCTCTAGATTTGACGTATCTACAGGCTCTGCATCGTCGGCCACGTCGGCTGTCGGTGCTGTATCGGGCCTACAGTTGGTCAATGTCACCAGGGCTGCACCAATGGCCAAGTTTCTGAGGAATTCTCGTCGGGTAAAACCACTGTTGCGAATAGAATCTGAGAAAAATGCTCCAGCTTGAGGCCCAAAGGCAGCGGCGAAGGCGTTATCGATGCCGCCAGCCTGTTGTGCCAAGGCCAGAACCAGCTTTTCGCGCTTGGGGTCGCCTTTACCCGCTGCTTTGAGTAACAGCGTCTTCCGTAGCTCATAGGCGTTGACCCGATCAGCTGCCTGTATCTGCTGCTGCTTGTACAGCCCCATCTTCATCAGGTCATCAATCATGTCCACCGGATCCGTGGGCATGGTTTGCATGAATTCCATATGAGACTGGGTTAGATGAGCCCCACCACAGATGAGGCAGGCCATCTCAAAGTCGGTAAGATTGCCGCGATCGCAATTCAGATTGCCCCATTTCTGATCAGTTTGTGGGTTGGTTAAAACCATAGGAGTGCTCACCTTCACTAGCGTTGACTAAAACTGTTAATAACCAAGTCCAACTGCAGCTTCCTTCTGACAGATCCCACTTCCAGGCAGGGACTAGGTCTATTTACGAGGTTCGATAGCATAATTTATACCAACGTAAATGCAAGATTACATCGGACTATTTTTTGGAAAACTAGGACTTTTTAAGTTTGTTTGTTGTTTCCAGGTCCATTTTGTTGCGGTTGTTACGGATTGGGTTGGTTTCGCCAAGCCTGGGGCGTGACGCCATGGAGCTTGCGAAATTGTCGAGTAAAATAGCCGGCGTCGGCATAGCCAATAGAGTCAGCAATTTGTTTGATCGAGTTGGTGGTACCGGCTAATAATTGCCGGGCCTGGGCCATGCGCCGTTCAATAATCCAGGCTTTGACCGTACGTCCCGTATGGCTTTGGGACAAATTGGTCAGGTAGGCGGGAGAATAACCGACCGATTGAGCCACATCGGTTAAGTTGATTGGCTGCTGGTAATGGGCTTCGATAAAGTCGAAGACAGCGGTAAGTCTGGGGCAGTCAGGGAAAATCGTTCCAGAGGTGGTTACGGCTTCTTGAGCCTGATGGTGAGACTCTTGCAGCCCTCGTCTGAGGTCTTCCTGGCGTTTTAATCGGGATGCGATCGCATCTAAAAAGTTCTCCACCGTACAGGGTTTTGTCAGGTAGTCATCTGCCCCTAACGTCATCCCCTGTCGCAGCTCCGTCATCGCCACCTTAGCGGTCAAAAAAATAAACGGAATCGAAGCCGTCGCGTCATTTTTCCTAAGAAACGACAGGACCTCATAGCCATCCATATCGGGCATCATAATGTCGCAAACGACTAAGTCTGGACGATATTTCTCCGCTAGCCTGACACCCGTAGATCCATTCTCAGCACCAATACCTTCAAATTTTTCAAATTTCAAACATCGGAGAAAAATTTCCCTTGTTTGGGCCTCATCTTCAATGACAAGAATCGTTTTCACCATTACCCTTACCATCTACGATGGAGATAGGATCAATAACCTTAGCCGAGATAATTTTTAGACATCATTTACAGGTTTAAGGGTTTTAAGAATCAGCTGTGGTGTACTGCACTACAGTCTTGAACAAGTTTATGAAACCACACGATTCCATCAATCTTTCAGATCACCAGGCGCTTGAAGCCTTGCGTCGTCAACATGAACTGATTCTTAATGCGGTGGGAGAAGGTGTTTACGGTTTAGATTTGCAGGGAAATGTTACGTTTGTAAACCCAGCTGCGGCAGCAATGATCGACTGGGAAATGCAGGACCTGATCGGTCAATCCATGCATCGGGTGCTGCACCATTCTCACCCTGACGGCAGCCCCTACCCCAGAGAATGCTGTCCTATCTATGCTGTTTTTCAGAAGGGGCATGTGCAGCGGGTGACCGATGAAGTCTTTTGGCGAAAAGATGGTACCTGCTTTCCGGTAGAATATATTAGTACACCGATGCGCGACGAGCATGGTGAACTGATTGGAGCCGTTGTCACCTTTCGTGACATCAGCCAGCGAAAATGGGCTGAAGCGGTTCTACAACAGACCAATGAAGACCTGGAACTTAAGGTTCATGAGCGAACGGCTGAACTCTATGCCGTCAATGAACAACTACAGAATTTAAGCAATCTCAAGTCCAGATTTGTGGCCATGGTCTGCCATGAGTTCCGTAATCCGATGAACAACATTGCCCTGTCGGTATCATCCCTAAATCGCTACGATGAACAATTATCGCAGTCGCAAAAAAATCAGTATTTGCTAGACATCAAGGAAAACGTCGAGCGCATGACCCAGATGATTGACGATATTTTAGTTCTGGGCAAATTAGAAGCTAAACGGCTTTGTCTCAATCCTGAGCCGCTTAACCTGGTAGATTTTTGTCGGAATTTGCTGTCCGAACTCCCCTCAGACCAGGGACAGCTAGAATTTGTTGGCCGCCACAAACCCCTGATTGCCAAGCTCGATCAAACACTTTTACGCTCGATTTTGACAAATATTCTATCCAATGCAATTCGCTATACGCCTGATGGTAAACCGGTTTGTCTATCGTTATTCCGACATAAAAACCAGGCGGTGTTTGTGGTGAAAGACAACGGTCTGGGTATTCCACCCGAGGATTATCCCTATTTGTTTGAACCCTTTCACCGGGGCAAGAATGTAAGCAATATTCCAGGCACGGGACTGGGGTTAAGCATTGTTAAGCAGTTTGTGGATTTTCAGCGGGGAGATGTTCAGGTAAAGAGTCAGCTGGGAGAAGGCACCACATTTAAGGTGGTGTTACCGCTATCGTTGTCGGTTGAGTAGCCTGCTTGCAAAAGTCAGGAGTCCCCAACATGTTTAAAGATAAATCGTATCAAGAGACACTTATTGTTTTATGGGCTATTGATAAAAAATAAATAAAGCGATTGCTAAGCGTTAGTGCATCTTTCACTGTTAGATGCATCTCTAATTATTAGCTTTCAGACACAAATAATTTATTTTTTGCATCTAGGGTTCCAGCTTTGCTGTTGGCTGAGTGTTTGGTCCGAGAGATGCAGCTAGCAAGCGTTTAAGTTATACGTTTGCTGGTTCACGGAGGGATAAAAGCCCGGGAGAATTCTGTTGACCTTGATTGAGGTTGGTGGTTTCTCTCGGGCTTTGTTTTTTACTACTGAACTGAGGTTGTTATGTTTAGACGTGGAGATAAATAAATGGAACATACTGTTTTCTCCTGGGGAATTATTACATTTCTCTTAGGCACATTAGGTGTAGGGGTGTGGGCCTCTCAGCAAATTAAGGGCGATAGCGTCAATTTTTTGGTGGCCGGGCGTGGGCTAACTTTGCCCCTAGCCGCTGCCACACTCATGGCCCAATCGGTGGACTCAAATGCCACCCTGGGGAATACCGATTTGTCTGCAGAATTTGGCTTTTGGGCCGGGGCAGCTTTACCCATTGGTCTGTCTCTATGCTTATTTTTGACCGGAACTTTTTTGGCAAAGCCGATGAACCGCATGGGACTAATCACCATACCCGATTTTTACCGGGTTAAGTATGGTCGTCTGGTGGAGCTGATTGCCGCCTGTATTATGTCGGTCAGTTTTTCATTTTTACTGGCAGGCAACCTGGTGGCCGGGGGCTTTATGTTCCAAACATTTCTGGGCACTAGCTACATTGGTGGCATCACCTTGTTAGCGGCGCTTGTATTTGCCTATACCGTAGCCGGAGGACTTTTCGCTGTTGCCTACACCGATGCGATTCAAATCTTGATTGCCTTGGTGGGGACTGGGGGCCTACTGGCCTATTTACTCGCCAACTTTGGTCTAAACATTGTGCCTGGTACGGGTCCCTTAGCCTTAGAGCAGCTGACATCAGTGGGCGCAGGTGCTGCCATTAACTGGGCAAGCCTTTTGGCCCTGGGGTTTGGCAACATGGTTGCGATTGACTTTATGGCTCGAATTTTTGCCGCAGAAAGTCCAGAAACGGCCCAAAAAGCCTGCTATGTTGCTTCGGCCGGCACCTTGATTGTCGGTATTCCCTTTTCAATTATTGCCCTGTCTGCCAACAGCATTCTGGAGCAGGCCGGGGTAGTAGCAGATGGTCCCATATTATTTGCCTTGTTGCAAAATGTTGTTCCTCCCGTCTTGGGTTTACTGGTACTGGCGGCTATTTTATCCGCCTCTCTCTCTACGGCGGATGGGGCCATCCTAGGCACTTCTTCCGTATTGGCGCACAACGTTTTTGGCATTCGCCATGGAGCGGCGGCCCATAGCGGCGGCGGCGATCGACTGTTGTTGGTGACTCGAGTATTGTCGATTGTAATTACCCTCTTAGGGGTATTTTTAGGCTTGCGGGTACCCCAGACGGGGGTACTGTTGCTGCTTGGGTTTGACCTGGGTTTTGCTGGGTTAGTGGTGCCTCTGCTGGGTGGATTGTTTTGGGCAAAGTCTACTCGTCAGGGGGCGTTAGCTTGTATTATTGCTGGCTCCATTACCCGACTGATTCTCTTTGCCCTAATGCCGACGATGTTTGGCATTGATAATACGCTGTTGTATATTCCGAATGGTCTCTTTACGTTAGATTTTGATGGATTTCCTACGCTGATTAGTCCGATAGTCGGTTTGATTGCCTTTGTTGTCGTGTCTAAAATGACTTACAAACCGATGGATGTGGAACAGCAGCGAGCAAAGCTTCAGGAAAAATTACATGCACTGTAGGCAACAGGAGTAAACGGGGCCAATGCCAAATCTGGATTAAGTCACCCCGATTCAATATGGATGATTGAGCTGTGTCTTGTGCCAGCCCTTCAATACCGGGGCTATTTGTCAGGATTTCGTTTAAGAAATCGATAATAATGGTCTTGTCAATCATTAAAAAGCGAGAGCGATTATGAAAAATTGCTCTCGCTTTTTCTATATTAAAAGCTTGTTAAAAATTAAGCTCATGGTTTTAGCTAAGAAAATAGCTTGGACGGCTGGTTGAGTATGTAAAGGTGTTGCTTGGGGTCCCTCCGAGTTCCCCAAACCCCCATGGTTAGGGCCGGAACGCCGCCCTAACACCCAGCGTACTGGGTTATTCCTAATCGCATTAAGTTGGGGTTGCGGCGGGGTTGATTATAGATACTCTGGATCGATTTCTACCAAGTCTCTTAAACACCAAATTTTTCAATTTGTTGTTTCAAATACTCATCGGGATTACTTGGGTCAAAATCGCCAAATTTCATGGTTTCAATCCGCGATAGCTCCTCGGGGGCGTCTACGCCTAGTTCCTGAGCTAGTTCCCGCGCTAAGTCGGTCAGGAAGAACTCTTCGCCACCGCCAGCGACCTTGTCGGCAGAGGTGTAGTCCCAACGCACTAGCTGGGTGGTAATCCAGCTGGCAAAACTCTTCCAGGGATAGGGGTCAAAGTAAATCCGGTCAGGAATATCCAGGGTATTGCCCTGACCGTCTTCAAATTTGCCGGTCATTACGGCTTCTAATACGGGCAACGGCTGATTGAGGTATTCCCGTGGGGCAATGGCGGCGGCAATCTCTTTACGGTTAGCAGGGTTATTGGCGTAAGTAGCCCCGTCGATAATGGCCTTGTTTAGTGCCCGGAAGGTGTTGGGGTTCTCGTCAATCCAATTTTGGGCGGCGACAAAGGCACAGCAGGGGTGGCCAGCCCATAGGTCCTTGGTCAGCAGATGGATAAAGCCGATGTCGTCCTGTACTACCCGCTGGGTAAAGTTGTCGGGCAGGATAAAGGCATCGATTTGGCCAGTGGACATTTTTGCGATCGCATCCGGCGGCGGCAAAATCAGCAGCTTTACATCATTATCTGGATCCAGACCACCTGTGGCCAGGTAGTAGCGCAGCAGCAGGTTGTGGTTGGAATAGTCATAGGGAATGCCAATGGTCATCCCCTTAAAGTCGGCGGGACCGTTCACATTGCCCAGGTGTTTCTTCGCAACGGCAATGCCCTGTCCGTTGTTGTTCTCGATGCTGGCCAGCTTGACTGAGAAGGGGGTGGAGCCCAGCCCCAGAGACATGGCAATGGGCATGGGGGCCAGCATGTGATAAGCGTCCAGTTCACCTGCGATCGCTGCGTCCCGTACCACCGACCAGCTGGCATACTTCATCAGCTCAACATCGAGACCATGCTTCTCATAGATACCCAGCGGCTTCGACATAATAATCGGCGTCGCACAGGTAATCGGCAGAAACGCCACCTTTAAGCTAGACTTTTCCAGTTCTCCAACGGGCGGGGCATCCGCCGCCTCTTCTGCCACATCGGGTGTGGAGTCGCAGTTAGCCAATGTCACCAGGGCAGCACCCACCGCAATGTTCTGCAAAAACTTACGTCGCGTCACCTGGCTCATGCGCTTGGCATCGGTAAAAAACTCTCCTGCCTTGGGGCCAAAGGCCGCACTAAAGGCCTGATCCAAACCACCCGCTAACTGTATCAAGTCCCGCACTAGCCGTTCTCGCTTAGGCTTGCCATTGCCCACCATGCTGACAAACAACGCCGTGCGCAGTTCTGCCTGACTGATGGCATCCGCCGTCTCAATGGCAGCGGGCTGATACATCCGCATCTTAACCAGGTCATCGATCAGGTCAGCCGGATTTTGAGGCATCTCAGCCTCAGCCATCAATCGCCAGTGGTCTTGAGTAGAGTGAAAGCTACCGCAAATAACACAGCGTGTAGCAACAGTGCTCACATCTCCCTGTTTACAGGACAGATTGTTCCACTGGTGAGGCTGACCGGAAATCGATACCATAGGGCCAATTTTGATAAGGGCTACTGCCCTCCATTAGAACGGTCATTCTGATAGGTTTTTGTGAAAACGACTACCGTTTAACAGAGCTTAATCTCCGTTATGGTGCCACACTTTTGAACGGTGGGCACTGCCCACCCTACGCGCTTCTCCTATAGAACCTACGTTTACGCCACAGGCAACGCCGTTTCCTTCATATCCGCCAACATCTTCTTAAGATGCTTTAGGGCAGGGGTCACAATCGCTACAAAATAAGCTTCCCGTAGCTTACGCTCAGGAGCACTACCATGCACATAGGCCCTGGCCCCTGCATGGAGCATGGCAGCCTGGGACGAACGCAACGACAGCTCTGATGCTGTGGCTCGCGCTTGAATAATCTCCCGCGTCAGCTGAGGATCGGCCACACCTGTGCAGTTATTTAGCTGATCCGCCAGCCTGTAGGTGCGCTGTCGAGCCATCTCTAGATCAGCACTCAGGTCTTCGGCCTGATCGTCCAAATAGCGATTCACATGCCCCAAACGCTTATTAGACCGTCTTATCAGCTCAATGCAGCTATCGGTTAGCCCCAGACCCATGCCCACCTGGGTCAAAATAAATCCAGGCCGAATGCAGGCAACATAGTCCTCACAGGGAGCTGCCAAGACCCATTCATCAGGAACAAATGCATCACGAAATACACAGCTGTAAGTACCCGTCCCTTCCAGGGCAATAAAGTGAGCATTAAGCCGTAGCGACATGCCCTCCAGCTGATCGGAGACAATCGCCATCATGTACTCATCCGAGTCAGCCAGTTTGGCAGCAATGCCAAAATAATGGCCAGGTCCTAAATTAGAAACCCAGGGCAGCAGACCATTAATGACATAGCCCCCATCCACCCGTGTTGCCGTCAGGGCAATCTTCTCAATATCGGCAAAGTGTTTCATCGGGTTCGATAGCCCTGTGCCCGCCAGCACCTGGCCCGTCGCCACCTTAGGAAGCATGTCAGCCTTGAGCGCTTTGTTGTCAGTGTTTTCTAAATACCAGGTACAGGCCACCTGACACCAGGCAATAAACCCAGTAGAAAGACAATCCTTAGAGATTTCTTCAATACTCTGAACTGCTGCCCTCAGACCTTTCCCAGACCCTTGGTGATCTGTTGATACCGCATGGGCAAAGGCATCGGCAGTACCCAGCTGGTGCATAATTTCCCTTGGGAATTCTCCCTTGAGGTCAATATCCTGCACCTTAGGCGTCAGTACCTGATTAATCACAGTGCGGAGTTTGGCAATGGCCGGGTCTGACCCTAAGGTTTCCAGAGATGCCCCGCTATTTGGTGATTTTGAAATGGTTTGCATGGCAATGTATATGAATGGTTCTGGTGATGCTGGGCGTACTGCTCTCTGGGCGAGACGTGGAGAATTATTTGCTATCGAGGCTTATGCTTAGGGCGCTGGTTTAGACGCTGCTCAACCGGCTAAAGCACTGCGCCGTTTAAGCGTTGACCGCTGCTGATCCTCGGGATGATTTCATCTGCAAGATGCGGGGAATAGCACTTCCTGTAGAGCGATGTATCCTGAGGATCAGCGGCGACAAGAGTTGAACAGATATGCATCGAGGGTTGAGCAGCATCGAAACCCAAATGTTAAACAGAGCTGCTTGTTTAATCAGCCTAAGCCAATAACCCCAACTAAACCGTCGAAACCGATACCGGCATCGGATTGCTCAGTGTGGCAGAAACCGGTGACCAGGTATTCGCATGGGCCACCATTTCCTTCAGCACTTCCTTGTCAGCATCACCGTCGATATCCACCTTTACCCTCACATCGGTAAAACCAATCTGAGGCTTTTCCAATTCCCCAGTGCCCCAGGTACTGACAATGTTGATATCCCCTTCTAGAGAGATTTCCAGCTTAGTCAGGCTGACACCTTTGGCAGCCGCATTGGCTTGAATGCCTACCACCAAACAAGAACCCAACGCCCCAAGCACAATCTCTGAGGGGTTGGGAGCAGTATTGTCCCCCAGCAGAACGGGGGGTTCATCAATAGCAAAGGCCTCTAAATCACGGGCGTAGTTTAGACTGCGAAACTTGCCAGTACAGACGGTTTTTACCTTAAGGGTTTTATCGGCGGGGTTGGCTTTATTTTTCGCTGCCAACTCCGTTAGGCCATCTTGGGGAATGGGCGTAAGCGGCGCTGTAACCTCAGCGGTCATGGTAGTTGCTTCGGCCATGGTTCTATCCAAATAGAATGATCACTCTATTTAAGATACAAGAATTTTTCAGGAGGGGAAAGGAAATGTTATCAGTTGCTAAGAAATAGACATATCGAGACCGAAAGGACGTTCTGATTCAAAACGGACTATCTTGTAGGGGCTGTGCCTTGTCCTAACCTGGTGATATGGAGGGCTATCGAACAGGATTTTGCATTGGGTATGAGAGTCTCAAGAAAATCCTAATTTTCCAAAAGTTCGTCCCATTTAAATGAGAACACTGACATGTATAAGTAAGGTGAACTAATCCGTTTGATTGATAAGTCAGGACTCTTGCCTATGTCAGCTCCAAAGTTAGTCCCCCCGTTTACCTACGAGATCGCGGCTCAGAAAGTACGTATGGCTGAAAATGCTTGGAATAGTCGTGATCCAGAACGGGTTTCGATGGCGTATTCAGAAAACAGCCATTGGCGTAATCGGGCCGAGATTTTTGAAGGACGAGAAGCCATCCGAGATTTTTTAACTCGCAAGTGGGATAAGGAACTGGATTATCGATTGACCAAAGAGATGTGGGCCTTTGGGGAGAATCGGATTGCCGTGCGCTTTCAGTATGAATGGCACGATGATGCGGGGCAGTGGTATCGCGCCTATGGCAATGAGAATTGGGAATTTGATGAAGAGGGGCTAATGCGTCGGCGAGAGGCGAGCATTAATGACAAGCCGATTACGGAAGCAGAACGTCGGTTTTTCTGGCCTGCGCCAGGACCCAGACCTGAGGATCATCCAGGGCTGATTGATTCTCCTGAGTAGTTGTTGGAGAATTTTGATCGCTAGCAGTGGTGGTTAACCCACCCCGTTGCCCCTCCCAGGAGGGGCTACTGTGTATACACAACTGAGAGACTTTACGGGTGAGCTAATTGCCAGCCTAAAAAGATGCCCTCAAACTGTTGTAATCCACGGGCGAAGGTAACAATACCGGGTGGTCGTTGGCTTTGATAGCCGGACCACCCACCTAAGCGAGCAATAATCCAAGCGGCCCATGCCAAGGAATGGAGAGGATACGGATTCCGTTGTTTGATGGTCCGTTTTGAATCAGAACGTCCTTTCGGTCTCGATATGTCTATTTCTTAGCAACTGATAACATTTCCTTTCCCCTC
>JBCAWO010000015.1:0-90839 GCA_038534515.1 Cyanobacteria bacterium J06554_1
GCTGGAGGTGTTTTGAATCAAGACTTCAGGTCGGCCAGTTTTCACTGTGGGAAAATTGGCTCCTGTACCGTCACTGGGCGCGAAGTTAAAGAAGAGCCCACCCCCTGTATCAGAGACATCGATGTCGTTGACTTGTAGCGATAGATCGCTGTGATTGAGGATCTCGAGTTTGCTATCAGCGGCGGCGTCGAGGGTACCCGTTCCGTCTAAGTAGCCGCCAGTGACCAGAATGCGACCCACATCGAGACGGGTGTCTTCCACTTCGATAAAGGAGGCATCGCCAATCTCAACGGTGGAGAACTGTGACTGGAAGCTGGCTTGGGCCTCTGCTGCCTCCACGGCGGCCTCTGAAGAAGAAATCCCAATCTCGGCAGTACCATTGTTGTTAGAGCTTTGGAGGAAGTCGGCTAGGCCATCGCCATTGAAATCGCCGATGTGCAATCCGTGACTGTCCGCTGCGAGATTAGAGCTCTGTGAGAGGGCGCGGGCGGTAAATGACCCATCGCCATTGGATAACAAAATATTAGATGGGTTAGGAGTGCCACTAAACGAACTGACCTTTTCTTGACGTAGGAAATCATCGTTGCCGTCGCCATTGAAGTCACCAATAAAGAGGTTGGTATTGTCCCCTTTGATGTCGAAGCTTTCAGGGAGCAGGTGTCGGGTAAATGAGGCCCCATTGGCATTGGCCAAAAAGACATGGGCGGTATTCACATTGTCATTATCAAAAGCAGCTTTTTCTTGGCGGAGGAAATCGTCTCGACCATCGCCATTGAAGTCACCAATGTAGAGGTTAGTCAGCCCCCCTGGGAGCGCAAAGCTGTTAGGGAGATCGTGTTGGGTAAATCCGGTCCCATTCCCATTGGCTAAAAAGATATCAGCGGCATTCGCATTGCTATCGCCTTTGGTTTGCCGCAAGAAATCGTCTCGGCCATCGCCATCGAAGTCGCCGACAAAGAGGTTAACCTGGTCGCCTGAGAGGAACAAGTTTTCAGAGAGTTGGACGCGGGTAAATCCGGTGCCATTGCTATTGGCCAACATGACATGAGACCTAAGAAAATCATCGGCGTTTTTTACTTGGCGGAGGAAATCGTCTCGGCCGTCGCCATTGAAGTCACCAATGTAGAGGTTGGTTTTGTCCCCCTTGATGAAAAAGTTTTCAGGAAGTAGATGTCGGGTAAATCCGGTACCAATGCTATTGGCCAAAAAGACATGGGCGGTATTCACACTGTCATTATCAAAACTACCTTTTTCTTGGCGGAGGAAATCGTCTCGGCCGTCGCCATTGAAGTCGCCAACGAAGAGGTTGGTTTTGTCTCCTGGAATCGCAAAGTTTTCACGGATATCGTTTCTGATAAATTCACCATTACCTGCGGAGAAGTAAATTTGAGCGGTATCCACATTGTCATCATCCGCAGCGCCTTTTTCTTGACGGAGTAAGTCGTCTCGGCCGTCGCCGTTGAAGTCACCGACCAAGACGTTCGTTAAGTCCCCTCTAAGATCCAAGACTCCTGAAACCAATGCTGAGGTAGCCGGGAACAGGTCATCCTGCGTGCCTTCTGATTCATCAGCGGTGGTTGTTTGCTCGGGAGCGCGATAGCCAATGACCGCATCGGGGTCATGCAAGATTTCGAGGCTACTGACCTGATTGTTGAAGTCGCCTAGCTGGGCCAGATCCGTATCGGCTTTGAGCACCAGACGCTCACCCTGGAAGTTCGCGTCGGTATAGAGGACCGCCTGATAGCCTGCGGCCACCTGGAGCGAACTAATGGCATTGTTGAAGGCACTGAGGTCGCCGTCGGCCAGGTTGGCATAGCGACCCACACCGAGCACCTGGTTATTGCCCTGGAAACTGCCCTGATAGAGGGTGACCCCGTCAGGTGCGGGCGTGCCGAACGTTTCGGTACTTCCGAGCTGTATGGTCTCACCATCCACCTGAGCCTGGTGAACCACTTGGACGGTGCCATTGGCGGCTTCCTCAAAGGTAATTGTTTTTGCATCTACGCGACGGCTGCGCACCGTACCATTCACCGTTACCCCAATGTTGTCGGTTTGGGAGGCTCCATCATCAAATTGAATAGAACCGTAGAGCATATTGGTAAAGCCGGCTTCGTTCACGAGGGGAGTCCCTTCGTGGGCAAACAGCCGGGTATCCTTGGCGCTGGCAATTTCCGCCCCGTCGTTCACGGTAATGGTGTGGGTGCGGTCATAAACCGTTTCTGCCTCAGAGTTTGTAGAAGGAGCCGGTATCAGCGCATAGATCTCAACGCTGGCATTGGCCTCTACGATGGAGGACACTCCAGGGTTACTCTCTTCAGTGCCAGAAATCCCGGCTGTCAAGGCGACTTCTCCATGGGAGAGCACTTTGGCATTGTCGTTGAGGGTAATGGTGTCGCGGGGGGTGACGTGGGTCCTAGCGGTCACACCACCACCAGCGAGTAGGCCAGCAGTCTCGACGACGCTATCCGTACGCACCTGGTTGTAGCTGTGGCTGTTGAGATTGATATCACCTGAGGCATCCAGCAGTGACCCTTGACCCAGGTCAATGTCGGCATCACTGGCGACGATAATCTCAGCTTCGCCTTTGCCCCCTCCTGAAATCAGGTTAAAACTTTGTGCTTTTACCTTCTCCTGTACGTCAATGACGTTTCTGGCTTTGAGGTCAATACCCTCAGTTGCGGTGGCGCTATTTTGTTGCAGGGTTGTACCATTCCCCACCTGCACATCCGTCTTGTGGGTAATGTTGGTTTCACTCTTGAGCACGGCAACACTCAGGCCGAGGGAACCAGTACTACTGCGGAGGCTAGTGTTATCGTTGTTGAGTTTTTGGCTGGTATTGAGGGCATCGACCTGAATATCGCCCGCTTCGAGTTGGAGGTTGTTGCCGAATTCGACCTCCACGGTAGAGTCAATGGTGCTGGTCGCATCGATACCGCTGCCAGCGCCGAAAATCGCTCCGGTAGCGACCACAAAATCTTTGTCAAAGGTGTTGGTGTAGTCAGCATCAAGGTCGAGGGTATTGAATACCTTGATACGATGCGACGCGTTGCCATCGCCGATGTAGGCACGGGTGGTGCTGGTGCTCTGGGTCTCAGTGTTACCGCTTCGACCGGCAATCAGCCCTGCGCCCCCGAAGGTCACACCGGCAGCGCGAGCCTGGTTTTCGCCCTTGGCTTGCAGGGTGAGGTTCTCGGCCACCAGGGCAACGGTATTACCGATGTAGGCTTCGGTGGTTTTGTCGCTATGGGTATTGGCATTGAGGGAACCGCCACTAAATCCGATGTTGAAGCCGCCATTGGCCACTCCTTCTCTACCCGCAAACTGTTCGGTGTCGTTAATGGCTTCCACGGTGACATCGTTTGTGGTAAAGATTTGGGCATTGTCATCGATGTAGGCTTTGACGGTGCCATTGGCATGGGCATCGGCTTGGGTAAAGCCTAGGGATAGGCCAACACCGCCCTCGCCTGTGGTGACCAGTGCTTGCACTGAAGCGTCATCACCCACGGGCTTAGCTTGCTCGGCTCGCACCGTGAGGTCATTGGCATCAATGGTGGTGCCTGCGCCCACATAGGCCGTCACCGTCGGATTAATCGTAGCGGTGGCGGTACTCCCCGCCCCGGCTAGACCAATGCCCGCCGCGACGGCAACAAAGGTGGCATCCGCCGTGGCTTTGGGCGTGGCGGTGGCCGTAATGCTGACGTCCTCAGCGTTGAGCACCGCTGAGTCATCCAGGTCAATGTAGGCGGTGACTTGGCTGTTATCCTCAACGGTGGCCAAGCTCGCCCCGGCTGCAGCGGCTATAAGTCCTCCACCGACAGCACCGCCATTGACTGTAACCGTGCTGTCAGTCTTGCTATCGGCTGCAATGGTCAGGTTGCCGATGGACCAGTCTTCATTGCCCTTGGCATAGGCCTCGGTCACAGAATTAAGGGTGGTGGTGGCGCTGGCTCCGGCTCCGGCCAACCCGGCGATGCCAGCGCCAACGCTGGCAAAGCGATTAGTTGTAATCAGGGTGGCAGTTTCCGTTGCCTCGATGGTCACATCGGGTTGGTCACTGCCGGCCAACTGCACGTCATCAATGTAGGCCCGAACGGTATTGTCAAAGGTGGTTTCTGTAACGGCAACGGCAATTGAGACACCCCCTGACAGCCCTAGACTACCGCTACCCGCACCGTAGTCGGCCTCTATTGAGCTGGTGTCTGAGGCCGTCACATCAATCGTGTTTGCAATCGATAGCGTACTGTCGTTACGAACCGATGCCTCAACGGTATTGCTAAGGGTGTTATCAGCAATCACACCACTGCCTGAGATGCCCCCGGCGACAAGTGTTGGGCTGATTGCGATCGCAACGCCTGTACCGACAACCCTGGCGTCTATTTCGCTATTCGACGTGGCGGTCACCTCTAAATCTTGAGCGGTGATCTGGCTAGTGTCGGGGGTGTCACCCGCCTGACCGATAAAGGCTTGCACCTTACTGGTCAGGGTATTGGTGGCTTTGGCGATGGCGATGGCAGCGGCACCAGCACCGCCACTAGCGCTCCCGGCCCCACTGAGGCTCACAACGAAAGATTCAGCATCAATTTTGCTCTGATCTTTGGCATTGAGGCTGACCTTGCCCGTGTCGCTGTTAACCTGACTGTTTTGGATGGAGGTTTCAATGATGTTGCCAATGACATTGTCGGCTCCCACACCAGCCCCGGCTAAGGACGCGCCAGTGCCAGTGCCACCAAACCCAGCCGCTAAGGAGGCCCCCACACTAATGGTCTCAATGGTGGCAGATTTAGCACCATCGGCACTTTCGGTCGCTGCATGGAGCAGGACATCATTGGCCGCGGTCACGGTTGCATCATCAATGCTGGCTTTGAGCGTATTTTGCAGAGTGTTTTGGGCAATAGCGACGCCCACAGCAACACCCGCTCCGATGGAGCCACCACTGCCGCCAAACGCCAGGGAGCCTGCCCCACCGTCGGCCTTAATGGTAGAGGTATCAGTGGCCGTCAGCTCAACTGTCCCCGTCTCAGAGGTGGCGTCAGCACCCGCTTGAATGGTGGCAGTAATCGTGTTGCTGAGGGTGTTGTAAGAGCCAATACCAGCACCCGCTAAGCCAGCGCCAATGTTATCCGTGCCAGCACCAACACCGGCCCCTATGCCAATATTCAAGGCGTCGATTTCATTGTCTGCCAGAGCCTCAACGATCAGGTCTTGATTCGCTATGACAGTGGCTGCATCAATGGCGGCCTTGATGGTGTTGGCCAGTTTATTCTCGGCGATGGCTGCCCCAATGGCGAGGCCAATGCCAGCACTACTACCTGCGCCTAATGCCAGGGAGCCAGCCCCACCATCGGCCTTAATGATCGAGGTGTCAGTTGCCGTTAGACGTACAGACTGGGTCTCAGAGGTGGCATCGGCTCCCCCTTGAATGAGGGCAGTAACCGTATTGCTGAGGGTGTTAAAGGAACCAATGCCGGCACCTGCTAAGCCAACCCCGCCATTACCAACACTTCCTCCAACTGCAGCACCTACGCCAATGTTCAATGCGTCAATGTCACTGTTCGCCAGCGCTGTAACGGTCAGGTCTTGATGAGCCCTGACCGTGGCCGCCTGGATGAGGGCCCGCGTAGTGTTGGACAGTTCATTCTCAGCCACTGCGGCCCCGACGGCGACGCTAATGCCGTTGCCATTACCAACAGCGCCGCCGAGAGCCAGGGAGCCTGTGCCGCCATGGGCCTTGAGACGACTTGCATCGGTGGCTGTCAGGGTGACGCTACCAGTCTGAGTTGTGACCGTCGCCCCATTCATCACTAACGCCTCAGTGATATTGTTCGTCAGGGCATTGTAAGAGCCGATGCCGGTACCTGCCAGTTGAATTGCAGTGCCAGTGTTACTAGCGCCAGCGTTCAAGGCTGCGCTGAAGTTGGTGGCATCCACGGCAAGGTTAAAGTCTGCCGTCACAGCAATGTCATTGCTGGCAGTTACCGTGGCATTATCAATGACGGCGCGCACCGTATTGTCCTTGACTTGATTGTCTGCAAATGAGGCGGCGATCCCTAAGTTGAAACCAAGTATGCGACTCCATGCCAATGCGAGGTCGAGAGAGCCACCGATGGTTTGAAGGTTTGAGGGGGCCGTGTCGTTGGCTTGGCCGAGCAGAGCCTCAACCGAGACGGTACCGCCATTGTTAATAATCGACGCGTCCTCAATGGTGGCTGTGACCGTGTTGCTCAAGATGGTTTGGGCCACCGAAACGCCGGCGGCGATGCCGAAGCCCACATTCCCATTGCTCGCAGTACTGGTAACAGATAATGCACCCGCCACGTTGACACTTTCAATCTCGGGTGTCGAGAGCGCTTTAAGCTCCACATCGACCTGGCCATTGTTGCCTGAGCGATTCACCGTCGAGGCCCCTTTGATAGTGGCCTCGACGGTGTTGCTAACCTCATTCAAGGCAACGGCCACGCCCGCTCCGACGGCTGTAGTATTTGAGGCATTCAAGCTGGCGGCAACCGAAAGACCAATGGCGTAAGATTTGAGCTTAGATTCATCCAGGGCATGAATCGCCAGCGTCTGGGCCAAGATTGCCGAGCTGTCACGCACCTGGGCCGAAATTGTGCTGCTGCCGTAGTTGCCAGTTCCGGCCCCGGCCCCCGCAAAGGCACCGGAGAAGCCATTAGACTCATCTGTAGAAACCCCGGCCACCGCTCCAACAATAGCGTAAGCGCCTGACTCAGCCGTCGACCTGGCAGTGAGGGCCACGTCATTTGCCAGAACCGTGCTCTGGCTTAGATACGCTTCAACCGTCGTGTTTTCTAAGGTGTTAACGGCGGCGGATGCCCCTAAAGAAAGGGCGATGGGATTAGCTTGAACGGTGATAGCGCTGATACTGACGCCACCACCAATGGCCAAGATATCGCTACTATCTTCAGCCTTGACGGTTAGGCCATGGGCAGGCGTAGAAATATCGCTATTGCTGACGTAGGCTGACACTGTGTTTTGGTCAATCTGATTGAGTGCGATCGCAGCCGATAGAGCACCAACAGAGCCGAAGCGATCTTCCGAAACATCCAGTCCTGTGCCCGTATTCACTGAGACTGCACCAGCTATAGATACTGCAACACTTTCAAAATCAGCAAGCGCCCGAATCTCAGTTTGTTGGTTAGTGCCTAAACTGGCTAAAGATGATTGATTGAGATAGCTTCGGGTTGTGTTATTCACCTGATTGAAGCCGAACCCAAATCCTAGAGTCCCGGTGTTTTGATAGTCGCTGCTGGCGGTTAATACGCCGATAGAGGAGGCACCCCCCGCAGCGTAATAGCCAGACCGATCAATGGCTGTGAGTGACGTATTGCCTGTCAGTCGTAAAGCGCTACTGTCGATATAGCTTTCTGTGGTGGTATTGATCAGGTTGAGGGCGGCTGAACCGGAGACATTGAATGTAAAGTCTCCTTGGCCAGAACCAGAGGTTGTAATGGAGGGTGTAAATGCGATCGCCAGCGTCCGGCTACCCTTGTTGCGATCTCTGTTCGCCGTAATCTGGAGATTATTGGCGTCTACCTCAACCCCTTCAATAAAGGACGAGGTTGTGTGGTTCACCTCATTAAATGCAGCCCCAAGTGTTGTGGCAAAAACATTCTGATCCTGTCCGGTAACGTCTGCGGGGGCACCGCCAGTCCTCGCTGTCGTCAAGAGTGCCCCTAGGGCCAATGTCAGAGTATGGTTTTCACTCTCAACCTTGAGCTCCCCACCTGTTTTGATGCTGCCGTTGCCTTGAGCATCGTAGATATAAGCCTTGACTGTTTCAGTTTGCACATTACCTGCAATCCCTCCAGTCAAGCCGACCAAACTTTTGAGAGAATCCGCAGTTATACTCGTGGTAACTGGGTTCTTTTCTGGATCGCTAGGATTTGTCTCTGAAGGAGAAAGAGGACCCTCAGGCGACAACTGGCTAAACCCTAGGGCAGAACTCACAACAGCACCAGTTGTTTTGGCATTAAGCTCGACGTTCCCAGAGACGTCAATCAAGGTATCTGCAGCTAAGTCTGAATTGCTCTGATAAGCGCCCAGCACATCATCATCATCTTTGGCATCTCCAATGACGGCTCTTACCTGGCGATCGCTGTTGTCAATTGCGATCGAAAAACCCACACCATTTTCCTTTGTCCTGACCAATGTCAGTGCCGAATTCACCCGCAACACATCACTGTGGGCCAGGACACTCAGAGGCCCACCAGTAACGGTAACACCGGATTCGAGTTGGGCGATCGTTTTGCTAATGTGCTCAAAGCCAGCCCCTGCTCCTGCTAAGCCACTATCCTGGACCTGGGCTCCAGATTGAGTGACGCCAATAATAGTGACATCTTCCCTTGCATTTACATCCAGCCCAGTGCCGAGGGTGCCAGTGCGAACCTTTACGCCCCGCTCGATCTTAGCAATGGTTTCATTGAGAACAAGCTCTGCAAAAGCAGATACACCCACACCACTTTGAGCTGTATTTCCCCAAGGGTTAAAGACTGACTGCCAGCCCTTTTTACCAGCCCCATAGAGCAAATCAAGAGCAATGTCAGTATGAAGGATGCCCACCACACCGACCAGGAGCATGGCAGTATCAGCCTGGACATTGACGGACTGCTGCTCAGTTTGGTAGTCCACATCTTGATTAATTTGAGCGCCAGACTTGATGAGCGCTTCCGAAACATTGTTGAAGTCATTTACAGCAATACTGCCGTTAAGGCCTAGGCTCCCACCGATAATCTGGCCTTTGTCAATCTTGCCCGTATTCTTGGTAAGGGCATAGGTATTTGCAGCTTGGGTGAGCAAGAGATTGCCCCCAAACAGCCCTTCAATAGCAATGAGATCGATCAGCCTAAACTGTCGTGACTCCTGATTAGCTGCGTCATCAAGGTTAGCGACTAAATCTCCTCCTTCAGAATCGGTCAAGTTGTTTAAATTGTTTCGGTCGAATAGAAAAGGATATTCAACTCTGGAGGTGACATCAATAGCGTCTTTAGCATTGAGCTGGGCATTGCCAAAGACAATCGTCTGAGCCGTATTGTCATATGTACTAATGCCTAATGCTAAACCCAAAGCAAAACCATCTTCAGACTTACCGGTGTTACCGCCAGCCCGAGTTTGCACCCTCTGGAGGATCCCACTGCTAACCAAAATATCGTCATTCGAATTGAGAATAGTATCGAAATCTATTCCATTTTGGCCTGAGCCCACCTCAGTTCGTACCTCATGGTCCACCAGGTTGATGGCTAATCCAAACCCAACAGAGGCCTCATTTTTGCCGCTGATTTTGTCGAAAGGTCCTTTTTTACCTTTCAAGATGTCACTCGCCTTCCTTTGATTTAAGACACCACCACGAGATTTAATCAAAGTAAGCAGCAGATCCGGGTTTCTGAGATAATGCCTGACTTTTGGGGTAGAACGGGCTGCCGACTCGCCGATCGCGGTGTCAGTAGCAACCAAATCAGCATCAATCAGAATGCCTGTCGTATCGTTATTCGCGGTCTGTCGCACCAAACGATGATTACCACCAAATTCGGTACTATTAAAATCCACAAATTCAGCGCTAACAGCCTCTTCTGGCGTCCTCGTGAGTCGGAAAGTATGCGCATCAATCACACTGACGTAATAGACTTCAGTCGCCTCCAATCCACCGATCTCGCGATCCTCAACCTGGAGAATTTCTTTCCCTTCACTGAAAAGGGTGTGGGATGCCCCCGTCCCAAAAGCAGTTAGGTCAATAGCCTCATTGGCCAGGGCCTGTTCCCTCGATGCAGCCAGTTGAACCGTCTCATCGTCAAGTTTAATGACGTAGTATTCTGTGTTACTTGCTAATCCACCAATCGCCTGATTCTGTGCGCTGTCTGGATCGAGGGCATGGGACGATTGATACACCACCGTGTCTCCGGTCGTCAGTGTCTGAGCAGCGATGGAGAGGGTATCGTTGACGATATCTACATTGCCTGTGTCTAAGAAACCAGTCTCAATAGTCGTTAAATCGATTGCCAGCCCTGCCAATGCATCGGGTTCGGACTCCGCCAGTTGAATGGTCGTATCATTCAGTTTGATAACGTAGTATTCTGCACCACTTACCAATCTTTCATCAGTCTGTTCATTGCCACTATCGGCCGCTCGATATACCACCCGATCTCCCGTGGTTAGTGTTTGGGCCGTAACAGAGATAGTGTCGTTGTTAATATCCATAGCCCCAGTTTCTAGGGTTTGGACAGCACCAGGATCAAAGGTGCGGTTGATATACGAAACGGGTGCAGTTGTGACAGTGGCATCAGTTTCGTACGTTACAGCATCTCCAGTCTGGAAACCATGGTTGTTTACTGTAAAGACATCTCGATCGTCGTCAACAGCTGTTTGCGCTTCAAATCGAGTAGTGTTTTGGATGCCAGTCAGCCGATGGCCGGAGCCACTGCCTTGAGAAGAGAGAGCGATCGCTACCGTATCAAAGACATCTGACTGGCTGGCAGCCAGCTGAATCGTATCGCGGTCTTTGACAATGACGAAGTAATACTGTTCATGCCCAAGCCCACCAATCGAGTCATTATTGTTGGGACTCTCATAACGAACCAATTGCCCGTTGTAGAAACCATGGGCATTCAGAGTAAGCGTATCTGCATCCAGATCGACCCCTGCACTGGGGGTAAAGTCCTGAACCTGTGCCTCCTGTTCGTAGAACTCTAATTCATAAATGTTTTCACTAGCGCCAGTCGATTCAATATCAATCTTCTGCCCCGCAACCAGTTGGTCCAAATCTCCTGTCAGTTCAATGGTGTCTTCATCCAAAACCCTGACGTAGTAAAAGAGGTCTTCAAACAACCCGTCAATGCCTTCGCCCTCATCCGCATCGGAGCGATAGATCACCTGCTGGCCAGTGAGCAATCCGTGATTCTCCAGGGTAATCCTGTCAGTGTCGGCATTTACTTGGCTAATGGTTTGAGTCCCCAAGCGGCTGAGACTATGTATTGCCCCTGCATTAACCCCAAGGGCACTTATATCAAGCACCGGACTACCGGAGAGTTTAATGGAGCCATCCGCTTCTACGTGCACCACGTACGTCTGCTCGTGAGTCAGACCAGAGATGTCTCCACCATTACCTTCATTTAGGTAAGTAATAATTTCGCCATGTTCGAACCCAGGTTGGCCATCAAATGAAATCGTATCGTCCTCGGTGTTGATCTGGTCACTTCGGATTAGGAGAAAGTCATCGTTCTGAATGTCTCCTGCTGCCGTAATGTCGCCATAAACCAGCGTCTGTATGTCAGTTTCATCGTGGTTCACGGCAACTGAGCTAGCTAAGTTACCAGTGGTAAAGATCAGCGTGTTAGCTTTTGCACCACTGGCAACTGTTCCCCCAGAGGTAATGACCACATTCCTGCCAGAGATAATACTGCTATTTTCATCCAGCAGCACTTTTGATGTCGTATCCGTGACAGATGCTGCTGCGGTAATGCCCGTGTTAGTGCTACTTGCCCCTTGACCAAATGCCTGAAGATTTCCAAAAAGCCGTGCAGTAACAGCAGCAGCAGTCGAGACACTTGATGTTAGTGAAACATCTGAGTCGGCGTTGATAGTGGTGCCTTCAATTGTTGTGATGGCATCGGTCTCAGCGTAGCCTGCAGCTGCCGCAACGTGAGAAATCTTGCTAAGGTTACGCAGGGTAGTGGAAGCGCTCGGGGTTTGAGGCGTCAGAGTTGTACGATAGGCTCTAACGCTAGCGTCTGCAGTCGCCTCTGAACTGACACTAACGGCACCACTGGCCTCAATGGCGCTATTGATCACTGTGGTTTCTGCCGCCGAAATCCGGACGGCTGCCGAAACAGGCAGGACCAGACCCTGCAGGGCAGCAGCAAAGCGCTCAAAATAATTTCCGACGACTCGATCAAAAAGCTGTACGCCCTCAAAATCTAAAACGTCACCAATAACCCTGGGATCAAGACCACTGGATGAAATCGACACATCGTGACCTTTGATCGTCGCCCCATCAATATCAATCCTGGCAGACCGATGGGGCTGAGTTGGCAGAACAAAAAGGGACTGCAAGGTCTCGTCCAGAGCGGTTATTCCGATATTTCCCGCTGTCTCTGTATCATTGCCACCCACATGGGTGAACAACTGGGCTCCCGATTGAATCTCAATGGTCGGGGCGGGATTACCAAAAGCGCCGTCATCTTCGAGTCGATCCCCGTCGAGCCCGTCTCTAGAGGAATAGGTGACATCTAACGTTAGATCCCCAGAATTTCCGGTCGATTCATCTAAATCATAGTTAGAGCCATCAATAAGTCGGGTTGAAATCAGCGAAGTTCCCTGAATCTCAATATCTCTAGCATTGATAGTGATATCTTGAATGCCGCCGCCAAAAATATCCCCTGCAATGGTGACTTTTCCATCAGCGTTAATGGTGAGGCTATCCCGTCCCCCTTGACCATCGCCAGTGATCGTGAAGTCGCTGCCAAGGATGAAGTCATCCACATTCAGGGTGACATCATCAGTCAGGAACAGGTCACCATCGACCGTTGTCAGGTCAGAGAAATCTTGTGTGCCCGTTAAGCTACCACTTAAGCTAGCCAGGGTCCCCTGGTAGCTGACGAGACTCTCAGTTGCAAAGGGCAGGTAAGATTCAATGGTGCCCGTAGCCGATTCCAGGGTCCAATCGCCCCCCAGGTCAACGTGTCCAGTCAGATCTGTGGAAGCGGCCACATCCGCTCCAGTAAGCTCATCCAGTTGCTGAATAAAGGCTTGCCCCTGCTCACCATGGGCGACGTTGCAGCCAAAAAACAGCAGGTCAGCATCTTCACTTAATGCATCGGACCATCCAGATAGCGCTTGACGATAGTCATCCAATGTCTCCAGGCTCAAGACTGTGGACCCCAGATCCAAACTCCCCTCACTACCGTGGGAGAAGATGTAAACGGCATCGAGATCTTGGTATTGTGCAAGGGTTTCGCTAATTTGGGCCACGCCATCTCGACTATCACCCAGATAATGGACGTTGGTATTACCCGAAATTCCAGTAATTAAGTCTTCGAAGTTTTGAACTTGGGAGTCAATAAAAACGACACCATCGATATTAGACATTGCACTAATAGACCTTATAAATATCTCTAAACATCATTTATTTGCAGGGGGATGCGTGAGAAAGAAGCCCTTACGGAGTAAGGACTTGGCAGGTTAGTTTATCGCCTCAAATTGAGGCGATAAACTAACCTGCCAACAGCAAAGCTGGCTAAACTTTTTCTTTACTCAGTTCTAAGAACTCCCACTCTCAGGAGTGCTGAAACCTAGAATCAACTCTCAATAAAGCTACGAGGCTTTAGGATTTCTAGACCTCTAAAATTGGGCAGGCTTTTCTCCCTATGGGAAAAGTCTGCAAAGTTGTTTGACTTATTAGCGATCGCTCAAATACTCTTCCAGAATCTTTATTTTAAGCAGTCTTCTAGACAAAAAATAAAGGAAGAAATTACGGTTTTTGGAGTGGTGTCACATTGGTAATGCAGAATCAGCAAGTATTATGGTCTTCGCATTAGTTGCCGTATACTCTGGTCTGGCAATAAAAACATATGAAGTTATTCAAATGATTATCTCATAATTTCCTATTTCTTCATTGTGTTTCCTTGATGACAGGCACCCTACGAAAAACACTAAGACAACGCTTATGACCATCTAGGACGAGCTGTTCTTCTTCGCCAGTATTGCCTTCTTCGCCTAAGCTGTTTTTCTTCGCATAGGAAGTGTAAAAGATTACGAAAGCTAATAGGTTAAATTGAATTTAAGGATTTGAGCTTAAAGCGTTTGAATCATAACAACGCTTAGTGGTGCAGAAAAGTCCTGAAACTATTGCTATACGGGGAGTCTCATAGAGTCAGATGAATGGGGGCAAAGTATGGGATGCTCAAGTTCCCAAACTGAAACTGTCAACCCTGAGTAGCCAAAGTAGGCCCTGTAGTCAACTGATAGGCTAGGAGCGATCACCTGCATCTTACCGCTCCTCGATGAACTGTCCTCACTGCCAAACGTCTCGTGTCTCAACACTCCAGCGTAAAACCAGCCTGGGCTACGAGATGTTTCGTTGCAGACGCTGTCCTATATCTAGCAGTTCCTAATCGGATATTTGAATCATTTTTTCAGTTGGAATTCCCGCAAGCCATCATTGAAGAAAACCAGGTGAAGCTTATTGTTTATGATGTACAGCAGGAGGTTATTGTGTCATGGACAAGCTAGAACATTATCGTAAAACGATTCAAGACATACTTCTGAAACGTGGCAATATCAAGCTTGCCCATGGCGATGTGGAAACCCAAGTAGTTTTCGATAAAGAACGGGACCATTATCAGATCGTCCATGTGGGTTGGGAGCAAGATCGGTTTGTCTATGGCTGTGCTATCCATATTGACATCAAAAACAACAAAATCTGGCTCCAGTGGAACAGCACTGAAGATGATCTCGCAGCTGAGCTAGTGGCTGCTGGCGTACCTAAAGAAGATATTGTCCTTGGACTGCAAGCCCCTGAATTTAGAAAATTCACGGATTATGCCGTAGGGTAGTCGCTAACTTATGAGATGCCATCCTGGAAGTGGTCGGCAATGCCGAATTGATTTAAATCTTGCATACTGAACAAGGAATGAATCCTGGTGGAGTTAATGCAGTATCGTCGATTTGGCCGCACAGACCTACAAATGCCGGTGTTTTCCTGTGGCGGCATGCGCTACCAGCATTCTTGGAAAGATGTGCCGCAGTGGATGATTCCGGCGAAAAATCAGGAAAACCTGGACGCCACTATCCATCGTGCGGTTGAGCTGGGAATTAACCATATTGAAACTGCTCGCGGCTATGGCACCTCAGAAGTGCAGCTGGGTAAGGTGCTCCCCACGTTTGATCGCGATCGCATCATCGTTCAAACCAAGGTAACCCCTCGCGAAAACCCTAAAGAATTTCTCGCCACCTTTGAAAAATCCATCAAAAACCTGCAGCTAGACTATGTGGATCTGCTCGGTATCCACGGCATCAATACCCATGAGCTGCTGGACTGGACTCTGCGTCCTGGCGGCTGTATGGATGTGGTGCGCGACTTGCAGCGCCAGGGCCGGGTGCGCCACGTGGGCTTTTCTACCCATGGTCCCACAGAGGTGCTGGTGGATACGGTCAATACTGGCCAGTTTGATTACATGAACCTGCACTGGTATTACATTTTTCAGAATAACTGGCCTGCGATTGAGGCGGCTCAAAAGAATGATGTGGGTGTGTTTATCATCAGCCCGTCAGACAAGGGCGGCCATCTGTACGCACCGCCGCCAAAGCTGGTGGATCTGTGCGCGCCGCTCAGTCCCATGGTGTTTAATGACCTGTTTTGCCTTAGTCATTCTCAGGTGCATACGCTGAGTTTAGGGGCGGCCCAGCCTAGCGACTTTGATGAACATATAAAGGTGCTGCCGCTGATCGAGCAAGCGGATGAGGTGCTACCGCCGATTTTGGAGAAGCTGGAGAGGAGTGCGATCGCAACTCTGGGTGAAACCTGGTACAAAACCTGGGATGTGGGGCTACCCAAACCCGCTGATACCCCCGGCAGCCTAAATATCCCCATCATTCTCTGGCTGGGTAATCTGATGGACGCCTTTGATATGACTGACTATGCCGCCGCTCGCTACAACTTGCTGGGGGGCGCGAGCCACTGGTTCCCCGGGGCCCGGGCCGACAATCTAAAATCCCTGGATCTCAGCCACTGTCTGCAGCACAGCCCTCACCAGGATGTGATTCCCCAGCGATTGATGGAAATCCACCAGCGGTTGGCAGGAGCCAAGGTCAAACGCTTATCAGAATCGTAAAAAATGGGTAGAGGCGTTCCATGGAACGCCTCTACCCATTTTTTACATGGAACGCCTCTATCCCCAAAATCTCCATGGAACGCCTGCACACCAAAAATAGAGTTGAATCCTGATTCCTAATTTTAGGTAAGGTTTAGAGTAGCAGCGATGATTCTGGGTGCATTGTCATGTCTATTGCCTCTATCCCTCAAGCGTCCACAGCTCCCCGTTGGCGGCAAATGCTGCACTATACCACCAAGCCCCTGGACTATATGGAGAAAGGGGCCCAACAGAATGGTGATATTTTTAATGCGCCGGTGATTGGCAACCATGAGACTGTTCTGTTTGTCAGCCATCCCAAAGGGATTCAACAGATTTTCTCCAGTGACCGGTGTATTACGGCACCGCCAAATGCACTATTGCAGCCCATTGTGGGCAACCGTTCGATTTTTTGTTTAGAAGGGGCGCGGCATCGGCGGGAACGTAAGTTACTGATGCCGCCGTTCCATCGAGACCAGATTCCGCAATATGCTCAGTTAATCCTTGAGCTGACTGAACAGGCGATGCAGGGACTATCGACCGGGGACGATTTTTTGGCGAGATCGCTGATGCAAACCATTTCCCTGGACGTCATCCTTAAGGTGGTGTTTGGCCTGAGTGACGGGCCCCGATTTGACCAGCTCAGGGCTTTAATTGTCGAATTTACTGACTGTTTTCAAAATATCCTAGTGTCGGGAGCTTTATTTTTTCCAGCGTTGCGTCTAGATTGGGGACCCCGCAGCCCATGGGGCCATTTTCAGTCTGTGCGCAATCAGGTGAGTGAATTATTGCTGGCGGAGATTTGCGATCGCACAACCCAAAACACCACCCACAAAACCGATATCCTCAGCCTCCTGATTGCCGCGCGGGACGAAGACGGACAGCCCATGGCCAATGCCGAACTCCACGATGAGCTGTTGACCATGCTAATCGCCGGGCATGAAACCACGGCTAGCGCCATTTCCTGGGCACTTTACTGGATTTATCAGGATCCACAGATCTACCAAACGTTAGCGGACGAGCTAGATAGTTTAGGCCTATCACCTGACCCAATTGCAATTACAAAATTACCCTATCTCACCGCCGTGTGTAATGAAACGCTGCGGCTGTACCCCATTGCCAACCTGACAGTTCCCCGCGAGGTGACTGCACCCATGACATTGATGGGCTACGACTTAGAACCCGGTAATCGACTGTATGGGGCAATTTATCTCACCCACCACCGACCTGACCTGTACCCAGATTCAAAATCCTTCAAGCCCGAGAGATTTTTAGACCGTCAGTTCGCCAGCTACGAGTTTCTCCCCTTTGGTGGTGGCAGTCGTCGCTGCATCGGTGAAGTCCTGGCTCAGTTTGAAATGAAGCTGGTAGTGGCAACGCTGGTGTCACGTTACCAGCTGGAATGGGTTGGAAAAACACCTGAAATCGCTAAACGGCGAGGAGTAACGTTAGCTCCAGCCAATGGTGTCCAAATGAGGTTTAAGGGAAAAAGAACTTTTCGATAATCCGTTCATAAACCTGGTGTAGCTCATGGATATGGGCAATGGGGATATGCTCCCCAATCTGGTGCATGGTGTTATCCAAGGGGCCATATTCTACGGTCACGCAGTGGGGCACCAGAAAACGAGCATCGGTAATGCCGCCCTCGGTGCTGAGTCTGGGGCGACGGTTAGCAATCTCTTCGACAGCGTCTTGTACCAATGAAACAAACGGAGCGCTTGGGTCAGTACGAAATGCTTCACCGCTAATACGAAAGCGAATATCGTACTCAGTGCCGTGCTCACGGGCAATGGGCTCAACCGTTTCTCGAATTAGCTGCTGAAGTCCATCACCTGTCTGTTCATCATTAAAGCGAATATTAAACCGCAGCTTTACTTCAGCTGGAATCACATTCTCAGCACATTTTGCCGTTTCAAACTGGGTCATCTCCAGATTTGATGGCTCAAACCACTCATTGCCCTGATCCAGTGAGAGATTTTGCAATGCCGTCACCATCGCCACTGCTGCCGGTACCGGATTCAGGACATTGCGCTGATAGGCCACATGCCCCTGTTTTCCCTTAACGGTGATAAATGTATTGATGCTGCCCCGTCGACCAATGTGCACACAGTCCCCCATTTCTAACGGATTTGTCGGTTCGCCCACCACACAGGCATCGATTTTCTCTCCCCGTGCTTCCAACCACTTCATTACCGGTTTGGTACCGTTGATGGCCTCATGTTCCTCATCACCCGTAATGATGAAACTAAACGATCCTTTAAAGCTGTCTTTGTGCCTAGCCAACCAGGATGACACCGCCGCAATAAAGCAGCCAATACCGGCTTTCATATCAACGGTGCCCCGCCCCCATAAAACACCGTCTCGAATCTCTCCTGCATAGGGATCGATATCTCCCCAGCGTTCGCGATTGCCTTCGGGCACCACATCGGTATGACCAGCAAAGGCTAAATTAGGACCCTCGGTTCCTAAGCGGGCGTAGAGATTGTCTACCTCATAGCTGCCGGGCTCGTTATGAAAGGTCATGCGATGACAGGTGAAACCCAGCTGTTCTAGATGCCTTTGTACAACATCCAAACCGCCCTCTCGGTCGGGGGTAACGCTGGGGCAGCGGATCAGCTCTTGGGTAACGTTTACGGGATCGAAAACGGGAGTGGTGACGGTAGGACTGGCAGTCATGGAGATGCTTGTGTTTTCAGTATTTTACAAAACCAACTAGCTTTTTGCCGCTGTCTGCTCTGTAACAAAGTCTCGATAGGCCTCAATTAACCGCATTGTCACTGGTCCAAACGGTTCAAACTGCTGCTGATCAATCTGGCTAATGGTCTCAATTTCACAGGTTGTCCCTGTTAAAAAGACTTCCTGGGTCTGGTCCAGTTCCTCCGGTTTGATGTGCCGTTCTACCACTTCAATGCCCGACTGTTTGGCCAGCTTGATAATGGTTTGTCGGGTAATGCCATTTAAGAAACAATCTGGCGTTGGGGTGTGTAGCGCACCATCCATAATCAAAAACACATTAGAAGCTGTGGATTCTGCTACCAGACCTCGATAGTCCAGCATCAAGGCATCATCAAAGCCTTGCTGTACGGCTTCATGCTTGCTCATGGTGCAGATGGGATAGAGACAGGCGGCTTTACTGATGGTGGGTGCCGTTGTTGGATCAGGCTTACGCCAGGTGATCCTGCTGGTGAGCTTTAATGGCTTCTTGGTTTCAATGCTAAATAGGCTGGTGGGAAATGCCCAAGCGGCAATGCCTAGCCGGGTGGATGTGTCCGGTGCGTAGATCCGCAGGCGTTCGCTGCCGCGCCAGGCAAAGTGACGAATGTAGCCCACGTCGATGTTGTCCTTGGCTAGCAAGTCGCAGGTGGCAGCAATGATTTCATCGGTGGAGTAGGGAATGTCGAAGCCGAGAATTTTGGCGGACTGATGCAGTCGCTCGATGTGTTCGGCAAGTAGAAATGCTTTGCCGTTATAGATGCGGACGCCTTCGAAGACGCTGCTGGCGTAGTGGAGACCGTGGGTGAGGGGATGGATAGTGGCGTCTTTCCAGACGACAATTTGGCCGTCTAGCCAGAGGTTTCCTTCCTTTTGGTCGAAGGGTAAGAGAGACATGGGAAGTTTGAGGGAGGGAGAGGAGAAAAGGGTATTAAAAATCGAATTGTTAAAGACCCAGGTTTAATCCAGCATTGAATGCTAGAAAGCAATACCCCATCCCCTCCCAGGAGGGGATGTTGGTTTGTTTAGACGCAAATCTTCTAAACAAATGTGTGGGTCTAAACTTAATCCCGCAATAATTCATTAATAGAGGTCTTAGACCGGGTTTTGTCATCCACAGTTTTTACAATCACGTTGCAGTACAGGCTGGGCCCGGCAGTGCCATCCGCCATGGGCTTACCCGGCAGCGCTCCTGGGACAACAACTGAATAAGGCGGAATCTCTCCGTAGGTAATCTCACCTGTGGCGCGGTTAACAATCTTGGTGGACTGACTCAAATACACACCGATGGCCAGTACTGCCCCTTCCCTGACGATGACGCCCTCTGAGACTTCACTTTGGCCGCCGACAAAAACGTTATCTTCAATGATGACGGGGTTGGCTTGGAGGGGTTCGAGGACACCGCCGATGACGACACCCGCTGATATGTGGCAGTTTTTGCCGATTTGCGCGCAGGAGCCGACGGTGACGTAGCTGTCGATCATGGTGCCGCTGTCAACGTAAGCACCGATGTTGACAAAACTGGGCATCAGCACGACGTTACCTGCCACGTAGGAACCGCGTCGGACTACGCAGTTGGGCACGGCCCGAAACCCGGCCTGGGTGAAGTCATCTTGGGTCCAGCCAGAAAATTTAGAGGGGACTTTATCAAACCAGGGGGCATCGCCCATGTCGGCGTATTGTAAACCGCTGGAAATAACGGTGGAGTCATTGAGACGAAAGGACATGAGGACGGCTTTTTTGAGCCACTGGTTGACGACCCAATCATGGCCTGATTTTTCGGTTACACGGTACTGACCGTTATCGAGCCCGCTGACAACGTGCTCGATGGCGTCACGGGTTTCGCCTGATGTGCTGGAATTGATCGAACTGCGGTTTTCCCAGGCAGTATCGATAATTCGGATCAGATTCTGTGTATCCATGGATGGTGTGCCCTTTGGGGTAGCTGTTTGCACGGGGGATTGGAAAAACATCAATCTTAAAATGCTATCGCTAATAGGGCTATGGGGAAATGGGGGGTAAAGGGAACAGGTAAGGGGGCCAGATAAAGTTATGACTGTTGTTGGGTATGTTGTGATTAAGCTTTGTGATTAAAGTGACAAGCTTTGCGGTCTGGCCTGTAAAAGCTTGAAAATATGGGTATGTAACAGGTTGATTGGTCTGTTGTCCGGACAGACGGTTTTTTAGCTGGCACAGAGGGTTTCATCAGAAAATCTATGGCTTTGCGGTGAAGGCTTTAAGTGTGATGTTTCCTTAAATGACTCGGTGTGTACGACCTATGTCATCTGTTCCATAGACGATGCCGAACTGTCCAATAGTATTACGTTTGTAGAGCTCCCAGCCCATGTCCAGCGACCTTCCCACCCCTAGCCGAGGACAGCGTGCCCTTGCCGCTATTGTTGTTACTGATGCGGTTGGCTTTAGTGCCCGCATGTCGGTTGATGAAGAAAAGACCCTACAGCTGATTCAATCTGACCTGGAGCTGATGGCGGAGCAATGCCAGGAGTTTGAAGGTCAGGTGCTGAAGTCAACTGGTGATGGGTTGCTGATGTATTTTGTCAGTGCGGTGCAGGCGGTGGGCTGTGCGATCGCAATTCAAAAAGCCCTTATTTCTAAGTCTAAAGGTACCGACAGCCTGGCCCATCGCATTGGCATCCACATGGGCGACGTCTTTTTTAATAATTCAGATGTCATGGGCAACAGCGTCAACATCGCTGCTCGGCTCCAGACCCAGGCCAGACCCGGCGGCATTTGCCTATCGCAGCTGATCTACGACCTGGTTAAGGTGCGTCTATCCCTAAATGCAGAATTTGCCGGTCCGCTCAAACTTAAAAATATTCAAGACCCAATTTCGGTCTATCACATTGACGTGGCTAACCCCGGCGGCAGTGGTAATGCTCCGAGCGCTGATGCCAGGGTCGCTAAGGCAAAATCTACACCCGATCCAGATAAAACCAAACATTGGGCTGCCGCCCATCAGGCGGCTGCTTCAAAGCCTGCGGCGGCGTCACAGCCGACAGCGGTGCTAGCAGAAGGCACCAAAATAGCCGGGCGCTACACCATTAAAAAAATGTTAGGGCAGGGCGGATTTGGGTTCTCTTACCTGGTTGAAGATACCCAGCGATTTGGTGAGCTCTGTGTGCTCAAGGAGCTGCGCCCGGTCCAAAAACAGGGAAAATTTTTGCAGAAGGCCATTGAGCTATTTAAGCGTGAGGCCAAGACGCTCCACAGCATTGACCATCCGCAGATTCCAAAATTTCTGGCCTGTTTTACCCAAGCCAAGCGGCTGTTTATTGTCCAGGAATATATCGACGGTGTGACCTATCTCAAGGTGCTTCAGCGTCGTAAAAAGCAGTCTAAGCTTTTTACTGAAGCAGAGGTCGTTTACTGGCTCGTCCACATGCTGCGGGTGCTGGACTATCTACACAGCCTCAATATTATGCACCGGGATATTTCACCTGAAAATGTGATGTATTCGCGCGATCGCAACCTGCCCATTCTGATCGACTTTGGCCTGGTCAACAACACCATGTCCGATGCGCTATCGGAAAGCGTGACCCAGGAAGAACGTCTCAATAATGAGGGCCTCAAAAATTCAGTCACCGCCGTAGGTAAATTTGGCTACTCACCGCCGGAGCAAATGTATGGCAAATGCACCCCTTCTAGCGACCTCTATGCCCTTGGGGTAACCGCCCTGGTGCTACTGACCGGGCAGCATCCCCGCAACCTGATGGACGCTCATACCCTGGATTTGCAGTGGCGGCAGCATGCCACCATCACCCCACAGCTGGGGACAGTTCTAGACACCATGATCCGGCAACAGCCCCAGGAACGATTTCAGTCGGCGCGCGAGGTGTTTGAGCAGCTAAGACCCCTACTACCGGCCGACGTAACCCTAAACCAGGCGCTACCGACCCTGCCGGTGACTCCTTCTGAACCCCAGACCGACAGTTTTGCCCAACCGGACCCATCCTTTATTGCCCAGTGCCGTGATGAACTGGTGCGCTGCATTGGCCCCATTGCCGACATGGTGATCGAAGAAACCCTTGAAGATAATCCCGCGGCCACGCCCCAGGAAATCGTTGAGATTCTGGCCGGGCAGATCACTGATGCTGACCAGGCTACCGCATTTCTAAGCCATATTTGCGTTCCTAGCGAGACCATGGCCGCCAGTGAAACGATGCCGGAGATCAGCACCGTTGTGCAACAGCGACAAACCCTAAATCCTGCGTTTATTACCTGCTGCCGTCAGGCCCTGGCCCAGTGTATTGGGCCGATGGCCAGCATGATTGTCGAAGACACCCTGGCCGACTACCCGGGGCTGAATGCTCGAGCCTTTGTGGATCAGCTGGCAAAGGAGATTCCAGATGGGCAGAAGTCTGAAGAATTTCGTCAGCAGCTGCGTAGTGAAGCGGTCAAGGTGAGGTCGGCAAAATAGACGCCGATTGCCCTACCCGGACTGTGAGCCACCTTTGCGTCTGCCCCGATGACGTTCTAGCCGCTGCATGGCCATTTGTAAACTGAGGCGCATACGGTTAAAGGAGTCGGTGAGTTTGCCCACCTCGTCTTCGGATCGTTTGATAAATTCGGCCTTGGTATCGCCCGTGCTAACGGCTTCGGCGGTGGCGGCCATGCGGTTGAGGGGCCGTACTACATAACGTTTGAGCCAGAGGTTGACGAGGAAAATTGCGATCGCAAACACCCCAGTAAACACTCCTAGCGTGATCAGCAACGATCGCCTAGCCTTTGCAAATACCGTTTGAGCCGGTACCGAAATCACCTGGGTTCCTACAATTTCATCCAGTTCCCAACCAAAGCCGTTCTGACTGCCATAAAGGTCAATCATGCTTTTAGGCGCACGGTCTGCGGTGCTATGACACGACAGACAGGCTTCCTGCTTGATTTGAATGGGTCTGGCAATGTAGTAAAGCTTGCCCCCCGGTGCGTCCCTAAAATTGTGAAATTCTTCAGGGCTTTCAGGACGTTGAAATGCGCTGATCAACGAGGCTTCAAACTCATCTGCTTTGTCTTTTGGGTTAGTCGGGTCTAGTACCGCTTCCTTATAAAAGAAATCCTGATACTCCGGCTGCGACTGCAGGGTTTCAAAGACCCTATGGGCCGAATAGCTAGGTACGGTCTCTGGCAGAAATTCAACTTCGCTACGTTCAGATATCTCTGGTCTGACTTCATCAACCGTGTACTGACGGACAGAGTTCATGGTCTCCATTAGCATCAGGGCCTTGCTGGTCAGCTCCGCCTGGGCGGTGTAGTTGAGCAGCCGCGATAGGGCTATGCCACTCATGAGGATGCCGGCCATAAATACAGCCAGTAGCATCAAGGTGAATTTTTGTCCGAGTTTCAGGTTTGCAGTCGTCAACATAGCGCCAAGCAGCAGAGAATTTATCGTCGGTGACTGAGCAGAGATACTCTACCTAAGTTATCCATTCGGCTTAAGTTATAGCCGTCAGCCAACTCAATCGGCAATATTTCAATACAAATGTCTAGATATCAGTGATGCGGAGAAAGCGTTTATGAACCAGCGTTACAATTAATCAAGGTTTGCCCATGGCTTGTCTGTTTACCAAAATTCCAAAGTTTGTCGGTAAGGTTAGCAATTGACGGAACAGTTCGTATTGAATTGGGGGAATTATGGATCGTACAAAAACGCTTGACAACGCTATGGGTAAAGTAGTTGTTACGCTCAATCTCATAAATTGGGTCGATCAGGTCTTAGCAGAGCGAGGGTTTATCTCTACCGATCAGGTTCGTTCGATCACGGTGACTAATGCCCTGGTTGATACGGGAGCCACTCGCCTTTGCTTACCTACAGATGCTATTCAGCAACTCGGTCTTAAACTGACAGCAACTATTGACGCTCAGACTGCAACAGGTCCAAAAACCGTCAATGTGTACGAAGGACTTAAGCTTACGGTTGAAGGTCGAGAAGGGCGCTACGATTGCGTAGAATTACCCGCCGGACAGACACCTCTATTGGGTTTAATACCGCTGGAAGATTTAGGTTTAGAGCCTGATTTACAAAATCAGCGATTACGCCACTTGCCCACCCAAGGCAAAGAGACTTACATGACTGTTCTTTAGATGAATTCCAAAGATGTCCCGACGACTGATTTGCTTAGTTTTTGAATAGGCTTGTATGAATTTGATAGTTCTCTGATCAAGTACTGGGTAAAAGGGCGAGCTACTCTAAATGACATAGTTTAGATTAATTTCCCATCATCGATATAAGGTTCAGCGGGAATAAAGCCTATACAAATCTGGATGTCGCCTGTTTTCCAGAGGTGGTCTGGTGTAAGCAGAGGACAGAAAGCTATTGCATTGATCCATTTTTCCTGTAGTTCAAACTCTGATCCTGCTGGAGCATTTAACGCTTCAGGAAACTCTTCCCTGGTGGGTATTTTGTCAGCTACAAAAAGCGTCTGGCTATCATCAAAAGAAATAACTTCATCGAGAATAATCGGCTGGTCCATAAAATATTCTCATAACAATTTAAAGTTCATGGGCTATCAAGCACAGCGCAATAAACGGTTGATAGGTTCACCAACCTGGGAAAGTAAATACTAGAGAACGTTATTTCTGCGTGAGAGATAGAGCAGATAAGGACATAAAATATTCGGCCAGATCAGAATGCCCACTATTTCAATGCTTTATACAGATGTCCCGGACGTAAAGATGCTCAACAAGTCATTTAATGAATATTTGGGTGATACCCCCTACCAGGGCTGTTCGATCTAACACCACGGCAGACTTTGACCGAGGCGATAAATTCAAGGACTATGCTCTTCTAACTTCCCTAGAAGAATACGTTCTGATTGACCAAGATATCCTAAAAGTTGAGTGTTTTCGTCGAGTAGGCGATCAGCAATGGGACACCGTTATCTATTCCGTCGGTGAGCCCATTACCTTCAAAAGCATTGGGCTAGAATGCCCATTGAAGACCTGTATCGAGGCACTAGTATTGCCTGAAGACTTGCCGTTGCTGATGAAATCATAGTTCGGATCCGCAACGCCTAAGAATGTACCAAGCCTCAAGCGTTAGAATAACGAGGCTGTCCCCGCCACCCACCATGGCCACCGTCCCCAACCCATCGGGAAAGAAATACCAGGGCCAATCCTCCCTTCTATCCAAACAGCTGCTGACCTTTTATCGGCGAGTGAGCCAGTCTACCCTTACCGTCGTTGATGTTGAGACTACTGGCTCCGTTGCCTACAAGTCTAACGTTATCGAAGTTTCCGTTATCAAAGCTACCCTGGCTGACGGTATCCTCCAGCAGGAAACCTCCCTGCTTAACCCCACGGGTAAGGTGCCGCCGTTTATTACTAAAATTACCGGCATTACTACCGCTATGGTCAGCAAGGCCCCTTACCCTGAGGATGTTTGGGCTGATTATGAGCCTCTACTGCGTCAGGATATCCTCACCGCCCACAACCTTGACTTTGACTACGGCTTTCTCCAGTCCGAATATAAGCGCCTCGATGTTCATTATTATCGCCCCCCCAGTCACCGCTTTTGTACGGTGCTGCTATCGCGGTTAATGCTGGCGGATCTGCCCTCTCGTAGTTTGCCTAATCTGGTCAAACACTTTAATTTTGATGTGGGTGTTTCCCACCGAGCTGAAGCAGATACAAAGGCCTGTTGGCTGCTGGCGGAGATTTTGCTGACGCGGATTCAGCAGGAGCCGGAGGAGAAAATCTTAAATCTGTTTCGGCAGCAGTGGATTCGGTTGCAGGACGCGGCGGCGATGTTTGGGCAGCGGAAGAAGGATGTGTTGGATTTGTTGATCAAGGCGGGGCTGGAGCATCGACTTTCCAAACGCCAGCAGCAGCCATTGTTTCGCCGAGGCGATGTGGAAGACATATTCTATGCACAGCAAGGAGAGCAGCTTTCAGTGTTAGGAGATATCTAAAGACTGCTAACCCTCTTTTGCATAAACCCTTAAGCTAAATCTATCTAAATCCATGGTGCCAACCAGTTCACGACGCTCCACTGGCCTGTATTGGGCGCTCAAAAGTTGATTAACATTATCACGAATGGTGTCTGCCTCAGATGCTGTTGGGGCTTTCCAAACCGGTCTGTTGGCTTCTAACCACAGCACTCTATCGTAGGGTTCAGAGTCCGACAAAACATTCTCCAATGCTTCAGGTAGCATAGCTGGATTAGTCGCCAACAGATCAACGGAGGTATCATTGGGTGAGTAATATACCAGCCGCAGCACATGGCCCCAGGCTTTGGAATTCATGGCGATAAGTGTGGAGTCTGACGCTGTGCTTGCTGCTGCAATCTGTTGGAATACCTGGCGATTGCGTCCAACCATGTCGCTAACATTTAACCCGAGATAAATTAGTAGGATTGCTAAGATAACAGGCTTTTGCCAGTTAATGGATAGGTGCATCACCCAGGCTGTTACTAACAACAACAGTCCTGGCAAAATAAAAATTGCACTTCGTCCAAATCCCCAAGCCAGGGTAGATTTACCTGACAAAATGTCAGACCCTAGCATTAACAGCAGGGGTAAGCAACTTAGCACTATCACTGTTAGCAGTAGTGCAGGAGACTCTTTATGCAACAAGCTCCACAGGTGCCAAATAATGCTTGTTAACAGCACTAGTGCAAATGTTCCCATGCCCATAACAGCTGCTAGCGGAAAACTTGTTGCCCAGTCTCCCGCTAGTAGCTGAATGCCCAACACTTCTAGCACACCTTGGATATGTTGAGTGATAGTCTCTACTAAACTACTCTCTGTTGAGAACCGTTTTAGATCGACATTTCTGAGCTGTTGGGGGAGTCCCCAATAAATCCAGGGGGCGGCTAGCCCAGCGGCACCGATGCCGCACAGGGCGTAGTGCCACCAGTGCTTACGATCTTTAATTAGCACCACACAGCCTAGGGCGAAAAACCATAGGGCGGAAAGATAATAGGTGAGTACTCCGGCCGCGACAGCTAGAGTTAGTAACAGGTACCACCCGAGTCGCATGGAGCTGGACGGGCGCTGATTGCATAGCTGTAGTATTGCCCAGCCGCTGAGCGTCACCCACAAAACAGTTGGGCAGTACATGCGCACGTTGAGGGAGTGAAACCAGAAAAATGGATTTAAGCCGAGCAGTGCGGCCAATAACAGTCCGCCGCGATGGTTGAAGAGGGCCTTGCCCATGCCGTAGGCTCCCAGGACTGCTCCCAGGCTCAGTAAGAGATTTAGGCTGCGAAGAGAGGTTTCCTGGTTGCCGGTGAGGGATAGCCACAGGTATTGGGACAAAAAGAAGAGTGGTGGATGGGGTTCTCGACCAACCAGTCCCTGCAGCAGAGGTTTGATGCCTGCGATTAAGTCGGTGGCTCCGGTGAGGGGAGGGGGCTGTAACAGGGCACTGTAGTTGGCTAGGGCAATGGGGATGTCGGGGGGATTGGTGTAGCCGGTGCGCTGGGTGGTGGATAGTAGCAATGATAAAACTTCGTCGTACCATAGCTCCCGTGCACCAACGTAGAGCACCCGGATCAGACATGCGATCGCAACCGCCGTCATCAATATCCATTCCGTCCGAATGTTAGGAATAGGCTCGTTGCCCTCAGGGTTGGTTGAGTTTGGCAGCTGTGACACAAGAAATCTCCTTCTTCAAGGGATGTGGTTTTTAGGGGTGGCATGGTTGTAGTCCTGAGCATACCGCTGTTGAATGGCGTCCATGCCCGCATATAGCCCTTGGGTATCGGGCCAGCCGACAAAGCCGGCAAACCGACAGCGGTTCTGGGCATCGGCTAGAAATACATGGTGGATACCCAGGGGATGACGCCAGGTGCGAAGGGTAAAGCCGTTGGCCAGGTTGGCCCAACTAGTAGCTCGGCTAAAGTCGCGCAGATGGGCGTCGGTGATGCCGGGAATGGCCTGTAGCTGGCTGATAATGGCATCTTCTAGGGGCTGTGCAGCTGTGCTTTCAGACGCCCCAGCTTCCCCAGCTTCCTCAGATAGGGTGGTCCAAAAGTGCTGAATGGCGGCGATGACGTCGGGATGATCTTTGGTATTGTCGTGGCGGATGCCGCTGAGCTGGGTGTAGCGAGCATGGCGAAACTGAGAGCACTGGATGGGGACAGTGCCGTCGCTGCCACCATCGTAGTCGCTGGCAATGGTTTGCACGGGTATGTGGCGGGCCAGCCGCTCAGCTATGGGACGACGGTTGGTACCCAGGTCTCGGGCAATGCCAATGCCCCAGCGAAATGGGTCAAAAATACGACCCAGGTCGGCTCCGCCAACGGGGGAGCTAACCAGGCTGACCGATGTAATTTGGGGCCACCATTCGGGATGGCGCTGTAGTAGCTCTAGCCAGATTAGACCGCCCATGGAATGGCCGATAATACGCCAGGGGCGATCCGGATGGCGCTGTTGGGTTGCGATCGCAACCCGTTCCACCTGCTCTATTAAGGGCTCCATCCGCCACCAGGTTTTAACCAACCCCAAGTTGGGGGCAATGACTTCTGTATGCGCATCTGCCAGGGACTGGCCTAGCCGGTATACCCGTCGGTTGGTATCGTGCCAGCCGTGCTGGGCAAATAAAACATAAGGAGATGATGGGGGCGCTGCCATTGCCGTTGATCTCGAAAATCCGATGTCAAAATCATGTCACCCAGGGGGTTAGCCTATAGTTAAGCCAGCGTTTGGGTTGAACATCTATACCCTGAGGTATGCTGAATGCGGAGTGTGTCTCTCCATTGCACTTAGCTCACCAGAGACTTAAGCTACGTTGTTGTCGATTTTAATCAAAAATTTTCTGACTCCGCCGACCCGGTGTGACACCTAACCATTATTAGGCCAATTTCAGCCTAACCATCAACAACGCTCCCCCACCCTTGAGGACATCTACGTGTTACGAAATTTTATTGCCGACTTTAAAGTAGTGTTTGAGCGGGACCCAGCTGCCCGTAATGCTCTGGAAGTCTTGTTTTGCTATCCAGGCCTCCACGCCCTACTGCTCTATCGCCTGGCCCATAATCTATGGAATTTGGGTCTACCGTTTGTTCCCAGATTCATATCCCATGTTGCCCGACTGATTACAGGAATAGAAATTCATCCAGGGGCCACCATTGGTCAAGGGGTATTTATCGACCATGGCATGGGTGTGGTGATTGGTGAAACCGCCACGGTGGGAGACTATTCCTTGATTTATCAAGGTGTGACCCTGGGCGGTACCGGCAAAGAAACTGGCAAGCGGCACCCCACCGTTGGTATGCAAGTGGTGGTGGGTGCCGGGGCAAAAGTCCTCGGTAATATTCAGATTGGTGATAACGCTCGTGTTGGTGCCGGTTCAGTTGTCCTCAGGGATGTTCCGTCTGGCTGCACCGTAGTCGGTGTGCCCGGTCGAGTGGTCCATCGCTCCAGCCGGTCTGGCCCCCTTGAGCATGGCCAGCTACCCGACTCCGAAGCGGCGGTGATTCGCACCCTGGTGGATCGGATTGAAATTTTGGAGCGGCAAATTGCTCAGCTACAGCAATCGTCAGCCCCCACGTCTCTCCCCCTGGGCCTTTTGCCCACAAGGACTCAGCCGTCACAGGAGTCTGATGATGGGGACTGTTGCCGATTAAAGGATCGAGCCATCGAAGAGTTTTTAGACGGTTGTCAGCAGCGATAAGGATGCCATCAATCTTGGCTGCCCCTAGGGATTAACCGCCTCGACACCCCAATTATCTGACCTGCGCTCATAGATGCATCTATCCTGGGGATTGCCACGGAGGGCCAGGTGATCCACCCGATCAGGGGTTAATAACAGTACATAAAAACTATCTGGAGGCTGTTCTGCCAGCTCACTAACGGGTTCAAATTCTGTTTCGTTGGCCCTAATTTGCCCCGGATGGGGCCAGTAAAATTGCTGGCGCGCCTTGGCTGACATGGCTTGCCAGGTCTGGGCTCGCAGGGTGTCGACATCGTTATCTGGATCCAGCAGCGTCAGTCTGCCCGCAATTCGAAACTGTTCGCGGGTAACTGTGAAATACCAGCAGGCCTCAGCCCAGGGATTGGCGCGAACCTGTTGAACTTTCTCGCTACGACCGTCTGTAACCATTTGCAGGGCTTCCCCAACAAACCCACGAAAAACCACGGTACGATTAGAGGGTTTACCACCAGCGTTAATGGTAGCCAGTTGCAAATACCGGCAATAGGCTCGGGCACGATTGCGGTGCAGGGCACGAGCTAAGGCAGGTCGCCAAGGGGCTAGCGGCGTCATATATTTTTAACTCCTAAGAAAAGATTTACGGCTATTAGCGGTTTTGTCGCTCCATAGTAAGCGGCAAAATGTTGATTATTGCGGTAATGGTTAGGTAATGGTTAGCTAACAACCTACCTGTGAGGGCAAACTATCGGACGCAGGTAATAAAGTTGATAAACTCAAGCCCATGCCGGGGCGTTGTGTATTAAGCAAACCTTGGAAGACAGCCGTAACAAAGGAGATTGCCTGTAAGGCCATGACTGCCACTGTGTTACTCATACTGGGAATAGTTTTCCTGGTCGTTGGAGCCGATTTTTTAGTGAGAGGTGCCTCCAACCTGGCAGCCATGGCGCGTATCTCCCCCCTGGTGATCGGTCTGACGGTGGTTGCGTTTGGTACCAGTGCCCCCGAACTGGCCGTCAGCTTACATGCCTCATTTACCAGCCAAGCCGATCTGGCCGTTGGCAATGTTGTCGGTAGCAATATCTGCAATGTGTTGTTGATTTTGGGGGCATCTGCCCTGGTTGCTCCATTGGTGGTTGCCCAGCAGTTGGTGCGACTGGATGTGCCCATTATGATTGGGGTTTCTGGGCTGGTCTTTTTCTTTGGCATTGATGGCTCTATTGGCACCTCCGACGGTGTCGTTTTATTTTTAGGGGGGGTAAGCTACACCCTATTTTTGCTGTTTCAAAGCCGCCGTGAGAAAAATCCTGAGGTGCAGGATGAATATGCTCAAGAGTATGGTCCTCGGGAGTTTTCTTGGGCCAAGGTCAGTGTAGAGCTGCTGGCCTTTGTGGGGGGGATGGTCTGTTTGGTGCTGGGGTCGCAGCTACTGGTAAAAGGGGCTGTTGCCATTGCTGAAGCCCTGGAGATTAACCCCCTGATTATTGGTTTAACCATTGTGGCCCTGGGGACATCCCTGCCTGAATTGGCCACCTCGATTGTGGCGAGCCTGCGGGGTGAGCGAGATATTGCCGTTGGCAATGTGGTGGGTAGCAATATTTTCAATATTTTGGTGGTCCTGGGGGCCACCAGTGCCCTATCTCCCGGTGGTATTGTCATTGATCCGTCGGTGCTGGCGTTTGATATCCCTGTGATGATTGGGGTGGCTGTCATCTGCTTCCCAATTTGTTTGAATGACAACTTGGTCAGTCGGTGGGAAGGGGGCATGCTGCTGGTGTATTACCTGGCCTACACCCTTTATCTGGTGATGAAAACAACCGAGCACGACAGCACAGTTATGTTTGGGGCGGCCTTAAAGTTTGTGATTGTGCCGCTGACAATTTTGGGTCTGACGGCGATTACCTTGCGATCGCGGCTCTCCTCTCCCAAATCTAAAGGGCTGTAGCTCTGCCTACTGACCGGGTAATCAAGGCTGATGTTTAGCTGTCGCAATCGACAAGTAATCGGCCAGGGCAAAATTTAAACACCGGGCCAACTCCAGCGGATCTACCCCCAATACCGTACGTCGCCGGTGGGCGTATAGCCCCGCTTGGGCATGCCACCAGACGGCCCCCAGGACCGCATCGGTTAGGTCGTTCTCCTGCCGAGCCCCCTGCTGGGCCATCAATCCCCCCATCAGTCCGGTGAGAACATCGCCGCTGCCTCCCCTGGCCAGGGCCGGTGTGCTGTCAGGATTGAGCCATAGGTGCTGGCCGACGGCAACGGCGACCTTTGCCCCCTTAAGAACAACGGTGGCTCCGGTGGACTGGGCTGCTGCCAGGGCACCGTCATGACCCACGGTTAATGTGGGAAATAGGCGCTTAAATTCCCCTGGATGGGGGGTAATCACCGTTGTACTCTGGCGATTTTTAAGCCGATCTGCGGTGGTGCCATTGAGACCATCGGCGTCCAATAGCAGGGGGGCGGATGCGGCCAATACCTGGGGCAGCCAGTCCACTTGCGCCAGCCCGGGTCCGCAGGCCACCGCGTCATATCGGTTTAAAGATAGGGAGGGCAGGGTTGCGATCGCACCCTCAGATGTTTCCTCAGCACCAATCACCAAGGCCCCGGGCAGCTGAGCCACCACCAGCGCTCGGATGCTGTCTGGCACCACCAGGGTGACCATCCCCACCCCGCTGGCCATGGCTCCATATCCCGCCAATAGGGCCGCTCCAACGTATTGCCGGGAGCCAGCAATGACCAGCAGCTGACCCATCGTATATTTATGGGCCACTGGCGATCGCATCAGGGGAATTGCCCGTAATGCCCGTTCAGGCACAAGTCGTTGTACCTGGGGTGACTGACCTAGCACAGCGACAATAGATGCCAGGGGAATGTCAAAATCAATCAGGTTGCTCTGGCCCAGGTAAGGCTGGGCTGCTTCCTGTAAACAGGCCCGTTTCCATAGCCCCAGGCACAGGGTAGTGTCGGCCCTGATCGCCGTTCCTAGCACCTCACCACTGTCGGTGTGAATGCCAGAGGGTAAATCAATGCTGACCACCGGGAGCTTGCTTTGGTTAACCCGCTCTACGGCGGCAGCTACTTCTCCGGTTAGGGGCCGGCTGAGGCCAAACCCAAAAAGACCATCTAGGATACGGCTGTTTTGCCCCAGGCTGATTTCTAGCTCGTCCCAGGTGTCATACCAGGGAATGCCCAGGCTGCGACAGTAGCGCCCGTGATCCGCCGTCAGCGGTTTCTGCTGCTCAAAAGGGCCATAGATACCCACATCGTAGCCATTCAAATGCAGCTCACGGGCGACTACCAGAGCATCTCCCCCATTGTGGCCGGGGCCCACCAGCACCCCAATTTTTTGCGATCGCGGCCAATGCCGTAGCCCGTAGTCCACAATCCGCCCTGCCACCTTTTCCATCAGTGCCGCCACCGGAAACCCCGCCTCAAAAAGCTGAGCTTCAATGGCCTGCATCTGTGCTGCCGTAACGCAGACATGTTGAATCATGGGTCTGTTACGCTGCTGCCCCATCATCTTGTTCGCATGAATACTTTATTCATGTCCCTAAATTATCCACATTTCATAAGGATTTGATGGAGCCATGACTGTATTTCTGAGAGAGCAGTGATGGGATGTCTGTCGTCTGTGGCACATAGTCCAATCTATTTCCGTCTACAAAAGTGACCAGGAGCAATAACAGATTTGTGAATGGGGTGTTAGCCTAAGAATTGGCATTTGGTACGTTTGATCATCTATGGGTAAAGTTGTTGTAGGTCTGTCTGGGGGTGTAGATAGTTCAGTTGCGGCGGCAACTTTACACAAACAGGGACACGATGTCATTGGCCTTACCCTATGGCTAATGAAAGGAAAAGGGCAATGCTGTTCGGAAGGCATGGTAGATGCCGCGCAGCTTTGTGAAGAGTTGGATATTCCGTATCACGTGGTGGATACCCGTGACGTGTTTGAAGAAAAAATCATTAACTATCTAGTTGAAGGCTATGGCCAAGGTGTTACCCCGTTACCCTGTTCCCAGTGCAATCGCAGCGTAAAGTTTGGCCCAATGCTGGACTATGCTCGCCAAGAGTTAGGGGCTGAAACTATCGCCACGGGACACTACGCGCGCATTACCCACAACCGCCAGACGGGGCGCTACGAGCTTCGCCGGGCTGTGGATCGCACTAAGGATCAGTCCTATTTTCTATATGATCTCACCCAGGAGCAGCTAGGCGCGACCCAGTTTCCCCTTGGGGAGCAAACCAAAGTTCAGACTCGAGCCATGGCGTCTCAGCTCGGTCTGCACACGGCTGAAAAACCTGAAAGTCAAGACCTCTGTCTGATTGAACAGCATGGTTCCATGCAGGCGTTTCTAGATAAGTATCTAGCGCCTAAACCTGGCGATATTGTCGATACCAACGGTCAGGTTTTAGGTCAGCACACCGGTATTCATCATTACACCATTGGCCAGCGTAAGGGGTTAGGCGTTTCCGCTCCAGCTCCCCTTTATGTGGTGGCTTTAGACGTTGCTCGCAATCAGGTGATTGTGGGTGAACGGGACAGCGTTCATCAACCTCACTGCATTGTTGACCGGGTCAATTGGGTGTCGATTGCCGCCCCCGATGCCCCGATCACGGTGACAGTGCAAATCCGCTATCGTTCGCCTGCGGTGGCTGCAACTGTGATCCCCCTAAGCGATGGTTCCGTAAAGCTGGTCTTTGCCGAGCCCCAGTTTAGTGTTTCCCCAGGACAGGCTGCTGTATGGTACGACGATGATACTAGGGTGCTCGGGGGTGGCCTTATTCGGCCGTTTACCCAAGATGAACATTAACGCAGTTTCTATAGAAGAAAAGAGGACGTTTTGACATTAACTAAAGATGGTATAGCTGCCCACGGTGGTACATTGATCAATCGTTTAGCCTCTGATGAGCAGAAAGCAGAGTTTTTAAGTAAAGCTGATTTTTTACCCCAGGTCACCTTAGACGATCGGGCTCTGTCGGATTTGGTCATGATTGCCATCGGTGGCTTTAGCCCCCTGACTGGGTTTATGGGTAAGGCTGACTATGAGCCTGTCGTGACCGATATGCGTCTGGCTAGCGGTGTACCTTGGTCGGTACCTGTCACCCTGTCTGTTTCAGAAGAAGTGGCAGCCCCCCTAAAGGAAGGGATGCTGATTCGTCTAAATGACAGCACAGGCCGCTATGTGGGCGTTCTCGAACTGTCCGAGAAGTACACCTACGATAAGAAAAAAGAAGCGGTTAACGTCTACCGCACCGATGAAGATAAGCATCCTGGGGTCAAGGTAATTTACGAACAGGGACCCATTAATCTGGCGGGGGCTGTCTGGCTCTTGGAGCGTGACGATCATCCCCTGTTTCCTAAGTATCAAATTGACCCGGCTGCTTCCCGGGCCATGTTCCGCGAGCGTGGCTGGAAAACCATTGTTGGCTTCCAGACCCGTAACCCCATCCACCGGGCCCATGAATACATCCAAAAATGTGCCCTAGAGACCGTAGATGGTCTGTTTTTGCACCCGCTGGTGGGCGCTACCAAAAAAGATGATATTCCGGCAGATGTGCGGATGCGGTGTTACGAAATTATGATGGATCGTTATTTCCCGCAAGATCGGGTAATTTTGGCGATTAATCCATCGGCTATGCGCTACGCTGGTCCTCGCGAGGCAATTTTCCACGCCCTAATTCGTAAGAACTATGGCTGTACTCACTTTATTGTGGGTCGCGACCATGCCGGTGTCGGTGACTACTATGGAACTTACGATGCCCAGCATATCTTTGACCAGTTTGAGCCTGGTGAGTTGGGAATTACGCCGATGAAGTTTGAGCATGCCTTCTATTGCACTCGTACGAGTACTATGGCGACTAGCAAAACTAGCCCCAGTAGCAAAGAAGAGCGGATCCATCTGTCGGGTACAAAGGTGCGTGAAATGCTGCGTCGTGGCGAGCTGCCCCCACCGGAGTTTTCTCGTCCTGAAGTGGCTGCCGAGCTATCTCGGGCCATGCAAGCCCAAAGCTAAAGCGTAATGGAGTAGGGCAGTGAAGCGACGGGAGTTTTTGTCAGCGACAGGTGTCATTTTAGGAACCTTGGGTCTGAGTCAGTCTCAGCTTCTTGGCTGGCAACAGGCGTTGGCAAGTCCTGCGCGTCGCAAACTTGCCCTACTCATTGGTATTAATCAATATCCGACCAGCGTAATCGGAAAAGATCTAAAGCCTTTACGGGGTTGCACGACTGATGTGGAGCTTCAGCGTCAGCTTCTGGTGTATCGATTTGGGTTTGAGCCTAGTAATATTGTCACGCTGGTGAATGCCCAGGCTACCCAGGCCAGTATTTTAGGTGCACTTTATCAGCTGACTCAGCTGTCGAGTGCCAATGATTTTGTCGTAGTTCACTTCAGCGGCTGTGGTGGCCAGGTGATGCTGGGGGACAAACGGATTAAAACCTGGGTGCCGGTGGATGGCGTTTTGCCTACGGCTGCTGAACCGCTATCTAGGGATGTGCCGCTGTCCTGGGTGAAGCAGATTTTGGCCAGGTTAAAAACCAAGCAAGTATTTACAGTGGTAGACGCTGGGTACGCTCAACCTGAGGAGCTGCTGTCGGGGGGATATCGCTCTCGCTGCCGTTGGGATATGCCAGCGGTTGAGGGTATACAGCTACCGACACTGTCTGACGATGGGGTGATGGACCTAGATAAGCTGCAAACGACGGCAGAGCCTGCATTTTTTCCGGGTGATTTGCTAATGGCGGCCCGTGACGGTCAGCCTGTAATTGAACGTCAGTGGCCTGATTTTGGGGCTGGGTTATTTACATACGGTCTGACTCGCTACCTCTGGGCGGCCCAGTTACCCACTAAGCTGTCGGCGACGATGCGGGGGGCCCAGGAGTCAATTTTGCCACTGGTACCCAATCAAACCCCTTATTGGACTACCCAAACCGCTGATGAGCATGCTGTTTATGGCGATGCCGATTCGCCTTGCTTGGATGCGGTGGTGACCTCGGTGGAGGGGCGTTCGGTTATGTTCTGGCTGGGGGGATTACCGGCGGATGTGGTGCAGTATAGTGAGCGCTTTGGCTTTGCGACCCAGCCGGACGCTGATGAGCCGTCGGTGGTTATGCGATCGCAATCGGGGCTTTCTGGGCGTTTTAAGTTCACCGACGGAGAATCCTGGTCAGTGGGTCAGCCTCTCTATGAGGTGACCAGGGTGTTGCCTAAGGATATTCCCCTGGTGGTTTCCTTGGATTCTGATCTGCAAAGAATTGAGCGTGTAGATGCCACCAGCGCCCTAGCCGCCCTGTCATTTGTGGAATCAACGGACGATAGCCATCCGGCTGACTGTATGTTGGGCAAGTTTCAGTCGGACCCAGGGGACGATAGTGATTTAGAACCAAAGACCGCACCAGCGATAAAACAGGGCTACGGTCTCTTTACCCCCATCCATAATCTGGTTGTCGGTACCCTAGCCAAGCAGGATGAAGCGGTCAAAATGGCTGTGGGTCGGCTGGCCCCCAAGCTCAGAACCATGCTGGCGATGAAGCTCTTGCGATTGAGCGAAAATCAGGCCTCGTCTCATTTGGCCGTGCGGCTAAATCTGCTGTTGGCGGGGGGTGAGACCGAAAAGCTAGTGCTGCAGCAGGAGACCCGTCGCGCTGCAGGTAAAACCTCAAAAAGTCGCTTGGCCGATGCCGTCAGCCGTCAAAATCGTCCTGTGGAGTTCTCTAAAGGGGCCAAGGTACGCTATCAGGCACTTAACTTTGGTCCCGATCCTGTGTACACCATGCTGTTGGGGTTTGATGCCCGCGATCGCATGCTGGCCTTTTTTCCCCCCAGTGATGGTCAGCCCTACTCCATTGAGTCATTGCAGACCGCCATGACCCTAGAGCCTGGAACTGCGACAAGTTTGCCAACGGGGCAAACTACCTGGGTGGTGGATGATCCGGAGGGGCGGGTGGAAACCTATCTGGTCTGTAGCAGCAGACCCCTGACCAGCTGTTGGCAAGAGCTACTGTCTGTGTCTAATGCCGTCAGCAATCAGCGGGTAACCCTAGGGGATCATGCTCTGCCCGTGGTGCAAGCCTTGCTTCATGATTTGAGTAGGGATGAGGATAGGGATGAGGCATCATCCGATAGCTACACCCTAAACACCGCCCAATGGGCGACGATGGGGTGCCATTACAGTATTGTTTAGACACTGTTGTCATGACAGTATCGTTTAGGGCTTTTTCAAGGCACAGCCCATGGTTTGAGGCAACGTGCTTTAGCCCGCCACTTCGGCTTCTCCCACTGCTTGCGTGGCGACGTCCGGGTTTGAGAAGCTAAAGGCACGAAAGTGTTTAGCCTGTTCTTCAATGCGGCAGGCGATGCGATCGCATACCAGACTGCATAACTGAAAACTCAGATCGTCAGCTACGCGATAGAAGGATGATGTTCCCTCAGTGCGACGAGTAAGAATACCCGCCTGCAGCATCACCTTAAGGTGCTTAGACACATTTGCTTGGCTGGTCTCGGTGTCATCGACCAGATCCTGAACACATTTCTCACCGTTTCTTAACAGGTTCAGAATCTTGAGACGCATGGGCTCGCTCAGAACACTGAAATAATCGGCCACCTGCTGAATAACTTCAGCGGATATAGGTTCCATTGCGGGACCTCCAAGACCCTAAGGAAACGGACATATCAGCCATATCAAAATCTGATGGCCATTGTAACAACATATTCATCAATGGCAATAGAGTGATGTAGTTTTTCAGTAAAAAATAAAATCAGTCCTAGCTCGTTAAGCTTAAGCGTTTCGGTTTCGGTTTCAGGTATGGCAATCGACGGATGCATATCTCCAAATAAAAGGCTACGCCAACGTTGATTGCGAGTCAGCTCAGCCACTGTAATTTAAAGCTTTCAGGGATATCTATTGTCCTAACTAACCTGACAGATGGCACAAAAAACTGCTGTCAGGTCTTGATTCTACATGCTAATTCTTATTTCTCTAATTGGGTTAGTGCAACGGGATAAATTGGCACTTCGGTTAGAGAAAGGTTTTATCGCAATCGACAGATGCAATAAAACCTTTAGATGTCAGAAAGATATCTGTGGGTGGGCGCGCACGTTTCTTTTACCGATGTAGTTTTTAATCTGTGCCTAATTTGCTCGGTTGCGTAGCCAAATCTCTTGCTGGTTGCGTAGTTTACAATCCTTGCGGAAATTATGAAAGAAGTATGGCGTTTCCACCTCAACTTAAAACAGCAGAGTTAGGATGATGTCACGCTCGAAGTCTTATTTTCAGATGAGTTTCTCTTGAAAATTACTCAGAGATTAATTAGAAGATTAGCCTTAAAATTATTTGCTGAAATTGTTCACCATGACCAATCTCCATAGTTTGTATTGCTAAGTTGCCTGGATTTATATGAGGGTATTTTATTTTGTCAGAATATTGTCTAGATAGGGTCAAGCTATTACCGTTGAGTCAATCTCATAATTGACTAATGCTGGTTTTATCGTTAAGGAATTGAATAGCTTGAAATGCGAGTGATAGGCTTTCTGAACTTCATAAAATATAGGGGCTTTAGTTAAAACAACCTATGATTTAAAGCGCGTCATAGATACCCTACAGCTATTGTTTCTCCCGGTAATATTTAATCAAAAACGTAAAGGAACCTATACAAAACTAAAGGAGAGTGGGGAAAGCTTAGACCATTGTTTAGAGACTATTTAATTCATTGCAGCAGTATGACGATGATTGTTATGTCGAGTGTATCCATAGGGGATGTCACTCTAGGTAATTCTGGCTTATTTGGTTTGTCACCATTGCGGTAGCTCCCAGTTCTTTATTTCTAAGAGATTTTCCGCACCCATGTCTAGTTTCTCCTCAGCTTTAGAATATCAAAGCGTTCCGTATCAGGTGTTTGAACAGATGCGTAGGACTCTCTCTTGTTTGCTGACAGGAGAGGTTTTTCATCTATCTGAGAAGGATTTAGGAGACGGGCAGCTATCTGCAGACGCTAGTATTGAGAAATTCACCCTCTTGTCAACGGACCAGGTGAGTCTTTTACTTTTGGCTCAACACGACGGTGCCTGTAGCTACCTGGTGAGCCTTTGCACCGATCTGAGGGTGATTGAGCGCTTTTTGTCCTTACCCTGGCTGGTGAATGGATTAAGTGGTGATGGTCATACCGCCTGGAAGCGATTACAGAGGCGAGTGCAGCCATCGGTTGAGTCGACGCCCCAGACGGTGGCGTTAGACAACCAGACCCTGGTCAAATTGACCCATCAGCTTATGCTTGAGGTCAGCGGGCTTGAGCCTTGTTCGTCGACGCAGCCCCTATCGTCGGCAACTATCCTCCAGCGTGTTGTCACTCGGTTACATAGCTTAGAGCCTCTATCGTCATTGATCCAATCGACCCTGGATGAGGTTTGTGAATGGCTGCGGCTTGATCGATTATTTATTTATCAGGTTGCCGCCAAGCCCCCACCCTCCCTCAGTCAGCCGGAACGTTCCTTTATCGGTGGTCATGACGACGGATTTCCCGCTGTGGTCTACGAAGCCCGCGGCCACCCCTCAATCGACTCTGTTCTGTCGCGCTCTGATACCTACTGTGTGCCCCAGGAATTTTGGCACCAGCGCTATGCTCGAAACTCTCAGGAAACCCAGTACCGTGCGATTGTCAATGTAGCGAGTCACTATCAGAGCCATCCCTGCCTGTTAAAACAGCTACAGCAGGCGGGTGTGGGCTCTCAGCTAATAGTGCCCATATGGCTGGGCGAGACGCTGTGGGGATTGCTCATTGGCCATCATTGCATTGGCCGCGCCTCCCGAGATGGGCTTGATGCGACCTCATTAGAAAAATTAGAGGGACCATCGGAGCAGCTGCGTCACTGGCAGGCTTGGGAGGGAAATTTTCTGGTTCGGATTGCTGAGCATTTAACGATTGCGATTCGTCAAGAAGATTTACAGCTGCAGCTGCAGTATCAAAAGTCCATGACGAAAGCCCAGGTGGAGGATCGAACCCAGAGCCTGAAAGATGCGCTGATGGCGGCTGAAGCGGCTAACAAAACTAAGAGTGAGTTTTTGGCCACCATGAGCCATGAACTACGGACGCCATTAACCTACATTATTGGCATGTCGGCCACGCTGCTGCGCTGGTCGTTTGGAGATCTGAGTCCCCGTCAGCGGGATTACCTCAATACTATTCACAGCAGTGGAGAGCAGCTGCTAGATATTATTAATGACATTTTAGAAGTTGCCAAAATTGAAGCGGGACGTACGGTTCTTGAGATTAATGATTTTTCATTATCGAACCTGGCCCGTAGCAGTCTGGAAAGTTTTCGAGAAGAAGCCCAGGCCAAAGGCGTTGATTTACGGATAAATTTACGACTATCGGCCAATGAAGACAATTTCAGAGCCGATCCTCGCCGTATACGGCAGATTTTAGCTAATTTGTTAAGCAACGGCGTTAAGTTTACCGACAAGGGTGGGCGCATTAGTTTACGGGTTTGGCGCGATCCTCAGAATGTCATGTTTCAGGTTGAGGATACCGGTATTGGTATTCCTGAGGCGCAACAGGCGATTTTATTTGAAACCTTTAAGCAGTTGGAAACGGCTCGCCAACGTCAGTATTCGGGGACGGGGTTAGGGCTGGCCCTCACTAAGCAGCTGGTTGAACTCCACAACGGTTCAATTCAGGTGGTGTCTACACCTGGTAAGGGGTCAATGTTTACGGTGCGTATCCCCTTACAGCATCTGGACGGGGTGGCCAACTCCTTTAAGAGCGTTGAACCGATTACCGGTCGGATTATTTTGTTGGAGGACGATGAGAGTAGTGCCAGCTTGATCTGTGACTTGCTGACAGCGGCTAACTATCAGGTGATTTGGGTGATTGAGGGCTCGCGAATTGTACACCAGGTAGAAATCTTGCAGCCTGTGGCAATTATTCTCAATCACCATTTGGTGAGTGGCAACAGCCACTATATTGTGGATGATCTAAAACACTATGTGGCCACCTCCGGCATCAAGGTCATTTCCCTAATGGATGCCGAGGACATGGCAACGGTGAATGGGGCCTCCACTGACGAATTTACAGAGGAATTTGATGACTATTTGGTTAAGCCAATCGATCCGCCGACGCTGCTGAGTAAAATTCAAATGCTGCCCACTGGCTAGCCCTGGGGATGGCTGCCGACCGTTGGGGCAATGGGCCAGGTAGACTGTCTATAATATTGGTCCCATTATTCAGAACGGTGGCAGTCTTTAAAGGTGCTGGGTGACGGGGCGTGCAAACGTTCTTGTGGTTCAGGGTGTTTGCTACAGCAGGTTGTTCAGGGCTGTTAACGTCGATGTTAGGTCAGGTTCTTAAGGAACGCTACCAGTTAGTGCGAGTGCTGGGGTCAGGGGGCTTCGGTCAAACCTATGTGGCCCGAGACTTGTTTCAGGCTCAAACACCTGAGTGTGTGGTCAAACAGCTAAAGCCTGCCAGTTCTGATGCCACATTTTTAAAGATAGCGCGGCGATTGTTTGAGACGGAGGTGTCTACCCTGAAGCGCTTGGGCACCCATAGCTGTATTCCTAAGCTACTGGATTCATTTGAAGAAAAACGAGAGTTTTATCTGGTTCAAGAGCTGATTGATGGGGAGTCCCTGGGGGATGAAATTCGTCGAGCCGGACGGTTGAGTGAATCTCAGGTGATGACGCTGTTGCAGGAAACCTTGAACATTCTAAAGTTTGTTCATGACAATCGTGTGATTCATCGGGATCTAAAACCTGACAATCTGATTCGGCGAAAGGATGATGGCAAGCTCTGTTTGATTGACTTTGGGGCAGTTAAGGAAATTCGTACCCAGGTAATCAACAGCGAGTTGACCAGTCTGACGGTGGGGGTGGGTACCCAGGGATATACCCCCAGTGAACAGCTGGCGGGGAAGCCCCGTTTGAGTAGCGATATTTTTGCCTTGGGGATGACGGCTATTCATGGGTTAACCGGACGAACACCCACTGATTTGCCAGAAGATATGTCATCCCTGGAGCTGCGCTGGGAGGAGTATGTCAACATCAGCCCTGGTCTGCGGTGTTTGTTGAAAAAGATGGTGCGCCATTATTTTTATCAGCGCTACCAGAGTGTGTCAGAGGTGCTGCACGATCTTGGCCGCCTGGATGAATTGCCTGAAGAGGCGGATCGGCTGACGATGGCGGAGACAGTTTTACCCCAGGCTACGGTATGGCAGCCGACGCGTCGGGAGAGTGTTCGGGCGGTTGCGATCGCAACTGCCCTAGTCAGCGCCCTGACCCTGGGAATACGACAGCTGGGTTCATTTGTACCGCTAGAGCTGACCGTTTACGATGGTCTAGTCGCCTATCAGCGTGATTTAGGCCCCGATCCCCGTATTTTACTGGTTGGGATCAACGAACAAGATCTCAACAACCAACAAAGTGACAGTCCGTCTGACCAGTCGATTGCCGATGCCATTGAGATTATTCAAAGCCATCGTCCAACGACGATTGGTCTAGATCTTCATCGCAATTTTCCGGTGGGGGCTGGTCGGGCTGCCCTGGCTCAAAGTCTTGCTGCCGACAATATTATTGGCATTACCAAGCTGGGGGACTTTGAAGGGGAGAGTATTCCCCCGCCGCCGGAGCTAGATCCGGCCCAGGTCAGCTTTAATGACTTCCCCCTGGATCCCGACGGTAAGATTCGGCGCAATCTCTTGTTTGCCAGCATCAGCACTGATGCGGATGCGGAGGTGTATACCTCGTTTGGTCTGATGGTAGCGCTGCACTATCTGGAGAAACAGCATGGTTTACTCCCCTCAGAAGGCGATGGGAAAACTGAATTTATGGGGCTCGGCGATGCAGGTTTTAAGCTGATGGGTCCCACCTTTGGAGGCTATCAAACCACAGATGCCGCAGGCTATCAAATACCCATTACCTATCGCTCACCCACCCAAATATCTGAGCGAGTTTCCTTAACTGATGTTCTGACAAATGGGGTTGCGCCTGAGCTGATTACCAATAAGGTGGTGCTGATTGGGACAACGGCCTACACCAGCAACGATAAGTTTTTTACCCCCTACACCCTTCGTGGCGACAACTATCAAATGTCGGGTGTGGAGGTTCACCTGCATATGGTGAGCCAGTTTCTGAGTGCGGTGTTAGATGATTACCCGTTGCCCTGGGCCTGGCCCGACAGCGCAGAAGTCGTCTGGATTATTATCTGGGCCAGCGGCGGTAGTCTGATCACCTGGCAGTTGCAAAAACGCCGATATTTGGTCATGGCCTACGGGGTCGGGGTGGTTGCGATCGCAGCCACCACCGGAGCGTTCTTTTTAACCAATGCGTGGGTGCCGATGGTGGCTCCGCTGACCGCCTTTACATTAGCCAGTGGTGGTTTGCTTGTTTACCGTCGCTATCGCCAACGCCGGTCCCTGAGCCGGCCTAATCTGCGTTAGGATCAGAGGGCTGTACTGACTTTCTGAGCAAACCATGGTGGAGAAAATTCAAAAAACAGACGCAGACTGGCAAGCGCAGCTTACCCCTGAGCAATATCAGGTTACCCGTAAGCACGGGACCGAAAGGGCCTTTACCGGTAAATATCACGACAACAAAGCGGCCGGCATTTACAACTGTATTTGTTGCGGTTCAGAACTCTTTTCCTCTAAGACCAAGTTTGATTCTGGTACGGGCTGGCCTAGTTTTTGGGCCTCCAGCCAGCCCAACAACATCGCCACTAAGCGCGATGTCAGCCTCTTTATGATTCGAACTGAGGTTCTCTGCGCTGTTTGTGATGCCCATTTAGGCCACGTCTTTTCCGATGGCCCCCAGCCCACCGGACAGCGCTACTGCATGAACTCGGCGGCGCTTGATTTTGTTCCAAAAGAAAACGTATAGACCCCAAGTGACCATGGAGCTATCGGTCGAGTTGCGTGGGCAGGGCAGGCCCATCCTGTGTCTCCATGGTCACCCGGGGACGGGGCGCTGTATGGCAGTGTTTACCGACTACCTCTCACCCCATTTCCAAACCATTGCCCCCGACCTGCGGGGTTATGGCCGCAGCCGTACCAACCAGATCTTTGCAATGGAACAACATCTAGACGATCTGTCTGCCCTGCTGGAACGTTTGGAGCAGCCCTGTCTGCTATTGGGCTGGTCCCTGGGCGGCATTTTGGCGATGGAACTGGCGCTCCGGCACCCTAAAAAAATAGCAGGGATAATTTTAGTGGGCACAGCGGCCAGACCCGTGGGCCGTCACCCGGCCATTACCTGGCAGGATAATCTGCTGACCGGAGTAGCCGGCATAATCAACTGGCTTTTCCCGGGCTGGTCATGGAATATTGCCACATTGGGCCAGCGGTCGCTGTTTCGCTATTTGATCTCCCAGCACAGTGTTCACGCCTATCGTCACATCGCCCGGGCGGGAACTCCTGCATTTTTACAGACATCTAAACTAGCTAACCGTGCCCTCATGACGGCCCTCAGGCAAGGCTATAACCGCCTGGGAGAACTGCATCAGATCCATCAGCCCTGCTTAATGCTAGCGGCAGCAAATGATGTTCACATTACGCCAGAGTCAAGCCAGGAGACAGCCGCCACGCTGCCCAACTGTGAGTGGCGGCTGTACGACAATGTGGCCCACCTGATGCCTTGGGAAATTGGTCCACAGCTGTGCCGTGACATTGGCGACTGGTTAGAGAGACATGGTTTTTTATAGCGTCTGTCAGGTTAGTCAATCCAACGAGTTTCCCTAAAAGCCTTTAGTTTCAATGGCTAACCGATAGAGCAAATATCCTAATGCATCAGGACATTTGCTATGTCGGTTGGCGCATCCACAGCACCTGACGGATAACGACAGAAGGTATCTGGTGATCCACCAAATACCTTCTGTCTAAACTTTATCGAGCAACCTGCAGCGGACATCTTTCAATAACTGAACATCTCTGGATACCTTAGGCCGGATGTCTAGTTGCTGCTATAAACGGGGGTGGTCACACTGCTGCTTGGCTCCGTGTAGTCCACGGTCAGGTGTGCGGGCTCAGAACAGCACTTGAGCGTGACATTGATCTGTTGAGCCCCTTCCTGCTCCAAATCTTCGATGTAGCCTCCTTTGTGGAGGGCGGCTTCACTTTCAGTATCAAAGGGACCGAAGTAGTAAAGACAACGGGGGTTGGATGTGGATATTTCTACCCACCAAGGTTTAGAAAACGAGCTAAAAAGATTACTCAAAAAGTTTTTCATAAATACATGCCTGTCGTTGTTAAAAATCTGACCTTTGAGCAGCCTAAAATAGCGCCTATAACATTTATACAGCCTGATTTTGATCCCCGCCAAGCCTAATGGGAGGTAATTTTTCTACCCAGCGTTGTCGGTAAATTTCATACAGCACCATACCGGTGGCAACCGAGGCATTTAGGCTAGGGGTTTTACCGGCTAGGGGGATAGATACTAAGACATCACAAAGATTCTGAATCGACAGACTGAGACCGGCTCCCTCTGCCCCAATTACCAGCACAATGGGACGATCAAACTCGGTGGTGTGCACTGCCTGCCCCGCTTCAGATGCTGTGCCGTAGACCCAAAATCCATCGTCTTTGAGTTGTTCTAGGGCGCGCCCCAGGTTAACGACCCGTGACACGGGCAATGTCTCTAGGGCTCCAGCGGCAACTTTGGCCACGGTGGGGGTAATGCCGACGGCTCGTCGTTGGGGGATCACTACCCCTTGGGCCCCCAGTGCTTCGGCGGTACGAATAATCGCACCCAAGTTATGGGGGTCGGTAATGCTGTCGGCGGCAATAATGACAGGCTGACGGCAGGCTGCTTTGGCAGCTGTGATTAGGTCTGGCAGCTCAATGTAATCATGGGACGCGATTTGCGCGACGATACCCTGGTGGTTAGCTCCCTGGGTAAGCTGGTTGAGTCGTTGGGTGTTGACTTCGTCGATGACTGCACCGTTGGACTTGGCATCTAAAATCAGCGGTCGAAACCGGGCATCAAAGACGAGTCGAGCATTGACCCATAGCCGATTGATGGGGCGCTGATTTGCGATCGCAGCCTCCACAGAATGACGACCATAGACCAGGTCCGGACGCTCCTCCTGCAGGGTGGCCTCAGGGCTAAGGGGCTGAAGTCGGTTGGGGCGACCGGGCCGATTGACACCCTTGGGAGAGGGCGAGTGCTTTTTGAACGGTTTTCTCGGTGTCTGCTTAGGGACGGGTTTAGCATGCCCCTTGCGTTGAGGGCGAGACTTTCCCTTAGCTAGACGGGGCCGATGGTCGGAGGGTTTAGCCATGGATCAGGAGTAGAAGCGGAGTCACATCATACCGCTTAGATGCTTGTTGGATTGACCAATGGAGAAATCGTTAGTCGATGCAGCAGCTCAAACAGACGGTCTTGGTTGGTGATGTAGAGGTAGCCAACCAACGTCTCAAAGGCCGTTGCCTGTCGGTATATTTTTGCTGACAGCCGCCTGGGGGGCCTAGATGTAGCGTTTCGCCCTCGACGCACAATATCGGCTTCTGCCTCATTTAGGTGGGGCATGAGCTGAACTAGAAAATCAGCCTGTTGCTCAGCCTTTACCTGGCCAACGACCTGTTGGTGAAATGCCTGGATGCGCTGGGGTGGCCATAAAAACTGTAGCCGTACATAAAGCTCAAACACCGCATCCCCAATATAGGCCAGTGCCACCGGGGAAATAGACTGCACGTTCTGAGTCTGGAGCCGGCTTAGAGCCAGGGCCTCGGGCAGTTGGATAGGCAGCCGTTGAACGCCCTGCTCAAAATTGTCCATGGGGCCTTTTTGCGCTTAAACACCCTGACGAGCAAGCACCCCATTGACCCATGACTTGCCAGGGTCTGTCCATCGTTACAATCAAGAATCCTTTAGATTCTCAAGGGCTGCGTCAACGGTGGGCTGCAGCGAAAGAAACTGCTCTAGACGGACAAGCTTGACCGTCTGGGTAACTCGGGCATTGGTTACCACCTGAACACTACCGCTTTCGCCCTTGGCTTTTTTTACCAGCTGCACCAACGCACCTAGACCAGAACTATCGACAAAATCAATGGCCGACAGGTCGAGAATAATGTGGGTAGGCCCTTCTTCGATGTATCGATTCAAAACTTTCCGAAAGGTAGGTTCTGAGAATGCATCTAGCAGACCGGTGAGGCGAAATATTTGACATTTCCCCCTAACATCACGGGTGCCTCTTAAACTTACGGTTAGGGTCAGCGACTCAGCGATAATAACCTCCTAAAGGCAATAGATACGGCAAAATCAGACGTTTAATTTTAGGTCAGGATTCTTCTGACTGCAAGAGAAATAAGCGAAACGTAAATCCGTTCATCTAGGGCCAATCTTGACCTAATCTGAGGGTTTTCCGTCTGTAGTAGACCCATAGATTACCCCACCCCAGCACTGCGATGATCACGCATTAGGGTGATGAATTTTTTAAATAGGTAATCGGCATCATGGGGACCGGGGCTAGCTTCTGGATGGTACTGCACCGAAAACACAGGTAACGTCTTGTGCTGAAGTCCGGCCACGGTACGATCGTTAAGGTTGAAATGGGTGACTTCGACATCCGCCGTTGGAATGGTGTCAGCATCGATGGCAAACCCATGGTTTTGACTGGTAATTTCCACCTGTTTGGTGAGACCACAGGGCTGATTGAGGCCCCGATGACCAAACTTGAGCTTAAAGGTTTTAGCCCCAAAGGACAGTCCCAAAATTTGATGCCCCATACAGATACCAAAGGTGGGCAGCTGGCTATCTAAGAGGGTCTTGACAAGGGCCGGGGCCGACTCAACGGCGGCAGGATCACCGGGACCGTTGGAGAGGAAAATGCCATCGGGACTGTGGCCGAGGATGTCATCGGGGGACGTGTCTACGGGCACCACGATCACACGACACCCGTGGCTGGCTAAGCGACGTAGGATATTGCGTTTGATGCCAAAGTCGATGGCAACCACGGTTAGGGGAGAAGCCTGATCGCTGCTGGGGGCCGCAAACTCCCAGTCTTTATCGGTGGGATCTGTCCACTCATAAGAGGTGGGGGTGCTAACCTCTTTCACCAGGTTTAACCCTTCCATGCTGGGCATCAGTTCCAGCTGCTGGCGCAGCTGGTCTGGGTCAAGGATTTCGCTGGAAATAGCTCCGTTCATGGCCCCTGCGGTGCGCAGTTTACGGGTGAGTTCGCGGGTATCAATGCCGTAGATGCCTGGAATGTTGTGCTGTTTAAGATAGTCAGGTAAAGACGTGGTGGAACGCCAGTTGCTGGGGTGCTCACAGATATTTTTTGCGATCGCACCATTCACCTGGGGGGCGGCAGATTCCTCATCTTCTTGATTAACCCCCGTATTGCCCAGCTCAGGGTAAGTAAAGGTGACAATCTGACCTCGATAGCTGGGGTCGGTCAAAACTTCTTGATACCCCGTCATCCCAGTATTAAAAACAATTTCACCCACCATCGTTCCCGTGGCCCCAAAGGACCAGCCACGGAACGTTGACCCATCGGCTAAGACCAGCAGCGCTGGCTGGGAGGTAGTGGAAAAAATAGACATGGGTTACAACAGGGAAACGGAGGAAAACTTGGTGTGTCCCCACAGACAAATTATAGGGATCGGTACCATCCTAGAGGCCATGGGTCACATTTGAACAATGCTTAGGAAAAAACAAATCAGAATTATTCAAATTTTGTGTCTGGGGGCCCTGGCTGCCTGTCAGGTTGGGCCGGTGCAAACCGAGAGTCAAGAAGGGGCCGAAGACCTGACATCAGTACCGTCGCAAATTACCTCCTCTACAGTCTCCAAACCTACCGTCTCTGAACCCACGGTCTCTGAGGCCACTAAGGCCCAGTCCGCTCCACCTTCAACGGCCTATCAAGATGCCATTAATCTGGCCTCTGGTGCAGTAACCCTGGGGCAGCAGGCCAAATCGCCCGACGATTGGGATTTGATTGTGGGTCGCTGGGAGCAGGCGATTGAAAAATTAAAAGCTGTCCCGGCGGATCATCAGCATTACTCAACGGCCCAGGCCAAAATCAAAGACTACGAACGCAATTTGGCCCAAGCCCAGCAGCGACTGTCGGCGCAGCCCACCGTGGAGATTCCGTTGGCTCGTTCTGCATCCTCAGCCGCCCCGATTCCTGCGGGGTCTACGACGGCAACGGCGACCAACACAACCAACGTCCCTGTGCCGATCATTGAGCGTCGCGGCGGTACCCCGGTGATTAACGTAACCGTCAACGGCAGACGCTATCCGATGATTTTGGATACGGGGGCCAGCCACACCCACATTACCCGCGCCATGGCCAATCAGCTGGGGGTTCAGGTGGTGGGTCAGGCGTCGGTTGCCACCGCCAGCGACAGTCAGGCTGTGGTTGATGTGGGCTACGTTGACTCTATTCGCGTGGGCAATATCACCCAAACCAATCTGCCCGTTAGTATTGGCGATGCGGTTCCCATTGGCCTTTTGGGCAATGATGTTTACAAAAACTTTGATGTAATTTTGCAGGTAAACTCGGTGGAGTTTCGCCCCCGCTAGAAGGTCTGTGGCCGATGGATGGGACCTGCTAACGGGGGCCATATCCACAAGAATCTTCTAGAGTTCGTGGTTTAGGTTCTATGATGTTTAGCAAACTTATTGATGCCTTAGGGTGTTTGCCTGCTGCGTTATATCCCAGCGCTTTTAGAGAACCGACCCAGGAAACTGACACTCACGCCCTAGAGCCAAGAGTTTTAACCTGAGAATCCTTAAGCTACGCCGATGATGGGCATAACCGCCTGGAACGTCAGTTATTGTTGTAGCTTCGTAACCGTAATTTTTTCTCAACGCGCTGGCATGTCTGAGCTTCGCATTGTTTCCCTAATTCCCAGCGCCACTGAAATAGTCATCCAACTTGGGTTTGGTGAGTCATTGGTGGGGCGCTCCCACTCCTGTGACTTTCCCCCCGAGGTTCAGACATTACCGGTGTGCACATCGCCTAACTTTGACCCCCAGGGTAAAAGCAAGGAAATTCATGACCGGGTAACTGAGCTGCTGTATCGAGGACTCAGCGTTTACAAAGTTGATGTGGAGATGTTGCAGGAGCTACGCCCCACCCACATTTTGACCCAGGATCAGTGTGAGGTGTGTGCGGCTAGTCTGGCGGATGTGCAAAAAGCGGTGGCCCAAATCATTGAGCCTCAGCCTGTGGTGATTTCCCTCAAACCCCAGGTGCTGGCCGACCTGTGGGACGATTTGCTCAGGGTGTCAACGGCGCTGGATCCGGTGAATGGAGATGCGATCGCAGAACTCACCATTGCCCAACTCCAGGGAAGACTCCAGGACTGTTTGCAAAAAGTACCCGCCAAACTGCCCCAGCCCACGGTCGCCTGTTTGGAGTGGACCGATCCCCTCATGGGTGCGGGTAACTGGGTGCCTGAGCTGGTCTCCATGGCTGGCGGTCATCCTCTGTTTGGCCATGTGGGTCGCCATTCTCCCTGGATTGGCTGGGAGGACATCACAGCCGCTGACCCGGATCTGCTGGTTGTGATGCCCTGCGGCTATGATCTGGAACAGGGACGTCAATCGATTGACCAGCTGGTTCAGCTACCGCCATGGCAAAGTCTCAAAGCGGTTCAAGACTGCCGTATTTTTGTGGTGGATGGTAACCAATATTTCAACCGCCCCGGCCCCCGTTTAGTCGATTCTTTGGAGATACTGGCCGAGATTTTGCACCCGGATGAGTGTGAGTTTGGCTACGCCATGAAGGCGTGGAAAATTTATTAGGTAGGGGCGTTCCATGGAACGCCCCTACCCAAAATGTTGGTATCCCTGGGTTTGGCTTAGCCAGACATCAGGCCCCTGGGTGACATCGTCAACTAGGCGAATCCCTGGCGCTAATGTGGTTTTACCAATAATCTGACTGCCCGGCAGCTGTTCTATAAAATCCCTGGCAATCTCCGGTGGCAGGCTGAGAACCAGTTCAAAATCTTCACCGCCATACAGTGTCCAGTTTTGAGCTGTGGCTGGTTGGGTTGCACGACTCAAACCCGGAGGTATTGGCAGTTGAGAGCTCAGGAGAGTTGCCCCAACCTGGCTTTGGGTGCAGATTTGGATGATGGCGTCGGCGAGACCGTCGCTGGTATCCATAACGGCGACGGTTGTGGCTGCTTGGGGAATAAGCTGACGCAGGGTTGCGATCGCATCAAACCGGGGAACAGGGCGCTGGTGGGCTCGAATCCAGGTCTGGCTGTTGGGGCTGTCGTTTAACGCCAGCTCGCCCAAGAGCAGAGCCAGTCCGGCGCGCGCGGCTCCATGGGCTCCGGTGACGATTAGAGCCTGTCCGGGCTGGGCCTGGTTTCGGTAAAGGGCCTCATGCGCTAAGACAGAGCCTAGGGCCGTAATGGCCAGACTGCGGTGCTCTCCTCGGCAGAGATCGCCACCGATGATGGCCCCGCCGTGGTGCTCTAAGCAGTCAGTGATGCCCTGGTATAGCTCCGATAGCCAGGGCCAGGGGGTGTCAGAGGGCAGCGTCAGCCCAACGGTTAGCCCCATGGGCGTTGCCCCCATGGCGGCCAGGTCCGATAGATTGACGGCGGCGGCTCGCCAGCCCAGGGCCTTGGGGGGGAGGGTGCGATCGCAAAAATGCACCCCATCCACCAGCACATCGGTGGTCACCACCAGCTGCTCATCAGCAGGTAGTGCCTGCACCGCACCATCGTCACCAACTACCGCTGCACAAAATCGGTGCAACCGTCGAAGTACCTCATGTTCCCCCAGGTCGGCCACCGTCGGTTCGGCGGTCGGTCCTCCACAACTGGCACTAGAAATGCCACCAGCGGTGGCTTCATTGGGGGGCCGACTGTCAATCACACCTTGGGTGCCACAAAATTATCTAACCCGTCAATCACCTTAGCCGACAGGATTTTGCCCCCCTGACGACCCATCTTATCCAGGGCTTCTTTGCCATCAACGGTGTAGCCAAATACCGAGTAGCGGCCATCCAGCAGATTTAATCCCGCTGGTGTGAGTTCTGGCTCAAATAAGAAGAAAAAGAATTGAGACGAGCCGCCGTCCGGCTCAGATTCGGGACGTGCCATGGCCAAGGCACCAAAAGAGTTAAACGGGAGCATCGGCTTTTCTAGAAACCGTCCCAATTCTTCCAAGGTGGCTCCATAGGTGGGTACGTCATCGCCTTCCACTAAAATCTCCAGCGGAATAGCCCGATACTTTTTGGTCTTTGGGTCAATAAATCCGGCTTCCGGACCGTCCGGGTCGCCAGTTTGCAGCACATAATTTTCCTCAGCCCGGTCAAAGGTCATGCCGTCATAAAAACCCCGTTCCACCAGGTCAACAAAGTTGCCTGCGGTAACCGGGGCGCTATACCCATCAACCACGACGGTGACAGGGCCTTCGTTGGTCTTGATTTCAATAGTGGCCCGCCCCTTTAGCTGGGGCAGGTGGTCATACTCTGCGGGCACCTCATAGGGAAATCCTTTGACCATCAAATACTCCAGCTCGCCAATGATGCCCAGGGTTGCCCGTCGTCCACTCCAAAGAGTTTCCAAATCCTTTGTTTGCGCCGCCGTCTGCATAGCCTCTAGCTGGGCGCTAATTTTTCCAAACAGCGGCTCAGCGGTGGAACGACGCTCCTCTGGAATAGCCTCTAAAATGGCCGAACGCTTACGGTTAAGTAGCTTTGCCGACTTATTAATTTCCCGCTTGGCCCGTCCCCACTGCTTTGTCCGCAGAGAATAGTTCAATCCCTCCAGGTTGTCTTGAACGTTGCGAATTTCTGGACTATCGATGGGTAGGGAGTAGCGCAGTAAAGACCTAGGATCAGTGATGGCATCACCGGGGGGTAAATAGGCCACCACCGGCAGGGCTAAGGAAACTGAAGCTGCCTCGGCTGATGGGACCAAGAACCAACCAAAGCTGAGGATAAAACTAAAACTGATGCCCAAAAGACCTGCAAGAGCGGTCTGGAAGCGGTGTTGGAAACGAGCCATAGCTGGAAATTAACGACAACGGCGTGACAAACCTTTACGATCTTGCCACAGTGTGGCTCGTCTCAGATAGTTACGTGCTGTGGTTCTAGACATCTTGTATCAATGACTGCATTAGGCCGCTATAAAATTACAACCGTACGGGTAATTGACCGCTGGGCTGTACAATAAGGGCCGAATATTAACCGCTGACTATCAATCTACAGTCTGCCAGCACCATGATTTCTAGCAATGATTTTCGCACCGGTACTAGCATTGAAATTGATGGCTCCGTGTGGCGAGTAGTTGAATTTCTCCACGTAAAACCTGGAAAAGGGGCAGCATTTGTACGTACCAAATTAAAAAACGTCCAATCGGGTAGCGTTGTTGACCGTACGTTTCGCGCTGGTGAAACCCTCCCCCAAGCAATCTTAGAAAAGAGCGTGATGCAGTACACCTACCGCGATGGTGAGCAGTACGTCTTTATGAATATGGAAACCTACGATGAGACCCAGCTCTCAGCTGAGCAGATCGGGTCTCAGGTGAAATATTTAAAAGAAGAGATGGAGGTTACGGTCCTCCAATGGAATGATCAGGTGCTGGAGGTTGATTTACCTAACTCGGTGGTCTTGGAAGTGACTGAGACTGACCCAGGCGTAAAAGGTGATACGGCCACCGGAGGAACTAAACCAGCCACAGTGGAAACGGGGGCTCAGGTCATGGTGCCATTGTTTATCTCGATCGGTGAAAAGATTAAGATCGACACCCGCAATGATTCCTACCTTGGTAGAGAGTAAGGCTTGGTGTATTGGCTGGGTTTTGTGTGGTTTTCTCGACTGAAGTAGACTGCTCTAACCAGACCCTGTTGGCAGGTGTCACTAATCGTTAATTTGGAGTTGTAGACAGTGGATTTGGATTTTAGTGAGCTTCGTCAGCTAGTTGCAGCGCTTGATCAGACAGATATTGCTGAGCTGACGCTTAAAAATCCTAGTTTTGAGCTCACACTACGTAAGGCCACGGCTCCTAGTCAATCTGTGGTGCTCGCTCCGGACGCCGCCGTTCAGCCTGTAGTCTCCTCGCCTCCACCGACCTTGACAGCTCCTCCAGCAGCAGAGCCCGCGGCGGTGGCGGCAGCACCCGCTGCACCCCCTGCAACCACTACATCAGATCTATACGAGATTACCTCGCCGATGGTGGGTACCTTTTATCGGTCGCCAGCACCTGATGAATCACCGTTTGTAGATACGGGCGATCGGATTAAGACCGGACAAACCGTGTGCATCATTGAGGCAATGAAGCTAATGAATGAGCTGGAAGCCGAAGTCTCGGGCGAAATTGTAGAAATCTTGGTGCAAAATGCTGAACCGGTTGAGTTTGGCCAGCCGCTGATGCGAGTGAAGCAGAGCTGATGTGCAACGACAATGCCCTTACTGGAAATTTGACAACTGCGTAATTTGCTTAAACCATCTAGGCGAATATCCTAAGTTTATTGCTACTCGTCTAGATTAGTATGATATAGACTACCTAGAAAGGTGTGCCTTTAGCAGACTTGGGCATTCTTTGTAGGAATGTTCACCTACGGGTATTTAGTTAATGACGTAGGCCAGCTGCTAAACCAGCCCCAATCCGTTGATTTCTCGTTAAGTTCTAACAAGGAGGTGTCCCCTAGGTAGGAATATGCCAGATGTCCAGCTCTCAAACCGCTTGCTTAGGTAGATTTGACAGTCGTTGTTAAACAAGCAGGTGGCCTGTGTACGGCATTGTGTATTGACCAAAAGGAGAGAAGCATGCAAAATACCCCCCGACCAGTCATCCAGCGTGAATCAGAGTCTACCGCCTGCAGAGCTCCCAGACAAACACGGCTCTACAAACGCTTAGAAGAAGCTCTCCACACCGGTAGCGAAGTATGGTTTCGAATGCCAGGAACACGCCTAGTAGGCATTCCCATTTATTTGGATGGCGACTACGTAGAAGTGGTAGATGTAGACGTCGCTGAGGGCTATGAAGATGATGAATTGCCGGACGATCCCTATCAGCGCACAGTGTGGCTAATTCGACTCGCCGAGATCAGCGCCATTTCCTACGCCACGGACCGCTGGTCAAAGGATCGATTTGAGCGCCTGCTGGAGAGCGATTCTGACAGTAGTCCTAGAAGTTCCTAAAAGCACTGGCATAGCTTTTTTTAACTCTGGGCTTTGGGTGAGCAGACTTGTTACCCAAAGCCCAGAGTTTAAGTTTTATCTGCCTTTAAGAACCGGCTACTGATTGTTGCTGTGCTGACTTGTTGCTCAGGCTGATGGAGAAACCGGCGCAGTTTGTTTGCCTGAGTTCATCGAGCGGTTGAGGGTGCGGAAATATCGACTGCCGATAATTAGCCAAAACAAGGCGTAGGCCAGCAGCTGCACCAGGTAGATGCGATCGCGATATCCCAGCAGCACTTTTAGCACCACCCCTGGAAATTGTTTGTCGGGCAAGTTTTGACTAGTATCCCAGACGAGGGGGCCCAACACGCAGGACTGGTCAAACCCAAGGCATAGGTCTAAGGGTAAGCTTCTAAGCTGGCTGAGGGCGGCAAAGGTAATGTCAACATTGCGGCAGAGCGAAACCACCAGCCCGGCAATAATGAGCAGGAGCAGCACCCCCATAACCTGAAAAAACAACCCCAGATTAATGCGAATGCCCCATCTAAACAATCCAAAGCCAATGAGCGTGGCTCCCAGCAAGCCTATGGCCACGCCTAACAGGCTGCTACCCAACGTTTGAGGCTGGGTAAACAAAAACAGAACGGTTTCAAAACCTTCCCTGAGCACAGCGATACACACCAGGCTAAAGAGACTGAGCCCAGCCGCCTCATTGGTCAGGGCGCTGCTGACCGTTTGATTGATCTCGGTCTTTAAAGATTTGGCCTGACGGGTCATCCACAGCAGCATCCAGCTCAGCATGATGATGGCAATACTGCCAAAGAGAATGCCCAGTATCGGTTTGAGCAGCCCCTGGGCATTGGGCATAACATATTGCAGCTGCTGTAGCCCCAGACCCAAAAATGAGCCAATTAGGATGCTGCCTACCAGACCCGCAGCCACCCCTCCAAACACCCACTGATTGAGATGTGGCTTTTCGGCTTTAGTTAGACAGGCCAGTACAATCCCCACGACCAGTGCTGCTTCTACGCCTTCACGCAGGGTGACAATGGCAGTCGGTACGGCGAGGGCAATATCCATAGGTCAAAAATACTTATGTATTCCATTATGCCGTGCCATGGACGCCTTATGGTCCTGGGTTTTAGGCCAAACCGATTTCCTGGAGCCGCTGCTGCAGATATTGTTGGGCTGTTTGGGCTGGGAACTTTGGCCGACCACCCGTGCGCTCTATGCAATTGGGTAGCGGTGTGAGGTCAAAGTCGGGGCGGGGGTGCATAAAAAACGGCAGGGAAAATCGGCGGGTGTTGTGGATGTCGGCATTGACAACGCGGTGGGTGGTGCTTTTGAAAATACCGTTACTAAGGGCCTGGAGCATGTCCCCGGTATCGACGATGATCTGACCTGGTAAGGCTTCGATGGCTAGCCAGCTGCCGTCCGTTTGCAATAGCTCCAGGCCAGGACCTGTGGCTTCGCACAGCAAGGTGATCAGGTTAATGTCTTCGTGGGGGGCGGCCCTGAGGCTTTTGGTGGGAAATGGTGCGGTTAAGGGTGGATAGTGTAAGATGCGCAGAATGCTTTTGCCCTGGCTGGCTTCTTGATCAAAGAACTGTTCTGGCAGGTCAAGATAGAGGGCACAGGCCCTGAGTAAATGGGTCGCGCATTGTTCTAGTTGTGTATATAGCTGTGACATGGCCTGTTGGAACTGAGGCACCTCCTGGGGCCAGGGGTTTGCTAGTTCCTCTTCTCGACCTACATGCCAGAACTCCTTTAGATCAGCAGCATCGCTGTTTTTGGCATGTTCTTGACCAAAGCGGGTAAAGCCTCGCTGCTGATGGATGTCTGGTCGTTCGTAGTTTTGTTTGATGGCCTCTGGCAGCGTGAAAAAATCTGTTGCTGTGCCATAGGCTGATTGGATTAATAGGGCATCAATACCGTGATTTTCTAGGGCGAAAAAGCCGACGGTTTCTAACGCCTGGCCCAGGGTTAGGACAAACTGTTGCTGCTGGGCAGCTGAACCATGGAGAAAGGACTGTAAATCTAGGATAGGAAGAGAAGGTGTCATGGAGACGAGAAAGGTGTGGTAGGCCCAATGAAAGCTTTTCAGATGCCTATGTTAGATCACCACAGGCAATCTCTAAACGTTCTGGGTTACCACGGCTATGGTTGCCGCAAACGGCTATTGGCGTTTTTCTGTTGAAAGCAGCCAGCCGTTTGCGGCATTTTGCCTGTCTATTGCCGACGTACAACAACGACGGCGGGTTTGGCGGGAGCGTTTGTCACCTTATCTGGCCAGTTAGACCCAATGGGCACGGTTCGTTTTTGCATAAACTCCTCACCCGTGGTGGTTTTCATCACAAAATCGCGCACTTCGGAAGCACCATTTTTGCGGACACCATTTTTCTCTCCTGGATGTTGAACTGCCAGGAAGAGACTCTCCTCATCATTGGTCAAAAAAGGTCCGGTGCATTCACTCTCCATGGGGCCAATGCCAAAGGGATAGGCATTACCTGCATCGGGACCGGAGGTGGGAATAAACCAGATGGAGTTATTGCCAAAGAGACCGCGTAAATCACCTAACTCCAAAGGCTTGCCATCTTTCATCCGGCTGGGAACTGCCTGGTTGTGTTTACTGGTGGACATATCTGTCACCATCCACACATTGCCAGACTGGTCTAGCTCGATGTTGTCAGGGTTGGAGAAGCCCATGCCGCCGTTGGCGGGTTCTCCACCCATGGCAAATTTGGACCAGGTAAAGGTCATGGCCGCAGGGTCATTTGCTGTTTCCTGGAGCTTGATAATCCAGCCAAACTCGTAGGGAGCTTCCCCATTAGGGCCAACAAATACTTGCTTGTTGGGGCCGCCGTCACCACCAGGGGTGCCTGAGGTGAAGGCAATAAAGAGGGTGCCGTCGGGGGCCACGATGGTGTCTTCAGGCCGCGCCGTTGTCGTAACACCCGCTGCATTGGCCGCATAATGGGCGTCGATTAAAATAGCGCCCTGCTTTTCGGACCTGCTGCCGGTGTAAAGATCCCCCAGGGTCTTGAACTGTGCGGCAAAGGATTTGGCCTCAGCATCATCGGTTACTTTGACTACTCCGCCGGCTGAACGATCTGGGTTGGGGAGTTTCACCATGCCTATGCCATCTTTGCCAAAGACGGTGCTGGGCATGACGGGGTCAACCGCCGTGTCAGGGTTGAGGGGAATCCATGTGCCGGTGCCATCGGCATTAAACTTAGCGCCGTAGAGCATGCCGTCACTGAGCAGTCTGGAGTTGATTTTGGCTTTGGGGTCACGGATGGTGCCAGCGCTGACAAATTTGTAGAGGTGACCGCCCCTGCGATCGCAACCTGAATATACCGCCAGCTTCTGACCCGCTGCCGCATGGAAACCCACTGCCTCATGGCGATAACGCCCTAGCCAGGTGTGCTTAGTGCCATAGTCATTGGGATTAGCCGGGTCAACTTCTACCATCCAGCCATACTTATTGCCGGCAAAGCCCATGACGCTGCCGCTGCCGTCCATATCCACGGCAATGGAAAACAGTCTACTGGAGGGATCAAACGAAGATCCATCCGCCATTACCGGCTCAGGTACCTGGCTTTGGAAATTTTCTTCGGCACTAAATACGGTGCCCCAGGGAGTGGTGCCACCAGCGCAGTTCTGGAACGTGCCCACAATCTTGTCGCCAAACCCATCGTCATAGCCCATTTTGCTGGATTTGCTAAAGATGGCGGTGGCGGGGCCAGTGGCCGTCAGCAGCCGAGCCGGATTATCCAAGCCCGAGAGTCCGCTGATGCGACGGTCTGCGGTGGAAAATGTGCGGACCCATTGGCCCTGGGCATTACGTTTGACAGAGATGACACCCATGCCCAAATCGGTGAGGGCCTCTTTTGCGATCGCACTAATCTGTTTTTTCAGCGGATCGCCATCCGCCATGGAAAACGCATCCGCTTCCCCGTCAGTGTCTGCCAGTGCCGCTTTTACCTGATCAAACGGCAGCGCCCCTCCCACAACCTGAGCATAGGTTTCCATCCAAGTGTCACCACTGATGTACTCGAAGTTGATTGTCAGGAAACCCTCATTAGGGGTTGTCTCCACCAACGACAGGTAATCATTGTTATAGCCAAAGCGAGAGTCTCCCACCGGGTCACCCCATGCGGCGATCACATCGTAGGTAAAGCCGTCGGGAACAACAATGTCATCCTGTACTTCAAACGTGCTGTAAGCTGCCGATTGCTGAGATGGGGCAATGCCATTCTCCAGGGGGATGGGTAGCTGGATAGGGTCAAAACTTAAGGTTTTACCCAAGGTTGCCGCATCGGCAGCACCCGTTTGAAAGGGCATAGAAAATTTTAAGCCAGATTGTCCTGGGTTGGATTGCCCCAGGGAGCCCAGGGCAACTGTTCCTGCCCCAGCTCCTAGAAATACCAAGAAACTTCTACGATTTAAGCTCATTACTAGCCCCTCTCTTAAGCGAAAATGGTTGCCGTTGTCTTTCTCTGGCTGCACCTTATTCATGGGCAAGACAGAGACCGCTAGAATCATGCCATTACTGGGCAATGGACCCTAAGGACCTTATCTCTTTTAAGAGTTAATGGAAGACTATTAAAAAATTAAGACGACAATAAGAAGAGAGCTAGCAAACCGCTAAATGTATATTTTCCAAAGGTTCGGATGTTTGCCCTATCGTGAGTCTGGTCGTTTGCTTAAACTGTGGGAAATGACAAGGTAAAGCAAATGGTGCAGCTGAAACGATGGCAGTGGATGGTCCTGGCACTGCCGCTGGTGGCAATCGTAGTTTTTATTACGGTTGCTGCCGTCATCCAGCTGCGCACCTGGGGGATTAGCTGGGTGTGGGCAATCATTTTGTTAGTGTTTGTGGGCTGGCGCTGGCTGCTGGTGCACTGGACCAAGCCCCAAGAAATTGAGCGCATTGTCACAGCTGTGCAGGCCGAACTAAAGGCTGAGACAGCGACCGGTGATGGGGGGCATCAGGGCTTAGAAACCTCGCTACGGCCAATTTTGACAGCGGCCCGAGAGGACCCGCCCGTATGGGACGACTGGGTAGCGTTTTGGCAGCGATGTCAGACGGTGGTGGCCACCGTCGCCCACCACTATCATCCGGATGTTAAATACCCCTTGCTCAATATCTACGTCACCCAGGCCTATGGATTAATCCGAGGTACGGTGGATGACATGGACCGGGCCATGACCCAGCTGGCCCCAGTGCTTAACCAAGTGACCGTGGGACAGGCCTATGAAGCCTACGAAATCTACCGCAAGCTGGAGCCCTCCATGGGTAAGCTGTGGCGGGCGTGGAACTGGGCTCAGTGGCTGCTTAACCCGGCGGCGGCAGCGGCCAAGGTGGCCAGCCAGAAAAGCACCACCCAGGCTAATCAGCAGCTATTGGTGAATCTAAGTCAGCTGCTGCGGGAAACCGCTCTGCGTAATTTGGCCCAGCAAACGGCTGCCCTATACGGCGGCGATACGCTACCGGCGATTTTTGAGACAGAATCGTCTAACGCGTTGACAACGGGGGCCAAAACGGCCACCCTCAGGTCCATTTTAGAAACGGCTACGCCTGCTAAAACCGTTGCACAAAAACCAGTTTCTTTAATGCTGGTGGGGCGCACCGGAGCGGGTAAAAGCAGTCTGATCAATACCCTATTTAAAACCGATCTGGCGGAGGTGGATGTACTGCCCAGTACGGATAAAATTCATCAATATAGCTGGCAGCTACCCACGGGGGAGGTTTTAAATTTAATCGACTCCCCTGGCTATGAGCAGATTGAGCGGGGTGATTTTCGGGATTTGGTGCTTGACCAGGCGGCTAATGCAGATTTATTAGTGCTGGCGACACCGGCCCTAGACCCGGCCCTACAAAGTGACAAAACCTTTTTGCACGACCTCAAAGCGGCTGAACAGCATCCTCCTATGGTGGTTGCCCTAACCCAGGTGGATCGCCTGCGCCCGGTGCGGGAGTGGCAGCCGCCCTACGACTGGCAAATGGGCCAACGAGCCAAAGAAACCGCTATTCGCGATGCCGTTACCTATCGGGTGGAGACCCTGGGGCAGCCAGACGTGATACCGCTGGTTACCTATGGTAGTAGCGCCAAGAACAGCGCCAGGACAGCTTGGAATGACGATACCCTGGCCCTTAAGCTGGTAGAAACCCTCGGTAACGCCAAGCAGTATCGGCTAGCGCGATTTTTAACTAATCAGGCCGCCTTGGCCAAAGCCGCCGCCAAGCTAATTGACCAGTACACCTTTCAAATGACCACCACCCAGGGGGTTACCGAACTGCTTAAGAGCCCGATTTTACGCTACCTGTCGCGGATGATGACCGGTTCGGATTTGCTGGCGACCGTCTTAGCAGAAAAAATCCCAGTGGAGCAGGCTCCGGTGGTGATCGGTAAACTCCAGCTAGCCTATGATCTATTTAATCTGCTAGTCCCAGAAGAGAGCGGCTTTGACTTGGCTATGCTGTGGCCAACGCTGTTGAATAATGATGCTCCACCCGCACAGAATGCCTGGGCCTTTGGCCATGGGCTGACGGCTTATTGGCTTGGGGAGACAAGTCGACTAGATAAAGCGTTTGAACGATACTTGCAGGACTACGAACAGGGTAAATATACCCAGGCTCAAGACTAGGGGCGATATCAAATTCTTTTTACACCACGCTGTTATTTGGTATGTAGGATGTTCACAGAAATTTAATGATTTTGCTGAGATTCTTAACCTACCCGATACATGCAACGTCAGACTGGTTCTTTACACTGAAGTAAGAAAATATGAGATTTATCTTATAAAGATGAGTAAGCGTAAGATTTTTCTTATCTAGGTGCGCATATCTACTCAACGATAGTTCTACCTAATAGGTTCATTATTGTGTCAAGGCTGCTGGTTAGGGTGTAGGTATTATTTATATTGGATTGATAGGTAATTTTTACAGGGGTTCAAATTTAGATAGGTAATCCATGGGCACGACCTTGGGGTGATTCTTCTTCGGAGCCTTGAGCAGAGTCTTTGACCCGTTTACTGGGTGTCTGATGGATGATTGTTTTTAGGTGTTTGCTGCTTGAGGATGTTTGTTCTGAGCGGTAAGTGCCCTCGTTGTTATCAACAGGGTGGCAGCAGCCATCTGTGTTTTTCTATAGTTTCTAGATACTGCTGTGAATCTAAGCCTAATGGCCCCTTATGACCGTTCTTATGTATTAGGGGGACTCTCATATCTGTAAAGCTGTATTTGTGAGAGCTGTTGTCCTTAAGCTTTGTTCTAAAGACAGAATTTAAGACTGGCCGGAAATGTTGCTTCCTTGAAGCATACAGATGAATAAACCATAAAAATTAAGCAGACTGAATCACTTTTTTGTACCAGGACTGTCTGGTTGAGGTACTTGAGTGGACCGTGTTTCCCTTGGTTTGGAAAGAAAATAGGATCTAATTGTTATCAAAATATTTATTGGAACCGAGGAGTGCTATGTATGAGTTTGAGGTAATTTCTTTTCTAAGAAAGACGGTTGCGTCATTTCAACGTGGCCGGGTTCATATTATTGGTAAAGAGGTTGAGTGGTGTCTCGACATTGTTGATGGACGGCTGTTGTTTGCGGCCCACTCATTGCAGTACCTGAACGCATTGGAAATGGTGCTGCCTAGCCTAGGGTATGAGGCCGCACTGTCTGTTTATTGGCGATTGATTCGCTCAGATCTGTATAAGCGTCAAAGTGGAGACCGAGGCCTAGAATCGCTTAACTGGACTTGTAACGTGGTTGGGGCTTTGATCCGGTATGGGGCGCTGACCTCAGAACAGGCTGAAAATACATTGGCGAAGCTGGCGGAGGATGCGGTTGAATCTCTTTTGGGTTTGGATGCGGCAACGGTGGCTTGGCACCCCTTACCGCAGGATTTATGGCATGTAACAACCCATGGGGTCAATATTTTGCCCCTGGCTGAGCGGCTTTCGGAGCGGCTAAAGGCGTGGCAGTCGGTTTGCGATCGCATCATCTCTCCCCACCAGAGACCCTATTGCGAAAACCCTGATGACTTACAGAAGTCTGTCTCTCGAGGGCTGATGTCTCACCAAATGTTAGCGGCCCTGACGCGACTGATGCAGGGTGCCAGCATTCGCCAGTTGGCCCAGGCGGTTAAACAGGATGAAACTAAGCTAGCTAAGCTTCTATATCCGTATATTCGGTACCGAGTCATCAAACTGTGGCCTCCGGTACAACCCCTGGACCGATTACCCTGGATTCCTCAGGCTGAGCCGTCTGTTGTGGCATCAGGTGGCACGGATCGTCAGTCTGATGCCGTGACCTCTAACCCTATGGCATCAGCTGCTGGTGCGGCAACTACCAGCCTGATGACTAACCGGTCGCAGTCTGTGGGTAGTAGCGTAGTGGTTAACCCACCCTCCGACAGTAGCGGCATTCTCAGTACATCGGGCTCCAATGGCTTGGATAAAAGCTCGTCTGCCGCCTCAGACTCTCGACATCTGATTGTTTGTATTGACGACAGTCAGGCCATGTTAGAGCAGATTGACAGCTATCTTGACCCGGAACGTTTTGAGCTTAAACCCATCATTGATCCAGTAGCCTCTGTGTCAAAAATATGTGCCATGAAGCCAGATTTGGTGCTGATGGATGTTTCTATGCCAAGTATTAATGGAAATTCTCTTTGCCAAATCCTCAAACGTAGCTACATGTTCAAAGATGTTCCCATCATCATGATTAGCAGTAACGCCAGCCCCCTCAACAAGGCCACCGCTGAATCCTCGGGGGCAACTGACTATTTAGAAAAACCATTTTCTAAATTACAACTGCTTAAGGTTTTAGAAACCTATTTAGAAATCCAATGTTCCCCTTGATTGGGTTCTAACAGATACAAATATAGTTTCTCTGAGTAATACAGAATTAATAATCCGTTGCTAAATGAGAGACCGATATTGTTCAGATGAGACCGTAGTTCGGATTGGCAACGCCCAACAATAGTAGTAATAGTTAGGTACTAAGGAAAATGGTTAAAAAAGTTTTGGTCATCGATGATGTTAGATCTGAACTGGATTTGATCAGTCACTATCTCGAAAAGGCAGGTTATATCGTTACGGGGATTGAAAATGGATTAGAGGTGTTTGACCAGGTTAAGGTCGATCGCCCAGATGTGATTGTTACCGATCTGGTAATGCCTGATATTACCGGCTTGGAGCTCTGTCGCAAGCTCAAGAAAGATCCTGATACGGCTGATATTCCCATTGTTGCTTGCACCACCAAAAACCGCAACATGGACAAAAGCTGGGCCAAGAAACAAGGTGTTGTGGGCTATGTGGTGAAGCCATGTACTGCTGAACAACTGGTTGAGGCGGTACGGTTTGCTGTTTTGTAGATTGGTTTTTTATCAAGCCGACCTGCGTTTAAACCACACATTTTTATGCAAATGTCTTCTGTGCAAACATCTCAGACACTGAAACCGACAGACCGTCTGCAGCAACTTCTCCCTGAATTATTTAGTCCTGCACCGGTGGTGGGGGAGCAGTTTCTCCGTCTACAACTAGCACCAGATTTAACTATTGCGGTGGCCTTAAGTTGGGTCGAGGAAACACTGCTAGTTTCCCCCCAGTTGGTGACGCCAATACCCAACATGCCACCCCATGTGCTGGGATTGATTAGCTCAAGGAGTCAGGCTTTTTGGGTAATCAATTTGGTGCAGCTATTAAATCTACCCATAGCATTAGCACCGTCTCAAAATTATGAGGTGGTAGTGATTCGTACGCTCGCTCAGGAGATGCCTGAGGCTGCCAGTGCAGGCGAATTATTTCTTGGATTAGTTGTGCCTAAAATCAGGGGTTCGGTGCGACTGTTACAGGAGGATATCGTATCGCCTATGCAAGAGGTTGTCGCAGGTTTGCAACCCTATTTGAGTGGCCAGGTGGTTGTGGACGGTCAAACCATTTTGGTGGTCAGTGCTGAAGCCATCGGCACATCTCAAATGCCAGGGATCGGATAGGTATCGTTGGTTGGCAAATTTACAACCGCTTATTTTTACACGTATTTGTTTAACAACTTTGGAAGGGATTTAAGGCAACCGCTATGACTGCTCAGCAATATTCACTCAATGACCAATCTCAGGCTCCAGAAACAGAAAATTCTCGAAGGCAGAGATTAGGGCTACAGAAGACATCGGTTGAAGGTCGTCCCCTCAGCAGACAGCTGCTGCAAACACTCTTACCCATTACCCTTTTGCCATTGGCTGTGGCCAGTGGTTTAGGAATTTTGGTTACCCGTCAATCGGAGCAAGACGCCGCTCTACTATTGCTTAAAGAAGAATCGGTGTTGGCCAGTGAAGCTGCTAACGTCTTTGTAGAAGATAACTTTAGAATTATTGAAGGGGTACTAATTAACCCCACTATTCTGGACACTGTACGCCAGGCCGACACAGAAGCTACAGAGAGAAAGCTTAATGATCAGCCCATTGAATCTCTGGAGCAGCAGTTTGGTGCAACAAAGTTGCTGAAACCTAATCAGTCTCTCAACAAATATCTGGCAGACGTTGCACTGGTAGAAGGTTTAGGAGAGATCTTTATTACTGAGCGCAGTGGTTTAAACGTTGCCTACAGCAGCCCAACATCAGACTTTGTCCAGCGTGATGAGACCTGGTGGCAGGAAGCTAAAAAGTCAATCCGGTATATTGATCCTGTGGAGTTTGATCAGTCCTCAAATACAGTGGGCTTACCGATCGCAGAGACGATTCACCCTGCTGATAACCCTGATTTGTTCTTGGGGGTAATGAAAGCTGTTTTTCCCATTACTACCCTGAATGAACGTCTTGAGGTTTATTTGACAACGGCGGTTTCAGGTTCCCAAAAGGTTCAGGTAGTAGATACTCGGAATCTGATCGCGTTCTCAACCATTACCGCAGAAAGTAGTACTACTGTAAATGAGGAAACGCTTAATGCAACTGTTCTCGATGGTGGAGAGCCGGTAGGGCAGTTTGTTCAAGCTCTGTATGGTCAACTAGGCCGGGGAGAGCAAGGCCTAGAAGGCATTAAACAGGAGTTGGCGCAACAGTCACAGGTCAATCTAATTGACCTAGATCGGATTCAAACCAGTTCAGGTCAGGAAATTTTGATTGCCTTACTGAAATCTGGCGGTCGAGAATATAGCGTAGCCACGGTGCCCAATGCGCCTTGGGTTGCGATCTCATCGGTAGACATTGCTGAAATCAACTCGGCTGGACGCAACCTGTTCATTATTTTTGCAACAACCGCATTAATTTTGGGCATAGTTGTTGCCATCTTGCTCCAGCTGTTTGCTCGACAGCTTTCTGCTCCTCTACAGACCCTCACTACCACGTCTCAAAAAGCGTCCTCTGGTGACTTGGATACCCGTGCCACCCTGGCAGGTACCCGCGAGACAAAAATCCTAGGTCAAAGTTTTAACAACCTGTTGGAACAAATCCAATCTTTGATTAGCCAGCAAAAGGAGCTAACCGAAGAACAGCGTCAAGAACGGGAAGCTCTAGAAAATGATATTACTCAGCTGATGGAAGAAGTGGGGGATGCTGCTGATGGGGACCTGTCGGTGCGAGCCAAACTGTCTTCAAACGATGTGGGGATTGTGGCTGACTTGATCAACGCAATTGTAGAGAACCTGCGGGCGATTGCAACCAATGTAAAACAGTCCACCGGTGATGTAAGTCAATCCTTGCTCTCTAACGAGCAACAAATTCGTCTACTGGCAGAGCAATCTATCGAAGAAGTACAGTCCCTTAACGATGCGATGGATGCGGTACAAGAAATGGACGAGTCCATTCAAACCGTTGCCAACAACGCTAGTCAGGCATCTATCCTCACCAAAGATACCTATACAACGGCCCAGGCTGGTTCCCAATCTATGGAAGAAACCGCCGACAGTATTCTAGAACTGCGTTCGACGGTGGGTGAGACCGCTAAGAAAATTAAGCGTCTGGGGGAATCGGCCCAGAAAATTGCCCAGGCGGTCAGTCTGATTGATGAAATTGCCCTAAAAACAAACTTGCTGGCGGTAAATGCCAGTGTGGAGGCCTCCCGAGCAGGTGAGCTAGGCCAGGGCTTTACGGCAGTTGCAGAGCAGGTGGGCTCCCTGGCGGAACAATCGGTCGGTGCGACCAAAACCATTGCCCAGATTGTGGCCGAAATTCAAACAGAGACCCAGGAAGTGGTTGCGGCCATTGAGACCGGTACTTCCCAGGTGGTGGATAGTAGCCAGCGGGTTAAAGCCACTCAGCAACAGCTAGAGGAGGTGCTAGCTAAATCTGAGCAAATTAACCAGCTGATGCAGGAAATTTCCACATCAACCACTAACCAAACCATGGTGTCTAAGGCGGTGACGCAACTGATGCAGAAGGCGACTCAGACATCTGAGCAACAGTCCCAATCCTCTACACAGGTGGCCCAGGCCATCCAGGAAACTGCCCAAGTAGCCCAAGAGCTACAGGCCTCTGTGGAACAGTTTAAGGTTGAAGGATAATCCATGGCACTAGATAAAGAGCAACAGGCCCGGCTCACATTCCTGGCGGAGGCTGAAACCTACTTTGGCGAGATTGAAACTGTCTTGTTGGGGCTAAAGGCAGCAGAGGATCATGATGCCCAGATCAACATTGCCATGCGGGCCGCTCACTCTGTAAAGGGGACCGCAGGCATGATGGGATTTGTGGTGCTGAGTCAGGTGGCCCACAATCTCGAGGATTCATTTAAGATTCTTCGGGCCCGTCAGCTGTCGGTAGATACCCATTTAGAAACCTTGCTATTGCAAGGAGTGGACTGTTTACGAACAGTGCGGCAGCAGTACTACGAGCAGCAGCCTATCGATCAGCGGTGGGTTGCTAATGATGTTAATCCCATCTTTGCTCAGCTTAATCAGCGCTTAGGAGATCTCACCCCTGATGATGAGGCGCGATTGCTGTCGGAAGATAACAATGAAAACCTTGATTTTGTTATTTTTACCACCAGCGTTGACGATACGCTAGAAGAGTTTGAGCAGAGGTTGCCCCATCTGAGCGGTGACGATCTAAAACAGACAATGATCGGCATCACTAGCCAGCTGTCTGAGTTTGGTCTAATGGCCCAGCTCGATTCATTTGTCGCTTTGTGTCAGTCTGTACAGCAACAGTGTGCCTTGGCGTTGCCTGAGGATATTCATGCGATCGCACACCAGGCCCTCAAGACCTGGCGACGCTGTCATTCCCTTGTACTGTTGGGGCGAACAGAACGGCTACCAAGGGAGCTAACACCGCTCAAGCTTGACAGTGGCCTGAGCGAGCTTCCTAATGCTGGAGCTGCGCTGCCTGAGCTACCGGTTGATTTACCGGGTCTTAGTGCTGAGGATGATATTAATCAGCTTCAGGATCAGTTTGCGGCGCTGGATATTACGGCAGACATACCGCAGGAACCGTCAGAAGATTTATCAGAAGACCTATCAAGAGACGATCTAGCAGATCATGATCTAGCCGCGATAGACAACTCTTTTGATCAAGTCGTTGACTTGGAAGCGCTTCAGGGGCAGTTTGCTGCCCTAGAGGCCCCTGTCCCTGCTGTCCCAGACGACTCCCTCGACCTAGAGCCGGAGGAGACCGTGGCAGCGGCTCTCCCCGAAGAGGCTTTAGAAGAGGCCTTGGATGCTGAGCTAGAAGACGACTCCCTGACTATTTCGCTGGTGCCCTTGAGCATGCCGCCCCGGTCAGCTGTTCCCGGCACTCAAAAAACATCCACCGTCAGGGTCTCGGTGGATCAGCTTAAACAAATTAACAGCACCTTTGAGTCGTTAATTCTTAACCGTAACGCCGTCAACCTGAAGCTAGAGCAGCTACAGACATTTAGTGAGCTGATGCAGGAACGGATGGAGGCACTGGCCTCGTTTAACAAAGAGCTGCGGCAGTGGTACGACCAGGCCTCCACCGAAGGTCCGGTGTCTGCGGACAATATCGCCAGCATTCCTGTCGGTATTACCAACGGAGGCGCAAAGCAAAACGGAGCCACCACCATTACTGCCCCCGAAGACTTGGACGTACTGGAGTTTGATCGCTATTCCAAGCTGCACCTGCTGGCCCAGGAGCACATGGAGACCATTGTAAAACTTGAAGAGGTGAGTCGCGACATTGAGCTGGGTCTCAATGAAATTGGTCAGGCTGTGGGCAGTCTTAACTACACTAGCCGGACACTCAAAAATCGGATTACCCAGACCCAAATGCGACCGTTTGAAGAGATTGTTGGACGGTTTCCTCGGGTGGTGCGCGACTGGTCGGTCCAATATGGCAAACCCGTAGAACTTCAGCTGGAAGGGGGGACCACCCTGATCGAACAGTTTGCCCTCGATCAGCTTAGCGATCCGCTGATGCACCTGCTACGCAATGCCTTTGACCACGGTATTGAAAGCCCTGATGTGCGTCGCAGCCAGCAAAAACCTGCGGTGGGAACCATTGCCCTACGGGCGGTGAATCGTGGTAACCGGGTTGTGATTACCCTGAGTGACGACGGTGGCGGCATTGACCTAGATCGGGTTCGCGATCGCATCCGTAAATACAACCTCCCCCCCGAGCAAGTGGAAACCATGGGGCATCAGGAACTGCTGTCATTTATTTTTGAACCCGGGTTTAGCACCAGCGGCACGGTGACCGAGCTATCGGGGCGTGGTTTTGGGATGGATGTGGTGCGTACCAACCTCAAAGAACTACAGGGCGATATCCAGGTAGTTACCGGTGCGGGACAAGGCACCACATTTACCATTACCATTCCGCTATCGCTGTCGATTTTGCGAGTCATGCTGCTAGAGCGTAGTAGCTCAGTCTTTGCCCTGCCCGTGGATATGGTTCAAGAGGTGATCAGGGCTCCAGATATAGACCTGACGCAGACATCCATTACCTGGAGAGATGGCTCCATTCCTCTGATTAGATTAGATGAACATTGGACCATGCGGTCCGCCAACAGACCCCTGGAAATGGGGGGGCAACCGTTGATTAATTCTCCCATGGTAGTGGTGGTGGGTGAAGGCAAGAACTGCTACGGTCTGGCCATCGACCGCTTTTGGCAAGAGCAGGAAGTGGCCATCCGTTCCGTGGCGAGCCCCATGCCACTCCCCCCCGGGTTTGGTGGGGTAACCGTACTAGGGGATGGTCGTGTGATTCCCTTGATTGAACCTATCCGTCTGATGGAGTGGATTGTGGCTGGCCCCGAACCGCTGCCGGCAGCGCCTACCCCAGCAATGCCGGTCCAGTCTAAGGCTGCCAGAATATTGGTAGTGGATGATTCAATCCATGCCCGACGCTATTTGGCAACCACGTTAGAACGGTCGGGCTATTTGGTTGAACAGGCCAAAGATGGTCGAGAAGCGGTTGATAAACTGCTCGGTGGTCTGGCGGTCAAAGCCGTAATTTGTGATATTGAAATGCCGCGTCTTGATGGCTATGGCGTTTTGGAAGAGCTCAGATATCGGCCAGCCTTTGGTGAATTGCCCATTATGATGCTTACCTCTCGAAGTAGTGAAAAGCACCGTAAACTGGCAATGAATTTGGGGGCTACGGCTTATTTTTCAAAGCCATACAATGAGCAGGAACTATTGACACAGCTAAAGCAGTTTACTGAACTCTCGGCCAGCAAGATAACGGTTTAATTGCCGTTGCTGATTTGGAGGATGAACCGATCCGTGAGAGCTGCCATGGGACAGGATCTCGCAGATAAAGTTATACCGAGGATCAGCAACGCCCGGTTTTTATAGCTTGGCGCACATAGTTCAGGTCACACGTGCTCGTTGAAAGCCATAAGTAGCAACAGCTATGTGCGCAGCAGACCGATGAATGCATTCATCGGTCTGCTATGTGTTGGTTAGTTGCCAGATTTAAGTTTCAACCAGAGCTATGGAAATCTGCCAGGCTCTGTGGGGTAACGTATATCTAGTTGAGACGATCTGGTAATACCTATGGGCGCAGCGTTAGGCCAGTGGCGACAGCGGATTCGCGAGTATAAGAATGACCTGGTGCAAACCTACTTTGACTACCGGATTGAGGCAGCCAGTCAGCCCTATGGTGTAGCCTTTCGGGGTAAGCCCTACCGGTTTTTGCTATTGCTAAGTCATATGCGGTCTGGATCTTCGCTGCTGACCCACCTGCTGACGACAAATCCTGAGGTAATCGGTTATGGCGAAACCCATACAAACTATGCGGATGCCAATGATTTTAAGACCCTGCTGAAAAAGGTATATTGGCAGGCTCAAGACTTTCGGACATTGGCGGACATGCAGAATTTACGCATGAACCACCAGTACGTTATGGATAAGGTGCTGCATAACAAAAAGTTTTTGGATCATGACTTTTTGCAGTCTGAGCAGGTATATGCCATCTTTTTGCTGCGGGAACCAGCGCGCAGTCTGGCGAGTATTGCGGATTTAAAGCCCCATTGGAATCAGCAGGATACGATTGAGTACTATTCTCAGCGGCTGGCGATGCTGGTGGAGTATGCTCGGCTGATTAACAACCGACAGCGTATGCTGGTGGTTTCCTATGAACAACTGTTGGAGAATACTCCCCAGGTGTTGATGACGCTTCAGAATTTTTTGCATACCCAAACGCCGTTTACGGAGGAGTATAGGGTGCTAAAAACCACAGGAATGAAAGGGGTGGGAGATTCAAAGGGGAATATTAAAGCAGGGAAAATTGTGCGATCGCAACGTCAGCTGACGCAATCATTTCCCGCTGAACTGGTAGAACAGGCTAAACAGGCCCATGGAGACTGTCGGGCTGCGCTGATGGAGCTGTGTCAGTCGGTTGAGGGCAATGGATAATAATATATTGGCTGTTGCTGAGCCTCAGTATTAATTTATTTATGAAGAAAAGAGTTTATGTCTAGGGAGGTTGGCAACTAGCAAAAACAGTTGCGTGGGGCTCCTCCGAGTTCCCCACACCCCCTTGGCTAGGGCGGGCTGCCGCCCTAGAACCCTCAGAAAAATATTAGTGATATCCCCAACAGCGTATTTGGACGATTGGTAAGGTGGTTTATAATTTTGCGCGCTGCGACAAAATTATAAAAAGAGAGGTTATCTCATGTTCTGTTAGACAAAATAGCCATAGTCAAAATCATGAGCTTTATTCTTAGCCCTAATCATCGACGTATCTCACAGATCGGTTTATATCCTAAATCGGCACGTATTGGCCTAACCGGCTGAAAACAGCTGTACCGACTTCTGAGAGCTTTTAGTGTCTTCAGTTTGCTGCCAGATTTCTTGATAGACTTTTCCGTCCACATTGATTTCAGAGTCTAACGTTTCATCTAACTTGCTAGACGCTGTTTTCATAATTAAACAAGGTTCAAATGAGTTGTAGGGAGACGTTGACGCCATTGGTTCAGAGTCATTGGCTACACCAACGTGCTGTAGTTTAAAGCCTTTGCGGGGGGCCTTTAGCAGCAGCCAATAGGGATACTCAAAGGAGATATTCTCATATACCATGCCAACGTTGGCACAGTTTTGGTTGTTTATCTCACCGGCGGCATTGGTGTAAATTTTTTCTAGGGTGGGCTGGGTTGTAAAGTACTGGGCCGGACGAGGATTGGTGAGGATAGTGTTCTCTCCGGTGAGAGGACGGATTTGGTTGTTAAACACCCATTGGAATGATAGGAGTACTAAAAATATAGTTAGAACATTGACAACTCTGCGGTTGAGGGAGTTGCCGATGACGGTGCCCACCAGGGCGGCGAAGAGAATAAAAATAGGTAGATGTAACCGACAGCGGGGGGTGGACCAGGTGAGCAGCTGACAGAAGAGCAGAAACGCACCTGTGCTGGCTAGCCAATAAACAAATAATCGTCGTCGCTGTTGGAGCCGACCGTTGATGAGTAATAGTCCGGTTGAGATAAAGATAATGACTAAATGCAGCGGGTTGCCTGCTTTGTCTTCGTTAAATGAAAGACCGGGGACATAAAATCGAGGGTCTTTGGCACTGGTGGTCAGTGGATCGCTGACATCTACTCCCATGATGTCGTGCAGGATTCTAATCACCTTTTCAACGATACCGGTGATGGGGGTAATGACCCCTTCTAGGTGTAGGTTTCTGACAATGTCGGCATGGAGGGCCAGGTTTCTAACGACGTTGGAAATTAGGTACTTAATTCCAAAGGCTGCTCCGGTTTCATCTCCTGGGGACCCTAGCGGTGACCCAAATAGACCAAAATTGCGCAGGTAGTGTCCGGCGTTGATGGCGATGACGATGGCGATAATCCCGACCATGGGTTTTACCATCTGCCAGCCTAGACGTTTGATGCCCCATAGCAGCAGCCAGATACAAAATGGAAAGGCGTAGATGTAGGCGGTGCCCTTGGTTAAAATTGCCAAACCCAGGCTAGCACCCAAACAGACTACGGATAGGGGTCTGATGCCCTGGCGCATGGTGACCAGGGCAAAGTAAACAAAGCACACCATCCACAGGGCAACAACATGGTCATTGTTGGTGCTAGAGCCTTGTAAAACCGCCATGGGCATGGTGGCTGCAAATATCCCAGCTAAAATTTGACCGTTGCGACGGGCTCCTAGCTCTTTAGCGATCAGGGATACGCCAAACATGCTGCCGAGCATGCTGACCCATTGAACGGAGCCGCTAAAGCGATCGCTGTGGCTGAGGATTTGGAGATGTGCGATCGCAAACTCAGACCAAGGATTCTGATACAGCTGGAAAATATTGTGGCTGGGATAGTGGGCTACACTACCATTCTGAATCCAGTGCATGACCCGACTGAGGTGATACTCCATGGAGTCAGAATGATTGGGGGCGGCAATTACAGCCGTAGCGCCGATGGCGAGCAGGGCCAGGGTGAGCAGCACCGTCGATAGCTTCAGGGTTACCGGCAGGTCAATAAATGCGCTAGGGCTAAACCAATGGTGGGGGGCACTTTTGAGCAACCTGGGGCCATAGGCCTGCCAGAGAAAAAAGGCCAGACCTACGGTAACTGCCAGCCAGGCCAGTGTGAGAAGTATGATGTTTAACCCACCTATCAGGCTCAGGACTTCGGTTAACCCGGTAACGATCAGCGCCCACGCCATCAAGCCGGCCAAGAGTGCTTCTCGCCGGTAGTGAAAAAGCTTTGAACCGATAAGTACTAGCAGAATAAGACTAGCTACGGGTAGGATGACGGCCATTTTTCAATTAGTGTCAATTAATAAAGATAACGTGAGCTTTGGCCGTTGCTGATTTAGAGGGCACACCGGTTGGGGGTGGGCAATCGGACTATCTCAGATAAAATCGTTCTGAGGAGCAGCAACGCCAGCTTGTTACCAAGAGGGAGCGGCCCTCGGTCAGCAACAGTTAATAAGGTGAGCAAATATTGAACAGCATTATCCTACATTGGGTTTGGCAGGGTGTGCGTGTTTCGGACTGTTTACTACTGTTTACCTTTGGGGTTACTTTTTGGGCGAGGCACCGTCACTATGCTACCCACAGAAACCTGTGGCAGCCTTAGGGATTACATCTGTCAGGTTAGTCAGAACCATGGATATTCCTAGGAGCCATCCATTACAACCGCCATTACAACCGCTAACCTAACTAACAATCGACGGATGTATCCATCGATTGCTCCACCGGATCTGATCGCTTGCCCGTCAACCGAAATTTTTGCTACCGCTGTTGAAGGAAAACTTCATAGGCGAGTATTTTGTGATGATTACGGACGGATGGGGATGTCTCGTAAACTTTTATTTAAAGTTGGTTGGCTGGTCCTGTTAGCACCGATTGGGCTTGCCACGGTCTTAGGGGGGCTGCATTGGTTAGGGGCTATCAACGCTTGGGGTTTTCCCCTGGCTCATGTTGGTGTCTTTTGTATTTTTGGTGGCACCAGTTGCTTTGTGGCCGCCCGGTTTGTGGGTAGAGACGCAGCCCTGCGCTCACCCGCCAGACAAACTAACCATCTAAGACGGCGTCAGCTGGGTTGGGGATTAGCAATTTTACTCTTGAGCCTCAATTTTCCCGCCTATGTGCTCTCGTATCACATGACCCATGTGCGAACACCGGGGCAGATCGGTATCGGTGTACCTAAACCCAGTAACGCTCAAAATCCTTCAGATCGAGGGTTATTCTATGCTACTCGTACGATTCCCCTCAGCCAGTCTCGATGGCTAGAAACCTGGGAAATGTCTGCTCAAACATCAAACCCTAAGGGCACGGTGCTTCTGTTTCCGGGAAATTTGGGGACTAAAAGTAGCCAGCTGATTTCACCAGCCCAGAGTTTTACCCAGCTTGGGTTTGACACAGTTCTGGTGGATTTTCAGGGAGTGGGAGGGTCTAGTGGTAACACCGTTACGCTGGGTATCAAAGAAGCTGAGGATGTTGTTACCGTATTTAACTATCTCAAAGAACAGAATATGGCCCAAGGTCGTGGGGATTCTCCTATTATTCTTTATGGGGTTTCCATGGGAACAGCGGCTATTTTAAGGGCGATCGCAGTCCATCATATAGCCCCCAACGGCATCATTCTAGAACTCCCCTTTATCCGCCTGACCGATGCGGTAAAAAGCCGTTTGCGTCACCATAAAATCCCTACGGACCCAACGGCCATACTGATGCTCTTCTGGGCCGGAATTCAGCACGGTGTGAATGGCTTTGGCCATAATCCTGTCAGCTATGCCAAGACCGTTGACTGTCCTACCCTGGTGATTCATGGTGCCCAAGATAAATGGACTCCGGTGAGTGATATTGAAACCCTGGTGAACAATATTCCCGCTTCAAAACAGCTGGTAGTGTCTCCCGATGCCGGCCATCATCAGCTAATTGGTGTAGATCGTCCACTGTGGGATGCAAGTGTGGGTGACTTTTTGAACAGCATCTAAAGACGATAGGTCAATTTTGCAATGCCTACAGCAAAAATGCTGATGCAGGATACGAAATCCTGGCTGATAATGCCCGATTTTACTAAAAATATAGCAAACCGATGAATGCATTCATCGGTTTGCTGCGCACATAGCTGTTGCTGCCTATGGCTTTCAACGATCACGTGTGACCTGAACTATGTGCGCCAAGCTATATTTATCTGCGAGAGTTAAAGGCCCCATAGGGAGCTAACGATGGGGTCTCCCATTGGCCATACCATCGGCTCAAATGGGGAATTAAATCTGCGGCTAAAGACCGATATTGCTCTCTGTTAGGTGCTGTCTCAAGTTGTTCGGCGATGGTTTGGCCGACGGCCTTAAGGTCAAAACCGGTGGGCATACCCGACTTGAGTACCACGTTGCCATTGACGAGTACCGTGTCCACATCAGTGGCTTTGGCTCGCATCAGCATAATGTGGAGAGGATTGGCCTCAGGCGATATCCAGGGCCAGGTAATGCGATCGCAACTTACCAACACCACATCTGCCCGATAACCTGGGGCCAGTTTCCCAATCTGTTGCCCTTTACCCATCAGCTTGGCACTGCCCGCTGTGGCCACCTGAAAGATCTCTGCATAGCTGGGGGCAGGGCTGCCGATCTGGGGGGAGCGCTGGAGACGGGCCGCCAATCGCATTTCGGCAAACATGTCTTCATCATCACCGAGGGTCGTGCCATCCATCCCCAAACCGACGGTGGCCCCCCCCGAGAGCATGGCGGTGAGGGGAGCCATGCCTGCCCGCAGCCGCAGATTTGAGCTGGGGTTGTGGCTAACCGCAGCACCGGTCTCCGCCAATATTTCAATATCGGTCTCGGTGAGCCAGACCCCGTGGGCAATGGAAAATCGGGGGCTCAATACCCCCAAGTCTTTAAGATGGGCGATAACAGATTTGCCATAGAGACGGGGACCCATGAGTTTTTCGTAGAACGATTCCAGGGCATGGGTCTGGACATGGGTGTCCAATCGTTCTGCCGCCTCTACCAGTTGCATTAGCAGCTCATCGCCCACCCACTGGGGGCCCGGTGGTCCAAACCACACATCAATGTGGGCATGGGACTGGTACTGCTTCACCAAGTCAGAGATGAGGTCCACATGGTCTGCCCGAGACAGGGACTGGCCGGTGGGTAGCAGGCTGTGTAATCGCTGTTTTAAGTCCCCTGGCAGACTGGTCAAAAATGCGTCATCTTCGCCATGGACCAAAACACTCTCGTACCGGATACCGGGGGTGAGGGCGACACGCATCCCCGCTTGTTCATAGGCGCTCAGGCGGCCGTTGAGATTCTCCAGACAGTCTTTGGCGGAGCCGCCCATACTGGCCACGTCGACAACGCTGGTGACACCGCTTTGTAATAACTGGGCAATGCTGAGCAGGGTTTTGAGGGTGGGGTCTTGCGATCGCAACCCAATATTGGCAAACAGCCATAGCTCTAGAAAGTCGTCATCGATACCCTGAAGAGAATTGGGCACACCGTTGCTGTGGTGGTGGGCATTGATCAGCCCTGGCATAACGGCATGGGCACCAGAGCCAATGACCTCGGCCTGGGGATAGTTTGCCCGCAGAGATTCCCACGTGTCTACCGTGAGGATTTTGTCGTTTTGAATTGCGATCGCACTATCCCATAGGGTTGTTTCCCCTGTAAAAATCCAACGTCCTCGAATTAGACGAATATCTGAGTTCATGAGCTGTTTGGTCCTAACTCTCTGGTTTGACAAATCTCAATTTCTGGCGTTGCTGATTTAGGGTATAAACCGATCTGTGAACGATGCGCCGATACTCACCAGATAACTTCATATCGGAGACCAGCAACGCCCAATTTCTTAAGAAGCGTGCGGTAAGATTTTCAAATCTTAAGAGTTTACAAGCAATTGAAATGTTATGCGGCTCTGGTTCTTAAGAATCTGTAAATAAATGGAGATATCCCTACAACGAGCGCTAGAAGAGAGTTAACGCTGGGAAATACTGCTTTATTATGTCGACTCAGTTTGATCCAACGATTCATTCCGGACCGCGCGATTCAGAAGTCGGTGCCATGAAGTCTATATTGCAGCGTCTGGGCCAGACAATGCAGCGCGATCGGTTAGTGCAAAGCACCACTGATGACCTCCGGAACTTTCTGCAAGTGGATCGAGTTGTAATTTACTACTTTTACAATCAGTGGGAAGGTCAGGTTACATTCGAATCCCTAAGCGATCAAAAGTATTCTATCTACGGGTCTACAGGGCCAGATCAGTGTTTTAACGATGAGTATGCGACCTTATATTTAGCGGGTCGGGTGAGAGCCATTCCCGATATTGAGACTGAACCGATTGAGGCCTGTCACCGCGATTTTTTACGCTATCTAGATGTGCGGGCTAACCTGGTGGTACCGATTTTGACAAACCAGGGGCTATGGGGGTTACTAACGGCCCACCACTGTCAGAGCACTAAAGACTGGTCAAGTGATGATATCAAACGGATGCAGAAAGGTGCGTTAGCTTTGGCGTCTGCTCCTTCAATCAAAGATAACTAAGGCTGCATCCAGCAACGATTTCCCAGATTAAAAAAGAGTCCAAAGGAGAAAAGACAACTTGATGCCGAGGCGATGAGAGAGGTAGTGCGTTAACAACTTGTAGCGTGCCTAGGGGACATGACGCTCCTTTATGGTTGCCGCTGCGGGGCTAGAATAAAATGGTTCTTGTAGCCCCGTCCTTAACAATGATAGAAACCTGGAGCCACGGAAAAATTACCACCAACGGCATCCAGCTTCACTACGTAACCCAGGGAGAAGGGCCGCTGATGCTCCTTTTGCATGGGTTTCCAGAATTTTGGTATTCCTGGCGACACCAGATTCCGGAGTTTGCCCGTGACCACAAGGTTGTTGCCCTCGATTTGCGGGGATACAACGATAGCGACCGCCCCCAGTCTCGGTCGGCCTATCACATGGATGAATTGGTGGCAGATGTGAAAGGTGCGATCGCAAGCTTAGGCTACGACCGTTGCATCCTAGTAGGGCATGACTGGGGTGGTGCGATCGCCTGGCAGTTTGTATATCGCTACCCTGCCCAAGTAGACCGCTTGATAATTCTCAATCTGCCCCATCCCGCCAAATTTGCCCAAGGTCTGCGTACCTGGCAGCAGCTGGCCCGTAGCTGGTATATTCTCTTTTTTCAGCTGCCACTCTTACCAGAACTGTTGCTACAGGCTAATCTCTCCCGATCCATGGAGCAAACCTTTCGGGGCATGGCAATCGATAAATCAGCCTTTAGCGATGCCGATATTAAAGCCTACACCACAGCCCTGGCTAAACCGGGGGCACTCACCGCAGCGCTCAACTACTACCGCAACCTTTTGCCCCTGCTGTTGTCCCCGACCGACTGGCCCATATTGTTCAAAACCCGCACCTTAATGATTTGGGGTGAAAATGACGTAGCCCTGGGCAAAGAATTAACAGAGGGAACCGAAGACTATGTACAAGATTTCCAAATCCGCTACATTCCCAACTGCAGCCATTGGGTACAGCAAGAGCAGCCTCAACTCGTCAATCAATATATCCGAACCTTTCTTGCCGAGTAGATCGCCTGGGTAAACAGAGCGATATTGAGAAGATGGGGCGATCGACCGATAATGAAATCAGTCAGGATTTTTCAGATTAGATTGTCCCCAAGATTAGCAGCGCCAGAAACATTATGGTTCATCAAAAGCTAGAGCATGCCATTGTCATTGGCGGTAGTATTGCAGGTTTGTTAGCGACCAAGGTTGTTTCTGAAGTTTTTGATCGGGTCACCCTGATCGAGCGAGACCTTTTGCCCCATAGCCCACAGCCCCGACGTGGGGTACCCCAGTCAGTGCAGCCCCATGTGCTGTTCACGCGGGGATTTCAAATCATGGAACAGCATTTTCCCGGACTGGGGGCGGCATTAGCGACGGCGGGGGCTGTCCCAATCGACTGGGGGCGAGAGTTTCACCTGTTTACGCTGGGTGGCTGGAACGCAACATTTGAAGGTGAATCTCAGCTACAATCGGTGACCTGTAGCCGCTATTTGCTCGAAACGGTGATCCGACAGCAGGTGGTCAAACTTCCGAATGTTCAATTCCTAGATGCGTGCAAGGTTCAGGGGCTGGTAATGGCGGGTTCAGCCATTCAAGGCGTTCGTTACCAACGTCTGGGAGACAGCAAAAGCACAACCCTGGTCGCTCAGCTAGTAATAGATGCCAGTGGCCGAGGTACCTCGGCCCCCCACTGGCTGCGTCAGCTAGGCCTAACAACACCACCCCAAACGCGGGTTGATGGGGGCTTGGGGTATGCCACCCGCCGCTATCAGATTCCTGACTCTGCCCAGCCAGATTGTAAGGTAATGCTGATTAGCCATGAGCCACCCCATCAACCCCGGCTGGGTTATCTGGCCCAGATCGAAAATAATCAGTGGATCGCCACCCTGGGCGGTTACGGCAAAAAATATCCTCCCCTGGATCCAGAGGGATTTTTAGCCTTTGCCCAAACCCTGGACCAGCCTCACTTTTATCAGGCGATTTGTAATGCTGAGCCCTGTTCAGACATTATGGCCCACCGGGCAACGGCTAATCGGCTCTATCACTACGAGAAAATCGACTTACCCAGCGGGTTTGTTGCCATTGGGGATGCGGTTTGCGCCCTCTGTCCGGTCTATGGCCAAGGCATGACGGTAAGCGCACTCTCTAGCCTGGTATTGCAGCACTGGCTGGCTCAGGTGCAGACTCGTGGAGAAGATCTAACCGGGACGGCGTTCCAAAAACAGCTGGCCCGCAGTAACGCCTCACCCTGGTCCCTGGCTACCATGCGAGATTCAGGGTTTGCCTTTACCCAGGGGGCCATTGAGTCAAAGGGCCTAAGCAAGGTTTTGGGCAAGGTCTTGCTGGGCTATATGCAACGATTGCTAAAACAGACGCAACAAGATGGAGAGATGCATCTGCGTATGATGGAGATGGCTCATCTGTTGAGGTCTCCGGCCAGTCTTTTTCATCCTCAGATTGTGGGCAAAGTATTATTCAGTTGAGCGTTAAGCTACTAGGGTAAACATTCACCATAAGCCTATGAAAACTGCCTTGATTACTGGCGCATCCTCCGGCATTGGGGCCGAATTTGCCCGCCAGCTGGCAGCCAAAAAGCTAGATCTACTCCTGGTAGCCCGTTCCCAAGACAAGCTTAACCACCTGGCTGAGGAACTGGGGCAACAGTATGGTGTACGGGCTGATGTCATTGTTCAAGATTTGACTGAGCCCGGAGCTTCTTTGTCTGTAGCCCGTCAGGTTGAAACATTAGGCGTGGTCGTTGACCTGCTGATCAATAATGCTGGTTTTGGGGACTATGGTCCTTTTACAGAAAGTGTTCTGGACCGGCAGACCAGCATGATTCAGCTCAATATTTCTACCCTGGTGGAACTGACCCATGTGTTTTTGCCCACCATGCTGGAGCGGCGTCAGGGGGGAATTATCAATGTTGCATCGATTGCTGGGTTTCAGCCGATGCCCTACTGGTCAGTGTATGCAGCATCGAAGGCATTTGTTCTCAGTTTTAGCGAAGCTCTCTGGGCCGAAGTCAAGGAGAAGGGTGTGAAAGTCTTAGCCCTTTGCCCCGGACCGACAGAATCTAAGTTTTTTGAGGCGGCTAAGGTCCCAAGCAATAGCGACATGAGCAGCAGTCTGAATCAGCTTGAGTCTGTTGAAAATGTGGTTAAGTCCGCCCTTGCTGCCCTGGAGTCTGGACAGCCCAATGTGGTTACAGGGGGCTTAATGACCCAGGTGATTGCTAATTTGCCCCGTCTGCTGCCCCGCGATGTGTTGGTGGACATGGTGGAAAAACAATTTCGCAGTTCTTGAGTTGGGCAGTACATGACTACATTTAATCCCTTCGACTGATATGCAAGCTATGGGGGCGGTAGTCCGTTAGAGCAGGTAGCATTGATGCGATCTTATTGATTTCTATGTTGCTCGACTGGCAATAGACTGAAACTTTCCATATATCCATCCAATATGGTCACACTATACGGAAAATTTGCAGCCTATCTCACCGATTTGGGTGGATAGACTGCAAGCTTGCAATATAGTATGCCAATTAGGGTGGATAGACTGAAAAAGTAGATCTAATAAGTAGTTCGGCTGCAATCGAGAAAAGAGAGTTTGCCAAGGGCCAGATCGATGGTGGTGCAATCGCCCGTTGATCAGTTGAGCGTAGTTCAGATCTCCCAAATTGCAATCAGTCCCACAAAGTTGTCGTCAATAGCATCAGCATGGATTTTGTTAATGGCTGACCAAGCCTCAACAGTCCCACCAGCTATCGGCGGTCGCTTGCCTCAATATCCAGATTGCCAATAGCATTAACAACGAGTGCGCTCGGTGGGTGTGCGGGGTCTGCCAACTCGCCAAGGGTACGTTTTGTCAGCGGTTGGTCAGTCGCCGAGGTTCCAATAGATATCGTTAGATCGCCTAGGTTAAGTGGTTTTGAGCGGTTGATGAGTGAGATGGGGGTGGGGTTGAGATCGTGGCCGCCCCCGCCAGGAGTTTTGCTCCCGAACACGGCGTTTGAGCGGTCTGAGCGAATCCTATCGGCTAAGATTGAGAGGTGCTGCACAGCCGCACAACTCTGCCGTTAGGTGTTTACTCAACATCTTATTGTCTTCTGTTTAACCTCCAATTCTTTGGTATTTCTATGTTGAATTTCTATACAGAATTTTCCAATTCCCCGGTACTAGCTCAGATACCATGTGTGCCGTTTATCCCTAAGCAGCTCTATGCATCGTATGAGATAGAATCCGAAGATTTATCATGGACTGGTAAGTTCAGCAGATACTGGAAGAATGCCTCGAAGCTTGACATCCGGCTGGTCCAGTTGACTGACGCTGATATAGTAGTCCTTCCCTATGACTGGTACTGGTACCGAGGACCACATTGGTTGCCTAAGTCAACATCAAACTCGGTAGCCAAAGCTGTTGAAGAAACCAATATGGCCGTATATCAGGAGGGTCTGTCGGCTGGTCGGCCAGTAGTACTCTTTTTTAGAGGAGATCGTTCTCATGAACCCACCCCATTTACTGAAGCAATTACCTTTCGAGAGGGTTTGTACGTATCACACAAGGGAGTTCGAGATTACTGTATGCCTGCCTTTTCTGAGGACATAGCATATCAAGTGCCTAACACTGTTCAAGGACAACGGCGCAATTCTTTAACCTTCCGGGAGAAAAATAATAAGGCTACCATTAGCTTCTGTGGGCTTGCACCAAAACCTAAGTTGAATGACTATTTCAAGGACTATTTTTATTACCTGTATACGTTTCTGCGACAGGGCTATTTTGATGTATCGCCTAACTATGGAGAACGTCTCCGTCACCAGGCAATCAAACTACTTCATAAAAGCGAAACAATTAATACGAATTTTATTTTGCGCGATAAATCTGTATTCCTAGGAAATCCTGATCCTATTTACAAGAGGCAGACTCGGCAGGAATTCATCCAAAACATAGTTAATAGTGACTATGTTTTATGTTGCAGAGGTTCAGGTAATTACTCGTACCGAGTCTATGAAACGCTGTGCATGGGTCGGATACCGGTCATCGTATCTCCTGATGGTCAGCTTCCCTATGAATTTCATATAGATTGGAAAGATTATTGTTTATTTGTCGAGGAAACAAACTTACAATCAATTAGCGAACTAATCTGTGAGCATTATGACGCATTAACACCTGATGCCTATCAGGAACGACAACTTGCATGCAGAAAAATCTGGGAGGATTATTTGAGCCCTGAGGGATTCTTCAGGCACTTGTCACTACATATTGATAATTGAGCTGAACAAAGCTCTAGGGTCGAGAGTGCCCCTCAATCCTTATTCCTCACCTAACATTTGCATGCAGCGGACTGATTAGGAAAGGATCGCACTATGACTATAGACTCTTGCAGCCGCTGATGCCCGTCGTTATGCTGACTGAGGTAAGTCCCTTTAGGTCTTGATTTTCTTCTCAAATCCTTGCTAATACCTTGAGTAGAACCATCTGGCAGAGACACAATTGGCCTATGTGATCTCACCTTCCCTTAATAACCATTGATGTTTTCCATAAAACTTTACTGAGTCAACCCTTCGCGTCCTTCCAACAAGTCTCGCTTTTGGCGAAAGGCATCGGCCATAAAATCCATGAAGGTTTGGATCCGAACAGTTGAGACTAAATCCTTGTGGGTCAGAATCCAGACATCATGGCAGAGGGTACTTTTGCCTGGAGGAACTCGCTGCAGTGCAGAATCAGCATCTCCCAAAAAGCAAGGTAAGCGAGCAAGGCCAAAACCGACTTTAGCAGCTGCAAGTTGGGCTAAAACATTATTCATGCGACCCCGAATCGACAAATGGGGAAACTCACTCTGTTTTACCCAATTAGGATACGGGTTGGGAGAATCCCAGCCAATCCAGTGTGCTTTTCCTGCTGTCAGCTTATGGGTTGCTAAGTAGTGACTAGACGCATAAGTTGCGCAATGATAGCGAATCACCTTGCGACCCACCAGGTGCTCGGGTGGGTTCTCGGTCACTCGAATCGCAACATCAGCCTCTCGCTTGCTGAGGTTAAACATGCCGTAGGAGATCAATAATTGTAGATTGACATCTGGATAGATGTTCATGAAGCGAATCACATCTGGCATTAATAGGTGGAAAGCCAGGTGATTCGGCATCGTGACTCGGATATCCCCCTGCAAACGGATGTCTTGTCCTAGGATGTGGCGCTCGATGCCATTGATCTCATCTTCAATGCGAATAGCAGCTTGCAATAACTCTTCGCCAGCGGCTGTCAACGTGTAGCCACCGGGAAGACGGTCAAACAGCCGTGTATTCTGAACTGATTCAAATGCTTCGATGCGGCGGATAATGGTCGAGTGATGGATACCTAGCTTAGCGGCAGCGGCCCGAGCAGCCCCTTCCCGAGCAACCGCCAGAAAAATTTTCAGGTCATCCCAGTTCATCTCAAGGACTCCTCATAGAGTGGTGCATTTTTGCACCGATTGGGTGCCTTTTTAAGTCTACCCATTGCAAGAATACACGCATATTATCGAATTGAGCTTCAGAGAGAACGATAGCGTTAGCCATTTGAGTGAAGACCTTGAGTATTATCCCGATACTCAGCCTATGAACAAATGGCTAACTGTTTTGTCCTAGCAGAACTGGCGACGGCTATAGAAGCACTAACGGTTGCCAATAGTTATCTCTCTAAAGAACGTAGTCTATTCACTAAAGAATGATGAAGAAGATAGTTTCTTTATTTGCAGGAGCCATACTGCTTACGATCACATCCTGCACCTCACAGTCTAGTATCACCCAGCAAGCACAGGCAGAAGAAGTTTCTCTCAAAGTCGTTGAATTGCTTCACCTGAAAGAAGGAGGCGGGGGGATGGCAGCGGCTAATGAATATTTTGAATGGCTGGCCCCAATTGCTGATCGCTTTGATGTGGAATTTGATGCGACTTACCTACCGCAAGAAGTCCTCACTGGAAACATTGAAAAACCTGACTTTATCTTGGTGATTACGTTCCCATCACCTGAAACAGCACAAGCCGTTCAGGCCGACCCAGAATACGCCGCCAATATTCCAAATCGCAACCAGATTTTTGATTTTGATAGTGGATCACGTGTTGTGTTTCGAGTCTCAGATTTTTAGTTGACAAACTCAGGAAAAAATTACCGTGAAATTTATTCATCTTTTAGGCCGAGTTAGTTTGCTTAGCATTGCTCTAGCCGGGATCATAGCCATTACCTATTCTCAGGAAGCCACTGTTCAGGCTCAAAGCCAGTCCCCAGCAGTTGTTCAGCAAGCAGATAGTATCGCACCAGGGGTTTCAGAATTTTTGAGGAATCCCACTCAGTATGGCTTTGCCTGTGGTGAAGCACTCGGTGAAGTCACTGGGACCTTTTTGGACGGCAGTGTCATGGTGATTGAATATACCTATCCTGCTAAGGATGAAATTAGGATAGGACAACTTGTCGGTGAAGTGGATAGCGATGGTCTGTTTACTGGAACCTACAATACGAATTCGCGCCTTGGTTTACTGCAAGGGGACATCGCCTTCACCTTTGCTGAGGATGGCACGGCTGACGGAAGCTATGGAAATGGAACAGGAACAGCACAGATTTTTCTGTAGGGAGATAACGCTATGGCAAGGCTTGTACAATTTGCACAGCATGGTGATGCTGACAGACTCAAGGTTGTTGAGCGCCCCATCCGGCATCCAGAAGCAGGAGAGGTCCTGATTGAGGTGAAGGCTTTCGGCATTCAAAGGGCTGATATTCTCTGGCGAGAAGGGCAATATATTCAATCGCCAGAGCAGTTTCCGGTGGGGTTGGGGTATGACTGTGTGGGGATCATCAGCGCAGTAGGAGAAGAGGTTTCTCCCTGGCAAATTGGTGACCCTGTCTCAGTTTTGCCTGGCTTTTCTCTCAACCGCTATACCGTCTATGGAGATGCGGCTATTATCCACCAGGATTGTTTAATTCCACTACCAAAGGTAGATTTGACCTGGGTGGAGTATGCTGCGATCGCGGTTCCCTATTTCACAGCCTATTTCCCCTTATTCGAAGTTACCAACTTGCCGCAGGCTAAGTTTATCGTGGTGACCGCTGCTGCCTGTAGCGTTGGTATTGCTGCTATGCAGATGGCTAAGGCCCACGGGGTAACTGTAATTGGTACTAGTCGTACCTATGCAAAGCGCGACAGGATTCTCGATCTAGGCGCGGATTACTTCATTGCCACTGAAACCAATGATGTGGTGGATCAGATTCGGGCAATTGTGGGCAATCACGGTGTAGATATCGTTTTTGATCCCATCGGGGGTGCCATGATTGGCAAGTGGTATCAGATCATGAAACGACAGGGCCACATTATCCACTATGGCTTGCTGGACTTGACAGACGCTACCATTCCTATGATGCCAGCCATGTTCAACTCGGTGAAGCTCAATACGTTCATGATATTTGAATATACGGGCAACCAGGTTATGGGGATGGAGCGAAATCCAGATGCGATCGCTCGGGCCGTCAGCTACATTAATTCAGGGTTTGAGACAGGAGAATTCACCCCAATAATTGCCAAAAGCTTTCTACTTGACGAGGTTTCTGATGCCCATCGATACTTAGAGTCTAATAAGCAGATCGGGAAAATCGTTGTTACAACATAATTACTGAAAATAGATGAACTTTACTATCAAAGTTACATAAAATGATGAACGATCTTTTTAATCACTTTCAAGCAAGAACGTAGTAAAAGTGTTGCATAACAATCTGGATGCAGCAGATTGTTATGCAACACTTATCTATCTGCAAATGGATCGGCAACCGCTGATCCAAACCGTTAGCTGGCCCCCAACGCACACGATGCGATACGTAGAACTAGCCAAGCAATTATGGCCAAAAGCGAAGTCTATCTTGCTGCCATGGGATGGATCAGCGACAGAGGTTTTTATCACTTCACTTGGAAATGACGCCTTACCCCATTCCATAGAAGTAATTCAAAACTTCGTAAATAATCCTGAGATTACTTGTATTGCCGATGAGAACATTGAAACTCCCGTGCCTCTAACTTCAGTTGCGCTGAAAAAGCTCAATGTCGATTCAGATAACCTTATCCAACATACAATACGTGGTTCATTTGTGAAAGCAAACGATATTTGCTTTTACATTTGGGTGGATGGACAAAACCAGTCACATGATGTCGAAATGGTGTTCTGGAATGACCTACATTTCCCGAAGACAGTATCCGATGAGCAACATATCACTACCTGGGAGAGGATCGTGATTTTTACTGAACAGATTAGAGAGGGAACTTTAAATAGCAAATGTATTCTCACTCCGGAGCACAATGGGCCTGTAGAAGAATTGTTTGATCATAAATCTATTGTTGTTTGGTGAAAACCGTGTAGCAGCCTATTAAAGCTTTGGTATACAGCCTTTGTAAGTGAACATCGGTTCGTGTAGTTTCTAGAGTATTTATGCTCATTTAAACAGCAAAAGCTCGAATCAGCTATGATCGTTACAGTTGCGATATTTAGGTCTAACATCATGTTGCGGGAAAACCTGAAGCAAGAAATTGATAAGCTCAATGACAGCCAACTGAGGAAAATCGCTGACTTTATCAATTCTGTCAAAGCTCAGGCTCAGCAACTGACGCAGTCAATGCCATTTTGGCAGCGTGCAACGCCTGTCGAACGCGCCGATAATTTTCGTAGATGGGTAGCTCAATTGCCTAAAACAAGCATTACCCTATCCGATGAAGCGTTTGACCGTGGCAATATTTACGAATAATGACTAAATATTTGCTAGATACCAATGTTGTTCTACGGTTCAGTAATCCATCCGACTCTCAACATGATCTAGCCACCGAAGCTGTTGCTACTTTGTTATTTCAAGGTAACGAGTGCTATCTAACAGGTCAAATTTTGATTGAGTTGTGGGTTGTCGCAACACGCCCAGTGGATGTGAATGGATTGGGATGGTCGGTTGAGCAAACGCACGATGTTATTGAGCAACTGTTGAACCGTTTTCCTATAGCAGATGAAACTTCTCAGATTTTCCCAAGCTGGTTCGCTCTTGTTACTGATAATCAAATCAAAGGTAAACGGACTCATGATGCCCGTATTGTGGCTGTAATGCTGACTTCTGGGATTAGCCACATCTTAACGCTGAACCCAAATGACTTTTCAGGAGTTCCAGGCATTTCGACTGTGCATCCCCAGCAAGTAGTTGAGGAAGCAACTAAAACTGCAACTAAAACTGAATAAAAGCTAGCTAACACTGCGTTGCAACGGCGGAGCGTAAATCGTCAGGAGCATCTAGAGTTACTGCCGCCGTTGAACTCCACCGTTCGACGTCAACTTCCCATAAGCACAGCGCCATGACTATCAGAAGCAGTTCTCACAGGAAAAGCTGATGTTTTTAGTGCAAGATTCTAGCCCAGCGAGAGAACAACGAATTCAAAAGTTGTTAGCTGAAGACCCATCACTATCAGCACTACTCTCAGTAATCCACTTTGAGTGGACCGTACGTCGCTCAATTATTGCACTTGGAACATCTCCTAATGTAGAGATTCGAGCCAAGCTCGATGGCTGCCACGGATGTAAAGCTTACAAAAATCTTTGGAAAGAGGAAGTATTTCCAAATGTTAATCAGCTCTTGCCCGACGTTATCAACGATTGGAATGGACTCCTGAAAGCATTTAGGTTGCGACATCGATTGGTGCATGGGGTTAGTAGTTGTGGTTTAACCTATGCTACAGAGAGGGTCGAATGGGCTATTGACGCTTGTCAAAATATTCGTGAGTTGTGCATTACACATAAAATTGATTTGGACGCGCGTCTTCCGAGATATAGTCAAATCTGGTGTATGAGCCAGAGTTAGGCAGCCTTCTGATTGGTAGTTGTCTGAATCTTCTGCTCAACCCGAATCCCATTTTGAAACGAAATGCCCTCAATCACATCACCGAGATGTTTGAATCCTCGAATCCGTTGCCATCGTTTCTGAGCACTCTGTACTAATTTGAACACTAACGAGAGGATAGAATCCGGGGAAACCGCCCCTCTTGTCTTATCGGTTCTCAAACGCACGGTGGCAAAGGTGGATTCAATCGGATTAGTGGAACGAATATGCGCCCAGTGCTCTGCCGGAAAGTCATAGAAGGTCAACAAGATATCTCGGTGATGTGATTGAGGGCATTTCGTTTCAAAATGGGATTCG